>NZ_CP141799.1:2887155-3502041 GCF_035621475.1 Pseudomonas paeninsulae
CTGGCTTGCGATGCCACCCACGCTAGCCTCACGGGCAAAGTGCTCGCGGGTCAGCTTGACCACCACCGGGCTGAGCAGCAGCAGGGACAACAGGTTGGGGATTGCCATCAGACCGTTGAGGGTGTCTGCGACCAACCAGGCGAAGTCCAGGTGGGCCACCGCGCCGAACGGCACAGCCAGGACCCAGAGAATGCGGAACGGCAGGATGGCCTTGGTGCCGACCATGTATTCCCAGCATTTCTCGCCGAAGTAGCTCCAGCCGAGGATGGTGGTGAAGGCGAACACCACCAGGGCAACGGTCAGAATATAACCACCGACACCCGGCATGGCCGATTCGAAGGCTGCGGCCGAGAGTGCCGCACCGCTTAGACCACTGGTCCAGACGCCGGAGCAGATGATCGCCAGGCCGGTCAAGGTGCAGATGACGATAGTGTCGATAAAGGTACCGAGCATGCCGATCATGCCCGAGCGCACCGAACTGTTGGTGGTACCGGCCGCCTGAGCGATACCGGCAGTGCCGAGGCCCGCTTCGTTGGAGAAGATACCGCGCGCCACACCGAAGCGGATTGCCGCCATGACCGCCGCACCGGCGAAACCGCCAGTCGCTGCAACCGGGGTGAAGGCGTAGGTGAAGATCATCTCGAACGCAGCCGGGATCTGTGCGGAGTTAACCACCAGCACCACAATGGCGGCGATGACATAGGCCACGCACATGAAGGGAACCAGGGTTGCGGCGACCTTACCGATACGCTTGATACCACCGAGGATGACCAGGCCGACGAAGAACATGGTGACCAGACCGGTCAGCCACAACGGCACGGCGAATGTCGCCTCGAGGGCCGCGGCCATGCTGTTGACCTGCACCATGTTGCCGATGCCGAAGCCTGCGAAGCCGCCGAAGATGGCGAACGCAGTACCCAGCCACAGCCACTTCTTGCCCAGGCCATTTTTGATCGCATACATCGGCCCGCCAACGTGCTCGCCGCGTTCGTCTTTCTCGCGGTAATGCACTGCCAGTACGACTTCGGCGTACTTGGTGGCCATGCCAACCAACGCGGTACACCACATCCAGAACAGCGCGCCGGGGCCACCGAGGAAGATTGCAGTGGCTACGCCGGCGATATTACCGGTACCGACCGTCGCCGCCAGGCAGGTCATCAGTGCCTGGAACGGGGTGATTTCGCCGCTTTCGCTATCGCCTTTCTTGCGGCCTTGCCACATCAATTTGAAACCGGCGCCGACCTTGCTCAGCGGCATGAATTTCAGGCGCAGCATCAGGAACAGGCCGGTGCCGAGGATCATCACCAGCATCGGCGGGCCCCAGACAAGACCATTGAGTTGATTGACCAAACTGTTGAGGGTTTCCATCTAAGGTTCCTTATTCTTGTAGTAATCGCGAGGTTGGGTACCCTTCGCATGCTCGACCGCCGGGTAGGCAGTGCTGTTTGACCGACTGACGCCATCAGCTACAGATTCAGCAAGAGGGTATGCATGAAGATGCATGCCCTTAGCTATAGCGGGCGCCAGTATAAGAAGAGAATTGCAGTCTATTTAACTGTTTAGAAGACAATACTTAGCTGTATTTACCGTTAATAGGCGAATAAACCAGAGATAGATAGCCGTATACCGGAAAGACACCGCATATTCAGCGATCAACCTTGTCCATCAAGCGCCAGCGACCACTCGACACGCCCCAGCGTGACTAAAAATCGCGCCTATAGAACAGGTCAAGAGAACTGGCCAGGCCGCTGGCAGCCTCAAGATAGAGGCGCTTGCTCAGTTCATAGCGCAATGCGATGGTATTTGCCGGTTCGAACACGCCGATCCCATAGCGCAAGCTCAGGCGCTCCGACAGGCTGCCGCTGGCCACCACACTGGTGCTGATGCCACTGCCCTGGCTGTCCAGTTGGAAATCAGTGATGCCCAGCACCTGCGCCACGCTGCCGGTCACCGAGGCGCTACCGGCTAAACCCATGGCGAGCGCCGCCTGGGCCAGCATGTTGTTGTCGCCGCTGCTTTGCCCCAGCGGCCGGCCGAGCACCAGGTACGACAGCGCCTGCTGCTGACTCATGGCCGGCTCGGAAAACACCTCGGTGGTGGGCTGTTCGGCATTGCCGCTCAGGCGCAAACCGGCGACCATCGAATCGACCCGACGAATCGCCTCGACATCCAGATAGGGCTGGTCGATCGGCCCGGCGAACAGCAAACGTGCGCGACGAATGGTCAAGCGCTGGCCATAAGCACGATAACGGCCGTTGTTCAGGCTCAGCTCGCCGCGGGTGTCGAGGTCATTACCGACATGCACGCGTCCGGCCAGATCGGCATTGAGGCCAAAACCACTGAAGCTCAGGCGCTCCTGCCCCACCTCGACATCGATATCCATGGCGATCGCCACCGGCTGCTGCTTATTGCTTGCACTGCCGACGATCACCGCATCCTCCGAAACCTTGACCGTCGACGGCGGCAACTCGCGGATGACAATCTTGCCGCGCGGGATCAGCACCTTGCCGGCGATGGACAGTTGCTCGGCAGCGATGCGCAGGGTGAGATCCGGTTCGACCTCCAGCTGCGCATAGGGCTCGATATTGACCGGCAGACCACTACCACGCAGGCGCAATTCCCCGAGCAGCCCATCGCGCCAGGACAACTCGCCGACCAGACTGACCTGCCCACGTTCGCCACTGCGCCAGCCACCGCTGAGTTGCAGGCTTTCCCCGGCAATCCGCGCGTCCACCTGCAACGCCTCGACCGTCACGGGCAATTGACCGCCGGACAGTTCGCCCCCACTGAGTTGCAAGCGACCATCGATTTGCGGCGCCAGCAAGCTGCCGGACAGGCTGCCACTGCCGTCGAGCCGCCCAGCCAGATGCTCGACCATCGGCAGGAACGGGCGCGCCAGAGCCAGATCAAGGCCCGTCAGGCGGAAATCGCCGGTCAATGGTTTACTCGCCGGACGCGGATCGAGACGGGCTTGCAGGGACAATTCACCGATTTTCGGCCCCCGCAAATTCAGCCGCGTATCGATTTGCTGCGCCCGCAACTGGCTCTCCAGACGCAGGCTGTCATAGGTAAAGTCCAGCCATTGGCCCCGGTCGCGGATGCGCCAGGTGCCGCTGCCGGCATCCAGCACTACCTGTCCGCTCGGCCCTGCCGCCGGCATGTCGAGCTGCACCTCGGCATTCAGCTTGCCTTGCCAGGCGAAGTCCTTGGGAAACCATTGGGCCAGGCTGTCGAGGGGAAAATCGCGCAGACGATAGCGCAGCTTGGGCTCAGGCTGCAGACGTTGATCCTCGCCACACAGGCTGGCCGCGCCGGAACGCCAGCAGTGCGCCGCGAGGCTGATCTGGCCGTTGGCCAAGCGCACCAGGGCGGCGGGTTGCTGCAAACGCCAATCCTGACCGCCGCTTTGTACCTCGCCGCTGCTCAGGCGTCCGCGCCAGGCACCTTGATCCAGACGTCCATCGAGGGCCAAGGCGCTCTGCAGCAAGGGGCCCGCGAGCTTGAGCTGCAGGCGTTGCTGACGCTGATCACCCTGCCCGCTGGCCGTCAGCCGGCCCAGTTCGGTCTCGCCCAGGGTAATGCCTTGGGCATCCAGTTCGACCCGCGCGTGCTGGCCGCTATCGAGACTGGCATCGAGCTGAAGGCGCTGCAGGCGCTGGTCGCTGTATGCCAGGCGCTGACCCTGTAGGGTCAGCTGGCCTTGGGGCGCCTGCAGGCTGCCGGCCAGGTCGAGTTGGCCCTCGAGTTGCCCCTGCAACTGCGGCCATAGCTGGCCCAGGCGCGGTAGTTTCAGGCGCAATTGCCCGCTCAGGCGCTGATCCAGCTCAGCACTGCCGTCGATGCGATTGTCGCCCAGGCGCAGCGCCAATCGCTGCAGCCCCCAGCGCTGCCCGGCCCCTGTGACCTGAGCCTGCAACTGCGCCGGCTGGCCACGCAACCGGCCGTCGAGGTCGATTTGCGCATTCAGGCTCAGTTGCTGATCCTTCAGCTCGCCCTGGCTATGCAGCGGTCCGCCCAGAGTGCCCGGCAGTTCTGCCAGCCAGTAGGCCGGATCCAACTCATGCAGTTGCAAGCGCGCATCCCAGCGCAGGCCATCGGCAAAACCCAGGGTCAGCTGGCCATCGGCCCGGCCCTGACCTGCGCGCAGCTGCAGATCGGGCAGTTGTAGCTGCTGCACATCACCACTGAGCGGACTCGCCAGAGTGAAAGCCCCGGCCGGGCCATCCAGCTCGGCGGCGAAGTGGCCCAGGTAGTTGCCGTCGCGATAGCTCAGCTCACCGCTCAGGCGGTGCAATGCCACCGCAGGTTGTGCAAGATCGGGATACAGTCGGCGCCAGGGAAAATCCTGCCAGTCGAAACTGCTGTCCAGGCCAAACCCCTCGCGCCAGTCCAACTGGCCACTGAGGCGCAGCTGCTGCTCGGCGCTGGCGCCTAGCGTCAAGCTAGCAATCTGGGCACCATCAGCCTTCACCAGCCCTTGCAGGGTCAGCGCCAGTGGCTCGCCCTCGCCCGGCAACTCGGCGTTGCCACTGACGTGGTAACCGTCGGCCAGATCGCCGCTGGCATTCAGCGTTATCTTGTTCAGGCGCAGAGTATCCGCCAGCTCGCTGCTGGCCTTGAAGCCGTCGGCGTGCAACTGCAGGCTGGCCGGGACGTTATCCGCCAGCGGCTGCACGTCGCCGTGCAAACGGCCATTCAGGTAGCCCGTGCTATCGGCGCTGACCTGCAGGCTTTGCTGCAGATCACCGACAATCTGTACGGCAAGCTGCCAGTCCTGTTGCTCGGGCGCCGGTAGTTTCACCTTGCCAACGAGACTCAATGGCCAGTCACCGCTGGGCTGCAATTGGCCGCTCAGGTCCAGGGCAAAGTCGCCGCGCTGCAGGCGCAGACTGTCGAGCTGCACACCGGTGCTGGTCCAGCGTGCCGCCAGATGCAGGCCTTGCAGCTGTTCATCGCCATTGAGTTGCACGCTGCCGATCTGCACCTCACCCAACTCCAGGGCCAAAGGCAGCTGCAACTGCGGCAAATGCAAGGGCGCGTCGCCCTCCTCCTCGCCAGGCGGCAACAGCAGCTCGATGCGCTCGACCTGCAGCCGCTCGACGCACAGGGTCATACGCAGCAAGCAGAGCGGCGACCAAGCCACCTCGGCCAGGCGGATGTCCACCAGCCGCTCGCCTTGCTGCCAGCGCAACTGCTCGGCGCGCCACTGCCCGCCCAACTGGCCAGTGAAATTGCTCACCTGCAAACCCGCAACCCGGGCCAACGCCCAGCGGCTGCCGGTATTGCTGGCGAGTATCCAGGTCAGCGTCAACACCAGCATCAGCAGGGCGCCGAGCAAAGCATAGAGGCTGTATTTGAGCCCGCTCCTCACAGTTCCGGCCCCATGGAGAAATGCACCCGCACACCGCCCGGGTCATCCAGCGGATGAGCCAGGTCGAGGCGCAGCGGACCGACCGGTGAGACCCAACGCAGGCCGATGCCGACGGCGCTTTTCAAGGAGGGAAAGTCCAGCGAGTTGAAGGTGTTGCCCTGGTCGACAAAGGTCGCCACGCGCCAGCGCTCGGCCACGCTGTACTGGTACTCGGCGCTGGCGGCGAACAGATAGCGGCCGCCGATTTTATCGCCCTGGGCGTTTTCCGGTGACAGGCTCTGGTAGTCGTAACCGCGCACGCTCTGATCGCCGCCAGCGAAGAACCTGAGCGATGGCGGCACCGCGGCAAACCCGCCGGATTCGGTACCACCGAACTGCACCCGCCCGAGTAGGCGATGCTTGTCCGCCAGGGTGGTCAAGCCTTTGAGCAGGACAGTGCCGTGCAGCACGTCGGCATCGGAGAGTAAGCCGCGTTTGGCCGCCGACAGATCGAATTGCAGGCGATATCCATGCTGCGGATCGACCTGATTGTCGCTGTGCAGGTAGGCATAGCTGATGCCGGGCATCAGCAAGGTACTCAGCCCGGAATCATCGCCGAGCTGGTATTGCTCATGTTGCCACTTCAGCGAGATAACCCGCTGCCAGCCACTGTCCAGCTTGCTGTGCCACTCCGGCCCCAGGGTCAGCAGGCGGCTGAGGCTGTCGGTGTCGGCCAGTTCCTGATACTGGTAACCGCCGGCGTAGCGCAGTTTGTCGGTCAGGGGTGGATCACCGGGCACGTCGTACCACAGGCCGACGTTCTGCCGCGGCGCCGACAACTCCATCTCGGCGCCGTAGCTGTGGCCCTGTGGATTGACCCAATGACGTGTCCAGTTGGCGCGCCCACGCGGACCGACATCGGTGGAAAAACCCAGCCCCAGCCCCATGCTGCGTGGCTTGCGCGTTTGCAACTGAACACTCACCGGAATCCGCTGCTGCTCGGCGGCGTTCGGATTGGCATCGACGCTCACCGACTCGAAATAACCACTGGAACGCAGCGCCTGGTACAGCTCGGCGATCAGTTCGGAGTCATAGGGTGACTCGGCGGCAAACGGCACCATGCGTTGCAGCAGTTGCTCATCAAACGGAGCATCGCCCGCGAAACTCACTGCACCCAACTGGTAGCGCGGACCACTGTCGTAGATCAGTTCGATGTCGGCAACCCCGGCACGCGGATCGATACTCAGGCGTTGATGAGTGAAGCGCCCCGCGAAAAAACCATAGCGCGAGGCCTGGTTCTGGATCTGCCGCTTGGCCGCGTCGTACCGGCCATGATTGAGTACCGCGCCGGCTTTGAGTCCGGAGCCGCTAGGCAGGCGAAATTCGCGCAACTGGTTGGCCGGCCCGTCGATGCGCAGGATCACCTCACGCAGCCTGACCGGTTCGCCGGGAGTGATGCGGATGGTCAGGCGCAATGGATCGCCTTCACTGACCTCGCTGACGATCTGCGCCTGGTAGTAACCCAGGGCCTGCGCAGCTTTTTCCGCCTGTGCCTCGGCCACCCGGCTAAAACGCTGCAAGGCATCGAGGTCGCGCTCGCCCAGGCCGCCGATATAGCCTTCCACGTTCGCCTTGAGCGCGGCATTGGCCGGCTGCACCCTGACCACCAAGCGCGCCTCCGCCAGTACCGACGAGCCGAGCAGGAACAACGCCAATCCGGCGCAATATGTGGGAAACGTTCTCATGAACGCGATGCTAGCACGTGCCACGCAGCAACCTAGAGCACCTGGCAATGTTCTCGCAATTACTCTTTATTACCGTACCCCAGCGCCTCAGGCTGGATCAGGCGGCGATCCGTTTCAGCCCAGCGAGGAAACGCCCGTCTGCGCGACGCCCTCTGCAGGCCAGCACGCCATCAAGCGCTGGCTTTGACGGCCTGTTGCGGGTTGGGATGGAAGAACACGTGTTCGATGATCGGCCCAACCGCCACTTCACCAATTTCTTCGTAGCCATGACGCTTGTAGAAGTCCAGGTAGTGCGGATTACCGGTGTCCAGCACCACGCCGAGCGAGCCTGCATCCTCGGCACACCAGTTGTGCAACGCTTCGAGCAACTGCTCGCCGAGGTGCTTGCCCTGGAACTCGGGGTGTACGCCAATCAATGGCAGCACGTGGTAAGGCCCAGGCGGCAGGCAGGCCAGAATGGCATCGTGATAGGCCAAATATCGTTTGGTACAGCGAAAACCGGTGGTCAGCAGCATGCGCATACGCCAGTTCCAGCTCTCGGTGATATCCAGCCGGCGCTGGGGTGGTGCGATCAGCGCCATGCCGATCAGGCGGTCATCGATCAGTAGACCAATCGCCGGCAGATCCTCGCTGAAATGTTGCTGCACCAACTCGCGAACGGTGGCGCGCACACGCTGGTCATAACCAGGGCGTTCGGCTTCGAACAGGTAAGAAAAGGTCGGTTCATGGCGATAGGCGTGGTACAGCAGCGAACGCGCTTCGCGGGCATAGCCGCTATCAAGCATTCGGACTTCAGCAGGACTGTTCGGCATAGGGTGCGACCTCTGATTTTTCTTGATCTACTTGGCCTGTAGCCACCCTAGCACCGCAACCCGGCGACAGCCAGAACTGGCCTAGGGGTCACCGGATCGACTAGCATCATCGACTTGTTACAACGACCCCAGGACTTGCCGCCCATGAAGATCGTCTCCTTCAATATCAACGGCCTGCGCGCACGCCCCCATCAATTGGCGGCCTTGATCGAGAAACACCAGCCTGACGTGATCGGTTTGCAGGAAATCAAAGTATCCGACGAGCAATTCCCCGAAGCGGAAATTCGCCAACTCGGCTACCACGTGCACTACCACGGCCAGAAAAGCCATTACGGCGTCGCCTTGCTTTCGCGCCAGGAACCCCTGGCGCTACACAAGGGCTTCCCCGACGATGACGAGGACAGCCAGCGGCGCTTTATCTATGGCACCTTCGCCGATGCCCAAGGCAATCCGGTAACCGTAATGAACGGTTATTTCCCGCAAGGCGAAAGTCGCGCCCACCCGACCAAGTTCCCCGCCAAACAACGCTTCTACGCCGACCTGCAGCAGCTCTTGCTCAGCCAGTTCCAGCCAGAACAAGCGCTTGTGGTAATGGGTGATATCAATATTTCACCGCAAGACTGCGACATCGGCATTGGCGAAGAAAACCGCAAACGCTGGCTCAGAAGCGGAAAGTGCAGCTTTCTGCCAGAAGAGCGCGAGTGGCTGGCCAGCCTGAAGGACTGGGGCCTGGTCGACAGCTTCCGCCACCTCAACCCCACGGTGAATGATCGATTCAGCTGGTTCGACTACCGCAGTCGCGGTTTCGAGGATGAGCCCAAACGCGGCCTGCGCATCGATGTGATCCTGGCCTCGCTCCCCCTACAATCGCGCTTCAAGGATGCAGGAATCGACTACGAGTTGCGCAGCATGGAAAAACCCTCGGATCATGCGCCGATCTGGCTGGAACTGAGTTGAGCTGAGAGTCTTGAAAAGGCTCTCGCCTGCTGCGGCCGCCGCCATGAAGTGGTGGCCTACGCCCCGACCCATTACCTCGAGCAGTCCGCGATCCGTAGACATTGCCGCCGGTAGTGCACCGTGGTTTAGCTGTGCAGCACAATGCTGGCGGGCTGTCGCTGCGCTCCGAGGCCGCCCTACCTCCGCACGGATCGCCGCCTGTGCTGCCCTACGCAGCCGCGCTAGAGCGGCCAGGCCAACACCCCACTGTCATGTTCCAGTCATCTTTTTGTCTTATCGTCACGACACCTTCAATTGCCTCTACAAGGTGTCTACCGCATACCGCGCGCCCTGCCTGCTTGTAATCAGCCAACCTGGAGCAGGACCTGCACCGTCCTGCTGCTCGGTTTTATCTGCTATGCCCTGCCCTGGCCTGTATTCGCCGCCCTGCCGATCCCCGCTGACAACAGCAGCGCCCTGCGTATCCAGGGCTCCAACACCATCGGTGCGACCCTTGGCCCGGCGCTGGTCAGAGGCCTGCTCGAAGCACAGGGGCTGAACGCGATACGCATCGAGGCCGGCAGCGTCGACAACGAACAGAAGATCATCGGCACCAGCAACGACGGTCGCCGCGTGACCATAGAAGTCGCCGCCCATGGCTCCAGCACCGGCTTCACCGCCTTGCAGAATGGCAGCGCCGACCTGGCCGCCTCCTCGCGCCCGATCAAAGACCGCGAGGCCAGCGCCTTGGTGGCCCTGGGCGACCTGCAAAGCCGCGATGCCGAACAGATCATCGCCATCGATGGCCTGGCGATCATCCTCCACCCGAGCAACCCGCTCGGGGCTTTGCGCATCGATCAGTTGGCGCGGATATTCTCTGGCGAGCTGCAGGACTGGGCGCAGCTTGGCGGTAACAGTGGGCCGATCAAGCTGTATGCGCGCGATGACAACTCGGGCACCTACGACACCTTCAAGGAACTGGTGCTGAGTACCAACGGCGCAACCCTGGCGGCCAGCGCGCCGCGCTTCGAGTCCAGCGAAGCACTGTCCGACGCGGTCAGCCAAGATCCGAACGGCATCGGCTTTATCGGCCTGCCTTATATTCGCCAGGCCAAGGCCGTGGCCATCGCCGCCGGCAAGTCGCAAGCCATGCTGCCCAGCGTGACCCTGATCGCCACCGAGGACTACCCGCTGTCGCGGCGACTGTTTCTCTATAACCAACCGGACGTGTCCAATCCCTGGGCCAAGGCGCTGATCAGTTTTGCCCATAGTCCGCGCGGGCAGGCCATAGTCGCGCAAAGCGGCTTTATCGCGCAGACCGTGCGAGCGATAAAGGTCGCCCCTGACAGCGCCATGCCCGAGGCCTATCAGACCCTGGCCCGTGAGGCGCAACGCCTGTCGGTGAACTTCCGCTTCCAGCAAGGTAGCGCCGCGCTGGACAACAAGGCCCAGCGCGACCTGGAACGGCTACTCGCCTACCTGAGTGCCCAGGACAAACTGCAGCACAAGGTAGTGCTGGTAGGCTTCGGCGACCCCAAGGCCGATCCGGCCAGGGCCGAGTTGCTGTCAAAACTGCGGGCCATGGCGGTGCGCCGCGAACTGGCTAAGCGCGGGGTGATATTTCACGAGATTATCGGGCTCGGCGACGAGCTGCCGGTGGCCGCCAACAACGTCGATGAGGGACGGATCAAGAACCGCCGTGTCGAGGTCTGGGTGTATTGAGTTCTGCCTACCCGATGCAGTGGGGTCGCCGGGTTGCGCACCAAGGCAATCAGCGTTATGCACTGCGCCCCGATCCGGGGCAGCAGTTTTCATGTTCTCAGTGCCACTGCATCCCCGCCTGGGACACCATTACGATGTTGCCGAGTCCGCATTTCACCCCTAGCCTTTAGGCATGTGACACCGGGCCCCTCTGGCGGTGAATCCCTCACCGTGATGTCGGAGTCACTAAGTTGCTTCTCAACTTAGGCTGATAACAGGGAGGGCTCATGAACACTCTGCAGGCTTTGTTTACCGCCCCCTTTCTTGGCACACCTACCTGGTTCTGGCTGGCCTTTATCGCCGTTGTCCTGGCGCTGCTGGTGTTCGACCTCGGCGTACTCCACCGCGACCAGCATGCAATTGAAATGCGCGAGAGCCTGCTGCTGTACAGCGGCTATTTCGCCGCGGGTTTGCTGTTCGGCGGCTGGATCTGGGGGCAACTCGGGGCGGGCAAGGCGCTGGAGTTCTACACCGGCTTTCTGGTCGAGCAATCGTTGTCGATGGACAACGTGTTCGTCATGGCGATGATTCTCGGTTTCTTCGGCATTCCTCGACGCTACCAGCACCGGGTATTGTTCTGGGGCATCCTCGGGGTCATCGTGTTGCGCGCGATCATGATCGGCCTGGGTACGGCACTGGTGCAGCGGTTCGACTGGGTTCTCTATGTCTTCGGCGCCTTTCTCCTGCTGACCGGGATAAAGATGTTGTTCAGCCGCGAAGTAGAGCACCCGGACCTGGCGCAAAACCCCGTGCTGAAATTCTTGCGCCGGCACATCCGGGTCACCGATGAACTGCATGGCGGGCGCTTTCTCGTGCGCCTGCGTGACCCGGCCAGCGGCCAGCTGCTACGCTACGCCACCCCGCTGCTGCTGGCACTGGTGCTGATCGAACTGGCTGACCTGGTATTCGCGGTGGACAGCGTGCCTGCGGTATTCGCCATCACCCAGGACCCGTTTATCGTCTACACCTCGAACATCTTCGCGATCCTTGGCTTGCGCGCCCTGTACTTCGCCCTGGCCGCGCTGATGCACCGCTTTATCTACCTGAAATACGCGTTGGCGTTAGTGCTGATCTTTATCGGCGGGAAGATTTTCCTGCACGGCTTTATCGGTAAGATTCCAGCATTGGTGTCGCTTAGCGTAACCTTTGGTTTACTGGCGGGCGGCGTGATGTTGTCGTTGCTGAAAACCCGCAATCACCCTGCAAAGGATCGGCCAACCCATTGATTCACTCCGAGATACGGATCGAAGCCCTGCAACAACGCGGCCGCCAACTCTGGCAGGTACGCATGGGCCGGCGTGCGCTGACCTTTCACGAAGAACTGGCTGCGCGCAGCTTTGCCGCCCAGCTGCATGTACGTCTTGCCTGGCTAAAGGAGCAGGTAGTCAAGGACAACCAGGACAACTGAGCGCCTAGATAGCTGTCGACTCAAATGACCAGGCCCACATAAATGCGGACCTGGTCATTTGAGGCGGCGGGGTGGCATCACTACCACCCGGCTCCAGCGTCTTTAGCGGCTGGCCTTGGGCGTTTAACGCGACATGTACTTGCCGATCTCGAACTTGCCGATCGCCGCCCGGTGCACTTCGTCCGGGCCGTCGGCCAGGCGCAGGGTGCGCTGCATGGCGTACCAGTAGGCCAGCGGGAAGTCGTTGGAGACCCCGGCGCCGCCATGCATCTGGATGGCGCGGTCGATCACCTTGAGCGCGACATTCGGCGCCACCACCTTGATCTGGGCGATCTCGCTGGCGGCGATCTTGTTGCCCACGGTGTCCATCATGTACGCCGCATTCAGGGTCAACAGGCGCGCCATATTGATCTCCATGCGCGAGTTGGCGATAAGGTCGATGTTGCCACCCAGGCGTGCCAGCGGCCGGCCGAAGGCGGTGCGGTTGACCGAGCGCTCGCACATCAATTTCAGTGCGCGCTCAGCCATGCCGATCGAGCGCATGCAGTGGTGAATACGGCCTGGGCCAAGGCGACCCTGGGCGATTTCGAAGCCGCGACCTTCACCGAGCAACACGCTGTCGTAAGGTACGCGGACGTTCTCGAACAACACTTCGGCGTGACCATGGGGCGCATCGTCGTAGCCGAATACCGGCAGCGAACGCACGACTTTGACCCCAGGCGCGTCCATCGGCACCAGGATCATCGAATGCTGCTGGTGACGCGGCGCATCCGGGTTGCTCAGGCCCATGAAGATCATGATCTTGCAGCGTGGGTCGCAGGCGCCGGAAGTCCACCACTTGCGGCCGTTGATCACCCACTCGTCACCCTCGCGCACCGCGCTGGCTTCCATATTGGTGGCATCCGATGAAGCGACGCCCGGCTCGGTCATGGCAAAGGCCGAGCGAATCTCGCCGGCCAGCAGCGGCTTGAGCCATTGTTCCTTCTGCGCGTCGTTGGCGTAGCGCACCAGCACTTCCATATTGCCGGTGTCCGGTGCAGCGCAGTTGAACGGCTCGGGGCCGATCAGCGAGCTGCCCATGATTTCCGCCAGCGGCGCGTATTCGGTGTTGGTCAGGCCGGCGCCCAGCTCCGACTCCGGCAGGAACAGGTTCCACAAGCCTTCGGCCTTGGCCTTGGTTTTCAGCTCTTCCATGATCGCGGTCGGCTGCCAGCGGTCGCCTTGATTGACCTGCTGTTCGAAAACGGCCTCGGCCGGATAGACGTGGGTTTGCATAAACGCGGTGACGCGCTCACGCAGTTCCTGAACTTTGGGGGAGTAGGCGAAATCCATGGGAGCTACCTTCTGCGGCTAATTTGGTGAGGTGTTCGATCTGAAAATGATGCTAGAACAGGGACTAAGATTTATCTAATCTATTCTCACCGTGTATAAACATTCATCACCGATATATGATCCACGGATCCCGACAACTCTAAGCGAGCGCGGAATGAATCTGAACAAGGTCGACCTCAACCTCTTTATCGTCTTCGATGCCATCTACACCGAGGCCAATCTGACCCGTGCCGGGCAGATCGTTGGCATCACCCAGCCGGCCGTGTCCAATGCCCTCGCCCGATTGCGCGAGACCTTCAACGACCCCTTGTTCGTGCGCACCGCCCAGGGCATGGTGCCCACACCGATGGCGCAGAACATCATCGCCCCGGTGCGCAGTGCCTTGCAGCAATTGCGCATCTCGGTGCAGGAAAGCCGCATTTTCAATCCGGCCGAGGCCAACAAGACTTACCGCATCAGCATGACCGACCTCACCGAGGCAGTGGTGCTGCCCTCGCTGTTCCAGCGCCTACACCGCCTGGCGCCGAAGGTCAGCCTCGAGAGCATGCTCGCCCGGCGCCGCGACACCACCAAGGAACTGGCCGCGGGCCGCCTCGACTTTGCCGTCGATGCGCCGCTCAACACCGATCCCCAGGTACGTCACGTCAAGATGATGGAAGATCGCTACGTTTGCGCCATGCGCAGGGGCCACCCCCTGGCCAAGGACAAGATCAGCCTGGACGAATACCTGTCACTGACCCACATCCAGATTTCCAGCCGCCGCAGCGGCCTCGGCTATATCGACCTGTCGCTGGGCAAGATCGGCCTGAAACGGCGGGTCGCCCTGCGCTCGCAGCATTACCTGATGGCCTCCACCGTGCTGCATAACACCGACATGGTGATCACCGTGCCGGAACGCTTCGCCCGGCGTAACGATCTGCATTACATGGAGCTGCCGGTCAACGACGTGCCGGCCCTGGAAACCCACCTGTACTGGCACGAGAGCACCGACCAGGATCCGGCCAACCGCTGGATGCGCGAACAGATCATCGAGATCTGCCAGCATGTCATCGCCCAGGAAAAGAAACTCGAGAAAGCTTCAAGTTAGCGCTGTAAACCATTGATAAAAAAGCCCCGAATCCGGGGCTTTTTTATCAACAGTGAGCCACCTCAAGCGCTATCGCGCAGCACCAGTTCGAAGCCTACATCGATGCAGTGCGCGGCCGGCTGCTCGCCGCGCATCAGGGTCAGCAGCATTTCCCCGGCCAACTGACCGATACGACCACGGATGGTCCGCACGGTGGTCAGCGCCGGATGCACCCAGGCGGCGGCCGGCAGGTCGTTGAAACCGGCGATCGCCAGGCGTTGCGGCACCGCCAGATCGAGCTGACGCGCGCGAAACAATGCACCCAGGGCCAGGTCGTCATTGTTGAAGAACACCGCGTCTATCTCTGGGTGTTGCGCCAGTAGGCGGTCCAACAGATTCGCGCCCAGGCCGATGGACGACAGCTCCGGGGTGAGCAGTTCCAGGCTCGGGTTATAACGCCCGTGCGCCTGCATGCACTGCCTATAGCCCTCGGCACGTTGCAGGGTGCGCGGGTCGAGCTGGGCGGCGGCGAAGGCAATATGCCGGTAACCACGCTCGATCAGCGCGCCGGTCATGGCCGCGCCGGCGTCCAGTTGCGAGAAGCCGACGCAGTATTCGTCCTCGGCATCGCTCAGCCCCATCATGGTGACGATCGGGCCGCGGCAACCGCCAAGAATCTCCCGCGCCGTGTCGCTGCGCTCGAAGCCGGTGAGTAGCAGGCCGGCCGGCTGATGTGCCAGATAGGACCGTAGCAAGCGCTCGTCTTCCTCGGGCCGATAGTGGCTGACCCCGATCATCATCTCGAAGCCGGCGGGCATCAGCACCCGCTGGATTGCCTCGACGGTGTCGACGAACACCGAGTTGGACAGCGATGGAATCAACACCGCCACCAGGTTCGATTTGGAGCTGGCCAACGCCCGCGCGGCCGGATTCGCCACATAGCCGAGCTCCTTGGCCGCCTGCATGACCTGCGCGCGCAGCGCATCGGAAACCCGCTCCGGTTGCGACAAGGCGCGCGAGGCGGACATCAGCGAGCAGCCCGCGGCCTTGGCCACATCGGACAGGGTGACGCGTTCGGCGGAGCGACGACGACGTGGGCTCATGACTACTTCCCTGGAAAAGGCAGGCGATTCTAGCAGCGACTAGCATCTGTCGGGTGCACCGCGCGCACCAGGCAAAGCATGCCAGGTGCGCGCCGCACGGTTCAGTTTTCGGTCTTGGCCAACTCGGCCTGCACCTGGTCGAACAGCGGCTGGCCGACGGTATCGATCACCTGCTGGATCGCCGGCTTCGCCCGTTCGCGCATGCGCTGCACCTCGTCGGCGCTGATCTGGTTGACCTGCATGCCGTTTTCCTTGAGTTGCGCCAGCGCCTTGGCCGCTTCTGCGCGGGTGTCCTGACGCTCGAAGTCGCGGGCCTTGAGCGCCGCGTCCATGATGATGCCCTGCTCGGTCTGCGACAGACCATCCCACCAGCGCTTGGAGGCGGTGACGATCCACGGGCTGTAGACGTGGTTGGTCACGGTCAGGTACTTCTGCACCTCGAAGAACTTCGACGAGAGGATGGTATTGAAGGGATTTTCCTGACCATCCACCGCCTTGGTCTCCAGCGCGGTGAACAGCTCGGAGAACGGCAGCGGCACGGCGTTGGCGCCCATCAGATTGAAGGTTTCGAGGAACACCGGATTAGGCATTACGCGCAGCTTGATCCCGGAGAAATCCTCCAGCTTGGTGATCGGCCGGGTGTTGTTGGTCATGTTGCGAAAGCCGTTTTCCCAGTAGACCAGGCCGACCAGGCCCTTCTCTTCCAGCTTGTCCATCACCTGACGCCCGACCGGGCCGTCCAGCACCGCATCGGCCTGCTGCTCGCGGGTGAACAGGAACGGCGTATCCCACACCGCCATTTCCTGGGTGATGCCAACCAGGGTGGCGGTGGAACCGACCATCATTTCCTGGGCGCCGCCGATCAGTGCGCTCTGCATCTGGTCGTCCGAGCCCAGGCTGGCCGCGGCGTAGGTGCGCATCTTCAATTTGCCTGCGGAGGCCTTGCCGACTTCCTCGGCGAACAGCTTGGCCGCCCGGCCCTGGTTGCTCTGTTCGTTGAGGCCGTAGCCGAAGCGAATCATGCGCGAGCGGACTTCATCGGCCTGCGCGGTCAGCGTGGCCAGCGGGCTCAACAGCATGGCCGCAGCCAGAACGGTGATCAGTGGACGTTTCATCAGCAAGTGCCTCTTATTGTTGTGAGAAGTAAAACGACTATTTTGTGCAACGTATTACGCGATGCCCGCCGGCTTGCCAGCGGGCGTGGAAAACCACGGCGTCAGCGCAACCATGCCAGCGGCACCGTGACGATGGCCGGGAAGGCGATCAGCAGCGCGACTATGCCCAGGTAAATCAGGAAGAACGGCATCACCCCGCGCACCAGGATTTCCATGCGCAGCCGACCGATACCTCCGACCACGTTGAGCACGGTGCCCACCGGCGGGGTGATCAGGCCGATGGAGCCGATCAGCACGAACATCACGCCGAAGTACACCGGATCGATACCGGCCTTGACCGCGATGGGGGCCAATACCGGTGCCAGAATCAGGATGGTCGGGGTCAGGTCGAGAACCATGCCGACCGCGACCATCAGCAGCATGATCGCCACCATCAGCAGATGCGGATGGTTGAGCAGCGGCCCGAGCATGGCGCCGATTTCCTCGGGCAACTGGGCCAGGGTCACCATATAGGCCGACACCGTGGCCGCCGCGCAGAGAAACATCACCGAGGCGGTGGTGCGACTGGCACGGGTCATGGTTTCGCTCAGCGCCGCCCAGCTCAGCTCGCGATACAGCAGCGTCGACACCGCCAGGGCGTAGACCGCCGCCACCACCGCCGCTTCGGTCGGGGTGAAGATGCCAAAGCGCAGGCCGCCGACAATGATAACCGGCAGCATCAGCGCGGCGGCACCGTCCACCAATGCGTGGCGGCGTTCGGCCTTGCTCGCCTTGGGCGGAGTCGGTTCGGTGAAACCGCGGGCGATCAGGGTCCAGGCGAAGATCAGACCACCGCCCATGATCAGGCCCGGCACCAGGCCGGCCATAAACAGCTGACTGATCGAGGTATTGGTCACCACGCCGTAGATCACGAAGGGCATCGACGGCGGAATGATCGGCGCGATGATGCCGCCAGCGGCGACCAACCCCGCCGAGGAGTGCAGCGGATAACCACGCTGACGCATCATCGGCAGCAACAGGGTCGCCAACGCCGCGGTATCGGCCAGGGCCGAGCCGGACATACTGGCCAGCAACACGGACGCGGCGATCGCCACATAGCCCAGGCCGCCACGCAGGTGGCCGAAGTAGGCCTGGGCCATGTTGATGATGCGCCGGGAAATTCCACCGGCATTCATCAGCTCGCCGGCCAGGATGAAGAAGGGTACGGCCAGCAGCGGAAAACTATCGGCCCCGGCGAGCAGGTTCTGCGCCAGCAATTGCACGTCCCAGAACTGCAGGTACCACATCAGCACCGCGCCGGTAAGAATCAAGGCGAAGGCAATGGGCATGCCGAAGGACATGAAACCCAGGAGTGAAGCAAGGAAGACAGCGACGGTCATCAGCGGGTCCTCGGTGGGCAGTGCCCGATCTTGTTATCTAATGAATGCAACGCGAAAAACCGCTCAATCGGCCGTGACATTGGCCGGTGCCGCTGCCTGCTCGCTGGGTCGGCGCCAGACGTTGATCAGTTGCACCAGCGCCAACAGCGCCAGCACCGCCATGCTGGCCAACACCGGCACCATCGCCAGCACCACCGGGTAGCCGACCACCGTGCTGTGATTGCCCCAGCCGTACTGCACCTGACTCCAGGCGCCCATGGCCGACAGCAGACTGGCGCCGATCACCAGCAGCCAGCTGAGCGAGTCGACCAGGCGGCGAATGGCGTTGGGAAAACGGTCGCGAATCATGCGGAAGGTCATCAGTTCGCCGCGGCGCATGCTCGAGGCCACACCGACGAACACCAACCAGACGAAAGCCAGGCGCGACAGTTCCTCGACACCGGCCCAGCCAGTGCCGAAGGCATAACGCAGCACTACGTTGATGAATACCGCGGCCACCATAAAGGCCATCAGTGCAGCCATCAGGCCGTCGGTGAGGCGGTCGAACAACTGCGCCAAGCCACCGCCGTAGATAGGTTCGGCCGTCAGTTGCGGCGCATGGTTAGCGCTATCAAACGGCTGCGAAGAAAGATCCACTTGCGCCTCGATCTCCTCACCGGTGGCGTCACGGCGTACCCAGGCACACACCTGCGCAACCACTTCGGCGCGGCTCTGCGCGGCGCTGACGTTGAATACATGGGCTTCGTCGAGGGGCGACTCAAGGGTATTGAACTGGCTGTCGACCAGCGAGATCGGCATGAAATGCCCGGGGCGGGCACCCACCCGCTGCAAGGCGGTGGTCCGATCAATATCCAGATGGGCGAACTGCAAACCCGGCACGGCGGCGCGCAGACGTTCGCGGTAGATGCGTTTGAGCGCCGAACAGGCGAGCACAAAGCCTTCACCGTTAGCCTGCGCGGCCTGCATCTCGGCGCTCAACGCATCCAGCCAGTGAATGCGGTCGTCATCGGTGAGGGCAGTGCCGGCGCGCATCAGCTCGACGTTGGCCTCGGGATGGAAATGATCGGCTTCGATATGCCGCCAGGTCAGCTCGCTGGCCACGGCCTGGCTGATTTCGCTTTTGCCGGAGCCACTCACACCCATGACCACCAGGGTGCGGCGTGCCGGATTAACGGCGGTGGCAGGATTGACTGTCTGCATGGGTTCTCCAGGGCGCCATCGGCGTGGGGCCGCTCATTGTTTGAAGCGATGTTAGCGCTAACCAAGGTGTTCGACAAGCCTCGCACACGGCCATTATCGAAAAGCTGCCGAGCGGCACCTGCCCACCATTTAAGGTTATCGAGAACGGTTGCGGCTTATTACCCAGGACTCGGCCAGGGTGGACTCAGCTGTGCTGCGGGTATTTGACGAGGCGTTGCCACGACTCCAGATGAAGACTAGTATTGATAATAAGTCTACAAATGGAGAAGCCAGCATGACGGCTACCGCGCAACGCAACGCTCCAGCCCTCGACATCGAATCGACCAAGGCGGGTCAGGTCGCGCTGAAATTCTTCTTCAACCTGATGAACAAGTGGCAGTGCTCGGTCGAGGAGCAGATGGTTCTGCTGGGCTCGATTGGCCGCAGCACCCTGTACAAATACCGGCAACTGCCGGAAGTGCGCCTGCCCCGCGACACCATGGAGCGAGTCTCCTACCTGATGGGCATTCACAAGTCGCTGCGCATCCTGTTCGGCGACAAACCCTCGACCTATGAATGGGTGAGAAAAGCCAACAGTGAGGCGCCGTTCAATGGCAACAGCGCGCTCGAGCTGATGCTCGCCGGCGGCGTGGTCGACCTCGCCGACGTGCGCCGCTACCTCGACGGGGTCAGGGGTTGAGGCAGACCCTGCCCGCCTGGCCGCGGGCCTATCGCCTGGTTTCCAGCGCCTTTCCACCAATCTCGGTGTTCGAGGATGTGCTGGACGCCGCCGATCTCGAACAGGCGTTCCTGATCGAGGGCCTGACCAACGACCGCCTGCGCGAAGAAGCCGGCCTGCTCGCCCACGTGGCGCCAGCAGACCGGGTCAGCGGCCCCGGTTCGTCGCCACTGATGGCCGCCTTCACCCATATCGGCGCGGTCAGCCGCTTCACCGCCGGCCAGTATGGCGTCTACTACTGTGGCGACAGCCTGCACACCGCGGTGGCGGAAACCCGCTACCACCGCGAGCGTTTCCTGCGCGCGACCCATGAGCCGAGCCTGGAACTGACCCTGCGTGCCTACGTCTGCCGGGTGGTCAAAGCGCTGGATGACATTCGCCAGGATCACGAACACCTGCACGACCCGGACCCGGCCGCCTACCCGATCGCCCAGCGTTTCGCCGCTGAGCAGCGCAAGCAGGGTTCCTGGGGCCTGCTTTACCGCAGCGTGCGCCACCCTGAAGGTGAATGCGCCGCCCTGTTCCGCCCGCCGGCGGCGAGCATTCCGCACCAGGGCGTGCATCTGCGTTACGTCTGGGATGGCAAGCTGCAGCGGATCAGCGAAGTCTTCACCCTTAAAACCATCGCCTGAATGTGCAGTCCACTCACATGCCCTGCGCAGCTGTCTGCCTGCTACCGCCACTCGACCGGATCTCACCCATGATCAAGAAAAGCGCCAACGCCCTCCTCGCTACCTGGCTAACCGGCTTGATCGTCTTGCTGCCGCTGGCCTTGAGCCTGACGCTGCTGTCCTGGATAGTCGGCCTGTTGAACCGGGCAATCGGACCGTCCAGCTATATCGGCCAGGTATTTGCCAGCATGGGCCAGCCATTCGCCAGCAACGCCTACCTGGCGTACACCCTGGGTACTGCGGCGCTGCTGGTGGGCATCTATACACTGGGCCTGGGCGTACAACTCGGGCTGCGCCGCCCGCTGCAATGGTTGACCAACCTGACCCTGCGGCGTATTCCGCTGTTCGGCAAGCTGTACAACCTGGCGGACCGCTTTGTCGACCTGCTGGAGAAAAAGGAAGGGGCCGACATCAACGCCATGAGCCCCGTCTGGTGCCTGTTCGGTGGCGATGGGGTCGCCGTGCTGGCGCTGATGCCCAACCCACAACCCATTGATATCGATGGCCGCAGCTATTACGCCGTCCTGGTGCCCACCGCGCCTATCCCCATCGGTGGCGGCCTGCTGTATGTGCCGGTGGAATGGGTCAAGCCAGCCAATATCGGCGTCGACGCCTTCACCAGCATCTATCTGTCCATGGGCATCAACCCGCCGCCGCAGAGCCCGCGCGAAGCCTAGCTAGCAGTCAGGGCGCAGCCCCGTGTGGCGCATTGGCGCACGCGAGGCGACCTGACAGGCGATACAGCCCGCTAGAGACTGCGCGCGATCACCAACCGCTGCACGTCGCTGGTGCCTTCGTAGATCTGGCACACGCGCACGTCGCGGTAGATCCGCTCCAGCGGGAAGTCCTTGAGGTAGCCGTAGCCGCCGAGGGTCTGCAGCGCCGCCGAGCAGACCCGTTCGGCCATCTCCGAGGCGAACAGCTTGGCCATCGATGCCTCGGTCAGGCACGGCAACCCGGCTTCGCGCAGGCTGGCGGCGTGATGGACCATCTGCCGCGCCACGGCGATCTGCGTCGCCATGTCGGCCAGGCGGAACGCCACCGCCTGGTGTTCGATAATCGGCTTGCCGAAAGTCTGCCGCTCATGGGCGTAGTCGCGCGCCGCCTCGAACGCCGCACGGGCCATGCCGACCGCCTGGGCGGCGATGCCGATGCGCCCGCCCTCCAGGTTGCCCAGGGCGATGCGATAGCCCTGGCCCTCCTCGCCCAGGCGCAGGCTGGCCGGGAGGCGCAGGTCGTCGAACTGGATCTGGCAGGTGTCCGAGGCATGCTGGCCGAGTTTTTCCTCGACCCGCACCACCGAGTAGCCGGGCGTATCGGTGGGCACGATAAAGGCGCTGATGCCCTTCTTGCCGGCCGCCGGATCGGTCACGGCGAAGACAATCACCATGCCGGCGTGGCTGCCTGAGGTGATGAACTGCTTGCTGCCATTGAGCACATAGTGCTCACCGTCCCGGCGGGCGCGGGTGCGCAGATCGCTGGCATCGGAACCGGCCTGGGGTTCGGTGAGGGCGAAGGCGCCGAGCATCGTGCCTTCGGCCAGCGGCTTGAGGAAGCGTTGCTTCTGTTCCTCGCTGCCGTATTTCAGGATCGGCATGCAACCCACCGAGTTGTGCACGCTCATGATGGTCGAGCAGGCACCATCGCCAGCGGCGATTTCCTCCAGGGCCATGGCGTAGGCCAGGTGGCCGGTCTGCGCGCCGCCCCAGTCTTCCGGCACCAGCATGCCCATGAAACCCAACTGGCCCATCTCGGCGATGGCCTCGGCGGGGAAACGGTGCTCGCGGTCCCAGTCGGCGGCGAAGGGTTTCAGCCGCTCCTGGGCGAACTGCCGGGCCATGTCACGGATCTGCAGGTCTTGTTCAGAAGGAATCATGGGGCTCTCCCGGTTCAGTTGAGCAACTCGATGGCCATGGCCGTGGCTTCGCCGCCGCCGATGCACAGCGAGGCGACGCCGCGCTGGAGGTCGTACTGGCGCAGGGCGCTGAGCAGGGTCACCAGTACCCGCGCGCCGGACGCGCCGATCGGGTGGCCGAGGGCGCAGGCGCCGCCGTGCACGTTGAGCTTGTCGTGGGGGATGTCGAGGTCGCGCATGGCCGCCATCGGCACCACGGCGAAGGCCTCGTTAACCTCGAACAGGTCGACCTGGCCGATTTCCCAGCCGGTGCGCGTCATCAGCCGTTGCAAGGCGCCGACCGGCGCGGTGGCGAACAGCCCTGGCGCATGGGCGAAAGTGGCGTGCCCACGGATCGCCGCCAGCGGGGTCAGACCGCGTTTCTCGGCCTCGGACAGGCGCATCAGCAGCAGCGCGGCGGCACCATCGGAGATCGAACTGGCATTGGCCGCGGTCACCGTGCCGCCCTCACGAAAGGCCGGTTTGAGCGTGGGGATCTTGTCCGGACGCGCCTTGGGTGGCTGCTCGTCACTGTTAATCAGGCGCAGCTCGCGGCCGGCCTTGGCTTCCACCGCAATGATCTCGGCGGCGAAGCGCCCTGCATTCATGGCCTGCTGCGCGCGGGTCAGCGAGGCGATGGCGAAGGCGTCCTGCTGCTCACGAGTAAAGCCGTAAGTCTGCGCGCAGTCCTCGGCGAAGGTGCCCATCAGCCGGCCCTTGTCGTAGGCGTCTTCGAGGCCGTCGAGGAACATGTGGTCGAGCACCCGGCCATGGCCCATGCGGTAACCGCTACGCGCGCGCTCCAGCAGATAGGGCGCGTTGGACATGCTCTCCATGCCGCCGGCGATCACCACCTCGGCGCTGCCGGCGAGCAGCAGGTCATGGCCGAACATCGCCGCCTTCATCCCCGAGCCGCACATCTTGTTCACCGTCGAGCACACCGTGCCCTGGCTCAGGCCCGCGCCCAAGGCTGCCTGGCGCGCCGGCGCCTGACCCTGGCCGGCCTGCAGCACGCAGCCCATGATCGCCTCGTCCACCGCATCGCTGGCCAGGCCCGCGCGTTCGAGGGTGGCGCGAATCGCCGCGGCGCCCAGTTGCGCGGCGCTGACCTCCTTGAAGTCGCCGAGAAAGCCGCCCATGGGCGTGCGTGCGGCGCTGACGATGACTACCGGATCCTGTTGCTTGCTCATGTTCGTTGCCCTCATCGGCGGGTTTCGCTGCGCGTTACCCGATCTGTCTCTGGCCCGTTAGCTAGCACTATCGAGCCCTTATAGTAGTTGGACCGCTTTATTTGGCCGCCATGCGCAAGGCGCCATCCAGGCGGATGACCTCGCCATTGAGCATGGGATTCTCGATGATGTGCCGCACCAGCGCGGCGTATTCGTCCGGGCGGCCCAGGCGCGGCGGGAACGGCACGTTGGCCGCCAACGAATCGCGCACCTCCTGCGGCATGCCGGCCATCATCGGCGTCTCGAAGATGCCCGGGGCGATGCACATCACGCGGATCCCCGAACGCGCCAAGTCGCGCGCCGCCGGCAGGGTCAGGGCGGCCACGCCACCCTTGGAGGCGGCATAGGCGGCCTGGCCCATCTGCCCGTCGAAAGCGGCGACCGAGGCGGTGTTGACGATCACCCCGCGCTCGCCCTGCTCGTTCTGCTCGCCCTGAGCCATGGCCTCGGCAGCCAGGCGCAGCATGTTGAAGCTACCGACCAGGTTGATCTGGATCACCCGACTGAAGCTGTCCAGGCCATGGGCGCCGTTACGCCCGAGAATCTTCTCGGCCGGCGCCACGCCGGCACAGTTGACCAGGCCATGCAGGCCGTCGAAGGCCTGCAGCGCAGCGGCCACCGCGTGGCGACCGTCGGCCTCGCGAGTGATGTCGGTCTGCACGAAACGCGCGTTACCACCCAGCTCCTCGGCGCGGGCCGTACCGGCTTCGGCGTTGATGTCGGCGAGCACTACCTTGCCACCCTGCTCGATCAGCGCACGGGCAGTGGCCAGGCCCAGCCCGGAGCTACCGCCAGTGACTAGAAATACTCGGTCTTCGATACGCATGTTTGCGGTTCCTTGTTCAGTTAGCGGCCGCCTGGGCCTTGGCGATTTCCTGATTGCGCAGGAGAAAGCGCTGGATCTTGCCGCTCGGGGTCTTTGGCAGCTCGTCGACGAATTCGATCTCGCGCGGGTAGGCATGTGCCGACAGGCGCTTGCGCACGTACTGCTTGAGCTCCTCGGCCAGCGCGGCATCGGCGCGAAACTGCGGCTGCAGCACGACGAATGCTTTGACCAGCTCGGTGCGTTCCGGGTCCGGTTTGCCGATCACCGCCGCCTCGATCACCGCCGGATGTTCGATCAGCGCGCTTTCCACGTCGAAGGGGCCGACCCGGTAACCGGAGGTGGTGATCACGTCGTCGCTGCGGCCGACGAAGCTGATGCTGCCGTCCTGGTTCAGCTCGACGGTGTCACCGCTGAGGTAGTAGTCACCGACGAAGGCCTTGGTCGGCATGCCCAGATAACCGGGAAACCAGAATAGCGGCGAGCGCGGCCGGTCCAGCGCCAGAATGCCCGGTTGGCCGGCCGGCAATTCGCGATTCTGTTCGTCCAGCACCACCACGCGATGCCCGGGAATGGCGAAACCGGCGGCGCCAAGGCGCACCGGGTGGGCCAGGGCATGGTGGTTGCACAGCACCATGCCCAGCTCGGTCTGGCCGTAGTGGTCGTGGATGCAGGTGTCCAGGCCGCCTTCGAACCAGCGGATCACCTCCGGGGTCAGCGGCTCGCCGGCACTGCTGACCGCGCGCAGACGCCCACGGAGCAACGGCTCGACCTGCTGTTTGGCGGCCAGCAACAGGCGGTAGGCGGAGGGCGAACCGGCCAGGTTGCTGATGGCGTACTTGCGGATGATCCGGCAGGTGCTCTCCACCGTGAACGGCCCTTCGTAGAAGGTGGTCGGGTGGCCCATGGCCAATGGTCCGGTCACCGCATAGTAGAGGCCGTAGGCCCAACCCGGATCGGCCAGGTTCCAGAACGCGTCTTCGGGGCGCAGGTCGACCGCCTCGCGCATGTAGCCGACGAAGGCCAGGATCGCCTTGAGCGGCACCGGCAGCGGTTTGGCCAAGCCGGTGGTGCCGGAAGTGAACATCATCAGGAAAGGGTCTTCGGCCGAGCGCAGCACCGGCTCGAATTCGTCAGAATGGCGCTCCAGCTCGGCCCAGAAACTGAAGTCGCCACGCTGGATGCCCTGGCCCTTGGCGCCAGCGACGGTGACCAGTAGCGGTGCACCCTCGACCTCATCGAGTTTGCCGCGGTTGGCCGCATCGGTTACCACAACCTTGGCGCCGGAACCCTGCAAGCGATGTTCGATGGCCTTGGGACCGAACGCGGTAAACAGCGGCTGGTACACCGCACCGAGGCGCCAGGTGCCGAGGATGCAGATCAGCAGCTCGACGTTGCGCGGCAGCATGCCCGCCACGCAATCGCCGGGGCGCACGCCCTGGGCCTGGAGAAAGTTGGCGAAACGCGCCGCCTGCTCCTGCAACTCACAGAAGGTGTAGCTGGCGCTGCTGCCGTCGCGGCCTTCCCAGAACAGCGCGATGCGCCCCGGCAAGGCATGCCGGTCGCAGCATTCGACACAGGCGTTGAGGGCGTCGAGAGAACCGGCCAGGGTGGCGGCGGCCGTGCTGGGCAGATCAAAGTCGCGGGCAGCGCTCAGGTAATCCTGCATGGCGGTGACTCCTAGTTTGTTGTTGTCTCGGAATAGTCGCGCTGCAGGCTGGCGGCGACAATGTCGACAGGCGTCTATCGGCCTGAGCAATTTGGACAACTGGACTCAGAGGTTGTGAAAATACCGAGCGTCGTCGCAAGTGCGACTGCATGAGTTCGTGGCATAGCGCGCTGCGGTCGTTTGGAGGCGGCCGCAGTAACCGAGAGTTCTTTCACACCATCGCAAAGGGTGGCTACTGCTCGGGATGCATCAGCGCGCGATACTGCCCCGGAGTGGTGCCGGTCCACTTCTTGAACGCCTTGTAGAAGGCGCTGCTGTCGGCAAACCCCAGCTCGAAGGCCAGCTCGGTGAAGTTGCCCGCGCCGCTGTCCAAGCGGGCGATGGCCTGGTCGCGCCGCACCTGGTCCTTGAGCCCCTGGTAGGACTGGCCTTCCAGGGCCAGCTTGCGCCGCAGGGTCGATGGCGCCATGAAGAAGTGGCTGGAGAGCGCCTCGAAATCCGGCCAGCGCTCGGCCTTGAGGCTGCGCAGGTAGACCTTGATCCGCGCGGCATGGCTGCGCGGGTCGCGGTAGCGCACCAGAATGTTGGCCGGCGCGCCGGCGAGGAAGCGCTTGAGCTCGCGCTCGCTGCGCCGTAGCGGTTGCTCCAGGCACTCGGCATTGAACAGCAGGCGACTGCGCGGGCGGGCGAAGCGCAGGTTGCTGCTGAACATCACCCGGTAATCCTCAAGATAATCCGGGGCCTGGCAGTGCAGCTCGACCGCCAGGATCGGGATACGTCGTCCCGCTAGCCAGCAGGCCAGGCCATGCACGATCATCCACAGGGTGAAACAGCCGAACGCCCGACAGGCTTGCCCCGCTGGCTCGTCGATGACGATCGCCGCCATCCCGCCCTGGCGCTCCAGGCGCGGGGTCAGGCCATCGAAGACCAGGCCGAGAAACGTCAGGGCACTGTCCAGGGCCGCACCCAGGGTCGGCTCGCGCGACGCGGCGCGGGTCATGAAGGCGTAGCTGCCGGACTTCATTCGCCGCGGGTTCATGCCGAAGAACTCGTCGTCCATCGCCTTGGCCAGCGCCAGCCACAGACGCGCATAGGCCTGCGCGGACACCCGCGCATAGGGCTTGTTGAGCAATTCCGGGGCGATCCCGGACTGGCTCAGCAACGCGGCGCAGTCCTGACCCTGGGCGCGCCACTGCTGCAGGGCCTCGCCGACCAGGCGCACGGAGATGGTGCCCTTCTCGACCGCGGTCGCCGTCATGCCCACTGCATGCTCGCCGCCATCAGCTGGCGCCCTGCTCCAGCTCCGCCTGCATCAGTTCGCGTATGCGAAATTTCTGCACCTTGCCGGTCACGGTCATCGGGAACTGGTCAACGAACTTGAAGTAGCGCGGCACCTTGAAGTGGGCGATATTGGCCTTGCAGTAGGCGCGCAGCGCCTCGGCGTCGCAGGTGTGGCCCGGATGCAGTTGCACCCAGGCGGCGATCGCCTCGCCGTACTTGGCGTCGGGCACGCCGATCACCTGCACGTCGGCCACCGCCGGGTGACCAAAGAGGAATTCCTCGATCTCCCGCGGATAGACGTTCTCGCCGCCGCGAATGATCATGTCCTTGCTGCGCCCGACGATACTCAGGTAGCCCTGCTCGTCCATCACTGCCAGGTCGCCGGTATGCATCCAGCGCGCCGGGTCGAGTGCCTCGGCGGTGGCCTGCGGGTTGTTCCAGTAGCCGAGCATCACGCTGTAGCCACGGGTGCACAGCTCGCCGACCTGCCCGCGCGGGACGATGCGTCCCTGCTCGTCGATCACCTTGCTTTCCAGATGTGACTGAGTGCGGCCGACACTGCTGACCCGACACTGCAGATCGTCATCGGCAGCCGTCTGGGTCGACACCGGGCTGGTCTCGGTCATGCCGTAGGCGATCTGCACCTCGGCCATGTGCATCTCGCCGATTACCCTCTTCATCACCTCGATCGGGCAGGTGGCGCCGGCCATGATCCCGGTGCGCAGGCTGGACAGGTCGAACTCGGCGCGGCGCGGGTGATCCAGCTCGGCGATGAACATGGTCGGCACGCCGTACAGCGCCGTGGCTTGCTCTTCCGCCACTGCCAACAGGGTGGCCTCCGGCTCGAAGCTCGGTGCCGGGTAGATCATGGTGCTGCCATGAGTCAGGCAGCCGAGGTTGCCCATGACCATGCCGAAGCAGTGGTACAGCGGCACCGGGATCACCAGCCGATCGTGCTCGGTGAGGCCCAGGCTCTCGCCGACCAGGTAACCGTTGTTGAGGATGTTGTAGTGGCTGAGGGTGGCGCCCTTGGGCGAGCCGGTGGTGCCCGAGGTGTACTGGATATTGATCGGCTCGTCGAACTGCAGCAGCGCCTGGCGCTCGGCCAGTTTTTCCGCAGAGACCTGGGTGGAAAGGCCCGCCAGTTCATGCCAGCAGAGGAAGCCTACCGGCGCCTGCGCGGCCAGGCTGATGACCCCGCGCAACTCCGGCAGGCGCGGGCTGTGCAGCGCGCCCGACTGACTGGCGGCCAGTTCCGGCAACAGTTCGATCAGTATGGCGTGGTAATCGGAGCTCTTGAAGGCATCGGCGCTGACCAGCCAGCGGCAGCCGGAGTGCTTCAGCGCGTACTCCAACTCGCTACCGCGATAGGCCGGGTTGATGTTGACCAGAATCGCACCAAGCTTGGCGCTGGCGAACTGTGTAATGCACCACTCGGCGCAGTTCGGCGCCCAGATGCCGACCCGCTCGCCCGCCTCGACGCCCAGCGCCAGCAAGGCACGGGCACAACTGTCGACCTGCTCGGCCAGCTTGGACCAGGAGTAGCGCAGGTTCTGGTGGCGCACCACCAGGGCCTCGCGCTCGGCGAAACGCGCCACTGTGTCATCGAACGCCTGGCCGATGGTCATGGCCAGCAGCGTCTTGTCCTGCGGGCCACGGGTATAGCTGGGGTGATTCATGGCTTGCCCTTCTTGTGCTTGTAATGGGGTGGCCTACAGAGCTTAGAAGCCCCTGCGAGAATCCAGCCTTATCCTTACGTTAACGGCAAGCTATAGCAAGGCCGCGCCGGTCGTCCAGTCACCCATTGGTCGTATGGATCAAGCGCCCGCAGCGCCGCCGGATGCTCGCCCTGCCTTCCTGGGGGCAAGGGCGTAGCGCAGCCGGAACCAGCAGAATCGCTGCCCGCAGGCTCAGTCCATGGCCAGGTAATGCATTTCGCTCGACTCCCCCATCAGCAACGGCCGATTGAGGTCGGCACAGGCGCGCAGGTACTCGGCGGCCAGGGTCACGCGCTTGAGCTTGCGCAGGTCTTCGCTGTAGGAGAGCCAGAACTGGCGAATGATGTCGACCTGATCCGGCAACACTTCGCACAGGCGCGGATCCGGCCCGGCCAGGAAGCTCGGCAGAATGGCCATGGCCCGTCCCTGCAGGGTGGCGTGGTACTGGGCAATTACACTGGTGCTACGCAGGTGGCTGGTAGCGCCGGGTAGCAAGTCGTTGAGGTAGAGCAACCTGGAGCTGAACGCCAGATCGTCGACGTAGGTGACGAAGGGGTGGTCAGCCAGGTCCTCGCGCGTGTGGATCGGCGCATGGCTGGCCAGGTAGCCGGGCGTGGCGTAAATCCGCAGGCGATAGTCGCATAGCTTGGAGCAGACGTAGGGCCCGCGCTCCGGGCGTTCCAGGGTGATGGCGATATCCGCCTCGCGCCGCGACAGGCTGACGAAGTGCGGCACCGGCAGGATGTCCAGGGAGATGTGCGGGTAGCGCTCGAGGAAGCCACTCATCTGCGCGCTGACAAACCAGCAGCCGAACGCTTCGGTGCTGGCGATGCGCAGGTGCCCGGAAAGCCCCAGGCGGGTGCCGGACACCTGTTCGCAGGCAGCCAGCAAGGTGCTTTCCAGGGTTTCCGCGTAGCCCAGCAGGCGCTGGCCCTCCACGGTCAGGGCAAAGCCGGTCGCGCGCGATTTCTCGAACAACAGGGCCCCGAGGCTCTGCTCCAGGGTGCGGATACGCCGCGATACCGTGGTGTAGTCCACCCCCAGGCGCCGGGCCGCCGCACTGGCAGTGCGGGTACGCGCCACTTCGAGGAAGAAACGCAGGTCGTCCCAATTGAGCTTGTCGCTAACCATATTTTTTTGCATATGCACTCGTCTATTTACAAGAGTGGTCGCCGTAAATATGCACACATATACCCCGCGCCAACTGCCTTGGCGAGGCCAAGCTGCTAGATGCCGAGTCGGCTGAGCCCCGACAGTAATTATATTTTTGCATATCCATTCGGTTAATTTGCGCCTTCTTACTGCGCAAACGCCTATCTATACTCGATGCACAAGCCTGATTGAGCTGGGCATCAGGCCAGTCCCTACAACAACAAAACAGGGCCAGAATCATGAATAGCAACTGCCTCCCCTTTCTCGCTGCCCGCGACTTCCTGCTGGCCAACCGCAGCGACTATGCCACCGCCGTGCGCGATTTCCGCTGGCCGCAGCTCGACACCTTCAACTGGGCGCTGGACTATTTCGACAGCATGGCCGCGGGCAACCAGGCCCCGGCGCTGTGGATTGTCGAGGAGGACGGCAGCGAGCAGCGCTACAGCTTCGCCGAACTGGCCGAGCGCTCCAATCGCGTGGCCAACCACCTGCGCGAGCTGGGCGTGCGCCGCGGCGAGCGCATCCTGTTGATGCTGGGCAACCATATCGCCCTGTGGGAAACCATGCTCGCGGCCTTCAAGCTCGGCGCCGTGGTGATCCCGGCCACCGCCCTGCTCACCGCCGAGGACCTGCGCGACCGTATCGAGCGCGGCGGTGTGCGCCACCTGGTGGTGGGCAGCAACCATACCGACAAGTTTGCTGAGCAAGCCCTGGGCTGCACCCGCATCTGCGTCGGCGCGGCAGTCAGCGGCTGGATCAATCACGACAGCGCCGTCGACTGTGCCAGCCAGTTCCACGCCGATGCCCTGACCAAGGCCAGCGACCCGCTGCTGCTGTATTTCACCTCTGGCACCACCAGCAAGCCGAAGATGGTCCTGCACAGCCACCAGAGCTACCCGGTTGGCCACCTGTCCACTATGTACTGGGTTGGCCTGCAGCCGGGCGACCTGCACCTGAACATCTCCTCGCCGGGCTGGGCCAAGCATGCCTGGAGCTGCTTCTTCGCCCCGTGGAACGCCGGCGCCTGCGTGTTCATCCATAACACTGCGCGTTTCAGTGCCCCGGCGCTGCTCGAGGTGCTGGAGCGCTACGGCATCACCAGCCTGTGCGCGCCGCCCACGGTGTGGCGCATGCTGATCCAGGAAGACCTGGCCGGCTGCCGCGAGCGTCTGCGCTTGCGCGAACTGGTCGGTGCCGGCGAGCCGCTCAACCCGGAGATCATCGAGCAAATCCAGGAAGCCTGGGGCCTGCCGTTGCGTGACGGTTTCGGCCAGTCGGAAACCACCGCGCTGGTTGGCAACACCCCCGGCCAGCCGCTCAAGCCCGGTTCCATGGGCCGGCCGTTGCCCGGCTACAGCGTGTGCATGCTCGACCCGGATGGCCAGCCTGGCAACGAAGGCGAAGTCGCCCTGCCCCTGGACCCCCATCCGCTGGGCCTGATGCTCGGTTACGAAGACAGCGCGGAGAAGACTGCCGAAGCGATGCGTGACGGTTTCTACCGTACCGGCGACACCGCGGCCATCGACGCCGACGGCTACATCACCTTCATCGGCCGCGCCGATGACGTGTTCAAGGCCTCCGACTACCGCATCAGCCCCTTCGAGCTGGAGAGCGCGCTGATCGAGCACCCGGCGGTGATGGAAGTGGCCGTGGTGCCCAGCCCCGACCCGCTGCGCCTGGCGGTACCCAAGGCGTTCCTGATCCTGGCCCACGACCAGCCGGGCAGCGCCGAACTGGCCAAGAACATCCTCGCCTTCGCCCGCGAGCACCTGGCGCCCTACAAGCGGGTGCGGCGCATCGAGTTCGTCAGCGAACTGCCCAAGACCATCTCCGGCAAGATCCGCCGGGTGGACCTGCGGCAGATGGAGCTGGAGCGCCGCCAGGGCGACACGCGCGGGCCGCAGGAACACTTCGAAGAAGACTTTCCGCAGCTCAAGGGCTGAACCGGGCCGGCGCGCCGGCCCAGCCAACCACTCCCCCGCCCACTCGGCATCGGCGCCGAGGGGGCGCACTCGACCTACGACAGCAGACAGGACCCGAATATGACCGCTTCCACAGTTCCCAGCGTCAAGCTGCTCATCGACGGCGAATTCGTCGAATCCAAGACCACCCAATGGCGCGACGTGGTCAACCCGGCCACCCAGGAAGTCCTGGCGCGTGTGCCCTTCGCCACTGCCGAGGAAATGGACGCCGCCGTGGCCAGCGCCAAGGAAGCCTTCAAGACCTGGCGCAAGACCCCGATCGGCGCCCGTGCGCGGATCTTCCTCAAGTACCAGCAACTGATCCGCGAGAACATCAAGGAGCTGGCCGCCCTGCTCACCGCCGAGCAGGGCAAGACCTTGCCGGACGCCGAGGGCGACGTGTTCCGCGGCCTGGAAGTGGTCGAGCATGCCGCCTCCATCGGCAACCTGCAGATGGGTGAACTGGCCAACAACGTCGCCAGTGGCGTCGACACCTACACCCTGATGCAGCCACTGGGCGTGTGCGCCGGCATCACCCCGTTCAACTTCCCGGCAATGATCCCGCTGTGGATGTTCCCCATGGCCATCGCCACCGGCAACACCTTCGTCCTCAAGCCGTCCGAGCAGGATCCGCTGGTGACCATGCGCCTGGTCGAGCTGGCGCTGCAGGCCGGCGTACCCAAGGGCGTGCTCAACGTCATCCACGGCGGCGTCGACGCGGTGAACCTGATCTGTGACCACCCGGACATCAAGGCGGTGTCCTTCGTCGGCTCGACCAAGGTCGGTACCCATGTCTACAACCGCGCCACCCAGAACGGCAAGCGCGCGCAGTGCATGATGGGCGCCAAGAACCACGCCATCGTCCTGCCGGATGCCAACAAGCAGCAGACCTTGAACAGCCTGCTGGGCGCCTCCTTTGGCGCCGCCGGTCAGCGCTGCATGGCCCTGCCGGTGGTGATCCTGGTGGGTGAAGCGCAGGCCTGGTTGCCGGAGCTGATCGAGCGGACCAAGACCCTCAAGATCAATGGCGGCACCGAGCCTGGCACCGACATCGGCCCGGTGATCTCCTGCGCGGCCCTGGAGCGCGTCAACGGCCTGATCGCCAGCGGCATCGAAGAAGGCGCCACGCTCGAACTGGACGGACGCAACCCGAGTGTGCCTGGCTACCAGGACGGCAACTTCGTCGGCCCGACGATCTTCTCCGGCGTCACGGCGCAAATGTCGGTGTACCGCGAAGAAATCTTCGGCCCGGTGCTGTGCGTCATGCATGCCGCCAACCTCAACGAGGCGATCGAGATCATCAACGCCAACCCGAATGGCAACGGTACCGCCCTGTTCACCCGCTCCGGCGCTGCTGCCCGGCACTTCCAGGAAGAAATCGACGTCGGCCAGGTGGGCATCAACGTGCCGATCCCGGTCCCGGTGCCGCTGTTCTCGTTCTCTGGTTCGCGCGGCTCCAAGCTCGGCGACCTGGGCCCCTACGGCAAGCAAGTGGTGACCTTCTACACCCAGACCAAGACGGTCACCCAGCGCTGGTTCGACGAGGACGACAGCAGCGCCGTGGTCAACACCACCATCACCCTCAAGTAACCAATCGGCCGGTCAAGAGAGCCTGTTCACGATCTCGCGAGCTAGAGCCATGCAAGGCGAAAGCAGGCGAGGAAGCGGAGTTTACGAGCTGTAAATGAGCATTCCGAGCCTGCTTTTAACGCAGCAGGGCCGACGCGCAGCAGATCGTGAACAGGCTCTGGGGCCGGCCCCCTGGGAGATATCACCATGGACTATCAAACCCTGCTGGTCGAGGTGCGCGAACGGGTCGCCCTGATCACCCTCAACCGACCGCAAGTGCTCAATGCGCTGAACAGCCAGCTGATCAGCGAACTCAACCTGGTCCTCGACCGCCTGGAAGCCGACCCCGAGGTCGGCTGCATGGTCATCACCGGTTCGGCCAAGGCGTTCGCCGCTGGTGCCGACATCAAGGAGATGGTCGACAAGGACTACCCGTCGATCTACCTCGACGACTTCTTCGCCGCCGCCGATCGCATCGGCAACCGGCGCAAACCGCTGATTGCGGCGGTCGCCGGCTACGCCCTGGGCGGTGGTTGCGAGCTGGCGCTGATGTGCGACTTCATCTACGCCGCCGACAACGCCCGCTTCGGCTTGCCTGAGCTGAGCCTGGGCGTGACCCCCGGCATCGGTGGCACCCAACGCTTGACCCATGCCCTGGGCAAGGCCAAGGCAATGGAACTGTGCCTCACCGGCCGCCATCTGGGCGCCGCAGAAGCCGAGCGTGCCGGCCTGGTGGCCCAGGTCTTCCCCGCCGCCGAGCTGCTGGAGCAGACCCTGAAGGTGGCCCAAGGTATCGCCGCCAAATCGCTGCCGGCCAGCATGCTGGTCAAGGAATGCGTCAACCGAGCCTTCGAACTCGGCCTCAACGAGGGTGTGCGCTTCGAACGTCGGGTGTTCCATTCGCTGTTCGCCAGTCACGACCAGAAAGAAGGCATGCGCGCCTTCGTGGAAAAACGCCAAGCGCAGTTTAAGCACCGCTGAGCCCCCCTAATTACAGAGGTATCCACCATGCATATCGGTTTTCTTGGTCTCGGCAACATGGGCGGCCCAATGGCCTGCAACCTGCTCAAGGCCGGCCACCGCGTCACCGTCTTCGACCCCAGCGCCCAAGCTGTCGCCGCCCTTGTCGAGGCCGGCGCCACGAGTGCCACTTCGCCGGCGGCGGTGGCCCAGGCTCAGGTCGAGGCGATCGTCACCATGCTGCCGGCGGCGGCTCAGGTGAAACAGGTTTACCAGGGCAAAGATGGCCTGCTGGCGCACGTCGGCCAGGGCGTGCTGCTGATCGACTGCTCGACCATCGACCCGCTCAGTGCCCGCGAAGTGGCCGCCCTGGCCATCGCCCAAGGCAACCCCATGCTCGATGCGCCGGTTTCCGGCGGCACCGGTGGCGCCGCGGCTGGCACCCTGACCTTTATGGTCGGCGGTCCGGCAAGTGCGTTCGACCAGGCCGGGCCCATTCTCAGCGCCATGGGCAAGAACCTCGTCCACTGCGGTGACAGCGGCAACGGCCAGGTGGCCAAGATTGCCAACAACATGCTGCTCGGCATCTCCATGATCGGCGTCGCCGAAGCCATGGCCCTGGGCGTGGCCCTGGGCATGGACGCCAAGGTGCTGGCCGGGGTCATCAACACATCCAGCGGCCGCTGCTGGAGCTCGGAAATCAACAACCCGTTCCCCGGCGTACTGGAGAACGCTCCGGCCTCGCGTGGCTACAGCGGCGGTTTCGGCACCGACCTGATGCTCAAGGACCTCGGCCTGGCTACCGAAGCGGCCAAGCACGTGCGCCAGCCAGTACTGCTCGGCGCCGCCGCCCAGCAGCAGTACCAAAGCTTCAGCCAGCAGGGTAATGGCGGCCTGGATTTCTCCGCCATCATCAAGCTGTACCGTCGGGATAGCGAGGCATGAGCAGCGCCGAAGCGGCGGTCCTGGCCGAGGTGCGCAACCGCATCGGCCACCTGACCCTCAACCGCCCGAGCGGCCTCAACGCCCTGACCCTGCCCATGGTGCGCTTGCTCCTGCAGCACCTGCATGCCTGGGAGCAGGATCCTGAAGTGCTCGCCGTGGTCCTGCGTGGCAACGGTGAAAAGGCCTTCTGCGCCGGTGGCGATATTCGCATGCTGTACGACAGCTACACCGGCGGCAGCAATCAGCACGAGCTGTTTCTCGAAGAGGAGTACGCCCTCGACCAGTACCTGCATGCTTACCCCAAGCCGGTGCTGGCGCTACTCGACCGCTTCGTTCTCGGCGGTGGCATGGGCCTGGCCCAGGCGGCTGCCCTGCGGGTAGTCACAGAGCGGGTGAAGATGGGCATGCCGGAAGTCAGCATCGGCTTCTTCCCGGATGTCGGCGGCAGTTACTTCCTGCCCCGGCTGCCCGGCCAACTGGGCTTTTACCTGGGTCTCACCGGCCTCCAGGTCGGCGCCGCCGACGCGCTCTACGCTGGGCTGGCCGACCATTGTCTGGCCAGCGAACGGCTGGCCGAGTTCGACCTGGCGCTGGACACTCTGAGCTGGTCGGCAGCGCCAATGGATAACTTGCAGCAGTTGCTCGACAGCATGACCTGCAGCGATCTGCCCGGTGGCGAGCTCAAGGCCCTGCGCCAGGCCATCGACGATTACTTCGCCCTGCCCGACCTGCCGGCGATCCGCGCCGCCCTGCTCAGCGAGAGCCGCCCAGAGTTGCAGGCCTGGGCTCAAGACACCGTGCGGGTGTTGGACAGCCGCTCGCCGCTCGCCATGGCGGTGACCCTGGAGCTGCTGCAGCGCGGTCAGCACCTAGCGCTGGCCGACTGCTTCGCTCAGGAACTGCACCTGGATTATCAATGGTTCGAACGCGGCGACCTGATCGAAGGCATCCGCGCGCTGATCATCGACAAAGACAAGACTCCGCGCTGGAACCCAGCGACCCTGGCCGAACTGGACCCGCAGCGGGTACAGGCCTTCTTCAACGGCTTGCGCCCCGCTGCCAGCAACCCCCTGCACCGCACCTGAATGGCGCGGCCAGAACTGAGGAGAGCACTGCCATGCACGACAGCCAATTGACCGAAGAACAACGCATGATCCGCGACATGGCCCGCGACTTTGCCCGCAGCGAAGTCGCGCCGCATGCCCAAGCCTGGGAGAAGGCCGGCTGGATCGATGACGCCGTGGTGGCGCAGATGGGTGAACTGGGCCTGCTCGGCATGGTGGTGCCCGACACCTGGGGTGGCAGCTACACCGACTATGTAGCCTACGCCCTGGCCGTGGAAGAAATCTCGGCTGGCGACGGTGCCCTCGGCGCCTTGATGAGCATCCACAATTCGGTGGGCTGCGGCCCCCTGCTGAAATATGGCAGCCCGACGCAGCAAGACAGCTGGTTGCCGCTTCTGGCCAGCGGCCAGGCGATCGGCTGCTTCTGCCTGACCGAGCCACAGGCCGGCTCCGAAGCACACAACCTGCGTACCCGCGCCGAACTGCGCGACGGCCAGTGGGTACTCAACGGTGCCAAGCAGTTCGTCAGCAACGGCAAACGCGCCAAGCTGGCTATCGTCTTCGCCGTCACCGATCCGCAGCTGGGCAAGAAGGGCCTGTCGGCCTTCCTGGTGCCGACCGACAATCGCGGTTTCGTCGTCGACCGCAGCGAACACAAGATGGGCATCAAGGCCTCCGATACCTGCGCGGTCACCCTGAATGACTGCACCATCGCCGAGGCCAATCTGCTCGGCGAGCGCGGCAAGGGCTTGGCCATTGCCCTGTCCAACCTGGAAGGCGGCCGCATCGGCATCGCCGCCCAGGCCCTGGGCATCGCCCGCGCGGCTTTCGAAGCCGCCCTGGGTTATGCCCGCGAGCGCATCCAGTTCGGCAAACCGATCGCGGAGCACCAGAGCATCGCCAACATGCTTGCCGACATGCACACCCAGCTCAACGCCGCGCGTTTGCTGATCCTGCATGCTGCACGCCTGAAGAGCGCCGGGCATCCCTGCCTGTCGGAGGCCTCGCAGGCCAAGCTGTTCGCCTCGGAGATGGCCGAGCGGGTGTGCTCCAAGGCGCTGCAGATCCATGGCGGCTACGGCTACCTGGAGGATTACCCGGTGGAGCGCTACTACCGCGACGCGCGCATCACCCAGATCTACGAGGGCTCAAGCGAGATCCAGCGCCTGCTGATCGCCCGCGAACTGGCGCATTACCCGCTGTAAACGGCCACTGGCCAAATCGCTCAGGCAAACCGAGCGCTGGCGACCTGGGTTTTACCCGCCCGGAGCGCCATGCTCGGCGCTCGACCACCACCTGCCGAACACCTTCATGCCAGCCACCCAGCCCATCCCCGATTCCTCGCGCTATCAGTCCACCCGCCTCAAGGCATTGAGCCTGTTTGCCAGCCGCGGTTTCAGCACTGTCAGCATGCGCGACCTGGCTAAGCACCTGGGCATCCAGCCGGGCTCCCTCTACAACCACATCGAAAGCAAGGAAGCGCTGCTGTTCGAGCTGATCGAGGAGCTCTACGAACAGCTGCTGCACGGCGCCCGCCAGGTGCAACGGCGCGCTGCCACGCCCGCCGAACGGCTGCACGGCCTGCTCGAGGCGCACCTACGGTTGCACGCCAGCATGGCCGCGCATTTTCGTCTTGCCGAATACGACAGTCACTGCCTGGCCAGCGAGCAGCAGGCGCACATCCGCGAACTACGCGCGCGCTACACACAGCTGCTGGTCGAGTGCGTGGAGCGACTTACCGGCCAGCCGGCCGGCAACAGCCGCCGCGCCGCGTTGAACGGCATCGTGGCCCTGCTCAATCAGTTACCGGCCTGGGTCGAGGCGCCCGAGATGAGCCCGACGGCACGCCACGCGTTGCTGCGCGACATGGTGCTGAGCGCGCTGGGCGGCGCGTTGCGCGCGCCCCAGGACTGAGAGCCAGTGATAAAACTCACGCCGACTGCGGCCGCCGCCAAACGACCGCTGCGGCGCCAGCCGAGTCTTTATTGCGTCGCGGGGATGCCCTGCAAGGCGGCGTGGCAACGCTCTTCGGCCGTGTCCAGTTCCAGCTGCATCTGCTGGATGTCCAGCAACTGCTGCTCCAGCTGTAGACGCCGTTCGGCGATCTTGCCCAGCATGATCTCGAGCTGGTTGCGGTTGTCGCCCTGCGGGTCGTACAGCTCGATCAGGGTCTTGCATTCGGCCAGGGAGAAGCCAATGCGCTTGCCGCGCAGAATCAGCTTTAGCGCGACCCTGTCCTTGGCCGTAAAGATCCGCTCCTGGCCGCGACGGGTCGGTATCAGCATGCCCTGCTCTTCATAGAAACGAATGGTCCGAGTGGTCACATCCAACTCGCGCGCCAGTTCGGAAATGCTGTAGGTCTTGGCCGTCATGCTTGATCCTTGGTCGATTGTCCACGAGCCATGCCGCACAGGGGCTCCCGCGACATGGGTTCATGGCTATAAGCCTTGGAACGCTAACAACTCATTACGTTAACGTCAACGCGAGCGACTCGCCCCACCCCCGCGAGAGCGGCCCTCCGGCAGGCAATGGTGATGATCTGTCGGTAGGCGCTCGGACCTGCGCAATGCCAAATCGAAGACAAAAAAAACCGGGCCACCAGGGCCCGGCAAACTTCACACCAAGGAGCAATCGGATCGAGCGGTTAGCCCGGGCTTACCAGAGCGGCAGCTTTTGCTGACGATCAAGTGGTTCTCGTCCAGGTTGCTACGGGTGGAGCATCCCGCCACAACGCACAAGAATGAATCGTGCCCGGCCGCAGCGCCGTCAAACGGCGCGAGCGATCAGAAGTTGTACTGCGCCGAGGTTTGCACGCGGTTCAAATCGCCATTGCGGCCATCTTCCGTTTCACGCCTGGCGTGAATCAGTTCCAGGCCGAACGTCGTGCTGGCAACCGGGCTCCACAGCAGGTTCAGGTGAGCGGTGTCGGAGCTTTCGTTCATGTTCGCAGTCGTCACACCACTCGGGTTGCTCGCGCGGGCGGTCGACAGCGCCAGGGTGGAACGCAGGTTATCCATCCAGAAGTGGCGGTAGGCGAGAATCGCGCCCCACTGGTTGTTCAGGCTGAGTTCGCCGGCGGTATCGACGCTGCCGTCGGAGAATACGGCCTGGCCCATGTAGCGGCCGAGCGCGTTACCGGCGGTGAGCGAGAACTGGAAGGTGTCCTTGCCGACGGTCGGCACCACGCCGTAAGCGGCGAGCGCTCCACCCCATTGGTCGTCGGCACCGGCGGCCGTATCGACGCGAATGTTGCGCGCCATCGCGGCCAGGGCGAAGCGGCCGACGGCGGTGTTGAAGTCCAGTCGAGCAACCAGATCGGGCACCTTGTCGTCGTCGGTTAGCGCATTGGTACCGCCGCCGACATTGGCCGTGGTCAGGAAGGACTCGGGGCTTTCCGCCGCAATCGACCAGGAGCCGCCGTCGAAGCCCTCGGTCCAACGCACCTGGGTCTGGCGGACGAAGAGTTCGCCGACCGGGCCGCCGAAGTCCAGGGTCTCGGGCAGGGAGCCCGCGTCCATGAAGGTAGACCAGGTCTGGCCGGCGAGCAGGCCGCCGAGGCTGCCGAAGGCATGGCGGGTGCGCGGGCCATTGGAGTTGCTGACGGCCTCGTTGCCATTCGAGCCGAAGAAGTCGGCCTCAACGAAGGTCTTGAGATCGCCCCAAGCGGTCGGCGTACTGGTGGCGAAGTTCAGACGGGTCTGGCGCGCGTGGAGGGTAATCTGACCGTCTTCAGTATTAGTGTCGCCGTCCAGGGGAATCGAACCCGGAACCAGCAACTGGTCAAGCGTGCTGCCCACGCCCGCGCTGGTGTCGCTGTACAACAGGTCGGCCTTGACGTAGCCGCCGAACTTGACCGAGGTAGTGGAGCCGGGCAGCTTGAACGAACCTGGGGTGGTGCCGGCGGTCACGCTGTTGGCGGGCGCGACGGCCTTGGCGGTTTCGGCCTGCTTCTGCTCGAGCGCCGCAATGCTGTTCTGCAGCGCCTCGACCTGCGCCTTCAACGCCTTCATGTCGGACGCGGTGTCGGCGCTGGCGGGCGCCATGAAGCCAGCAAGGCTGGCGGTGATCGCCACGCAGAGGACTTTGGCCTTGACGGGCTTGGTGATCAATTTTTCAACGTGCATAGGTCTCTCTTCTTGTAGGTGGGTAGTGCAGCAACGCCAGGCAGCCAACTGCCAAGCACTACCCGCGACGGCCGATGCAACCGGCCCGTTACCCACGGGGTTCCCCGTGGCGTCCAGACAACCCTGCCGACGACTCGGCAGAGCAAAAATCAGGCAAACAGCCCCCCGGCGCGGATCAGGGTCCGCACCTTGAACAGGCAGCAGGAGGCTTGCTTTAGAAGTTGCGCTTCGCCAGTTTCAGCACCCAGCCGACGATGCCAGCCCGGAACAGCAGCACGCAGGTGACGAAGATCACCCCGAGGATCACGTGCACCCATTCGCCCAATGGGCCGTTGGACAGGTAACTCTGCAGGGTGACCACCACGCTGGCGCCGACCAGCGGCCCGAGCACGGTGCCGACGCCGCCGAGCAGGGTCATCAGGATCACCTCTCCGGACATGTGCCAGTGCGCGTCGGTCAGCGAGGCCAGCTGGAACACCACGGTCTTGGTCGAGCCCGCCAGGCCGGTCAAGGTGGCGGAAATAACGAAGGCCAACAGCTTGTGCGCGTCGACGTTGTAGCCCAGGGAAATGGCCCGCGGCTCGTTCTCGCGGATCGCCTTGAGCACCTGGCCATAGGGCGAGTGGATGGTGCGCTGGATGATGGCGAAGCCAACGATGAACACCGCGAGGACGAAGTAGTACAGGGTCAGGTTGTCGTTCAGGTCGAACAGCCCGAACAACTGCCCACGCGGCACGCCCTGCAGGCCGTTCTCGCCGCCGGTGAAGGGCGCCTGGACAAAGATGAAGAACACCAGTTGCGCCAGCGCCAGGGTGATCATGGCGAAGTAGATACCCTGGCGCCGAATCGCCAGCAGGCCGAACAGCAGGCCGAGCACGGCGGACGCCAGGGTGCCGGCGAGTATTCCCAGCTCGGTGCCCAGGCCGCTGTACTCGCTGAGCAAGTAGCCGGTGATGTAACCACCAGTGGCGAAAAAGGCGGCATGGCCGAAGGACAACAAGCCGGCATAGCCGAGCAACAGGTTGAAGGCGCAGGCGAACAAGGCGAAGCACAGCAGCTTCATCAGAAAGATCGGGTACACCGCCAGGGGCGCGACCAGCGCGACGCCCAACAGTGCCAGGTAGAACCACAGCTTGCGCCGCTGCGCCGCCTGCTGGCGCTCGCGTACCACTTGCGGCGGCAGAACCAAGCTGTCCTGTTTGATGTGCAGATTGGTCATGCTTATGTCTCCTTGCCGAACAGTCCCGCGGGACGAACCAGCAGCACCAGTACCATCACCAGGAACACGATGGTGTTGGCCGCTTCTGGATAGATCACCTTGGTCAGCCCCTCAATCACGCCCATGGCCAAACCCGTGACGATCGCGCCCATGATCGAACCCATGCCACCGATTACCACCACGGCAAACACCACGATCAGCAGATTGGCGCCCATGGTCGGCGTGACCGAATAGATCGGTGCGGCCAGCACCCCGGCCAACCCCGCCAGCGCCGCGCCATAGCCATAGGTCAGGGTAATCAGCAGCGGCACGTTGATGCCGAAGGCCTGCATCAGCTTGGGGTTTTCGGTACCGGCACGCAGGTAGGAGCCCAGTCGGGTGCGCTCGATCATGTACCAGGTGAGCAGGCACACCACCAGCGCTGCCACCACCACCCAGGCGCGGTAAGTGGGCAGGAACATGAAGCCGAGGTTGTAACCACCCTTGAGCAGCTCGGGCATCGGGTAGGACGCGCCGGAGACGCCGAACAGCTTGACGAAGCAGCCCTCGACGATCAGCGCCAGGCCAAACGTCAGCAGCAAGCCGTAGAGGTGATCCTCGCCGGCGATCCGCCGCAGCAGGCCACGCTCGATAAGCATGCCGAGGGCGCCGACCAGCAGCGGCGCCAGAATCAGCGCCATCCAATAGTTGATGCCCAGGTAGTTGAGGCCGAGCACGGCGGCGAAGGCCCCCAGCATGTACTGGGCGCCATGGGCGAAGTTGATGATCCGCAACAGACCGAAGATGATCGCCAGGCCCAGGCTGAGCAAGGCATAGAAAGCGCCGTTGATCAGTCCGAGCAGTAGCTGGCCGAGCAGTACGGTCAGCGGTATGTCGAATACCATAGTCATGAGTTACTACCCGCTGAAAGTCAGTGACACCCGGCTGCTGGCAGCCGGGTGATGAGTTCGATCAGTTCTGCGACAGCAGCTTGCATTGGCTCTCGGCCAGCGGGCGGAAGGCCTCGTCGCCCGGAATGGTGCGCACGATCTTGTACAGGTCCCAGTCGCCCTTCGACTCGGCCGGGGTCTTCACCTGAGCCAGGTACATGTCGTGGACCATGCGGCCATCGGCGCGGATCTTGCCGTTCTTGGCGAACATGTCGTTGACCGGGGTCGCCATCATCTGCGCCCGCACCGCCTGCGCCTCGTCGCTACCGGCGGCCTTGACCGCGTTCAGGTAATGCATGGTCGCCGAGTAGATACCCGCCGGTACCATGCCCGGCTTGCTGCCGAAACGGTCCTCGTAGCGCTTGGACCAGGTGCGGGTTTCCTCGTTGAGGTCCCAGTACCAGCCGGTGGTCAGCATCAGCCCCTGGGTCACGTCCAGGCCCATGGCATGGATGTCGTTGAGGAATACCACCATGCCGGCCAGCTTCTGCCCGGACTGGGCAACGCCGAACTGGCTAGCGGTCATCAGCGAATTGACCGTGTCGGCACCGGCGTTGGCCAGGGCAATCACATCGGCGCCGGAGCCCTGGGCCTGGAGGATGTAGGAGGAAAAATCACTGCTCGGGAATGGATGACGCACCGTGCCCAGCACAGAGCCGCCATCGGCCTTGACCACCTTGGTGATGTCGGCTTCCATGGCATGGCCGAAGGCATAGTCGGCGGTTAGGATGAACCAGCTCTTGCCGCCATTGGCCAACACCGCCTTGGCCGTGCCGTTGGCCAGCGCGTAGGAGTCGTAGGTCCAGTGGATGTGGTTGGGCGAGCAGTATTCGTTGGTAATGCTCGAGGCCGCGGCACCGGAAATCAGCGCCAGCTTGCCGGCTTGCTCCACCACCTGGCTCGCCGCCAGCACCACCGAGGAGGCGACCAGGCCGGTGACCATGTCGACGTTGCGCTCATCGACCCACTGCCGCACGGTACTGGCGCCGACATCCGGCTTGTTCAGGTCGTCGGCGCTGAAGATCACGATCTTCTTGCCATCAATCTGGCCGCCGAAGTCCTCGACCGCCATCTTCAGTGCTTCCAGGCCACCCGGGCCGGAGAGATCGCGGTAGGTACCGGACATATCGGCCAGGTAGCCGATGCGAATTTCGTCGTCGCTAAGCTGCGCCTGGGCGGCACTGGCAATCAGGCTAGTGGCGAGGATGGTGCTAGCAGTCTTCTGGAACAGATTCATCTCGTTACCTTCCACAGTTATTGTTGTTGTACCGGGCAAAGCAACCCCGACACGGCGGGCCTGGGCCACGCCGTACTGCATGTTTCGAGGGGTAAAACTGGGTTTAGACGCCCAGGCAGCGGTGCAGCAGTTCCTGCTTGGACGACAGCTCGGCGGCGCTGATTTCCTCGACGATCTGGCCGTGATCCATCAGGTAATGCCGATCTGCCAAGGGGGCGGCGAAGCGGAAGTTCTGCTCCACCAACACGATGGTCAGGCCCTTGTTCTTGAGCTTGATCAGCACCTCGGCGAGCTTCTGCACGATCACCGGAGCCAGGCCCTCGGTGATCTCGTCGAGCAGCAGCAGGTTGGCGCCAGTGCGCAGGATGCGCGCCATGGCCAGCATCTGCTGCTCGCCGCCGGACAGCCGGGTGCCTTGGCTGAAACGCCGCTCGTAGAGGTTGGGGAACATCTCGTAGATGTCATCGAGGCTCATGCCGCCGCTGCGCACCATGGGCGGCAGCAGCAGGTTCTCCTCGACGTTGAGGCTGGCGAAGATGCCGCGTTCTTCCGGGCAAAAGCCAACGCCCAGGCGCGGGATCAGGTGCGCGGCGATACCGAGGGTCTCATTGCCGTTGATCACGATCGAACCGGTGCGCCGGCCCACCATGTTCATGATCGCGCGCAGGGTGGTGGAGCGGCCCGAGCCGTTGCGCCCGAGCAGGGTCACCAGTTCGCCGCGGCGCACCAACAGGTCGATGCCATGCAGAATGTGCGACTCGCCATAGAAGGCATGCAGGTCGCTGACCCGCAGTTGCTCGTAATCCGGGCTATGCAGGCTGCTCATGCGCCGGCCTCCTCGATGACGGCCGCTTCGCTGCCCAGGTAGGCCTCGCGCACCAGGGGGTTGGCGGACACGCTGGCGTAGTCGCCTTCGGCGAGGATCGCGCCGCGGGCCAGTACGGTGATGCGATCGCACAGCTGACTGACCACACTGAGGTTGTGTTCGACCATCAACACCGTGCGCCCCACTGCGGCGCGGCGTACCAGGCCGATGACCATTTCCACGTCCTCGCCGCCCATGCCCTGGGTCGGCTCGTCGAGCAACAGCACGGCCGGGTCCAGCGCCAGGGTAGTGGCCAGCTCCAGCGCGCGCTTGCGGCCATAGGGCAATTCGATGGTCAGGGTGTCGGCGTATTCGAGCAGGCCCACCTCGTCGAGCATCTGCAGGGCGCGCTCGTTGAGGGCTTCGAGACTGCGCTCGGACTTCCAGAAGTGAAAGGAGTTGCCCAGCTTGCGCTGCAGGGCCACGCGGACGTTCTCCATCACACTCATGTGACCGAATACCGCGGAAATCTGGAAGGAACGCACCAGGCCGAGACGGGCGATCTGGTTCGGCTGCAGGCCGGTGATGGTCTTGCCCTGATAGATGATCTCGCCGCTAGTGGGCGCGAGGAACTTGCTGAGCAGGTTGAATACCGTGGTCTTGCCGGCCCCGTTGGGTCCGATCAAGGCATGGATATGCCCCTTCTGCACACGAAGATCGACCGAATCCACCGCGGTGAAGCCGCGAAATTCCTTGGTCAATCCGCGCGTTTCCAAAACGAATTCGGGTGACATGTGGAGCCCTCTAACCTTGCTTGTTTTTATTGGTTATGGCGCTGCTGACACTATTACCTTTACGTAAACGAAAACACTATACGAAGGTCTACCTATGACCAGAAAGTCTGAATATGACGCCTCATGCTGAGAACAGGTATTGATGCGCTCAGACCCCACTTATTCCGACCGCGGTTTTTGCTGGCGAGCCTGCCGGACAATGCGCCCATGACCGGCAAGTCAGAGTATAGGCAGGCATTTATAAAATAATAATGAGCAAATTCTCAGGTGCGTTATGCATAAATACCTCATCAGCCTGAACCTCCACATTCGCCGCGCACAGCCCTGCCCACGCCCCTGAACGCGCACTGGAAAGACGAAAAAGTCATGCTCGGCTCCCCGGCATGCCCAGGGAGCTTGCGCTGCGGCTATGGGCGCAGTTTCAACACGGCGCCCTGGGCACGCGGCCCATCAGGTAAAACTCGGCGTTGGGTGGCGTGCCGGCCAGCGACACCAGGCGGTTGGACAGGCTGAAGAAGGCGGTGATGGCGCCGATGTCCCAGATGTCGTCGAGGCTGAAGCCGACTGCCTGCAGGCGTGCCTGCCAGTCGCCATCCAGGCCGCCGCGCTCGAGGCCGACGTGAAAGGCGAAATCCAGCATCAGGCGCTGGCGCTCGCCGATCGGCGCCGTGCGGTGGTTGACCGCCACCTGGTCGGCGAGTAGCGGATCCTTGCTGTAGATGCGCAACACCGCGCCATGCGCCACCACGCAGTACAGACAGCCGTGGCGGGCGCTGGTGGCGACCACGATCATCTCCTTTTCCGCCGGCGTCAGGCTGTCGGACTCACGCTCCATCAGGGCGTCGTGGTAGGCGAAGAAGGCCCGGAACTCGTCCGGACGGTGGGCCAGCATGAGGAACACATGAGGCACGAAGCCAGCCTTCTCCTGCACCGCGAGTATTCGCTGGCGCAGGTCGTCCGGTAATTGTTCAAGGTTTTCGGGAAGGGCAAAGCGGCTGATCTGCGGGGACATCGGATACTCCATTATCTGACGCGACGCCCGGCTCACAGACGCCACAGGGGTCAACGCCTAGGGTTTCGGGGTGAGGTCCAGGTGCTCGATGCTGAGCTCGCGCATGCGGAATTTCTGCACCTTGCCGGTTACCGTCATGGGGAACTCGTCGACCAGGAGGAAGTGGCGCGGCACCTTGAAATGGGCGATGCGTCCCTTGCAAAACTCGCTCAGTTCCGCCGCAGCAGCCTGGTGGCCCGGGTGGCACTTGATCCAGGCGACGATCTCCTCGCCGTACTTGTCGTCGGGAATGCCCACCACCTGCACGTCGGCCACCGCCGGATGGTTGAACAGAAACTCCTCGATCTCGCGCGGATAAACGTTCTCGCCACCGCGGATGATCATGTCCTTGTTGCGCCCGACGATACTCAGGTAGCCCTGCTCGTCCATCACCGCCAGGTCGCCGGTGTGCATCCAGCGCGCCGGGTCCAGGGCCTCGGCGGTGGCCGCGGGGTTGTTCCAGTAGCCGAGCATCACGCTGTAGCCACGGGTGCACAACTCGCCGACCAGCCCGCGCGGGACGATGCGTCCCTGTTCGTCGATCACCTTGCTCTCCAGATGCGGCTGAGTCCGACCGACACTAGTGACCCGACACTGCAGATCGTCATCGGCGGCCGTCTGGGTCGACACCGGGCTGGTCTCGGTCATGCCGTAGGCGATCTGCACCTCGGCCATGTGCATCTCGCCGATCACCCGCTTCATCACCTCGATCGGGCAGGTGGCGCCGGCCATGATCCCGCTGCGCAGGCTGGACAGGTCCAGGTCGGCGCGCTCCGGCAAATCCAGCTCGGCGATGAACATGGTCGGCACGCCGTAGAGCACCGTGGCCCGCTCCTCGGCCACCGCCTGCAGGGTGGCCAGCGGCTCGAAGGCTGCGCCCGGATAGATCATGGTGCTGCCATGGGTCAGACAGCCGAGGTTACCCATGACCATGCCGAAGCAGTGGTACAGCGGCACCGGAATCACCAGGCGATCATGCTCGGTCAAACCCAGGCTCTCGCCGACCATATAACCGTTGTTGAGGATGTTGTAGTGACTGAGGGTCGCGCCCTTGGGGAAGCCGGTGGTGCCCGAGGTGTACTGGATGTTGATCGGGTCGTCGAACTGCAACTGGGCACTGCAGGCGCGCAGCTGCTCCGGGCCGACCTCATCGCCCCGGTCGAGGAACGCCGACCAACCGAACATACCGGTGCTCGGTTGCTGGCCGAGGCTGATCACCCCACGCAGCTCGGGCAACAGGCGGCTTTGCAGTGCACCGACGGCGCAACCGGCCAGCTCCGGCAACAGTTCACCGAGCATCGCGTGGTAGTCGCTGCTCTTGAACGCATCGGCGCAGATCAGCCAGCGGCAGCCGGAGTGTTTGAGCGCATACTCGAGTTCGCTGAGGCGGTAGGCCGGATTGATATTGACCAGCACCACGCCGACCTTGGCGCTGGCGAACTGGGCGATGCACCACTGGGCACAGTTCGGCGCCCAGATGCCGAGGCGCTCGCCGGGCTGCATGCCGATGGCCAACAAGGCACGGGCGCAGCGATCCACCGCCTCACCCAGTTCACCCCAGCTATAACGAAGGTGTTGATGACGCACCACCAGCGCCTCACGCTCGGCAAAGCGAGAAACCGTCTGATCGAATGCCGCCCCGATAGTCATCGCTAACAAGGGTTTATCCTGTGGACCGTGGGTATAGCTTGGTGAAGTCATAAATCCCCTCGATTTTGTGCTTTTGTGAGGTTAGGTATTCAGCGTCAACCTGAATTCGAAGTTGACAGCCCCCGAAGTCACCTTTACGTTAACGTAAAGCAATACACACTGACAACCACTTAGCAGGCCGTTGAAAAATGTAGCAAGCGAAGGCCAGGCAAGGCGAAGCGGAGTAACAACCAGAGGCTGGCCCGCAGGGCGAGCGAAGCGAGTCAATCGGCGAAAAGCACCGTTTACGTGGTGTACATGACCATTAGATTCGCTTCGCTCACCCTTTGGATCCACGCTGAAGCGCGTTCAACGCTTCGCTTTTGTGAGGCCGATTTCAACGCCGCATACCCGAGCGCAGTAGTTTTTCAACGGCCTGTTAGGTGCCTCACCCGACAACAACAAACAAGGTAGCCCCCATGACCTACTCCAGCCTCAACTTCGCCCTCGGCGAAACCATCGACATGCTCCGCGATCAGGTCCAGGCCTTTGTCGCCGCTGAACTGGCGCCGCGCGCCGCGGCCATCGACAGCGACAACCTGTTCCCCGCCGACATGTGGAAGAAGTTCGGTGACATGGGCCTGCTCGGCGTCACCGTCTCCGAGGAATACGGCGGCGCCGGCCTCGGCTACCTGGCCCACGTGGTCGCCATCGAGGAAATTAGCCGGGCTTCGGCATCGGTCGGCCTGTCCTACGGCGCCCACTCCAACCTGTGCGTCAACCAGATCAACCGCAACGGCAGCGCCGAGCAGAAGGCCAAGTACCTGCCCAAGCTGGTCAGCGGCGAGCACGTCGGCGCCCTCGCCATGAGCGAACCGAATGCCGGCTCCGACGTGGTGTCGATGAAGCTGCGCGCCGAGCGCCGTGGCGACCATTTTGTGCTCAACGGCAGCAAGACCTGGATCACCAACGGCCCAGACGCCAACACCTATGTGATCTACGCCAAGACCGACCTGGAGAAAGGCGCGCACGGCATCACCGCCTTTATCGTCGAGCGCGACTGGAAGGGTTTTTCCCGTGGCAGCAAGTTCGACAAACTGGGCATGCGCGGCTCCAACACCTGCGAGCTGTTCTTCGATGACGTCGAAGTACCGGCCGAGAACATCCTCGGCAAGGAAAACGGCGGCGTGAAGGTGCTGATGAGCGGTCTGGATTACGAACGCGTGGTGTTGTCGGGCGGCCCGATCGGCATCATGCAGGCCTGCATGGACGTGGTGGTGCCCTATATCCACGACCGCAAGCAGTTCGGCCAGAGCATTGGCGAGTTCCAGATGATCCAGGGCAAGGTGGCCGACATGTACACCCAGCTCAACGCCAGCCGCGCCTACCTGTACGCCGTGGCCCAGGCCTGCGACCGCGGCGAGACCAACCGCAAGGACGCTGCCGGGGTGATCCTCTACAGCGCCGAACGTGCGACGCAGATGGCCCTGGAGGCGATCCAGATCCTCGGCGGCAACGGCTACATCAACGAATTCCCCACCGGCCGCCTGCTGCGCGACGCCAAGCTCTACGAGATCGGCGCCGGCACCAGTGAGATCAGGCGCATGCTGATCGGCCGCGAGTTGTTCAACGAAACCAAATAAGCCAGAGCCGTAGGATGGGTTGAGCAACGCGATACCCATGCCGGTGTTTGCGATGGGTATCGCAAGCTCAACCCATCCTACGGTTTTTCACGGAGCCAACTCGATGGCCATCCTGCATACCCAGATCAACAACCGTTCCCCGGAGTTCGCCGTTAATAGCGCGGCGATGCTCGCCCAGGTCAACGACCTGCGCGCCCTGCTCGCCCGCGTCCACGAAGGTGGCGGCGAGAAGGCTCAGCATCGGCATACCTCACGCGGCAAGTTGCTGCCGCGCGAGCGGATCAACCGCCTGCTCGACCTCGGTTCGCCGTTCCTCGAGATCGGCCAGCTGGCGGCCCACGAGGTGTATGGCGAAGAAGTGCCGGCCGCTGGCGTAGTCGCCGGCATCGGTCGGGTCGAAGGCGTCGAGTGCATGATCGTGGCCAACGACGCCACGGTAAAAGGCGGCAGCTACTACCCATTGACCGTGAAAAAACACCTGCGCGCCCAGGCCATCGCCCAGCAGAACCGCCTGCCGTGCATCTACCTGGTGGATTCCGGCGGCGCCAACCTGCCGCGCCAGGACGAGGTGTTTCCCGACCGCGAGCACTTCGGCCGGATCTTCTTCAACCAGGCCAACATGAGCGCCATGGGCATCCCGCAGATCGCGGTGGTCATGGGCTCCTGCACCGCCGGCGGCGCCTATGTGCCGGCCATGGCCGACGAGGCCATCATGGTGCGCAACCAGGCCACCATCTTCCTCGCCGGCCCGCCACTGGTGAAGGCCGCCACCGGTGAAGTGGTCAGCGCCGAGGATCTCGGCGGCGCCGACGTGCACTGCAAGACCTCGGGGGTGGCCGACCACTACGCCGACAACGACGAGCACGCCCTGGCTCTGGCCCGGCGCAGCATCAGCAATTTGAACTGGCGCAAGCTCGGCGTGCTGAACAATCGTGAGCCTATCGCCCCGCTGTACGACGCCGAAGAGCTCTATGGCGTGATTCCCGCCGACGCCAAGCAGCCGTTCGATGTACGCGAGGTGATCGCGCGCACCGTCGACGGCTCGGTGTTCGACGAGTTCAAGGCGCTGTTCGGCGCCACCCTGGTCTGCGGCTTCGCGCATATCCAGGGCTACCCGGTAGCGATCCTCGCCAATAACGGGATCTTGTTCGCGGAATCGGCGCAGAAAGGCGCGCACTTCATCGAATTGGCCTGCCAGCGCGGCATTTCACTGCTGTTTTTGCAGAACATCACCGGTTTCATGGTCGGGCAGAAGTACGAAGCCGGTGGCATCGCCAAGCACGGTGCCAAGCTGGTCAACGCGGTGGCTTGCGCCAAGGTGCCGAAGTTCACCGTGATCATCGGCGGCAGTTTCGGTGCCGGCAACTACGGCATGTGCGGCCGCGCCTACGACCCGCGTTTCCTGTGGATGTGGCCCAATGCGCGGATCGGCGTGATGGGCGCCGAACAGGCCGCCGGCGTGCTGGTCCAGGTCAAACACGAACAGGCGGCACGCGCCGGCCACGACTTCTCCGCCGAGGATGAGGCCAAGCTCAAGCAGCCGATCCTCGAACAGTACGAGCGCCAGGGCCATCCCTACTATTCCAGCGCGCGGCTATGGGACGACGGCGTGATCGACCCGGCGCAGACCCGCGAGGTGCTCGGCCTGGCGTTGTCCGCCAGCCTCAATGCGCCGATCGAGCCGACCACCTTTGGTGTGTTCCGCATGTGATCACCCTTGTGGGAGGGGCTTTAGCCGCGACTGGCCTAGACGCTTCGCGGCTAAAGCGGACCGCCGCCCGGCCCCTCCCACAGCGCACCGGACAACTTTATGAGCCTGACACCATGACCGATTTCACCACCATCCAGCTCGAAACAGACCCACGCGGTTTCGCCACGCTTTGGCTCAATCGCGCCGACAAGAACAACGCCTTCAACGCCGAGATGATCCGCGAGCTGATCCTCGCCCTCGATGACGTGCAGGCCGATAAGAGCCTGCGTTTCCTCCTGCTGCGCGGGCGTGGCAAGCACTTCTCTGCCGGTGCCGACCTGGCCTGGATGCAACACGCCGCGACCCTCGACTACAGCGCCAACCTGGCCGATTCGCGTGAACTGGCCGAACTGATGCACAACCTCTACCAGGTGAAGATTCCGACCCTGGCCGTGGTCCAGGGTGCGGCCTTCGGCGGCGCGCTAGGGCTGATCGCCTGCTGCGACATGGCCATCGGTGCCGACGACGCGCAACTGTGCCTGTCGGAAGTGCGCATCGGCCTGGCCCCGGCGGTGATCAGTCCCTTCGTCGTGCAGGCCATCGGCGAACGCGCGGCGCGCCGTTATGCCCTGACCGCCGAACGCTTCAGCGGCGAGCGGGCCCGTGAATTGGGCCTGTTTGCCGAGAGCTATCCGGCTGACGCGCTGGACGACGCCGTCAACGACTGGGTCGCCAACCTGCTGCTCAACAGCCCGCAGGCCATGAAGGCGAGCAAGGATCTGCTCAAGGAAGTCGCCAGCGGCGTGCTCACTCCAGCCCTGCGCCGCTACACCGAAAACGCCATCGCCCGCATCCGCGTCAGCGCCGAAGGCCAGGAAGGCCTGCGCGCGTTCCTCGATAAACGCAAACCCAGCTGGCAGGAGCCACAATGACTATTCCTCGCGATCTAGTGCTCCATACCGTCCAGTGCGACAGCTGGCTCGATAAACGCCAATCCCTCTGGCAGGAGCCACAATGACTATTCCTCGCGATCTAGTGCTCCATACCGTCCAGTGCGACAGCTGGCTCGATAAACGCCAATCCCTCTGGCAGGAGCCACAATGACTATTCCTCGCGATCTAGTGCTCCATAGCGTCCAGTGCGACAGCTGGCTCGATAAACGCCAATCCCTCTGGCAGGAGCAACAATGACTATTCCTCGCGATCTAGTGCTCCATAGCGTCCAGTGCGACAGCTGGCTCGATAAACGCCAATCCCTCTGGCAGGAGCAACAATGACTATTCCTCGCGATCTAGTGCTCCATACCGTTCAGTGCGGCAGCTGGCTAGATAAACGTCAATCCCTCCGGCAGGAGCAACACGCATGAGCACGCACATCGACACCCTGCTGATCGCCAACCGCGGCGAAATCGCCTGCCGCGTCATGCGCACGGCCAAGGCCATGGGCATCACGACCGTGGCGGTACACAGCGCCGTCGACCGTAACGCCCGCCACGTGCGCGAGGCGGACATCGCCATCGACCTGGGCGGCGCCAAGCCGGCCGACAGCTACCTGCGTATCGACGCGTTGATTGCCGCAGCCCAGGCCAGCGGCGCCCAGGCCATCCACCCCGGTTATGGCTTTCTCTCGGAGAACGCCGGCTTCGCCCGCGCCATCGAAGCGGCCGGCTTGCTCTTCCTCGGCCCGCCCGCCAGCGCCATCGACGCCATGGGCAGCAAGTCCGCGGCCAAGGCGCTGATGGACGCCGCCGGCGTGCCGTTGGTGCCTGGCTATCACGGCGAGGCCCAGGACCTGGAGACCTTCCGCGCCGCCTCCGAAGTCATCGGCTACCCGGTATTGCTCAAGGCCACCGCTGGTGGCGGCGGCAAGGGCATGAAGGTGGTCGAGCGCGAAAGTGAACTGGGCGAAGCCCTGGCCAGCGCTCAGCGCGAGGCGCAGTCCTCGTTTGGCGACTCGCGCATGCTGGTGGAAAAATACGTACTCAAACCGCGCCACGTGGAGATCCAGGTATTTGCCGACCAACACGGCCACTGCCTGTACCTGAATGAGCGCGATTGCTCGATCCAGCGTCGCCACCAGAAGGTGGTCGAGGAAGCGCCGGCGCCGGGCCTCAGCCCGGAACTGCGCCGCGCCATGGGCGAGGCCGCAGTCAAGGCAGCCCAGGCCATCGGCTATGTCGGCGCCGGCACCGTGGAGTTTCTGCTGGACGAGCGCGGCGACTTCTTCTTCATGGAGATGAACACCCGCCTGCAGGTCGAGCACCCGGTCACCGAGGCCATCACCGGCCTCGACCTGGTCGCCTGGCAGATCCGCGTCGCCCGTGGCGAGGCGCTGCCGCTGACCCAGCAGCAGGTGCCCTTGATCGGCCATGCCATCGAGGTACGCCTGTATGCCGAAGACCCGGATCATGACTTCCTGCCCTCCACCGGCACCCTGGCGCTGTACCGCGAGGCCAGTGCCGGGCCGGGCCGGCGGGTCGATATGGGCGTGGCCGAAGGTGACGAGGTGTCGCCCTTCTACGACCCGATGCTCGGCAAGTTGATCGCCTGGGGCGACAACCGCGAGGAAGCGCGCCTGCGTCTGCTGGCCATGCTCAATGAAACCTGCATCGGCGGGGTCAAGACCAACCTGGCGTTCCTGCGCCGCGTGCTGGCCCACCCAGCCTTCGCCGACGCCGAACTGGATACCGGCTTTATCCCGCGCCACGAAGCGCAACTGCTGCCGCCGCCAGGCGAGTTGCCCGCCGAATTCTGGCAACTGGCCGGCGAGGCCTTCGTGCAGAGCGAGCCGCTACGGCGCAAGCACGAAGACTTCCATTCGCCGTGGGCAACCAGCAGCGGCTGGCGTGCCGGGCTGCCCAGCGAGTGCTCGATCAGCCTGCACTGCAATGGCCGTGAACAGACCGTCAAGCTCAGTGGCGACGTCCGCCTGCAAGGCGAATCACGGGCGCCTACAGCCGTGCAGCGGCGTCACACGGCGATTCGCCAAGGCGACACCCTGTATGTCGAGTGGGATGGTGAGCTGCACCCGGTCAATCGCGTCGACCCAATTGCCGCCGTCGAGGCCAGCCACAGCCAGCACGGTGGCCTGACGGCGCCAATGAACGGCAGCATCGTCCGCGTACTGGTCGAAGCCGGCCAGCAGGTCGAGGCCGGCACCGCCCTGGTGGTGCTGGAAGCGATGAAGATGGAGCACAGCATCCGCGCGCCGCATGCCGGCACCGTCAAGGCCCTGTATTGCAGCGAAGGCGAGATGGTCGGCGAAGGCAGCGTGCTGGTTGAGTTGGACGAAGCCTGACGGCTCGCTGCTGTCGAATGCTGAATTGACTGCGTAGGATGGGTTGAGCGAAGCGATACCCATCAACCACGCGATGGGTAACGCGGGGCTCAACCCATCCTACCGTCTAAGGTCCTTCGTAAGGTGCTGCCTGGATACGAAGCCCAAGATCCCGATTCAAGAGATGACGCGATGACAATTCCCAGCAAGGTGCGCTTGGTCGAAGTCGGCCCACGTGACGGCCTGCAGAATGAAAAACAACCGATCAGCGTGGCCGACAAGGTACGTCTGGTCGATGACCTCAGCGCCGCCGGCTTGAGCTATATCGAAGTCGGTAGCTTCGTCTCGCCCAAGTGGGTGCCGCAGATGGCTGGCAGCGCCGAGATGTTCGACCAGATCCAGCAGTTGCCCGGCGTGACCTACGCCGCCCTGACCCCCAACCTCAAGGGCTTCGAGGCGGCACTGGCGGCCGGAGTCAAGGAAGTGGCCGTTTTCGCCGCCGCCTCCGAGGCCTTCTCGCAGAAGAACATCAACTGCTCGATTGGCGAAAGCCTTGAGCGTTTTCTGCCATTGATGGACGCCGCCAAGCAGCAGGGCATTCGCGTGCGCGGCTACGTGTCCTGCGTACTCGGCTGTCCTTACGAGGGCACCATCGCCCCGGCCCAAGTGGCGGATGTGGCCCGCGAGCTCTACCACATGGGCTGCTACGAGATCTCCCTCGGCGACACCATCGGTGCCGGCACCGCCGGAGAAACCCGGCGCTTGATCGAAGTAGTCGGCGGCAAGGTCCCGCGCAACAAGCTAGCCGGGCATTTTCACGACACCTACGGTCAGGCCCTGGCCAATATCTACGCCAGCCTGCTGGAAGGCATCGAGGTGTTCGACAGCTCAGTCGCCGGCCTCGGCGGCTGCCCCTATGCCAAGGGCGCCACCGGCAATGTCGCGACCGAGGATGTGCTGTATCTGCTCAATGGCCTGGGCATCAGCACCGGTATCGATATGGATCTGCTGATCCAAGCCGGTGCGCGCATCTGCGCGGTGCTCGACAAGCCCAACGGCTCACGGGTGGCCCGCGCTCGCTTGGCCCAGGCACAGGCCTGAACACTTCCACGCCTTTCCCTGGCCGTGGTCACCCTGTGCCGCTGCTTTTTTTGTTCGCCAACCAGCCGCTCTCGCAGATAAGCGAAAAAACGCCGGCGCCCTCCATCGATGGGCGACCGGCGTTTGGCTGTGAGGACTTCTTGTCCAGCGCCCGTAGTAGCAAGGAGGCGGCGCGCAGACAGTAGATTCACTACGGCAAGCGACGCCGACGCAGCAAATGCGCGTGCTGGGCGTGAAGTTAGCGTTCAATCGCCAAAGCCACGCCCTGACCGCCACCGATACACAGAGTGGCCAGGCCCTTGTGGGCATCGCGCTTGATCATCTCGTGCAGCAGGGTCACCAAAATCCGGCAGCCGGAACCACCGATCGGGTGGCCGATGGCGATGGCACCACCGTTGACGTTGACCTTGCTCGCGTCCCACTGCAATTCCTTGCCGACGGCCAGGGCCTGGGCGGCGAAGGCTTCGTTGGCCTCGATCAGGTCCAGCTGCTCCAGGCTCCAACCGGCCTTGGCCAAGCAGCGCTGGGTGGCGGAGACCGGGCCGATGCCCATGATTGCCGGATCGACGCCGGCGTTGGCGTAGCCGGCGATACGCGCCAGCACCGGCAGGCCGAGGGCCTGGGCTTTTTCTGCGCTCATCAGCAGCACCGCGGCGGCGCCGTCGTTGAGGCTGGAGGCATTGCCGGCGGTGACGCTGCCGTCTTTCTTGAACGCCGGCTTGAGCTTGGCCAATGATTCGGCGGTGGTGCTGGCGCGCGGCTGTTCGTCGGTGGCGAAGCTGAGCGGTTCGCCTTTGCGCTGTGGGATCAGGATCGGGGTGATTTCATCCTTGAAACGGCCGGCCTCGATGGCGGCGCAGGCCTTGCGCTGCGACTCGGCGGCGAAGGCATCCTGCTCCTCGCGGCTGATGGCGTATTTGTCCACCAGATTCTCGGCGGTGATGCCCATGTGGTAGTCGTTGAAGGCGTCCCACAGGCCGTCTGTGATCATGCTGTCGACCAGCTGGGCGTGGCCCATGCGCAGACCGGTACGGGCGCCGGGCATGACGTAGGGGGCCAGGCTCATGTTCTCCATGCCGCCGGCGATGATCACCTCGGCATCGCCGCAGCGGATCGCCTGGGCGCCCAGGTGCAGGGCTTTCAGGCCCGAACCGCAGACCTTGTTCAGGGTCAGTGCCGGTACCGCATGGGGCAGGCCGGCGAGGATAGCCGCCTGGCGTGCCGGGTTCTGTCCGCTGCCTGCGGTGAGCACCTGGCCGAGGATCACTTCGTCGACCTCGGCGCCGTTCAGGCCGGTTTGATCCAGCAGGCGGCGGATCACCGCGGCGCCCAGTTCGGGGGCAGCAATGCCCGCCAACGAACCCTGGAAGCTGCCGACCGCGGTGCGGGTGGCGGCGACTATGACGACTTCTTGCATGGTGAGACTCCTGCGAGTGGCGTCGATGCCGCTCGGGGCATCGACAATCGATGGGTAACGCTGCGCTCGCGGAACGCCGCCCGACCCATCCTACAAATGAAAAACCGCTGCGCGGGGCGCCATGCGTGGTGGCACGCCTGCGCAGCGGGGAGGTGCTCAGAAGGTCATTTCGATGACATCGTCCGGCACGATCAGCGGGCCTGCGGTCTTGCTGACGATCTCCTCGATGCTCACGCCCGGTGCGCGCTCACGCAGGATAAAGCTGCCGTTGTCGATCTCCAGGTAGGCCAGGTCGGTGAGCACCTTGCGGATGCAGCCGCAGCCGGTGAGCGGCAAGCTGCAATGCTTGAGCAGCTTGGACTCGCCATCCTTGGAGGCGTGGGTCATGGTCACGATGATGTTGTCGGCACCGGCGACCAGGTCCATGGCGCCGCCCATGCCCTTGATCAACTTGCCGGGGATCATCCAGGAGGCGATGTTGCCGTTGGCATCCACCTCGAAGGCGCCCAGTACGGTGAGATCGACGTGGCCACCGCGGATCATCGCGAAGGACTCGGCCGAGGAGAAGATCGACGCACCTTTACGCGCGGTCACCGTCTGCTTGCCGGCGTTGATCATGTCGGCGTCCAGCTCATCCTCGGTCGGGAACGCGCCCATGCCGAGCAGGCCGTTTTCCGATTGCAGCATCACGTCAATGCCTTCCGGCACATAGTTGGCCACCAGGGTCGGGATGCCGATGCCCAGGTTCACGTAGTAACCATCTTTCAATTCGCGCGCCACACGCTGAGCCATCTGTTCGCGGGTAAGTGCCATGGAGAAATCCTCTTGTTGTAGTCTGATCAGGCGCGCAGGGTGCGCTTCTCGATGCGCTTCTCGAAACTGCCCTGGATGATGCGATCGACGTAGATGCCCGGGGTGTGGATGTGTGCCGGATCGAGTTCGCCGGGTTCGACGATTTCCTCCACCTCGACCACGGTAATGCGCCCGGCGGTGGCCACCAGCGGGTTGAAGTTCTGCGCGGTGTGGCGATAGATCACGTTGCCGAAGTGGTCGGCCTTCCAGCCTTTGACGATGGCGAAGTCGCCGGTGATGGCCGGTTCGAGGATGTAATGGCGGCCATTGAATTCGCGTGCTTCCTTGCCTTCGGCGACCGGGGTGCCGTAGCCGGTAGCGGTGAAGAAGGCCGGAATGCCGGCGCCACCAGCGCGTAGTTTCTCCGCCAGGGTGCCTTGTGGAGTCAGCTCGACCTCCAGTTCGCCGTTGAGCAACTGCCGCTCGAACAGGGCGTTCTCACCCACGTAGGAGGCAATCATCTTGCGGATCTGCCGGTCTTCCAGCAGCACGCCGAGGCCGAAACCATCGACCCCGCAGTTGTTCGAGACCACGGTCAGGCCGCGCACGCCGAGGCGGCGGATCTCGGCGATCAGGTTCTCCGGAATTCCGCACAGGCCAAAGCCGCCGGCCAGAACGGTCATGTTGTCGGTCAGCCCGGCCAAGGCCTCTGCATAACTGCCTACCCGCTTGTCGAGTCCACTCATATCGCTGCGCCTCTTGTAATTGTCGGTTCGGCAGCCGTGCCGCCAGAAAGCAAGTGAGAGCTTCACCGCTACGGACTAATTTGTTAAGTTTGTTTTTCTAAGCCATTAATCAGAAAAACAAACCAATGACCGTCAAGCAATTGCGTGCCTTCCTCGCCGTGGCGCAGAGCCTGAGCTTCGTCCAGGCTTGCGCGCGCCTGCATCTGTCCCAGCCGGCGCTGAGCCTGGCGATCAAGAACCTGGAGCAATCCCTCGGTGGCCCGTTGCTGGTGCGTACCACCCGCAGTGTCAGCCTGACCCCGGAAGGCGAACTGCTGCTGCCGATCGCCCGACGCCTGCTGGCCGACTGGGACAACACCGAGGAGTTGCTACGCCAGCACTTCACCCTGCAGCTGGGCAAGGTTGCCATCGCCGCCATGCCCTCCTTCGCCGGCAACCTGCTGCCGGTTGCCCTCAAGGCGTTTCGTACGCGGCATCCGAAGGTCAATGTGGCGGTGCATGACGTCATCAACGAACAGGTGCTGGAGATGCTGCGCAACCACCGGGTCGAGCTAGGCATTGCCTTCGAACCGGAATCCCTCGATGGCCTGGACTTTATCCCCTTCTATACCGACCGTTTTGTCGCGGTGGTACCCGCTGACTGTGCGCTGGCCGAGTTGCCCGAACTGAGCTGGGCGCAGCTGCTGCAAGAGAGCTTTATCACCTTGCAGCGCCCGTCTGCGGTGCGCCTGCTACTGGAGGAAAGCATCGCGGCCCAACATGGCAAACTGCGGGTGGCCTTTGAGAGCCACCAGCTGGTGACCGTCGGCCGCATGGTCGCCCAGGGCCTCGGCGTGAGCGCGGTGCCGAGCCTGTGCATCCAGCAGATGCAAGAGCTCGGCGCCCGTTGCATCGCCCTATCCGAGCCGCGGGTGGAACGCCGCGTCGGCCTGTTGCGCCTGGCCGGGCACGAGTTGTCGAGCGCGGCCCAAGCCCTCAGCGATGTGCTGCTACACGTCACGGACTGGAACAGCCTGAATCTTCCACGGGTCGAAACGCCGCCGAACGGCAGCTGACGGTGCCCGCCAGGCAACGCCGCCGACTGCGTGCCATTATGTAAAGCATACGTCGGGGTAGCGATGAACCGGCCGCTCCAGAACCTATGGCCGTCACGTGGTTGACCCCTGATGCCGCCCGTATCCGGCATCGGGCCGACGAGCCAGCATCGGCGTTGCAGTCCACGGCACCAGCCAACTGTGGCGGTCAGCCTGATGGCGGGCTGCGGTGGCCTGCAGCTGCCCCAGGTTGTTGCGGGGCAAACGAGCCGTTACCCGCAGGCTTTGTCCATGCCACTGGGCCGGAGGTCGGATCCCTTGTAGTAAAGGTCGTTGCAGTCCAAGGCGACCGCCGCTCGGCAGACTATGGTGCCATCGCCATGCACGATGGCCTGGCACAACAAGAGCCTCGGAGGAACAGACATGCAAAAGCCCTTATGGACCCCCTCCAAGGACCGTATCGCCGCCACCCGGCTGGACGCCTTCCGCCGTTTCGTCAACCAGCGCCATGGCCTGCAACTGCCCGACTACCCGGCCCTGCATGCCTGGAGCGTGGCTGCCCGCGAGACGTTCTGGCAGGCCATCGTCGACATCTTCGAGATCCGCTTCACCGAGCAACCCCACGCCGTGCTGGAAGAAGGCCTGGTCATGCCCAGCGCCCGCTGGTTCCCCGGCGCCCAGCTGAACTTCGCCGAGCACCTGCTGCGCCGCCGCGATGACCACCCGGCGCTGGTGGCTGTCGGCGAGGACGGTTCGCGCGAGCAACTGAGCTACGCCGAGCTGGCCGCCCATGTCGCCGGCCTGCAGCAAAGCCTCAAGGCCGCCGGGGTAGGCATAGGCGACCGGGTCGTGGCCTTGATGCCCAACACCTGGCAGACGCTGGTCGGCATGCTCGCCGCCAGCAGCCTCGGCGCCACCTGGTCATCCTGCTCGCCGGACTTTGGCACCCAAGGGGTAATCGACCGCTTCGGTCAGATCGAGCCCAAGGTGCTGATCGCCGCCGCCGGCTACCGCTATGCCGGCAAGAACCTCGACCTGACCGGCAAACTCAACGAGATACTCGAACGCCTGCCGTCGCTGCAGCAGCTGATCGTGGTGCCCTACTCCCGGCCACAAGCCAAGGTCGACGACTTCACCACGGAAGCCAAGGTCGCGCTCTGGCAGGATTTCTACCAGGCCGGCGGCGAACCTCAGTTTACTGCCGTGCCCTTCGATCACCCGCTGTATATCCTCTATTCCAGTGGCACTACCGGCGTGCCCAAGTGCATCGTCCACGGCACCGGCGGCGTGTTGTTGCAGCACGCCAAGGAACTCGGCCTGCACAGCGACCTGCACGCCAGCGACACGCTGTTCTACTACACCACCTGCGGCTGGATGATGTGGAATTGGCTGGTTTCCGGCCTGGCTCTGGGCGCCACCTTGGTGCTATTCGACGGCTCGCCGTTTCACCCCGACGCGGAACGCCTGATCGACCTGATCGACGCGGAAAACATCAGCATCTTCGGCACCAGCGCCAAGTACCTCGCCGCCCTAGAGAAGGCTGGCGCCAAGCCGGGCAGCTCGCACAAACTGGCACGCTTGAAAGCCATCCTCTCGACCGGCTCGCCGCTGTCCCACGAGAGCTTCGAGTACGTCTACCGCGAGATCAAAAGCGAGCTGTGCCTGTCATCGATTTCCGGCGGCACCGACATCGTCTCCTGCTTCGCCCTGGGTAATCCGCTGCTGCCGGTTTGGCGCGGCGAGTTGCAGTGCAAGGGCCTGGGCATGGATGTCCAGGTGTGGAACGAGGCAGGCCAGCGGGTTATTGGCCAGAAAGGCGAACTGGTCTGCGCCCAACACTTCCCCTCGATGCCGGTGGGTTTCTGGAACGATCCGGCTGACGAGAAGTTCCGCGCCGCCTACTTCGACACCTTCCCCGGCGTCTGGGCCCACGGCGACTACGCCGAGGAGACCAGCCACGGCGGCCTGGTGATTCACGGTCGCTCCGACGCCGTACTCAATCCGGGCGGCGTGCGTATCGGCACCGGGGAAATTTACCGCCAGGTGGAGAAAATCGAGGAGGTGCTGGAGTCCATCGCCATCGGCCAGGACTGGGACGATGACGTGCGCGTGGTGCTGTTCGTCCGTCTGCGCGACGGCGTGACATTGACCGATGAACTGCAGGCACGCATTCGCCAGGCGATCTGCAGCAACACCACGCCGCGCCACGTACCGGCCAAGATCATCGCCGTGGCCGACATTCCACGCACCCTCAGCGGCAAGATCGTCGAGCTGGCGGTGCGCAACGTGGTGCACGGCAAGCCGGTGAAGAACACCGACGCCCTGGCCAACCCCCAGGCGCTGAAGTTGTATCGGAATCTGCCGGAGCTGCAGCACTGATCACCAAGACCAGACCATCCCAGCCAGCTGGTGGCGCCGGATAAACGACTGTCCAACTGCTGCTGACGGATGGACAGGGCAGAAAAGATCTAATAGCGTCGAACGGCGACGGTTTGCGCGCGTTGGCTGCCACACCGTCGCGCCCAGCCCTGCCTTAGGCAATGGACAAAGACCGTGCACAAGCCCGACTACAAGATCAGAACCATGACCCGTGCAGAAGTCGATATCGCCATCGACTGGGCCGCGGCCGAAGGCTGGAATCCTGGGCTGCATGATGCGCAGTGCTTCTATGCGGCCGACCCCAATGGCTTTCTGATCGGGCTGCTGGGCGATGAGCCGATTGCGCTCATTTCGGTGGTGAAGTACGGCAGCGGCTTTGGCTTTCTCGGCTGCTACATCGTCAAGCCGGAGTACCGTGGCCAGGGCTATGGCATGCAGATTTGGAAGGCCGGGCTGACCTCTCTGCTGGGGCGCACCGTTGGCCTGGACGGCGTGGTGGCGCAGCAAGACAACTACATGAAATCGGGGTTCACGCTGGCCTGCACCAATATTCGTTATCAGGGTATCGCTGGCGGAAATTTCCCGGCCAATCCCGACATAGTGCCGTTGTCCACGCGGCCCTTTGCCGAATTAGACGCCTACGACCAGGCATTGTTTGCCGAGAACCGCACGGCCTTTCTGCGCTGCTGGATCGAGCAGCCGGCAAGCATCGCGCTGGGCATCCTGCAGGCGGGCAAGCTGGCCGGCTACGCGATGCTGCGCAAGTGCCGTAGCGGCTACAAGATCGGCCCATTGTTTGCCAACAGTGGCGAGCTCGCCGAACAGCTCTTTCTCGCCCTCAAAGCCAGCGCACCAGCGGGCGCGGAGCTTTTCCTGGATACGCCGGAGCTGAACCCTGCGGCAGTCGCGTTGGCGCAGCGCTACGGCATGCAGGTCTCGTTCGAGACCGCACGCATGTACCTGGGCACCCCACCGAATTTGCCGGTCGAGCGCGTATTCGGCGTGACCAGCTTCGAGCTCGGCTAATAGCACAGGCCGTGTTCACGCCCCGTTGCCAAAGCCCTGCCGCTATTGCATAACAGCAACTAGATAAGAGGGTCATAGGCCCAGGACATCACACACAAGGAGCAACATCATGGCCGGCCAGTACCCCGATAAAATAAAATCCCTGCCGTTGTATGACGGCCGTTTCGACGCCTACAAGCTGGCGGCCATGGGCAGTGACGTGCTGTTCGCCTCCTACCCGGCGGGCACCTCGATCCCAGCCCATAGCCATGACACCGATAATTACGGGGTGATCACCCGGGGCGCGCTGCAGCTGACCATCGACGGGCAGACCACCACCTACAGGATCGGCGACTGGTATCAGGTGCCGGCCGGCATGCTGCACGCCGCCGAGTTTGCCGAGGAAACCGACGAAATCGAATTCTGGTTCAAAGCCGAAGAACGTTAGACAAGCAATCCCACACCTTGGAATGAAACAAGCTGATAGCCGAACTGCTGAGCGAGGACTACCCCATCGCAGACGCTTCTATCAGGGCATCTTCGGTATCAGCTTGTGCGTTGAGCGCCTAGTGGCCTGATCGGTTAATCCGTTTATCCATGGACTCAAGCCTGTCCACAACCTGGCAGGCCGCCGCGCCGCGCTCGAAAATGTTCCGGATATTTTTTTTGGCTATGTACCCGTTAACTGTTGCGTGGGTAACCCTTCACGTAGGGTGGGTTAGCCGAAGGCGTAACCCGCCATCCGGCCGTCAGGTCGGCAATGGTGTTGCGAGGTGAAGGTGCTGCCTGCGGCAGCAATGGTGGGTTACGCCGCTGCGCGGCTAACCCACCCTACGAGAGATGCAACAACTAATGGGTACATAGTCTTTTTTTCCTACCTTCCTCATCCATGCTGCCCACGGACAAGGGCCTGCACGTTCAGGTGGGTGTGGAGTCCAGGTGGGTCTGCTGCAGCGGGCCGCGCTCGCCCTGGCCAAACAGATGTACGCCGTTTGGTACCGCGGCGCTGCAGTGGCATACGACCCGCGAGAGTTGTTCGTCAGCGGCCCCGATGGTGATCTGTTGCGCATTCATGAAGGCATAGGCGAACGACCGGCAACTATTAGCTAAATCCCTGAGCGGCCGGGATCTTCGGGCAACTCCGGCCCATCAATATCCTCCAAGGTCAACTCCAGCCCCCAGTCAGCAGCAGGTTTGGCGGTCGGTGCCGGCGTGGCAATCGGTGCTGCCGGTGCCGCAGGCGCGGGGGTGTCGCGGTAGAGCTTGAGCTTCAAACGCACATTGTTCGCCGAGTCGGCATTCTTCACCGCTTCTTCTTCGTCGATAACGTTTTCATTGACCAGATCGATCAGCGCCTGGTCGAAGGTCTGCATGCCCAGGTTCTTCGATTTTTCCATGATTTCCTTGATCTCGGAAAACTCGTTGCGCTTGATCAGGTCGCGGATGGTCGGCGTACCAAGCAGCACCTCCACCGCGGCGCGGCGCTTGCCATCGATGGTCTTGACCAGGCGCTGGGAAACGAAAGCCTTGAGGTTGTTGCCCAGGTCGTTGAGCAACTGCGGACGGCGATCCTCCGGGAAGAAGTTGATGATGCGGTCCAGCGCCTGGTTGGCGTTGTTGGCGTGCAGCGTGGAGATCGCCAGGTGGCCGGTGTCGGCGAAGGCCAGGGCGTGCTCCATGGTCTCGCGGTCGCGGATCTCGCCGATCAGGATCACATCCGGCGCCTGGCGCAGGGTGTTCTTCAGCGCCGCGTGGAAGCTGCGGGTGTCGACGCCGACTTCCCGCTGGTTGATGATCGATTTCTTGTGCCGATGGACATACTCCACCGGGTCTTCGATGGTGATGATGTGTCCGCCGCTATTGCGGTTGCGGTAGTCGATCAGCGCCGCCAGGGAGGTGGACTTGCCCGAACCGGTGCCGCCGACGAACAGCACCAGGCCGCGTTTCTCCATGACGGTGCCGAGCAACACTTCGGGCAGCTTCAAGTCTTCGAATTTGGGGATATCCAGCTTGATATTGCGCGCAACGATGGACACCTCGTTGCGCTGCTTGAAGATATTGATACGAAAGCGCCCCACGCCAGACAGGGAAATCGCCAGGTTCATCTCCAGTTCGCGCTCAAACTCTTCACGCTGGGCGACATCCATCACCGCTTCGGCGATGGCGGCCACCTCGCCGGCCTTCAAGGGTTCCTGACTGAGCGCCTTGAGCACGCCATTGAACTTGGCGCATGGCGGCGCGCCGGTAGACAGATAGAGGTCAGAACCGTCCTGGCTGGCCAGGACTTTCAACATTGCGTGGATATCCATGAGCAGCGTTTCCGTCGATTGGATTTAATACGTTAGGCCAGAATTCAGCCGTGCCCCCGGAGAATCGGCAAACCTGAACAGTGACGTCATTCTGATGGCGCAGCAAACACTGGCACAATACGCGCCCGGTAGAAATGAGGAACTCGTCATGGCAAAAGCAATGGCCCGCCATATTCTGGTGAAAACCGAAGCAGAAGCCGCGGCACTGAAGAAGCGCATCGCCGCCGGCGAGGCCTTCGATCTGCTCGCACGGCAGTACTCCACCTGCCCGTCCGGCAAGCGCGGCGGCGATCTCGGCGAAGTGCGCCCCGGACAGATGGTCCGAGCGATCGATCAGGTCATCTTCAAGAAACCCCTGCGTGAGGTGCATGGCCCGGTGAAGAGCCAGTTCGGCTATCACTTGGTACAGGTGTTCTACCGCGACTGAGAGCAGAGCGCTTGTGAAAAAACTCTCGCCTACTGCGGCAGCCTCCAAACGTCCGCTGCGGCGTGCTGCGGACGCCTTGAGGCAGCCTCGCGACGGCGCTCGATATTTTCACAACCGCAGATCACCCGGCAAAACCCTCCCATCTGTCCTCCCCGCTGCCTTGCCGGGCCATAAAGCTGTACAATCTTGCCCCTTTCGCGCTCCCGCGCTCGCTTCCTGGACAACGATTACGTGATCTCCACCGCCAATATCACCATGCAATTCGGGGCCAAACCCCTGTTCGAGAACGTTTCCGTCAAGTTTGGCGGCGGCAACCGTTACGGCCTGATTGGGGCGAACGGCAGCGGCAAGTCGACCTTCATGAAAATTCTCGGCAACGACCTGGAACCGAGCGGCGGTCAGGTGATGCTGGAGCCGAACGTGCGCCTGGGTAAGCTGCGCCAGGATCAGTTCGCCTACGAAGACTTCAGCGTGCTCGATACCGTGATCATGGGCCACGAGGAGTTGTGGAAGGTCAAAGCCGAGCGTGACCGCATCTACTCGCTGCCGGAAATGAGCGAAGACGACGGCATGGCCGTGGCCGAACTGGAAACCGAGTTCGCCGAGATGGACGGCTACACCGCCGAATCCCGCGCGGGCGAATTGCTGATGGGCCTGGGCATTCCGCTGGCTCAGCATTTCGGCCCGATGAGCGAAGTCGCTCCAGGCTGGAAACTGCGAGTACTGCTGGCCCAGGCGTTGTTCTCCGATCCGGAAGTGTTGCTGCTCGACGAGCCGACCAACCACCTGGACATCAACACCATCCGCTGGCTGGAAAACATCCTGACCCAGCGCAACAGCACCATGATCATCATTTCCCACGATCGCCACTTCCTCAACAGTGTGTGCACCCACATGGCGGACCTGGATTACTGCGAACTGCGCCTGTTCCCGGGTAACTACGACGAGTACATGACCGCCGCGACCCAGTCGCGCGAACAACTGCTGTCGGACAACGCCAAGAAAAAAGCCCAGATCAACGAGTTGCAGTCCTTCGTCAGCCGCTTCTCGGCCAACGCCTCGAAAGCCAAGCAGGCCACCTCGCGCGCCAAGCAGATCGACAAGATCCAGCTGGCCGAGGTCAAGCCGTCCAGCCGGATCAGCCCGTTCATTCGCTTCGAGCAGAACAAGAAGCTGCATCGCCAGGCCGTGATCGTCGATAGCATGGCCAAGGGCTTCGACGGCAAGCCGCTGTTCAAGAACTTCAGTTTCACCGTCGAAGCCGGCGAACGCGTAGCCATCATCGGCCCCAACGGCATCGGCAAGACTACCCTGCTGCGCACCCTGGTCGGCGAGCTGTACCCAGATGCCGGTACCGTCAAATGGACCGAAAGCGCCGAACTGGGCTACTACGCCCAGGATCACGCCTCCGACTTCGAAGACGAGAGCAACCTGTTCGACTGGATGGGCCGCTGGACCCAGGGCGGCGAGCAACTGGTGCGTGGCACCCTCGGCCGCATGCTGTTCTCCAACGACGAGATCCTCAAGTCGGTGAAGGTGATTTCCGGTGGCGAACAGGGCCGCATGCTGTTCGGCAAGCTGATCCTGCAAAAGCCTAACGTGCTGGTGATGGACGAACCGACCAACCACCTCGACATGGAATCCATCGAGGCACTCAACCTGGCGCTGGAAAACTATCCGGGCACGCTGGTCTTCGTCAGCCACGACCGCGAGTTCGTCGGCTCCCTGGCCACGCGCATCATCGAGCTCTCTGCCAGCGGCGTAATCGACTTCAGCGGCACCTACGACGACTACCTGCGCAGCCAGGGCCTGATCCCCTGACCTAGGCAGACTGAGCCCTGGCAAGATGGGCTGTAGGGTGGGCCAGCAGCGACCTGCTGCGGCCCACCACTACTTATCGCGCCTCCTCCCCCCCACGCCTGCATACGCGGAGCTGACAGGCCGCTGAACAATGTAGCGCCAGGCCAGCCTTTTTGCCTGGGATTCCTGCGCAGCCGCCGTCACCCGCACACCCGTGCCGCCCCCTCCGACCGCCAAGCCCTCCAGCTCACAGCCCGCGAACCGAACGGCGCACCCACAGTAAAAAGCCCCGCACTAGGCGGGGCTCGGGTTCAGCTCAGGCGCGACTCAGGGCGCGCACACCCCACGCTGGGCGCTTTGTGCCAGGTCCATCAGCTCGCGATTGGCGACCGCATACATGGCGTAATCGGAGCCTGTCGCCGCACGCAACTCGGCGAGCATGGTTTTCCAGCGCTCGACCAGGCGGCGATGCTGCTCCAGCCAGACCACCAGCCGCTCTTCGACCTCTGTCGGTGCCTCGACCATCTGCAGCACCGACACGGTGATCGCCCGCTGCTGCCAGTCCAGATCGTCACGGAAGGCTTCCCGCGCCAGTGCCTGCCAATTGCTTTCCACCGTCAGCCCGGTGATCTGCTGCAGATACCAGGACAGATCCAGCGACCCGCCAACAGCGAAGTAGGTTGCGGCAACCCGCTGCGGATCCTGGGCGGTGAGATCCGACGCCTCGATGATCGGCAGCAGGGTGTACAGATGGCTGGTACCGGCCACCATACGCGCCAGCACTTCAGGCACACCGGCCTCGACATAGGCCTGGAAACGTGCGAGCCACTGCTCACGCGCCGGGCCTTCGAGCAACTCGTCGAGGCTCAGCGCCAGCGCCTCGATGCGGGGCGCGAAATGCGCCACGTCGTGCGCCGCATCCAGCTCATTGCGGCGGCTACGCAGGAACCAACGGGTGGCCCGACGCCCCAGACGCATCAGCTCATCCATCATTTGCAACTGCAGTTCGGCCGGCACCTGGTAGTCCAGCGCCTCGATCTGCTTCCACCAATACGGCAGGCGGAACACATCGCGCACGATGACATAGGCCCCGGCGACGTTGGCCGAACTCATGCCGGTGGACTCCTTCAAGCGTTGCACGAAGGTGATGCCCATGTGGTTGACCAGATCGTTGGCGATCTGCGTGCTGACAATTTCGCGTTTGAGGCGATGACGACGCATCTGCTCACCGAACTTCTGCGCTAGGAGCGGCGGGAAGGCGGTTTCCATCTCGCGCGCCAGGTACTCATCGTTCGGCACCTGGGATTTGAGCAGCGACTCTTTCAGATCGATCTTGCTGTAGGAGATCAGCACCGACAACTCCGGGCGAGTCAGGCCCTGGCCTTTGGCGGCACGCTCATTAAGTTCGTCGTCGGACGGCAGGAACTCCAGGGCACGATCCAGCTTGCCTGCAGCCTCCAGCCCAGCCATCACACGCTTGTACTCGCCCAGCCGTTCACGCGCACGACGCTCGGCCAACGACAGGGCCTGGGTCTGCTTGTAGTTGTTGGCCAAGACCAGGCCGCCCACCGCATCGGTCATCTCGACCAGCAGCTTGTTGCGCTGCTTGCCGGTCATGTCGCCAGCCGCAACGATCTCGTTGAGCAGGATCTTGATATTTACCTCATGGTCGGAACAATCCACCCCGGCGGCGTTATCGATGAAGTCGGTATAGCTCGCCCCGCCATTGAGGCCGTACTCGACGCGACCCAACTGGGTCATGCCGAGGTTGCCGCCCTCACCCACGACCAGCGCCCGCAGCTCGCGACCGTCGACGCGCAACGAATCGTTGGCCTTATCGCCAACATCGGCATGGCTTTCCTTGCTCGACTTGACGTAGGTACCGATACCGCCGTTCCAGATCAGGTCCACCGGCGCCTTGAGCAGCGCATTGAGCAGTTCGTTCGGCGCCAGCTTGTCGGCGCTGATGTCGAAGCGCTCTTGCATTTGCGCGCTGATGGGAATGCTCTTGGCGCTACGCAGGAAGATCCCGCCACCCGCGGAAATCAGCGACGTGTCGTAATCGGCCCAGCTGGAGCGCGGCAGGTCGAACAGACGCTTGCGCTCGACGAAGCTCATGGCCGCATCCGGGTTGGGGTCGATAACGATATGCAGGTGGTTGAAGGCCGCGACCAGCTGCAGCTTGTCCGACAGCAGCAGGCCGTTGCCGAACACGTCACCGGCCATGTCACCGATCCCGATCACCGTGGTGTTGTCCTGCTGCACGTTGATACCGCGCTCACGGAAGTGACGCTGCACCGAAACCCAGGCGCCCTTGGCGGTAATGCCCATGCCCTTGTGGTCATACCCGGCCGAACCACCGGAAGCGAAGGCATCGCCCAGCCAGAAGCCATAATCGCCCGCGATACCGTTGGCGATATCGGAGAATGTTGCGGTGCCCTTGTCGGCCGCGACCACCAGATAGGGATCATCCTGATCGTGGCGAACCACGTTGGCCGGCGGCACCACCGCGCCTTCCTTGAGGTTGTCGGTGATGTCGAGCAGGCCGCTGATAAAGATCCGGTAGCAGGCGATGCCCTCGGCCATGATCTCGTCACGCGAGCCGCCCACCGGCATACGCCGCGGCAGGAAGCCGCCCTTGGCGCCCATCGGCACGATGACGGCGTTCTTCACCTGCTGCGCCTTGACCAGGCCAAGCACTTCGGTACGGAAGTCTTCATCACGATCCGACCAGCGCAGGCCACCGCGGGCGACGTCACCGAAACGCAGGTGCACGCCTTCGACTCGCGGCGAATAGACGAATATCTCGAATTTTGGCGTCGGCTTGGGAATGTCCGGAATCGCCCGCGGGTTGAGCTTGAAGCTGAAGTAGGACTTGCTCTGCCCTGCGGCATCGGGCTGGTAGAAGTTGGTGCGCAGGGTGGCCTTGATCAGGTCCAGGTAGCGCCTCAGGATGCGGTCTTCGTTGAGCACCGCTACGTTATCCAGCGCAGCAAGAATGGCCTGCTCCAGCTTATGCTGCTTGCTCTCCAGGTCTGCGGCGCCGAGCTTGCGGGCCAGATAGAAGCGAGTCTTGAACAGACGCACCAATTCCTTGGCGATGTTGGCATGGTTGACCAGGGTACTGGCGATATAGTTGAGGCCGAAGCCCAGGCGAATCTGCTTCAAGTAACGCGCATAGGCGCGCAGCAGCGCCACGTCACGCCACGGCATGGCCGCAGTCAGCACCAGGCGGTTGAAGGCATCGTTCTCAGCGTCGCCACCGACGATGTGGACGAAGGCGTCCTGCAGCGTGTCGTTGAGCTGCTGGATATCGACGTCCAGGCCTTCGGCGTAGGTGAAGGCGAAATCGTGAATCCAGAACTCGCGGCCATTCTGCTGGTGCAGGCGATAAGGGAACTCACCGAGCACGCGCAGGCCAAGATTCTCCAGAATCGGCAGCACGTCCGACAGCGGCAACGGCGTGTCGGCATGGTATAGCTTGCAATGCAGCTGTTGACCGGCATCGGCCAACGGCTGATAGAAGCTCATCACCAGCGGCCGCTCGCTACTCAAGTTGAGCAGGTGCTGCATATCGACCACCGCCGAATGCGGGGCAAACCGCTCACGGTAACCGGCCGGGAAACCACTGGGGAAATCCGCCAGCACATTGGTGCCCTGAGCCTCGCCGAAGCTTTCCACCATCAGGCTAGCGTAATCGTCCTTCCACGAACGACAGGCCTGAATGACTTCCTTCTCCAGGCGCACCGGATCGATCTGCACCTTGTTCTTCGGGTCGGCACGCAGGATGAACTGCACGCGCGCCAGCACCGACTCGGAGAAGAAGGTCCAGAATTCGCAATCGGTGGCTTGCAGGCGCTCCATCAGCACCTGCTGGATCTTCATCCGGATCTCGGTGGAGTAGACGTCACGCGGCACATAGACCAGGCAGTAGCAGAAACGACCATAGGGGTCGCGGCGCAGGAACACGCGGATCTTGTTGCGCTCCTGAATCTGCACGATGGCCATGGCGGTATCGCACAGGTCATCGACCGGGGTCTGGAACAGGTCGTCACGCGGCAGCACTTCCAATACCTGGGCCAGTTCCTTGCCCAGGTGCGCCTTGCTGTCAAAACCGGCACGCTCCTCGATCACCGCCACCTTGCGGCGGATATAGGGGATGTTCCACACGCTCTCGGCATACACCGCCGAGGTGTACAGACCCATGAAGCGGCATTCCTTGATTACCCGCCCCTTGCTGTCCAGCTCACGTACCGACACCAGATCAGGATAGGCCGGACGGTGCACGCGACTCGGCACCGCCGCCTTGGCGAAGGACAACAGCAGCGGCTCACGCAGGTAGCTGAGCGCTTCCGGCTCGATGCTCAGGTCCTCGCTCTTGAGACCGCCGCGCAAGCGCTTGGACATACCCAGCAGGGACTGCTCGTCGTAGACGATGGTGCCGCCACCCGGCGCATCGACCACGGTGAATTCTTCATAGCCAAGGAAGGTGAAGTGGTCATCCAGCAACCAGCTCAGGAAAACCTTGATTTCCTCGACTTCGGCGCCCTCGACATTGAGTTTTGCCCTGCCCAGCCAGGCCAGCAGCTCCTGGGCTTTGGCCTTCATCGGTTTAAAATCAACCACGCTCAGGCGCACTTCCTCGAAGACTTCGCGCAGGGCTTTTTCCAGGATCTTCAGCTCGCCACTGCTGGCGCAGCGGTCGATTTCCAGGAACATCAGCGCTTCCTGCAGCACCCCCTCACCCTGGGTGCCCTTGGGCAGGATTTCCAGCAGCTCGCCCTGTTTATTGCGGCGTACGCTGAACACGGTGTTCTGCAGGGTGTGGATGCTGTAGCCACGGCGATTCAGCTCCATGCGTGCCGAGTCGACCAGGAAGGGAATATCGCTGCGCAGGATTTCCACGCCGGAATGCGTCGACTGCCAGCCGTGCTTCTCGTAATCGGGGTTGAAGGCGCGAATTTCAGTTTTGCCGTGATCGAAGCGCTGCAACATACGCCAGGATGACAGGGTGCAACCGACCAGGTCGGAAAGCCGGCGCTGGGTAAGTTCGTCTAGCGCGATGATGCCGAAGAATTGCTCGGCGAACAGCGCGACTTGTGGCAATGCTTGTTCACTGACGTGCTGCGCCAGGGCCGCTTGCAGTTGATGCTGAAAGTCGGCTTTGCTGGCCGCCGTAAAGAACGCCATGGTTAAGCTCCAATTGGCTTGAGATTCGATTAGCAGGCTAAAGGCAGTCGCGAGCCTTGCACTTACGCCACAACCTTAGTCCAGGTCGCATTTGCTGCATTCAAATGCTTGCCCCTAAGGTGTGGCGACAGCAACGACTCGCTGGTCACAATTGCCGCATGAGCTTAACGAGGGAACGCCTTGCAGCGCTTGCCGCGCTGCGACATTTTCTTTCAAGGCTGTTCCCCCGGCAGGCAAATGCGATGAAAAGAAGGCCATTCCACCCACTTGCAGCGTCAAGTGGCGGCTCGATCGCTGGCAAAAGGCGTCGCAGCCGCCTTAGCCAAGGCGGACTCAGGCGCCCCGCATCGCCTGCGGTAACAGCAGAACGATCTGCGGAAAGACGGTAATCAGGATCGCCGCCAGCACCAGCAGCAGGAAGAATGGAAAGCTGGCCTTGGCCACTGTCCACATGTCATAGCCCGTCAGGTTTTGAATGACGAACAGATTGAAGCCCACCGGTGGGGTTATCTGCGCCATCTCGACCACCAGGATGAGGAAGATGCCAAACCATAGCAGGTCGATTCCCGCCGCCTGCACCGCCGGCAGCACCACCGCGGTGGTCAGCAGGATGATCGAAATACCGTCGAGAAAGCAGCCCAGGACAATAAACAACACGCTCAACGCCAACAGCAGCAGGTAGGGCGACAGTTGCTTGGCGATGATCCAGTCGGCCAGCGCCGAAGGTAGCCCAGTGAAGCTCATTGCCGACGTCAGGTAAGCGGCCCCCAGCAAAATGAAAAAGATCATGCACGATGTGCAAACCGCGCCCATCAAACTCGCCATGAAGGTCTCGCGGCTCAGTGAGCCGGAACACAAGGCAATCAGCAAGGCACCGACAACCCCAACCGCTGCCGCTTCAGTCGCCGTAGCAAAGCCGGCGTAGATCGAGCCGATCACTGCCACGATCAACAGCACCACGGGAATCAGTAACTTGGAACCCCGCAGCTTATCCATAAACGGCATGGCTTCGGTTTCTGCCGGCAGCTTGTCGCGATTGAATGTCGCCCAGAGCATGAGAAAACCACTGAAGATCACCAGCAACAGCAGACCCGGCAGGATGCCGGCAATGAACAGTCGGGAGATGGACACCTGCGCAGCCACGCCATAGACAATCATCATGATCGACGGCGGAATCAACAGTCCCAAGGTGCCGGCACCCGCCAGCGAGCCCATGGCAATTTTGTCCGGATAGCCGCGAGACTTCAGTTCCGGCAGGGAAATCCGGCCAATGGTCGCCGCCGTGGCCGCCGACGAACCGCTGACCGCCGCAAAGATACCGCAGCCAACTACATTGACATGCAGCAGGCGTCCCGGCAGCCCGCGCATCCACGGCGACAGACCATTGAACATGTCTTCCGAAAGCCGCGTGCGGTAAAGGATCTCGCCCATCCAGATAAACAGCGGCAATGCCGTCAACGTCCAGCTGGCACTCGAAGCCCAGCTGGTAGAGGCGAGAATAGAGCCCGCCGGCGCGCCGCCGAACAGCTCCATGCCGATAATACCGACGCCGATCAGCGACAGCGCGACCCATACTCCCCCACCCAGCAGCGCAAACAACGCCACCAGCAGAGTGACTGTAATTATTGTGTGTTCCATGGCTAGCTCACTAATGCGATGCGGGCACGGCCGCAGAAAAGAACAACGTCTCGGGTAGCGCTCATTCGCTCATCGCCGTGCTGACCTCGGCGACCTCGAAGCGCCGCCCCAGACAGACCAGCACCAGACGCTCGGCCATCGCAATAACCAGGATCAGGGTGCCCAGCAGCATCGACAGCTGCGGCAACCACATTGGAATGGGCAGCAGGCCCGACGATACTTCGTCGAACTCGTAGGACTCGATCACGAACAGGCTGCAATACCAGGCCAGATAGGCGGCGATCGACAGCCCGATGAAGGTACTCAGCACATCGGCAAAAAAACGCCCACGAGCCGGCAACAACTTACAGAGCATTTCGACGCGCACGTGTGCGCCACGCTGCAAGGCATAAGGCAACCCCAGGAAGCCTGAGGCGGCCATGGCGTAAGCAGCAAACTCATCCGCCGAAGGCACCATCGTGCCTAGCTGACGCGCGACGATCTGCGCGACTACCAACAGGCAGATCAGGACGAGAAACACACCGGACAGCCATCCGGATAGGGTGTAAAGCTTATGCAATGGCGTCATGGTCAAGACTCCCCTGATCGCTGGTAGAGATGCCGGGATACAACGCACACTGCATTCACAGATGCTCGCTAACCCCGGCGACTTGAGCCGACGGCGTCAGTTTTTGTACGCGTCGATAATGGCCTTACCGTCGGCACCGGATTTCTCCAGCCATTCGTCGAGCATGGTTTCACCGATTTTATCGAAGCCGGCTTCGACTGCCTCAGGCGCGCTTTCAGCGACCTGCATACCGTGATCGGCGAGAGTCTTCACCAACTTGCTGGTCTCCTCCTGCGCGATCGCCCAGCCGCGCGTTTCGGCACGCGCAGCGGCCTCCAGCACAGCCTTTTGCGATGCTGGTGGCAGACGCTTAAAGGCACGTGCATTGACGATCACGAAGTTCTTCGGAATGAACGCTTTAACGTCGTAGTAGTAGCTAACGAAATCCCAGGCCTGGGAGTCCACTCCGGTAGTCGGGGACGTCAGCATGCCGCTGATCATGCTGGTACTGAACGCCTGAGGGATTTCACCGGTTTGGATAATCGTCGGAATAGCCCCCATCAGCTCGGCTATGCGCGAGGTCGCTGGATTGTAGGCCCGAAATTTCATGCCCTTGAAGTCATCCATGCTGCTGATCGGGGTCTTGCTGTAGATACTCTGCGGCGACCAGGGCATGGCATAGAGCAGCTTGATGCCCTGCGTGGCAAGACGTTCTTCCACCGCGGGGCGACTGGCCACCCAAAGTTTTTGTGCATCCGTGTAATTGCGCACAAGGAACGGCACGCTATCCACTTCATAGATCGGGTCTTCGTTGCCCAAGACTGACATCAGCACGTCGCCAACCTGAACCTGGCCGGTTTGCACCGCGCGCTTGACCTCGGGGCGCTTGAACAGCACCGAGTTAGCATGGATGCGTATCTGCAACTCGCCAGCGGTGGCGGCTTCGACATCTTTGGCGAAGTCCTTGGCCACGGTAGTAATGAAGTTGCCGTCGGGCTGTTCGACCGACATGTTCCAGCGCTCGGCGGCCTGCGCGGCAAACGCACCAATGCTCAAGGCACAGGCCATAGCCGACAGTGCGAAGCGAAACGAAGTACTTTTCATGAGTTTCTCCAGATTATTGTTGTAGGCGCAATGGTCTGTGCCGGCGCTTGAGGGAAAACACCCCGAGTCTTGTTTAATAGGCAAAGCCTGTCCAACTAGAAAAACCGGGAACGCATGATCGGAAATTGTTATGAGGCGAAACGCGGCAGGCACAGAACCCACGCACCATCGATGTGCATCCATGCTAGGGAAAGGGGTGGCTTTACGTGGCCTGCCCTTTATGGCGCAGTCGATGACTGGATTGCAGTCGCGACTGTAGCGCGCAGAAATTCGTGCAACAGCGCTCGCGTGCCCTCTCAGCGAACCGACTCGTCACGGTCGGTAGCGGCGACGCCGGTACTACCGACTCAGTCCGCCCGGTGTTCTGCGCTAGGGATGGTCAACGCAACCATGGCTTCGCCCATCTGCTCGGCGTACTCGCAGAGCACTTCACAGGCGAGCGCGACTATGTCTTCGCTCAGCTCGAGGCCAGCACCGGTGCGCCACGTGGCAACCATGCCGAGTGGCGAAGGTTGCGGTACGTCATCGAGGATGGTCAGCACACCCTGCTTCAGCTCTTCACTGACCAAGGCCGCCGGTAACGCGCCGATGCCGAAACCGTCACGAACCAAGCGCGTCATGGCCGCCACGGAATTCACGCAACTGATCCGCGGCGCGCTGACATTGCCGGCGTGCAGCAGGTTGAGGATGTCCTGGTGCGGGCGGGAATTCTTCGAGAAGGTAATGATGCGTTCTTTAGCCAATTCATTCATCGATGCATAGCCACGGTGATACAACGAGCCAGTCGGCACTATCCAGTGCACTGGGAAGTTCGCCAGTTCCAGATTGCGCACACTGTCGCCGTTGACCATGTCGGTCTGCAAAATGATATCCAGATAGCCCTTCTGCAATTGATCGCAGAGATTACGCGCGGTATCGGCCGTCAGCTCGATTTCCACTGCCGGGTAACGCTCCATGATCTTGGTCACGAAGGGGCTTAGCCAGGTGTGAATAACCGTGTCCATCGCCCCGACCCGGATGCGCCCCTGGATGTTGCCGGTATCGCTGATCGACTGCTTCAACGCCTGCATGGTGTCGATCATCCGTTCGGCGTATTCGAGCACCTTCTGCCCTTCCGGCGTCAGCGAAACGCCCTTCGAGTCACGCAGAAACAGGCGCACCCCCAACTCGTCTTCCAGCGCAGCAATTCGACTTGAAATAGAGGCCTGGGTGCTGAACAACTTTTCTGCAGTGAGACGAAAGCTCTTCAGTCGCGCCACCCACACAAAAGTCTCGAGAAATCTCAGGTTCATGGCCGACGGCACCCTCTGGGTAATGAAGTTCTGTTGCGGGTAGAACAAGTCGCAATGATGCACGCGAAACAGGCCGCATGCCAATTGCGTGCCTGCCACCTCGGTGGCGCATTGGATTTTCTTATCGCCGGCCCCCTGCTTTTTCTCGTTGGACGCTTACTCCTTCCCCTACCAAGAATGCGCCGGCGGTATCGCAAGCCCCAATAAAAACAAATATACAACTGCGCCCTGCCCAGCAACCGCCTCTACGCTGCGCGCATGGCGTCCAGGAGATACTCCGGATGACCCCGAACCAACGAATAGCTGCCCTACTGATCGCCAGCAGCCTGCCCGCTCTGGCCAACGCCGATTTCATCAGCGACAGCAAAGGTAGCCTCGATCTGCGCAATTTTTACTTCAACCGTGATTTTCGCCAGCACAACGCACGCGACAAGGCGGAAGAATGGGCCCAGGGCTTTCTCCTGCGCTTGGAGTCAGGCTACAGCGAAGGCACGGTCGGCATAGGCGTCGATGCGCTTGGCATGCTCGGTCTGAAGCTCGACTCCGGTGACGGCACCTCTGGCAGCGGCTTGTTGCCAGCCGACCGCTCCGGCGGCTCGCAGGACGAGTATTCCAAGCTCGACCTGACCGCCAAATTCAGAGCATCCAAGAGCACCCTGCGAGTGGGATCCCTGGCCTTTCGCAGCCCGATCGTTTCCTCGAATGACACGCGCCTGCTCCCCGCATCGTTCCGCGGCGCACTGCTGAATGTGCAAGAGATCGAAAAGCTCACCCTGCAGGGCGGCAAGATCGACCGGATCAAGGCCAACAATTCCAGCGACTACACCGCGATGAGCGCCAACCGCATCGGTGGCAGCAGCGACTCGTTCGTGTTCGGCGGCGGCGATTACAAGCTGACCCCCGAGCTCAGCGCTGGCCTGCACTACGGCAATCTGCAAGACATCTACCAGCAGTACTACAGCACCTTGGTCTACCTCAAGCCACTGGGCGAAGGCCAGTCGTTCAAGACCGACCTGCGCTTCTCCAGGAGCCAGGAAGACGGCAACTTCCGCGACATCGACAACCAGGCCTTCGGCGCCATGTTCACCTACACCCTCGGCGGCCATGCCTTCGGCGCCGGCTACCAGCGCATGAGCGGCGACGACCCGTTTCCGTACATCGCCAGCAGCGATCCCTACCTGGTCAATTTCATCCAGATCAATGACTTCGCCAATATCGACGAACGCTCCTGGCAGGCGCGCTACGACTACAACTTCGCGGCCATTGGTATGCCCGGCCTGACGTTCATGAGCCGCTATGTTTCCGGCGATAACGTACAGGTTGGCGCCAGCAACGGTGGCAAGGAGTGGGAGCGCAACACCGACATCGCCTATGTCGTCCAGCAAGGCGCGCTGAAGAACTTCGGCGTCAAATGGCGGAATGCGACTGTGCGTTCGAACTTCGGCAACGACCTGAACGAGAACCGCCTGATCCTCAGCTACAGCGTGGCGCTCTGGTAAAGCGCTGCACGGCCGACGGGCGGGTAGCGTCGGCCCGTCGCTGCCCCGTTTCTGCTGCTTGCCAGCGATTAGGAGCACGTCACAAGAAACGCAGGGGCGAATTCGGAAAGCCTATGCCCTGCCCCTTACTTCATCGTTGCAGCGACGCAGCGTGCTGCGAGCCGATGACGTAGCCGGCAGTTCCTAACTGCCATCGACTTTTCCTATCTCCGGTGCACGTTTTAATTAGTTGGACGCGTCAGGTGGCCCGATCAAGAATGCTATACGGTCCATTTTTTCATAGACAAACCCGTGCAGTGGCCACTCAACAGCCGTCGTAGCCTGCGTCTGACCGACCAGCGCATGACGCTCCGCCCAGAGGAACACTTCCGTGAACAGCCTGCTTCTGAACTGCGATATCGGCGAAAGTTTTGGCCCTTGGCAAATGGGCATGGATGCCGAGGTCATGCCTTATATCGACTGCGCCAACATCGCCTGCGGCTTCCACGCCTCGGACCCCAGCACCATGCGCAAGACCGTTGCCCTGGCGGTCAGTCATGACGTGCGCATCGGTGCCCACCCGGCCTATCAAGACCTGGTTGGATTCGGCCGCCGTTCGATGGATTGCTCGGCGCAGGAGGTCGAGGACCTGCTGCTCTACCAGATCGGTGCCCTCGAAGCGCTCTGCCGCAGCCAAGGCACTCGCGTCAGCTACGTCAAACCGCACGGCGCGCTGTACCAGGACATGATGCGCAAGCCGGACATTCTCCGCGCGGTAATGCGCGCCGTGGCCAGCTACGACAAGAGCCTGCCGGTGATGCTGATGACCACCAGCGACAACCGCCAGGCGCAAGCCATCGGCGACGAATTCGGCATCAGCCTGTGGTTCGAGGCCTTCGCCGACCGCGCCTATGACGCGGCCGGTTTTCTGGTCGCGCGCAGCCAGCCCGGCGCGGTGCATCACGACAGCGACGTCATCGTCAACCAGGCCGTCACCCTGGCCAAGGGCGACGCACTGGTCGCCAGCGATGGCAGCGCCCTGCCCCTGCAGGCCCACACCCTGTGCGTGCATGGCGACAACGCCGGCTCGGTCGCCGCGGTACAACGCATTCGCCAAGCCTTCGACGCATTGGCCCAGGCATGACTGCACGTGCCCCTGTACCCCGGCTCGAAGTCGCCGGCATCGACAGCCTGATCCTGCGCCTGTTCGACTGCATCGAAGAAAGCAACATGCCCTGGATGCTGGCCGCCACCGAGCGCCTGCGCGCCAGCTTCGGCGCCGCGCTGATCGACCTGGTGCCGTCCTACACCACCCTGCTACTGCACTACGACCTCGAACACATCAGCGCGTCCCAGGCCCGTGAGTTGATCGCCCAGGCGTTCGCCGACCTGCAACCAGCCAGCACCACAGGGGGTCGCTGCCATAGTCTGCCGACCTGGTACGACCGCAGCGTCGGTCCGGAACTCCCGCTGCTGGCGCAGCGCAGCGGCCTCAGTGAGGCCGAAGTCATCCGCCGCCACAGTGGCCATGAATACCAGGTGTTCGCCATCGGCTTCGCACCCGGCTTCGCCTTCATGGGGCTGGTCGAAGAAGCCCTGGCCACGCCACGCCTGAGCACCCCGCGCAAACGCATCGCCCCCGGCAGTGTGGGCATTGCCGAACGCCAGACCGCCGTCTATCCGGTGGTCTCGCCCGGCGGCTGGAACCTGATCGGGCGCAGCCCCGCGCAACTGTTCGACCGCAGCATCGACGGCTACAGCCTGTTGCAGCCGGGCGACCGGGTGCGTTTCGCGCCCATCGACCACGCCGAATTCATCCGCCTCGGCGGCGATGACAGCCCCCTGGAGATGACGTAATGAGCCACTCCCCCAAGACTGGCGGCTTGCGCGTCGAACGCAGCACACCCTTTATCCAACTGCAGGATGCCGGTCGCTTCGGCGTGCGCCACCTGGGCGTGACCCAGAGCGGCGCCCTGGACTGGATATCCATGTACTGGGCCAACTGGCTGCTGGGTAATCCGCTCGGCGCCGCCGTAGTGGAAATCACCCTGGGCAATCTCAACCTGATCTGCGAACAGGACGCTTGCCTCGCCCTGACCGGCGCCGATCTCGGCGCCAGCCTGGACGGCCAGCCCCTGGCACCCTGGCACAGCTTCATGGTGCGCCAAGGCCAGCAGCTCAAGTTTGCTCAACCGCGTCACGGCGCGCGCGCCTACCTGGCGGCTCCCGGCGGCTTCGATGCCCCCAGCGTGCTCGGCAGCTGCGCCAGCATTGCCCGCGAAGAGCTGGGCGGCTTGCAGGGTAACGGCAAACCACTGGCGGCCGGCGAGCGGCTGAACTGGTCCGGTGCCGAGCGGCGGCAACGCACGATCGATGAGCGACTAATTCCCGTATTCACGCCTGCACCGCAACTGCAATTGGTCATGGGCGCGCAAATCGGCGACTTCAGTGGGCAGAGTTTGTTCGACGTATTCAATAGCGCCTGGAAGATTGATTCACGCTCGGATCGCATGGGCATGCGCCTGCTCGGCCCACAGCTGCAATGCCGCCGCTCGAGCATGGTTTCCGAAGGTATTCCCCTGGGCGCCGTGCAGGTGCCGCCGGATGGCCAGCCGATCGTCCTGCTCAACGATCGCCAGACCATCGGTGGCTACCCGCGCCTCGGCGCCCTCACCCCGCAAGCAGTAGCGCGCCTGGCGCAGTGTCTGCCCGGTGAGGAGCTGCGCCTGGCGCCGGTGCAGCAGGAATCGGCGCAAGAGGCGCACCTGCGCCTGCTCAAGCAATGGCGGCAAGGCTGAGGACTGAGCAGCCGTTGCTTCTCTAAAACCCCGTCAGAGGCACACCACTTGGCGCGGGTGGACCATACATCGAGCAGTGTATCGATGGCCTGCCGGGCGCCTGTACCGCCCTCCGGCTAATGAGAATGCCTCAGCCCCTCACCGAGCAAATGCACATTAGCCATCCGACCGTATCGCAACGGCCCTCACCACTCGAATATGGCAGTGCCAGTGGCAGCAAGACGGTGATTGTTTCCGCAGCCCCTTGCCAAGCGCCTGTCACCTGGCGAGGATGCCGAGTCACGCATAGCCGAGGCATCGGCAAATGCATTAAAGTCATAGCCGTCGTTGCGCCCGGCACGACGTGCATTCCCCCGCCAAAAGAGTCCAACGATGGAACACCGTGAAGCGCTGCTCGCGCTGCGAACCTTTCTTTCTACCCAGATCCTTGGCCAGGAGAAACTCATCGAGAGGCTGCTGATCGCCTTGCTCGCCGATGGCCACATGCTGGTCGAAGGCGCGCCCGGGCTGGCCAAGACCAAGGCGATCAAGGAACTGGCCGAAGGGATCGAAGCCGAATTCCATCGCATCCAGTTCACTCCGGACCTGTTGCCTGCCGATATCACCGGCACCGAGATCTACCGTCCGGAGACTGGCAGCTTTGTGTTCCAGCAGGGGCCGATTTTTCACAACCTGGTGCTGGCCGATGAGATCAACCGCGCCCCGGCCAAGGTGCAGTCGGCGCTGCTCGAGGCCATGGCCGAACGCCAGGTCAGCGTTGGCCGCAGCACCTACCAGCTATCGCCGCTGTTCCTGGTGATGGCCACGCAGAACCCGATCGAGCAGGAAGGCACCTACCCGCTGCCGGAGGCCCAGCTCGACCGTTTCCTGATGCACGTGACCGTCGGCTTCCCGGATGCCAGCGTCGAGCGCAAGATCCTCGCCCAGGCCCGCGGCGAAGCGCTGCATGGCGAAACCAAGCCCGAGCACCGGGTCAGCCAGCAAGCGATCTTCGCCGCGCGCAAAGAAATCCTCGGCCTGTACATGGCCGATGCGGTGGAGGAATACCTGGTGCAACTGGTGATGGCCTCGCGTACGCCGGCAAAATTCGACCCGGAACTGGCCGAATGGATCGCCTACGGCGCCAGCCCGCGCGGCTCGATTGCCCTGGATCGCTGCGCGCGCGCCCACGCCTGGCTGGCCGGGCGCGAATTCGTCAGCCCGGAAGACATCCAGGCCGTGCTGTTCGACGTGCTGCGCCACCGCATCATCCTGTCGTTCGAGGCTGAAGCCGCCGGTATCGACCAGGATCGCGTGGTCCAGCGCATTCTCGATGTGGTGGCGGTGGCATAAATGCAGCAGCAAGCCATAAGCCATAAGCCGCAAGCCATAAGCCGGATGCAATCCGGGGAGCACCGAACAGCGCGCCCGGATTGCATCCGGGCGCGCTGCTGAACCGCCATGCACAGCCAGCCCACCCAACCCGGCGTGCGAGTCAATCTCGCCGAACTGATCGAGATGCGCCACCGCGTGCGCGAGGTACAGCTATTCTCCACGCCGGCGAAGCGCAGCCCGCTAATCGGCCTGCACCACTCCAAGCTGCGCGGGCGCGGCGTGGATTTCGACCAGGTGCGGGTCTACCAGGCGGGCGACGACGTGCGCACCATCGATTGGCGGGTCACCGCGCGCACCCAGGAGCCGCACACCAAGCTGTTCCATGAGGAACGCGAGCGGCCGACCTACATCCTCGTGGAGCAGAGCCAGCGGCTGTTTTTCGGCTCCGGGCTGATGTTCAAATCGGTGCTCGCCGCCCAGGCCGCCAGCCTGATCGGCTGGGCCGCTCTGGGTCATAACGACCGCATCGGCGGCCTGGTATTCGGCGGGGAGCAGCACGAAATCAAACCGCGGCGCAGCAAGCAGAGCCTGCTGCAGCTGCTCAATCGCCTGGCCCGCGCCAACCAGGCGCTGTCCAGCGACGGCCAAGCCAGTCGTGACAGCTTCGGCCTGGCCCTGCGCCGCGCCCGCGAAGTACTGCGCCCCGGCAGCCTGGCGGTGATCATCTGCGACGAACGCACCCTCGGCGACAGCAGCGAACAACAATTGAACCTGCTGGCGCGCCACACCGACATATTGTTGCTGCCGATCTCCGACCCGCTCGACCATGCCCTGCCGGCCGCCGGCCTGCTGCGCTTTGCCGAACGCGGCGCGCAACTGGAGCTCGACACCCATGACGCCAGCCTGCGCCAGGCCTATCGCGGCCAAGGCGAGGAGCGCCAGGCACGCTGGCAACGCCTGGCGCAGAAGCTTGGTGTGCCCTTGCTCGCGCTGAGCACCCAGCGTGAGATGATCGAACAACTGCGCGACCACCTCAACGCGCAACGCCCCGGTAAACGGTTATGAACCCGCTGGATCAACTCGAGCCCCTGATCGCCCCGGCGCCGATCGACTGGTGGCCGCCCGCACCTGGCTGGTGGCTGCTGGCCTTGCTCGTGCCACTGCTGCTGTGGGGCCTGACGCGCTTGCTGCAACGTCTACGCCGCACGCGCACAGCGAACGTCAGCGACAACGCCCTCGATCCGCTGCGGGTAGCCGCCCTGGTGGAGCTCGAACAACTGGGCAAACCCTACGACGGTGCTCCCGCCGGCCCCTGGCTGCAACAGCTCAACGGTCTGCTCAAGCGCCTGTGCCGCCAGCACTACCCGCAAAGCCACAGCCACACCCTGAGCAGTCGAGGCTGGCTGGCGTTTCTCGACAGCCGTTGCCCGGCGGCCGGCCTGACCCGCTGGATGATTCTGGTCGAAGGCGCCTATCGACCGCACTGCACGCTCGACGACAAGGCCATCGACGGGCTCAACCAGGCGGTCGCCATCTGGATTCGCAAGCATGTTTGAATTCGCCTGGCCGTGGCTCATCCTGCTCGCGCCGCTGCCCTGGTTGCTGCGTCTGCTGCTGCCGGCGGCAGACAGCGGCGAGGCGGCCCTGAAAGTCAGCTTCCTCGGCGAGCTGGAAGGTTTGGCCGGACGCCGCGCGCGGGCCAACCTGCCGGCCTGGCGCCAGCAGGCGCCCTTCGCCCTGCTCTGGCTGCTGCTACTTACAGCCGCCGCCCGCCCGGAATGGGTCGGCGAACCGCTGCCAATGCCCGCCAGCGGCCGCGACCTGCTGCTCGCGGTGGATGTGTCCGGCTCCATGGCCTACGCCGACATGCGCTGGGAAGACGAGGAAGTCGACCGCCTGACCCTGGTCAAACACCTGCTGGGCGACTTCATCGAAGGCCGTCAGGGCGACCGCGTCGGCCTGATCCTGTTCGGCAGCCAGGCCTATCTGCAGGCGCCCCTGACCTTCGACCGGCGCACCGTGCGCACCTGGCTCGACGAAGCGGTGATCGGCATCGCCGGCAAGAACACCGCCATCGGCGATGCCATCGGCCTGTCGGTCAAGCGCCTACGCCAACGCCCGGCGGATAGTCGCGTGCTGGTGCTGGTGACCGATGGCGCCAATACTGGTGGTGAGATCGAACCGATGATCGCGGCACGTCTGGCCGCCGAGGAAGGAATTAAGATCTACCCGATCGGCATTGGCGCAGACCCGCAACAAGGCGGGATCGCTGGCCTGTTCGGTCTCAATCCGGGGCTGGATCTGGACGAACCGAGCCTGCGCGCGATAGCCGATGTGACCGGCGGCGAATACTTCCGCGCCCGCGACAGCAGCGAACTGCGTGCCATCGAGCAGCAGCTCGACCGCCTCGAACCGGTAGCTCAGCAGCCGACCCTGGCCCGTCCGGCCCAGGCGCTGTATGCCTGGCCACTGAGCGCCGCGCTGCTGCTGAGCATGCTGCTGGTGGGCCGCGAACTCTGGCCGCAACCGCAACAACGGCTACGCCTATTGGCGCAACGTCCCTGGCGGAGACAGCCATGATCGAAGATTGGCTACTGGGTTTATGGCCCCACTGGCTGCGCCCTTACTGGCTGCTGCTGGTGCCACTGCTGGCGGTGCTGCTCTGGCAACTCTGGCACCGGGAGAAACGCGCCGGGCGCTGGCAACTGCTGCTGCCGCCGGCGTTTCACGCGGCGCTGCTCAGCGGCGGCCGAGGTCGCACCAGCCGCCTGCCCTCGATCGCCCTCGGGCTGGCCTGGCTGCTGGCCCTGCTGGCGCTGTTTGGCCCCAGCTGGCAACGCCTGGAGCAGAGCAATCTGAAACCCGCCGACCCGCTGGTGATCATGCTCGAACTGACCCCACAGATGCTCGCCAGCGACACTTCGCCCAACCGCCTGGAGCAGGCCAAACGCAAGCTGCTCGACCTGCTCCAGGCGCGCCGCGATGCGCAGACTGCAATCGTGGTCTTCGCCGGCAGCGCACACACCCTGGTGCCGCTATCCGACGACCTGGCCACCAGTCGCAACCTGCTCGAATCACTCAAACCCTCGATCATGCCCGAGCCCGGCCGGCGCGCGGACCTGGCGCTGAACAAGGCGCTGCAACTGCTTGAACAGGGCGGCCAGGGCCAGGGCCGCATCCTCCTGATCGGCAGCGGCCTGGATCAGCAGGAACGCCTCGGTATCCGCCAGGCGCTCGGCAGCAACGGTGCACGCCTGCATATGCTTGGGATCGGCAGCACCGAGGGTGCGCCTATCGTTCAGGAAAACGGCTCGTTTCTCAAAGACGCCCAAGGCGCAATCCTCATCCCGCGCCTCGACAGCGCTGGCCTCGCCCGCTTCGCCCGACAGATCGGCGGGCGTTATCAGCAGGTCAGCCTGGATGACCGCGACCTGCGCAACCTCGGTCTGCTCGCGGCGCCCCAACAACTGCACCGCGACGGCGAACAGACGCGCCTGCAGGCCTGGGCCGATCAAGGCCACTGGCTGCTCCTGCCGCTGTTGCTGCTAGCCGCCTGCGCCGGCCGCCGCGGCTGGTTGTTCTGCCTGCCGCTACTGCTGCTCGGCGCACCGCAGACCAGCTACGCCTTCAGTTTTGACGACCTCTGGTGGCGCGCCGATCAACAAGGCCAGCGCCTGCTCGATGCGCAACGCCCGGGCGAAGCTGCCGAACGCTTCCAGGATCCGCAGTGGCAGGGTCTGGCGCTCTACCAGGCGGGCGATTACCCGGCCGCGGCCGAACGTTTCGCTCGCGGCGACAACGCCATCGCCCACTACAACCGTGGCAACGCCCTGGCCCGCAGCAATGAACTCGAAGCCGCCCTGGATGCCTACAGCCAAGCCGTGGAATTGCAGCCGGACCTGCTCCCGGCGCAGAACAACAAAACCCTGATCGAACAACTGTTGCAGCAAAACCAACAAGAGCAAAACCAGCAGCAAAATTCGCCAGAACAAGCGGACAGCATACCCACCCCACCGCAACCGCAGGCCGGGCCCGCGCAGCCTGATGCCGACAAACCGCCGCCCGCCTCCGGCCAAACCAGCCCGGGCGACGAGGAGCAAGCGCCCAGCCAGCCCACGCCCGGCGACAGCGACAAGCCAACACCCAGCGAACCGGACGATGACCTCCAGAGCGAAGAACAAATCGCCAGCTCCGCGCCGCCCCTCGATAGCGAGCGGCGCCAGGCCCTGGAACAATGGCTGCGGCAAATCCCCGATGAACCCGGTGAATTACTGCGACGTAAATTCTGGTACGAACAGCAACAGCGTCAGGAACAAAAACGATGACCCGCCTGCTCTGCACCCTTCTCCTCAGCCTGCTGGCACTCCAGGTCAGCGCGCAAAGCTTCACCGCGAGCATCGACCGCGCCCGCCTGAGTGCCAGCGAAACCTTCGAACTGACCCTAGAATCCGACGACGCCACCCAATTCGGCAAACCCGACCTCAGCCCGCTCGACACCCTGTTCGAGGTACACGGCAGCCGCCAGGTCAATCGCCTGACCACGCTCAACGGCGAGTCCCGCGCCATCAACCGCTGGATCGTTACCCTGCAACCGAAACACAGCGGCTACGTGGTCGTGCCGCCGCTGAGCCTGGGCGAACTACGGACCCTGCCGATCAGCCTTCACGTACAGGAAGCCGGTAGCGACAGTGCGACGAGCAAACTGGCACCAGTATTCATCGACGCCAGCCTGGACCAGGAAAGCGTCTACGTTCAGGAGCAGAGCGTGCTGACCCTGCGCATCTACCACTCCGTCTCGCTGTATGACGACAGCAGCCTGAGCCCACTGGAAATGCCCGAGGCACGCATCGAACCACTGGGCGAGCCGCGCACCTACGAAAAAGACATCAACGGCATCCGCCATGGCGTGATCGAACTGCGCTACGCGATCTTCCCCCAGCGTAGCGGCGAACTGACCATTCCCGCCCAGGCGTTCAGCGCCACCCTGGTCGACCGCGCCAACAGCAACGACTTCCAGCCATTCGGCCCGCGTCCCGGCAAGGTCGCACGGGTCAAGTCACCGGAGATCCCCCTGACGGTCAAAGCCAAGCCCGCCGGTTACCCGAGCGACGCCCCCTGGCTGCCGGCCCGCGCGCTGAGTCTGGCGGAAACCTGGAGCCCGCAACCGGACAGCGCCAAGGTCGGCGAATCGCTGACCCGCAGCTTGCTGCTCAAGGTCGATGGACTGTCCAGTGCACAACTCTCCCCCTTACCCGCAACCGCAGTCAAAGGCCTGCGGCGCTACCCGGACCAGCCGCAACTGGCCAACCAGATCAGCGACAGCGGCGTGATCGGCAGCCGCGAGGAACGCGAAGCCCTAGTGCCCAATCGCAGCGGACAATTCGAACTGCCAGCGGTAGAAATCGTCTGGTGGAATACCCACGAAGATCGCCTGGAACGCACCAGCCTGCCGGCGCGCAGACTCGAGGTTGCGCCCGCCCCCGGCCTGGAAACAGAGCCGTTGCCCGACGAAACACCGTCCCAGGCCTGGGTCCAGGGCCCGACACTGTGGCCCTGGCAACTGAGCAGCGCCCTGTTGACCATCACGACTCTGCTTGGCTTCGGCCTCTGGTGGCATGCCCGCCGCCAGCCAGCCATCGCCCGCGCCAACCAGACCGGCCCCAGCCCGCGCACCCTGCTCGACGACCTCAAGCGCGCCTGCCTGGCCAACGACTCGCAAGCCACCCGCCACGCCCTCGACGCCTGGGCCCGCCAACAACCGGAAACCCTGGCAGAAATGGCCGCCCGTTTCGTGCCGCTATCCGACGCCCTGGACGGCCTGAACGGCGCGCTCTACAGCGAAACCGGTCAGCACTGGCAAGGCGAAGACCTCTGGCGCGCCATCCGCACCCTCCCCAGCAACGAAGCCGGCAGCAACACCGCCACCCAGGAAACCAGCCCACTGCCACCGCTGTACCCGCGCTGAACAGCAGGGTCTCAACCACGCGCAATGGCGGACAACATCCGCTCAAAAAATCAAAAACATTGCGCCGAGGTCACGGAGCGCCGCCCGGACCCTCACACAATATCAACCACACAGCTACATCCTGTAGGAGGCGCGACCTCGCGGCGACAGCGGACATTGTTCGCCCAACAATCAAAAGCATCGCGCCGGCTCGGCCCTGCCACAAAAACACACTGTCACTACAGCCAAACTGCATCCCAATGCGAATACAGCCCGGCACGCTCCACTAAGCCGGCACGCACAGGATTGGCAACGATGTAACGTGCCACGGCCTGTAAGTCCTCATCTCGGCGCAGGGCCCGATCATGAAAACCATCCTGCCAGACGGATCGCCCCACTCGCTTCCCAGACAAAGATTTTACCCGCCCGATCAAATGCGAAAGTGATCCCTGCTTCAACTCCAGCAGCCAATGCAGATGATCTGGCATGACCACAAACGCCAAGGTCTGATGTGAGCCCCTGGCTTGGTCCTCCCGCATAGTGCCTATCAACATCCGCGCCATATCAAAGTCGTCGAAGAGCGGGAGACGATCGCGAGTTACCGCAGTAACAAGATAGATCCGCCCAACCTCCGACCAACGCCCCGCACGTAGCCGCCGAGACGCGGGTGAACTGTCCTTTAGCATGATGGATTCCTTTCCAAAAACCCAAAACATCGCGCCGAGGTCACGGAGCGCCGCCCGGACCCTCCAACAAAAGCGGCCAGTACCGCGACCCCTTGTAGGAGGCGCGACCTCGCGGCGATGGCGGACAACGTCCGCCCAACAATCAAAAGCATCGCACTGAGATCAGCCCTCCCGCAAAAGCAGCACCGAAAATCCGCTGACTAAGGCTCAACCCGCCGTTGCAGGTGTATCCAATCTACGATCTCACCTTCAGGTGCATAACCGCTCACGGTTTCACGCAACAGTTGGCGCACGCGGTCGTAGTCGTCGCGCTCAACCGCATTGAGCAGATCGGCCAAGACCTTCTTGAAGACCTCCCAAGACAGGCATTCCTCGTTGGCCCTCATGATCATCGGATGATTAGTTGGACTGACGTTATCGCCTATCAACAACTCCTCATACAATTTCTCGCCAGGGCGCAAACCGGTGAACTCGATGGAGATATCACCGTGAGGGTTCTTCTCCGAGCGCACGCTGAGGCCACTGAGATGAATCATCTTCTCCGCCAACTCGACGATTCTCACCGGCTGGCCCATGTCCAGCACGAACACATCGCCGCCCTGCCCCATGGCGCCGGCCTGAATCACCAACTGAGCAGCCTCGGGAATGGTCATGAAATAACGGGTGATATTCGGGTGGGTTACCGTCACTGGGCCACCCCGACGAATCTGATCATGGAACCGTGGAATCACCGAGCCCGAAGAGCCCAAAACGTTGCCGAAACGCACCATGGTGAAACGGGTCGTATTGACTTGATGCACACCATCTTCACTTCTGAACAACACCGGAGCGGGCTCCGCGCTCAAGGCCTGCAGCACCATCTCGGCCAGACGTTTGGTGCTGCCCATCACATTGGTCGGGCGCACGGCTTTATCGGTGGAGATCAGCACGAAGTGCTCAACCCCGGCCTTCACCGCCGCCTGAGCGGTGAAGGTGGAGCCCAGCACATTATTCAACACACCCTCGGCGATGTTGTGCTCAACCATCGGCACATGCTTGTAGGCCGCAGCGTGGTACACAGTATTCACCGCCCAGGTGCGCATCACGTCGAACAAACGCCCGGCATTGCGGATCGAACCCAGGATCGGCACCAAACGCACAGGCAGAGACTCGCGCCGAATGCGTTGCTCCAGCTCGCTGTGAATGCTGTAAAGATTGAATTCGCTGTGCTCGAACAACAACAAGGTCGTCGGCCCTGTGGCTACGATCTGCCGGCACAGTTCCGAGCCAATAGAACCACCCGCGCCGGTCACCATCACCACCTGGCCACGGATGCAACGCTCGAACAACGCCTGCTGCGGTGGCACCGCATCGCGCCCGAGCAGGTCGGCGATGTCCACTTCCTGCACATCATCGACCTTGACCCGACCACTGGCCAGATCCATAAACCCAGGGACACTGCGCACATGCAGTGGATAGTGCTCTAACAGCTCCAAAATCTCGCGACGGCGAACCCGGCTAGCCGAAGGAATCGCCAGCAGAATCTCGTCGGCGCCCGTTTCATCGACCAACTGCTGGATATGCTTGGAGGTGTAGACCCGCAGCCCGGCGATCACCCGGTTGGCAATATTTGAATCGTCATCAATGAAGGCCACCGGTCGCATACCCCGGCCCAACCGCAACGCAGCAACCAACTGGTTGCCAGCCGCGCCAGCACCATATATCGCCACCTTAGGCAAACTGCTATCACGCCCCTTGAGCCAAGTAGGTTTATCCGATGAATACCAGTCGCCCATAAAGTACTGGCGCATGACAAGCCGCAGCCCACCAATCATCACCAGGCTCAACCACCAATAGTTGAACACCATCGAACGGGGAATCAGCTTGGGCGCGCCCTGATGCCAGTACACCGCCAATGCCAGGAGCAAGGCCGACAGCGTGACCGCCTTGCCGATGGCAAGCAGCGCATCGTTGCCGAAATAACGCATCACCGCCCGGTACATACCGAAGCGCACAAATAGCGGAATGGCGATGAGCGGTGCGGAGATGAAAAGCCACGCATGACCATCAAAAGGCTCGATACTCTCCGAATCGCCTAAACGCACGACAAAGGCTAGCCACAGCGCTATCCAGACCAGCACCACGTCCATGGTCACCTGAATCAGTCGTTTATGCCGTCGTGGCAGATTGACCAGACGGCTGCGCAATTTCTCGGCAAGTCTCAACACAACAACACCTCAATCCTTGGAGCATGAAAACCAGCGAGGTAAAGCCCTCCGCCGGGTAAAACCATGACTATTGATCGGAAAGCCTAACAGCGAATGCCTGTCAGCTACATAAGCAAAGCACGCCGCCCCCCTGTAGGAGGCGCGCCCCGCGGCGATGGCGGACACCGTCCGCCCAACAATCAAAAGCATCGCACCGCCATCCACACTAAACAGCATGCAAGGCACATCCAGCGATCAAAGCCAGGTCACATGCCCAAAAAACACTCACGACCTAGTTAGCTAGCAATACCGTACCGGGCGCACATACCATCCCGGCGCCAACCACAACCTGATACCCCGCGCTACACCCTGCCTGTAACCAAGCCCGAGCGCCAACCTGAACCCCGCCGGCCAACTGAACACCGACCCCAAGATGAGCAAAATCGCCAAGACTGGCATCATGATCGACTGTTGCATTGGCATTGACGATAGCTGCCTCGCCAATCGTCGCATCGACGCCCACCATCGCCAGCGCCATTATTGCCGTGCCCGCGCCAATGGTTGCGCTAGGACTCACGCAGGCTCGGGGGTGCACCACCGTTACCAGCGGCAGCCCAGCTGTAAGAATGGCCTTGACGCACTGTTCACGCATGGCGTTATTGCCAATCGCCGCAATGGCTCCTCCTACCTGAACCTCCAGCGCAGCCAACCCCGCTACATTGGTTACCACCGGCCAGCCAAAACTCTCGCTCAGCTCAGGCCAACGGTCATCGGCAAAAGCGATCCGCTGCCATTCGCCACTCAACAGCGCCGCCTCTGCAACCGCCTTACCGTGCCCGCCTGCTCCGACGATCAGTAATGTTCGCCCACTCATGTCCGCTGCTCCAACTCACCAGCATGGTATTTCACCGCCAGGCCCAGCAAAGGCAGATAAGCGATCAACAGCCCCAGCAAACCATCTATCCCGCCAAGACCAACCCAAAGCGCAATAGGTAACAGCCAGAGAAGATTGATGCCACCCACAATAAGAGTCACCGGCAAATGCCGACCGAAGCGGCGCGAAGCATACTGATAGGCATGGCTGCGGTGGGCCTCATAAACTTTGTCACCGCGCAACAGCCGGCGCAGCAAGGTAAAGGTGGCATCAACGATGAACACCCCGAGCAGGATCAACCAACTCCACAGCAACTGCGGCGCCACCCAGGCTGCCTGCAGAGACAATACCCCCAGGGTTATCCCGAGAAAGCCACTGCCCGCATCGCCCATAAAGATGCGTGCCGGCGGGAAGTTCCAGAACAAAAAACCCGCAACCGCAGCCGCCAGCAACATAGGCATAACCCAAGCCGTAAGTTGAGCTGAGCCAGCGAAGCCCAACAGCGCATACAACAATGCACCACCCAGGCACACACAAATGGCTTCGACACTGGCAATCCCGTCGATGCCATCCATGAAGTTATACAGATTCAGCAACCACACCAGATACACCGCGGCCAGCACATGACCAAGCCACCCCAGATGAAAGGTGAAACCGAACAGAACCACCGGCGGCAAGCCACCCAACCAGAACAGCGCCCAGATAGCTGCAGAAAAATGCCCAAGCAAACGCCAGCGCGCGGCGATATGTCCATGATCATCGAGAAAGCCCAACACAGCGATGCCCGCACCAGCACCCAACAACGCCCAAGCCAATGGCCACGCAATAAGGTCCATACCGGCCATCAATGGCAAGACCAGCAGAAAGCTCACCACGATAGCCACGCCACCGCCCCGCGGCGTCGGCACCGAGTGCGAACTACGGGCATTGGGGATATCCATCAGGCTGCGGGCCAGGGCATAGCGACGCAAAACCCAGGTCAAAAAAAACGAAACGCCAGCAATAGCCGGCAACCACCACCAAATTATCATCAAAAATCAACGTCCTGAGTCAGCAAAAAAACCATGTGCCCATTAACTGTGTTGAGTGGCGCATTCGTAGGGTGCTTTTGTAGGGCGGGTTAGCCGCGCAGCTGCGTAACCCGCTAACGGATACGGCGGAAACCAGATTAATCGTCGCAAAAATGGTGGGTTACGCCTGCGGCTAACCCATACGTGAAGGGTTACCCACGCAACACGTAACGGGTACAGAGCCAAAAAGGTCGTATTCCTGTTAAGGGCTGATAGTGATCACTGTAAATGCGAACTCAGCACTACACCGACTTACAACAAAACCGACACAAAAATAGGTTGCCAAAATCAGTAGTGATAGCGGCACTGCACGATCTGTAATGCGCCATCATCAACCGTATAGACCAGCCGGTGCTCCTCGCTGATGCGGCGCGACCAGAAGCCACTCAGGTTGTGCTTGAGCGGCTCAGGCTTGCCTATACCCTCGAACGGGCTGCGCTGAGCATCCTTGATCAGTAGGTTGATTCGTTTGAGTCCGGCCTTGTCGTTCTGTTGAAACCAGAGATAGTCGTCCCACGCCTCGGGCGTGAAGAGAATGTTCACGCCTATCACTCTTCGTCGCTGAGTTGATGCGCCTGTGCCTTACCTGCACGCAGGCTGTTGACCGACGTGATCAGGCGCTGCGCATTGGCCGGCGAGCGGAGCAGATAGGCGGTCTCCTCTAGGGCGTTGTAGTCGGCCAAAGACATCATCACCACCGGTTCACCTTTCTGCCGCGTGACCAGCAGAGGCATCCTGTCGCTATTCACTCGATCCATGGTTTCTGCCAAGTGCTGCCGTGCGGTGGTGTAGTTGATGGCTTGCATGCTGAGCTCCTCATAAGTCGTCTAAAGCGTACACAAACGCGTACATAACCTCAATGACAGCATTACTTGGGCGGCTTATAGCCTACGGCGCATCATTGCATGCGATGCCGCAAAAAATGCTCCGCCGTCTTGCGCAGCGCCTCATCGACGCTGACCGGCGGGGACCAGTTCAATAGTTCACGTGTCTTACTGATGTCGACCTGTAGTGAACCGCACAAGCGCTGGGCAAGAGCCTGCTTGCCCAGCATCGCCGCCCCGGCTTCCAACAACCGACTTGGCACCGGTAACAACCGGGCTGGCTTGCCCAAGGCAACGCCCATTCTGCGCAATAGCTCGGTAGTCGAAAGATCCTCGCCATCGCTAACCAGAAAAGTCTGGTTAGCGGCAGTGGGGTGGTCGATACAGGTCACAATCAGGTCGACCAGATTGTCCAAGGCAACCAGGCTGCGCTGGTTATAAATAGCCCCGAAAGGTAGAGGAACGCCCTTGTGCAGCCAGCGCATCATATTGAGGAAGTTGGCCTTCACACCCGGCCCATAGACCAACGTCGGCCGGATAATCACAACCTCCATCCCGGTTTCGGCTGCAAGCGCACGCAACCCCTGTTCAGCCTCCATCTTGGAAATGCCGTACGGATCCGCAGGCGCTGCCTGACCATCAGCAACGTAAGGCACACCGACAGGAGTGCCCTCACCATTGACCTTGATCGAACTGATAAATATGAAGCGGCCTACACCCGCCTCCGCAGCCTGGCGGGCAAGGTTCAAGGTGCCATCGACGTTGACCTTGCGGAACTCGGCGAGCGGGTCGGAAGACTCATCGTGCATGACGTGAACGCGAGCGGCCGCATGAATCACCACTTCCACGCCGGCCAAAGCAACTTTCCAGTCAGTGGCGCCATTGAGAGCAGTAATAGGTACGTTGATCGCGCCAACAGGCAGTTCCGATATAGGAGTTCTCGAGCACGCCACCACACTAAAACCGTCAGTAGACATGCGTAAAAGCAAGGGATGTCCGACGAATCCTGTACTGCCAGTCAAAAGCACTGTTTTTAGCGTCAATTTCTGCCCCTGAGAGTAGCCTGGTGAAACAAGCCCTCCAAACTCGAAAAGAGCTTTGCTTTAGAAAAATGCTCTTCGTAATAACGTTTACCTGAGGCGCCCCTGGCCTCCCGCTGTGACGGGCTCATTTGCGCCATCTGGCTGACAATTCTGGCAAACCCCTGACGATCTCCCGAGCGACAGGTCAGGCCGGCATCGGCCTCTTCGATGACGCGGGCAGCTTCACCATCGATCATGCCCAGGATCGGCTTACCGGATGCCAAGTAGGCCTGTACCTTGCCGGGGATGGTTTTTTCGAATACTTCGTTGGTCTTTAACGAGACTAGCAGCGCATCGGCTGTTGCGAACAGAGGAGGCATGGCCTCAAGTGGGTGGCGTCCCAGCAAAAACACATTGTCCAACCCTCGCTCGCTGACCTGTTGCTCAAGCCACTCGCTCATCCTACCGTCGCCAACAATAACCCAGCGTATGGCCAACTCGCCGCGCAAGCCCTCGGCCACATCGAGAATGGCGGGAAAGTCCTGCGCTTCCCCCAGGTTTCCGGCGAACAAAACCGTGAAAGATCGAAGGTCACGCTCAATCAGCGGCGACCCCTCCGCCGGCAGGCTAGAAAAGCCATCTTCGGCCCAGCTTGGGAAATACACCAACCGCTCGGGGGGCATTGCGCGCGTGCAGTACTGTGTCACGCTGGCAGTGAATGCTTTCGACTGAAGGAGCAGGTAGTCGGCCCTGTTGTATATCCAAGACACACCTTTGCCAACCAGCGCTAGCAGGCGTGCATTGCCCAATACACCAACCGCCTTTAATGTCTCTGGCCATAAATCAAGCACCCAGATAAATACGGGCACCCTCTTCAACTTGCCAATCACAAGTGCGGGGATAGCCGACATAATCGGCGATACCGCATAGACGAAAATCGCGTCGAATTCTTTTCCGCGCAGTTTCCAACTGCCCAACACTGATCCACTAACGAAGAACGACACGTAGTTCAGGATGAGAGTGATGCTACGTTTGCCACGCGGAACGAACGGTACCCGCACGATCTTTGCACCCCGATACTCAGCGTACTGCTCGGGCGAGCGACGATAATCCTCAAATACGCGTCCTTCCGGATAATTGGGCCAGCCAGTCAAAACAGTGACCTCGTGCCCACGTTGAATCAATCCCTCGGCGAGATCGTTGATGCGCATGTTTTCTGGCCAGAAATACTGGCTGACAATCAGAACCTTCAATTTTTTCTCAGACATGCGAAGGCTCAGTCGTTCCGCTTCCAGACATTGCGCATCACATAATCGCGATAGCTGTGAATGATCCGCACCACTTTTTCAGCAACGTTGGGCATGCTGTAGTCGGCCACCATGCGCAGGCTGCGTTCTTCTCCGCGTGCTTGGCACTCTAGTATCTGCAATCCCTGCATGACTCGCTCGGTTTCCAAGCCGACCATCATCACCGCAGCTTCTTCCATGCCTTCCGGGCGCTCGTGCGCTTCACGGATATTCAATGCAGGGAAGTTGAGGATTGAGGACTCTTCATTGATCGTGCCGCTGTCCGACAACACCGCCTTAGAGGTAAGTTGCAGCTTGTTGTAATCCTTGAAACCCAACGGCTTTAGCAGTCGCACGTTGGCATGGAATACCACGCCCATCGCATCCACACGTTTTTGCGTGCGCGGATGAGTGGAGACAATTACCGGGTAACCGTAATGCGCGGCAACCGTGTTGAGCACATCCACCAGCTTTAGGAAGTTCGTGTCCGAGTCGATGTTCTCTTCTCGGTGACCACTGACCACAAAGAACTTGCCCGCTTCCAAGCCTAAGCGCTCCAACACATCAGAGGCATCAATACCTTCACGGTAATAATTGAGCACCTCAAACATAGGGCTACCGGTCTTGATAATCATGTCTGGCGGCAGGCCTTCGCGCAGCAGATAGTCACGCGCGATGGTGCTGTAGGTCAGGTTGATATCGGCGGTGTGATCGACGATGCGCCGGTTAATCTCTTCCGGTACACGCATGTCGAAACAGCGGTTGCCGGCTTCCATATGGAAGGTCGGAATCTTGCGGCGTTTGGCGGGAATCACAGCCATGCAACTGTTGGTATCACCGAGCACTAACAAGGCTTCAGGCTGCACCTCAGCCAACACGCGATCCACCGCAATAATCACATTGCCGATGGTTTCCGCACCGCTGCTACCGGCAGCATTGAGAAAGTGATCCGGTTTGCGAATACCCAGGTCATCAAAAAAAATCTGATTTAACTCATAATCGTAATTCTGACCGGTATGCACCAACACATGCTCACAGCACTCATCCAGCCTGGCCATTACCCGCGACAGGCGAATGATCTCCGGGCGAGTGCCCACCACTGTGACAATTTTGAGTTTTTTCATTGCAGTTTCCTGTTCGCAGCCGCTCATGCCTCAGTACCCACTACGCGGGTATAGGTATCAGGGTGTTCACGGTCAAAAATCTCATTGGCCCAGAGCATCACGATCATTTCGTCATCGCCGACATTGGTAATGTCATGCGTCCAACCCGGTACGGTTTCGACGATTTCAGGCTTATCACCCTCAGTGAACAGCTCGTAGAACTCGCCGGAAACAATCTGTCGGAAACGGAAACAAGCCTTGCCCTTTATGACCAGAAACTTCTCGGTCTTGGAGTGGTGATAATGCCCGCCACGGGTAATGCCCGGATGCGCAGTAAAGTAAGAAAACTGCCCAGAGTCTTTGCTTTTCAGCATTTCCACGAACACACCACGCTGGTCGCCGTATTTCGGCACTTCGTAAGTAAAACGCTCGGGCGGCAAGTAGCTGAGGTAAGTGGAGTACAAAGCCCTCACCAGCCCAGTACCAACTGGCTCGGAGATCATCGACTTGCGGCTGTCGCGGAAGGTATGGAGCTGTTCGGCCAGTTCGCCAATAGTGATGCTGTATTGCGGATCGACACTGACAAACGGCTCGCCAACCAACAGGCCATCCATGACCGCGATGAAATGACTGACCACATCGTCGATGTAGACGAGATTGATGCGCGCATGGGGATCATTAATCTGGATAGGCAGATCACGGGTGATGTTATGGCAGAAGGTCGCCACCGCAGAGTTGTAATTCGGGCGCGCCCACTTACCAAATACATTGGGCAAACGAAACAGATGCACTGCGGCACCACTGGTACCTGCTAGCTCAAGTAATGCCTCTTCGGCACCGCGTTTGCTGCTGCCATACGGATTATCGAGTTCGGCCTGACTTGATGATGTGTACAGCACAGGAATCTGCCGACCACTGACCTTGATGGCCTCGCACAGCGCGCGTGTCAGATCAGTATTGCCGGTCTGAAACTCAAGCGGATTTTGCGGACGGTTGACTCCTGCAAGGTGAAAAATGAAATCCGTCTGCGCAACAAGACTAGGTAAGCTCGCCAACGAATCTTCACGCGTAAAACGCAACACCTCGACATCCGCACGTTCACTCAAATGCGCAACAAGGTTCTGGCCAACAAAGCCATTAGCGCCAGTGATCAGTACCTTCATCACTCACTCCTCCGTTATTGCGTGCTCGCCACGCTGGATGGCACGCATAAACTCAAGCTTGAGTAGCAGGCGTTGCATACCTTCCACATCCAAGCGTTCGGTGTTATGCGAGTTGTAATCTTCCATGTGCGAAATCTTCTCTTCACCCTGCTCTACAAACTTGCTGTAGTTGAGGTCACGCAGATCCGGCGGCACGCGGAAGTACTCCCCCATATCCTCAGCGCAGGCCATTTCCTCGCGACTGAGTAAGGCCTCATAAAGCTTCTCGCCATGACGAGTGCCAATGACCTGAATCGGGTGCTCGGGCTTGCCGAGCATCGCGGTCAGCGCACGAGCCAGCGTCTCGACCGTAGCGGCGGGGGCCTTCTGTACGAATAAGTCACCGTTATTACCATGTTCAAAGGCGTAGAGCACCAGATCGACTGCATCACCCAGCGTCATCATAAAACGGGTCATGTTCGGGTCGGTAATACTCAGCGCCTTACCGGCACGAATTTGCTCGATAAACAACGGAATCACCGAACCACGCGAAGCCATGACATTGCCGTAACGAGTGCCGCAAATAACCGTCTTAGTTTCATCGACATTACGCGACTTGGCCACCATAACCTTTTCCATCATCGCCTTGGAAATACCCATGGCGTTGATCGGATACACCGCCTTGTCGGTACTCAGGCAAACCACCCGCTTGACGCCATTCTGGATCGCCGCCTCCAGCACGTTATCCGTACCGATCACATTAGTCTTGACGGCCTCCATCGGGTGAAACTCGCAAGAAGGCACCTGTTTGAGCGCCGCCGCATGAAAGATGTAATCCACGCCGCGAGTAGCGTTCAGTACACTCTGATAATCCCGCACATCGCCGATATAAAACTTCAGCTTGGAATTGGCATAGTGTTTACGCATGTCATCCTGCTTCTTCTCGTCACGGCTGAAAATACGAATTTCAGCAATATCGCTGGCGAGGAAGCGTTTGAGCACGGCGTTGCCGAAAGATCCGGTACCGCCAGAAATGAGGAGGATTTTGTTTTTAAACATATTCAATTCCAAGTGTTTTATCTGCAATATTCTTAAGAGAGCGCCTCTATCCTGACGCAGAGAGCGCAAACCCATCACCAAACCGTATTATATTACTCAAAAAAATTACACCCTTTACCGCAAAATATACAGATGAAGAGATAACGGCAAGATTAAGTCCGCGCCGAAAATTAAGGCCATAGTACATAAAAACAAAATAAGAGATTATGGTAACCCTATCTGAACCGACAAAAAAAGCCAATAAAATAATTGGCAAACCCGCCACAAGCGCCTCTGCCCATTTGCCTTTAGCATATATGACCGCAAGCAACGTAAAAAAAACAGGTTTGAAAAGCCCTTGATAACCTCCAGCCAACGCATAATAAAAATAAAACTTGCTCGAAATATGCTCTCTTAAAATAATGAAAATCGCGACCAAAACAAGTAGCGCAATCATTAAAACAAAAAAATCAAACCCAGCCGCCCCTCTTGATAACGACTTTAAAAACATCAAAAAACGAGAAGACTGCGCCGAAACCAGAAGTGAGACAACTTGCACATGCACAAATATAGATCCTATCCAGAAAAAATAGCGAAAAAATCCAAAACAATAAACCCCACACAGAAAAAACAAGATCGAAAATTTAAGGCGCTCTGCGGAGAACAATAAAACAAAAAAATAAAAATTAAAGCATAACAAAACAACGATCCACCGGCTAACACGACTCCTTACAAGCCACAAAAAACCAAGATAAGCAAAGAGAAAATTAACAGTCGAAAAAATAAAATCCTTATCAAAAATAGAAGAAAAAATAAAAACAAAAACAAAATACCCAGGTTCCATAGTCCCCAGAGAATTCATATAAAAATCAAATGCATCAAATAAAGAAAGAGCACTCACACCCTCATAGAATGAGCGATAGCCGAATTGATCACCCCCAGTAAAATATGGAAAAACATAAAGACTTACTAAAAAAAATATAGAAGCAAAAAAAAGCGCCTGGCACGTTGAATTCTTTATGCGCATATCAACCTAAAGTCCCCTGATCTCTGCGATTAGCAAATCTTACATCCACGCCTAACGTATGCTTAACCCCACAACACAGGAAAGAGATTAGTGCCCGAATATTTGAGTAGCCATTAACTTCGCTCGGCCCGACACAAAAATCACGCGAGCCCTGTAGTTGAAATCCATCAACAGTATGAATAACTGAAAAACTGCTCGCTTTCCCCTTGCATTTTATCGCCACATCAAGCCATGCATCTGAATCGTGGAGCAACGTCTTAATCGTATCAAGCATCAGGGAAACCTTCTTTCCCTCTATCATTTCATTATATGAAAAACCTTCAACATCACTAAGAAAGCCATACGTGATAGGTTCGCGAGTAGACTCAATACCTATTAGTGACGGAATGCCAAGTGCCGACGCCTCAACGATTGCAGTCCCACTCCCCACAAAAAGAAAAGCCCCAGCGAGCACATCAGGTAATTCCGAGTAAGGAATTTGTCCTTTAAAAAAGACCGCGTGTTCGATGCCAAGCGATGCCACCAACTCCTTTAAATTTTTCTCAAATGGACCAGCCCCATATATCTCGTAAACAATCGATGGATTCCCCATCAAGAAAAACGGCATGCAATTAATAATATGCATATTATAACTTTTAAAGTTATAAAGATTACCAATCGATACAATCCGACCAGATGAACTATCTCCATAAATCTCACGAGTCATTACAGGCAAATCTATACCAACTGGCACCAATACCGAAGAAGAATAATCGTTATCAAAAAAAACAGAATAAGAAGTCACACAATTTTCATTAAATAAAATTACTGCGTCGGCACCCAACTTCGAAAATATAGCTTTGGCGATGTTGGCGAAGTAATAATTAGCGTCAGAAAACATGAATTCATTTTGGTGGTATATTCCAACTGACATCTTAAGGGAAGTTGACTGCTTCTTGATGAAACGCGCAGCAAAAAGCAAACCAAAAACCCCCATCACATGAACGCAATTATCATAACGATGAAATAGAACCTTAAGAGACTTAAAGTCTAGCGGAAAAAAAACCCCGAGCTGACTACTAAACGTCCAAGAAAATAATGGCCGCTGATAGTCGCCAAGAAAGTAGACATCTGCATACTTCTCAATTTCAAGCAGCAACTTTTTATCCACGTCGTTAATTAAAACAAGAACACCAATCCTCTTATCTCTGCGCAAAAACTCCCGACACAGCCTTAAGATAAACGTAGTGCCCCCATTAAAAGAAAGCGTATTAGCCAAGATCAACATCACCAACCCCCTTTAAATATAAATTCATTTACGCGTCACGAAATTTTAGCGCCTCAAATATACAAAAAAACCAACCACACAAATCAGAAAATATGAAAAGCAAGAAAAAGCATACCCAATCATTACCCCTTTAACATCCGAATAATACTGATAGAAAAAAATTCCGAACAGAATAAATAATACACTCTGAACAATTTCAGCCGCCACATAAAGCTTAGTAGCTGCCTTAGCCACCCCAACAAAGCCAACAACATAAGCCGATATCTTGAAAAAATCGCCAACCAGTTGGTAGACGATCAGGCTTTCAAGCACTACAAAATCCTTGGATAAAAGTAATGGAATAAAAAAATCCCTTCCTACATACAGCGTTACGGCACCGAATATAAACACACCCATCACCAGAAGCATAAAACGAAAAACATGATACTGGATTACCCTCTTATCTTGCTCTGCTGATATGAGCGGCATAAAGTAATAGGCCAAGAACACAGCAAAAAAACTCAGGTACGCACCAGACAACCTTAGAGCTGCCTGCCAGATGCCCGCCTCGGCATAACCACTATTTCGTATCAAAAATTCACGCACAACTATTTCTACCAGCGGAAATGCAAGCGCACTGGTCATCAACATCAAGGTAAACGACGAAAGCCTTTTGAAATCCGACTTATTTATCGCCGAAAAACTTAAATTCGCGAAAAAAGATGACTTCTTGAAATAAAAAATGGCGGGGAATACACAGCAAAATATCACCATCACTATAGCAATTGCAGAACCTGCAATCCCATAGTTCGCAACTACAAACCAAGCGAGAGGCAGCGCTAGTAAACTTCCAACGATCTGTATTTTAGCAAATGTTTTAGTATCTCTTAATCCATTAAAAACACCGGTAACTGTATTGGTAAAAGCAAAGCCCATTTGTGCAACCGCAAGGAGTACGACAAGCCAATAATAATCTGGGGTTCCCAATAGAAAATCAGCAATGTACCCAGAGAAGACCACGCCAACTACCAGAAACACCAACGAGAAGAACAGGGAATAACTAATAACCGCAGAAATAAAATCCTTTAACCTCTGCGGCTGAACGCGATACTCTGCGACATACTTAATTATTCCATTCATCACTCCGCCACCGGCCAGCAGGGAGAGTATGGTTACCGCGCTCATGAAGTGACCCAGCGTACCTAACCCTTCTGGACCTAAGTTAATAGCTATAAGCTTCAATAGAACGAAGCCCACCGCTATTTTAGAAAACTGGGCTATCGTTGTTAATAAAGCGCTGTAGATCGGTCCCACTTACATATATCCAAGATGAAAATTCATACCAACCCCAGATTACCTAGTTAGGACAGTGCCGAAACGGCCTTCGCTATTGAACAGCTGTCCAACCCGAACCACATGGGCAGCCTAACCAAGCGCTCACTTTCTGCAGTTGTATACTTATCTTCACCAACGAAAATACTATGTTTCTTGCCCGCAGGGGATGAGTGCAAGGGCACGTAATGAAATACCGCCTGCACCCCAGCCATCTTGAGCGATTTAATAGCCTGAGCTCTTCGATCAATATCTTTCAGTTTAAGATAAAACATGTGCGCGTTATGGGCGCATTCAACAGGAACATGTGGAAGCTCAACCAGACCTAATCGCTCAAGCGGGAGAAAAGATTGATAATACTCATGCCAGGACTCGCAGCGCGCAGCATTTATCTCTTCGGCTTTTTCAAGTTGGCCCCACAAATACGCAGCCTGCAATTCCGACGGTAAATAACTACTGCCTAGATCCACCCACGTGTATTTATCAACCATACCTCGGAAGAACTGGCTGCGGTTGGTGCCTTTCTCCCGGATTATTTCAGCGCGAGCAACAAAACGCTCATCATTAATAATTAACAGACCGCCCTCGCCAGCACTGGTGTAATTCTTGGTTTCATGGAAGCTGTAAGCCGCCATATGACCAATACTTCCCAGTGGCCTGCCTTTATAAGTGGACATCATCCCCTGGGCGGCATCCTCGATCACAAACAGTTCGTGCCGCGCAGCGATAGTCATAATAGTATCCATTTCGCAGGCGACGCCTGCATAGTGGACAGGAACTATTGCTTTTGTTTGGGGGGTGATCGCAGCCTCGATAAGTTCCTCATCGATATTCATCGTATCCGGGCGAATATCAACAAAAACAATTTTTGCACCACGCAACACAAAAGCATTTGCAGTACTAACAAACGTGTAGCTTGGCATGATAACCTCATCGCCAGGCTGTATATCGATCAATATTGCGGCCATTTCCAGAGCATGAGTACATGATGGCGTGAGCAGTGCTTTCTTGCATGCAAGCCGCTCTTCGAACCAAGCGTGACAACGCTTACTGAATTCGCCATCGCCGGAAATTTTTCCGCTGTGCATGGCGGTGAGTACATATTGATCTTCGTTGCCGGTATAGGGAGGTTTGTTAAATGCGATCACTGGGTAACATGCCTCATGTAATTAGGCGAGCTCATCCCGCAATTGAATAATAAATCGAGAATGGTAACACCGTGGGTAAACTCACCCCAAAGCTGTGGATATTCACTGTATCCCGAGTAATCAAACCAACTCAACTTGATTCCCATATCAGTGAATACGCGCTCTTCAATGTAATCTTTGGCCGCAGGGCCTGAGATGTACTCCGTACCTCCTGCTTGACGGCAAAGATCGACAAGTCTCTCGATTTTCCCGTCAACAAGAGTGTAATCCCATGAGTTACTTATCACGGTCTTGATACCAAGATAACTGCAGACAACCTCGATAAATTGACGATTCATTTGAGATAAATTAGCGTAAGACTGCGCCATGTATAGAGGCTCTAACCATACCGCTATCTCATCAAAATGTGGCGCTCGGCGATAGTTACTTTCTAAAGACTTCCAATGCTTTACTTGCCACCTAGAATCAAGGGCCACATCCCGTATGCGTCGACTGATATCTTTACCAACAGGCACTGTTAGCCACTGCGTCCCTTGCGGTGTCTTTATTTGGTTGCGGTTGCGCCAGTCATTTTTGGTGAACTGCATATCGTCGTAGAGAATAAACTCATCCACGGCGGCGATCATGTCGAAATATCCCTTCCATGGAATGTAGTTAGACTGAACTATGGCGACTTTTTTCATTTTATCTTTATTCCTTCTTCTACATGAAGCGCAACTTCCTTTGCCGGAACCCCAATATTTCTAGAGAAGCTATTGGTATTTGAGGTAACCAAAGAACAAGCACCTACAAGACTTTCGTCAGCCACTGTTATATTTTGAATAATTGTAGAATTGAACCCCAGAAAACAATTATTTCCTATAAATGAAAAACCACCTACAGTTGAGCCAGCCGCAATAAATGAATGATCGCCAACGACCACATCATGACAAATAACTGAAGAAGACCAAATAATATTATTACTTCCAATTATCACGAACGGCTCGACTTGAACACCCTGGAAAATTACATTATTATCCCCCATAAAAACTCCAGACTCAACTACAGCCCGACTACTGATATAATTAGGCATTTTGTACATTTTACTTTTCGCTTTTTTATACATAGACACTCTGCTTCTCATACTAGAGTATCCTACAGCAACAAACATCTCGCATCTCTCTGGAGGATAGTATTTTTCAACCTCTTCAAAAGAAACAACTGGGACTCCATCAATGAAAGCGCTTGAAATGTATTCACTATCCAAGCAATAAGAGACAACCTTATAATCCGAATAACTTTCGAAATAACGTCTCATAAGCCTTGAGAAATCTCCGCCACCATAAATGATAAGCTCCATCGAAAAGCCTCCAAAATTATTTACTAATCAAATAATGACAATGGCTGCAAGCCATTACTCGCAAAGTAAAAATTATATAGTAACAATTAACAAATTCTACGAATTCGCGCCTCATATTTCACTAAAAAAGGCGCCGTCCGATCCTTGTCATTAATGATCAATTGCTCCATTTTCGGCCATTGGATACCCAATTCAGGATCACCCCAACGAATCGCCGCCTCGCACCTCTTTGAATAGTAATCCGTGGATTTATAATGAAAATGTGTATTTTCATCCAGCGCGACAAACCCATGAGCAAAGCCCTCTGGAATCCAGAGCATCTTGTGATTAGTCGCACTTAGCTCAATGCCCACATACTGACCGAAGGTTACCGAACCTTGCCGAATATCCACACTCACATCAAAGGCAGCGCCCTCGGTAACGCGCACCAACTTACCTTGAGCATGCGGCGGTAGTTGATAGTGCAGACCGCGCAACACCCCCTTTTTCGAACAGGAGTGATTGTCTTGCACAAAAGGACGCGGCACCGGCAAGCCAAGCTTTTGTAACTCGTCATGAAAGCGTTTCTCGTTGAAGCTCTCCATAAACCAGCCGCGTTCGTCGGTGAATACCGCCGGCTCGATAATGACCACATCGGGAATGCTGGTCTGGATCAGCTTCATGACGGGACATCCTGCAATAGATTGAGCAGGTATTGACCATAGCTGGTCTTCTTCAGGCGCTCGGCTTGTTCACGTACTTGAGCCGCGCTAAGCCAGCCGTTATGGAAACCGATCTCTTCCAAACAAGCGACTTTGAGGCCTTGGCGGTGCTCAATGGTGTGCACAAATTGCCCCGCTTCCAGCAACGATTCGTGGGTGCCGGTATCCAGCCAGGCAAAGCCACGGCCGAGCATTTCCACATTGAGACTTTGCTCTTCGAGGTAGAAGCGGTTTACATCGGTAATTTCCAGCTCGCCACGGGCGGAGGGCTGGATGCCTTTGGCAACCTCAATCACTCGGTTGTCGTAGAAGTACAGCCCAGTCACGGCATAGTTGGACTTGGGCTTTGCCGGCTTCTCTTCGATGCTGATGGCGCGACCTTGACTGTCGAACTCAACCACGCCGAAGCGTTCGGGGTCCGCCACGTGATAGCCGAATACCGTGGCACCATGCTCGCGCTGAGTGGCCGCACGCAGGTTATCGGAGAAATGCTGGCCGTAAAATATGTTATCGCCAAGCACTAAGCACACGGAAGAGTCGCCGATGAACTCGGCACCAATAATAAAGGCCTGCGCCAAACCATCCGGTGTCGGTTGCTCGGCGTAACTTAGTTGAATACCAAACTGACTGCCGTCGCCCAACAACTTGCGAAAGTTCGGCAGGTCTTCTGGCGTGGAGATGATCAGCACTTCGCGAATGCCCGCGAGCATCAGGACCGACAACGGGTAGTAAATCATCGGCTTGTCGTAGATCGGCAGTAGTTGCTTGGAAACCCCCAGGGTGATCGGGTGCAGGCGAGAACCGGAACCGCCTGCGAGAATAATGCCTTTGCGATTCATCTCAATATCCTTGTGTTTCTATGAGCATGCGCGTCACGCCGCTTTGCCATTCAGGCAACTGCAGGCCGAAAGTATCATGCAGTTTGCGGCAATCGAGTCGTGAGTTGAGGGGGCGCTGGGCTGGGGTCGAGTAATCGCTGGTCGCAATCGCACCGATATGCTGCACCGCCAGTTCTGCTCCGGCATTACGCGCGTGGTCGATCACGAAGCGAGCATAGTCATACTAGGAAGCCTCGCCTGCGGCGGCCAGGTGGTAAAGGCCGCTGACCTCAGGCTTGCGCTTGCTGGCTTGTAGTGCGTGGGCGGTGATGTCGGCGATCAACTCTGCACCAGTGTGGGCGCCGATCTGGTCATCGATGATCTTCAGCTGTTCGCGCTCGGCGGCCAACCGGAGCATGGTCTTAGCGAAGTTGTTGCCACGCGCGGCGTAAACCCAGCTGGTACGAAAGATCAAGTGTTTGCAGCCGCTACTCTGGATAGCTTGCTCGCCCTCCAGCTTGGTTTGCCCATAGATATTCAGTGGGTTGGTTTGCTGGTCTTCTTGCCAGGGTTGCTGGCCGCTGCCGTCGAACACGTAGTCGGTGGAGTAGTGCACCAGCCAGCCGCCCAGTTTGGCCATGGTGTCGGCCAACACCTGCGGCGCCTCGGCATTGATGCGCCTCGCCAGGGCAGGCTCGCTTTCGGCCTTGTCGACGGCGGTATAGGCGGCGGCATTGACGACGATATCCGGCTTGAGGTCGCACAGCGTTTGCTCAAGGTCAGCCAGATCGCCGAGATTACCAACCAGGCCCGCTCCCCCGGCACGATCCAGAGCAATCACCTGCCCCAACGGCTGCAAGGAGCGCTGCAGCTCCCAGCCAACTTGGCCATTCTTGCCAAGCAGGAGAATTTTCATGCAGTCGTCGTCCTTGAGCGGTAATTCTTGTCCAGCCATTGTTGGTAGGAGCCACTTTTCACATGGGCGACCCATTCAGGATTGTACAGGTACCACTCAACTGTCTTGCGGATACCCGACTCGAAGGTTTCTTCCGGGGTCCAGCCGAGTTCGCGCTGGATTTTGCTAGCATCTATGGCATAGCGCAAGTCGTGGCCAGGGCGATCCTGCACGTAGGAGATGAGGTCTTTGTAGCTGGACAGATGTTTGACGAATGAATTGGCCCCTACAGGACGGAGTTCATCGAGGAGGTCACAGAGGGTGTGGACGACTTCGATGTTCTGCTTCTCGTTGTGACCGCCGATATTGTAGGTCTCCCCTACTTGGCCTTCGGTCACTACTTTATAGAGCGCGCGGGCGTGGTCTTCGACATAGAGCCAGTCACGAATCTGGTTGCCCTTGCCGTACACCGGCAATCGCTTGCCTTCCAGTGCATTAAGGATAACCAATGGAATCAACTTCTCGGGGAAGTGATACGGCCCGTAGTTGTTCGAGCAGTTGGTTATCAGGATAGGCAAGCCATAAGTGCGCAACCAGGCGCGCACTAGATGATCCGAGCTGGCCTTGCTGGCGGAGTAAGGCGAACTGGGTGCGTAAGGCGTGGTTTCAACGAACAAGTCATCGGTGCCTTCCAAGTCGCCATACACTTCATCGGTCGAAATGTGATGAAAGCGGAAAGACGCTTTACGTACTGCAGCCAAGCCTTGCCAGTATTGGCGCGTAGCCTCCAGCAGGGTATAGGTGCCGACTATATTGGTTTCGATAAAAGCCGCTGGGCCATCAATGGAGCGATCCACATGGGATTCGGCAGCCAGGTGCATGACCGCATCCGGTTGGTGTTCACGCAACACGCGGTCAAGTTCGCTGCGGTCGCAGATGTCCACTTTTTCGAACACGTAGCGCTCGCTATCGCTGACTTCGGCCAGGGACTCGGGATTGCCGGCATAGGTGAGCTTGTCCAGATTCACCACACTGTCGGCGGTATTGTGGATGATGTGCCGAATGACTGCAGATCCGATAAAGCCGGCGCCGCCTGTAACGAGGATTTTCATGCGTTGTTCACAATCCATCTAGGTGGGAAATTAAGCTGCCCAAGTGTGGCTAGCCTTCGGTAACTCAACGTCCTAAGTTTTAATCGCCGGCCAGGAGAGCCTCAATCACCTTCACTTGCTTGGCCACAAGAGCGGGATTGGCGCAGGATTCTATATGTAAGTCGCAACAACGGCTCGGCATTCGACGCGCACAGACTCATGCACCAATCAGCGAACTCCAGACTGATGCCATCGGTGGTATTCACTTTCGGGTTTTGCTCGGCATAGTACTCCTGCTCCGCCTCGATCACGGCCGTGGCATCGTTGACGGCGTAGTTGATCTCGCCGCTGCATGGGGCGGCGGCCATGCGCTCGCCGACCAGTTGCGAAAGCGACTTGCCCTGAGTGCTGATCAACTCGGCGACCAGCAGCCATAAGAACGAGAGCTCTAAAAACTCAAAGCATCGCGCCGGGTCGGCCCTCCTACAAAGGCCTTTGGTACCGCCAATTCCTTGAGGGAGTGACTTCGGCTGCGATTGCAGACAACGTCTGCCCAAAAAATCAAAAGGCATCGCGCTGGGGCACGGAACGCCGCCCGGACCCTCCTTCACGTGCATGCGCGAGTGGAGGTTTGATCTGCATCAGACACGCTACCGCCCCAGGATTTACCGTTGGTTTCCTGAGAACGTCGCAAGCTTTAACTTTTACTGGCATAGCCAGGGTGTAGCCTTGACCTCGGCCGCTGCCGAGACAAATTCAGTTCTTGATGATGCTCACCAGCGGCATGCTGATCTGTTGCTGGCGGTTGAGCATATTGAGCAGCAGTATCACGCGTTGCTCGCCATCCATTGTTACGAAGACGGCGTCCAGCTCGGCAAAGCTGCCTTCGGTAATGCGTACGCTATCCCCTGCCTCGAGGCCCAGTTTAACAGGCGCTGCAGTGCGTTGCTGCAGGTGCGTAATCAGGCTGTTATCAAGCCGCAGCGGCATGCTGCCGAAACCCACTATGCGGTTGACCCCTCGAGTCGAGCGCAGGGGTGCCCAGTTGGCATCGGCAGCCAGCTGAATGAACAGGTAACCAGGAAACAGCGATTCGGCGATGATTTGCCGACGGTTACGCACGATCCGCTCGCAGCTGTGCTGCGGCCGATAGCAGGTGTAGCCCTGGCGTAGCAGGTTCTCTTCTGCTCGCTCATCCTGGCGGGGCTTGCAGTACACGAGGTACCAGGCCGGAGCCATACCTGCAATGCCTATGGGATTCGTAGCGCTTACATTCATATGGGTAACAAGCGAATCGGCGCAGCATTTGCAGACCGACAGTTCACTCCTGTTTGCAGCTGGCCTGGTTGAGCCGGTTGTAGAATTCGTTTTAGCCTAGCCAGCCGTTGGGATGGATAGGAAGGTTTTTGGGCTGTTGAGGCCACATTTATCTGTGTCGTCAGGTGCCGGTTATGTGGCGACCTGTTGGATCGCCAGCAAGCTGGCTCCTACAAAAACGGGTGTTTTATGGCTTACCGCTTGCCCCACATCCATGTGGGTCACAAGCTGGCTCCTACAGTCAGGCATCGTTGGTGCCACTGGGGATTAATAGCTCCAGGTTCCGCTGCGCCTGCCTGTAGAGCGCCTTGAGGCGTTCGCCGAGTTCGTGCTTGGCTCCGGTTTCGCCATGGACGATGCGCACCTGGCTGGGCCAGATACGCATGCGTGTCACGAAACCCAGCAGACCTTTCTGATCTGCGTGGGCTGAATAGCCGCCTATGGTATTGATTTTGGCGCCAATGTTGTAGCGCTCGCCGTCTAAATCCACGTAACCACCGCGTTCACCATACATCTGGATGGCTCGACCGGGTGTGCCTTGCGCCTGGTAACCGATGAAGAGTACGTCATGCCGCGGGTCATGGAGCATGGCTTTCAGGTAATTAACGATTCGACCGCTGCTGCACATACCGCTCCCGGCGATGACGATGGCCGGACGAGCGGTTGTCGTCAGGTGGCGCACCATGGCCAGATGGGCCTGGTGGCTGTCGACGGTCAGCAGTTGCTCAAAGCCCAGCGGATTGCGACCTTGCTTGACGCGCTGCAACGCCTCGTTGTCCCAGAAGGGCTTTAACTCACGGTAAACCTGGGTGAAGCGGCTGGCCAGGGGCGAGTCGAGAATGATAGGCAACGCGGGCCAATCGATCTCGGCTTGGTCCGCACTGCTGGCCTTACCCCTCCCCCCAAGAGCGGTAGAGGGATTTTCGCTCGCCCGCGAGGCATTGAGTTTTTTGCGGTGGATGATGTCTTCCAGTTCGTAAAGCAACTCCTGGGTGCGGCCGATGCTGAACGCGGGGATCAGAACCGTGCCGTTGTCGGCCAGGGCTTGTTCGATGACGCGTTCCAGGCGTTGGCGGCGGGTGCGGCGGTCTTCGTGCAGGCGGTCGCCGTAGGTGCTCTCGATCACCAGGATGTCAGCGCGATACGGCGGTTTGGGTGCAGGCAATAGCGGCGCATGCGGCGCGCCCAGGTCGCCGGAGAAGACGATGCGTTTCTTTTCGCTGGACTGGGGGTAATGCAGATCGATTTCCACATAGGCTGATCCGAGGATATGTCCGGCGCGCTGCAGGCGAATGCGGCAGATCAGGTTCTCCGTGTCTTGCAGAGTGAACCAGGTCTTGTAGGGCAAGGCGATGATGCGCTGCTCGATCAACTTGATGTAGCGCTCGACCTGCTTTTGATCACGGCTGAAACCGAGCTTGAAGGCATCCTCCAGCACGATGGGCAGCAGTTTGGCCGAGGGCTCACTGCAAAGTATCGGCCCCTTGAAACCGGCGACCAGCAGGTAGGGAATGCGCCCGACGTGGTCGATATGCACGTGGGTGGCGACCAATGCCTTGATCGTATCCAGAGGGAACTCGATGGCCAGGCGATCGGCAGCGGAGTTGCCTTCGGCCGAGGTTTCTGCGCCCTGGAACAGGCCACAGTCGATCAACAGGCTGTGCTGTGCGTCCATCAGCAGTTGGTGACAGGAGCCGGTCACGCCGTCTTTGGCGCCATGGTGCAGGATATCGGGGTAGTCCATGTTATTGATCCGTGTTAGTCCATTAACGATGGTCGGTGGATGGTACATTGCCGGCTGCAGTCCATTGCTTATCTTTGCAGTCTTGGTGCGCGGGGCGCACCCTACAAGTACAAATGTTCGATCAATAGATACCAGCGTGAAAGTACCTATTAAAAAGCTATGTACCCGTGATGTGTTGCAAGGTCTTGCGTAGGGCGGGTTAGCCGAAGGCGTAACCCGCCACCCGGTCGTTAGGCCGGCAATGGTGCGGTCTTACAGCATCAATGGTGGGTTACGGCGCGGCAAGAGCCTGTGCAGATAGCGGCGATTGGCGTCCGCACCTAACCCACCCTACAAAAGCGGCGCCCAACACATAATGGGTGCATAGCCTATTAAAAGGCGATGCCCAAGTCATACCTGCACGACAAGAACCCTTGGCGAACGCAGAGCATGGATGCAATCATTCCTCAGCTATTCTGCACCTTGGTCTTCAGCCGCGAATATCCACGGCTTTCCGGCGGCCACTACGCATCAGGCCTTGGCGGAGCGTTTTCTTAGCATCAGGCGAATCAACGCGATAAATACGCCCAGCATGCCGCCCAGCACCACACCCAACGCCACGATCAGGGGCTTTTTCGGCTTTATGGGCTGATCCGGTACTTCGATCTCCCCGTCTTGGCGGAAGACAGCAACATTGCTCGGATCAAGACTGACACCCGCGAATAACTGATATCGCGCGTCCAGGTCACGCAACACTGGAATGAACGGATCGTCAGATGTGCGAGCCAGCAGCACTTGCATTTCTGCACGTAGTGCTTTGGCACCACGCATATACATCAAGCTGCCATCCATAAAAGCGGAAAGCTCGCTGTCATTCGAACCTAGCCCAGTGATAACGGGAGGGTTATCAAGGCCTATCGCCTCTGCCACCGTCAATGCCTCTTGCAATTGCTTTGTGCGGTCATCTCTGCGAGCTTTGGCACTGGTGCGCTCTGATTTGATTCGCTGCTCGATATTGCGGGCCTGCACCGCAAGTTCGCGCTCAGAGTTCTGAAGCATTTCATCCAATGATCGTTCGGCCACCTGATCGATATAAGATTTAGCCCAAGTCGACGCTAGTTCAGGATTGTAGTGCTCGACAACAATGGAATAGCGGTCAGGCTGATTTTTATCCAGCGCCTTGACGCTGAATGCCCCATTGAACGCCTTGTAAAGACCATCCTGAGAGCCAGAGCGTTGTGCTTTATCCAGGGACGGCAAATAGATTTCCCTGAAAAATTGACGACGAGACTTCTCAGACTGCAGATTACGAGTAAAAACTGCATATACAGCGCTAACCAAAAATGGCTTCAAGCCACTCTCACCCGTTCGTCCCAGGCTGAAGCCAGCAATGTCGCTGAGAGAAGGTGGCAGTACAGCGGCATGCGCCTCATAAACCGGCTTGCTGAAAAAGGCATACGACGCAGCACCCGCAGCGAATACCACGGTAACCAGGACTATCAACCATTTTTGCGTCCACAGGCCGTAGAGCAGCTCAACAAGATCGATTTCATCATCATTAGTTTGGCGCGGGGATGTTTGTTCGATCACTGTAGGTCCATCTTCTGTCAAAAATTCGATTACTCAAACGCAATGCCACTCGCATAGCAGAGGGTTTCGCAAGGAGCGCATTCTGCCAGCAACGCCATACAATACAAGCCCCCTACCGACCAGTCGCTTGACTCAATCGAGGGTATCGACTGTTCCCGCATACCTCCACTGACGAACCGGCGGCGGTTACAGAATAGTGTTGAAGCAACTCGTCCGGGCGCAGTACAACCGGGGCAAAACCATTGCGCAGTGGGCGCGCAGGAAGCGCCCTATTCAAGCACCCAAGTTAATCATGCGTGGGCCGCCGCAACATATTACGCAGCAAGGCGATGAACAGACCGAGCATACCGCCGAGCACCAGACCCAAAGCCAGTATCAGAGCTTTTTTCGGCTTGATCGGCTTGATCGGTTGCATCGCTAACTGGTCGATGGTGACCAGCGCCAGGGTTGATACATCGACGTCAAGGTTGCGCAAGCGCGCAGCCTCTTCGCGCCAGCTGGCCAAATCTTTGAGAAACAAGTCCTCATTCTCACGCTTATTGAGCACTTCAATCTGGCGATTGCTCGCCAGCAACTGCAGCTCCTTGGCAATTTGCGCGATACGCGGCTCAGTGAAATCATCCGAGCGGCGCTGCAGCAAGGCATTACGCTCGGCCTCGAGCGCTTCGCTACCCATGAAGTACAGCGGTATCTGCTGGTTGTTGACCTCGGTGCGAATCACGCTACCTTGCGTCACCCTCTCGCCCTCGCCCAAAGAGGACGGCGTAGCAGGCTTGCTGATACCCAGCGCCTTGGCGATACGAATGGCCTCATCCAGCTGAGCAACGCGGTTGTCGCGGTGAGTTTTAAGCTGTTGGCGCAAGGCCTTGAGTTCGTCTTGTAGATTTGCACGCTTAAGATTGTCTGCCTCCTGCAGCTTGGCAATCCTGGCGCTCTTGTTAGCTTCGTAGCTTGCGCGAGCCGCGCTCATCTGCGCTTCGAGTTGATTCAGGCGATTCTGGATCACGACCGCTAAATCGGCGGCGATGCGCTCACGCTCAAGCTGAAAGGCATATTCGACCAGGCCATTGACCAGAGCGACACCCTTGACATCCTGCGGATAGGTCAACTGAATGCCGACATAGGCGCTCAGGTTATCGGTTTTCTTGGCGTCGGGCAGGAGCATCTTGAAGGCTTGCTGATTGAAGCTTTCAAAGGTCTGCTCAAGGCTACGATTGGGTTGACGCAAGACCTCGAACAAGCCTTGATTGGCGCGAAAGAACTCCAGTCGGCTGTCGTAAGAGTCCAGGGAAGCGCCGACGCGCTGCATGGCTTGCTTGGGCGTCAACTCATAAACGCCAGTGCGATTCAGGGCATCGAGATCCTTGATTGCCGCAGGGCGTAGTACGCTTTGCACTTGGTATTCAGGGGTCGCCAGAAAGGCATAAGCTGCCGCTGCCATGCCGACCAGCACCGTCACCAGTGCAATCAGTAGCTTCTGTTCCCAGAGCGCGTGAAATAACGCAGCCAGGTCGATTTCATCACTGGAGGTTTGTTGTATCGGGGGGGAGATCGCATTCACGGTCAAGATCCATCTTCAAAAATGGCATCACTAATTCGCCAACAGGGACAACGATCCTTGGAGTCTTGTTGTTGTCCCATTCAGCTGGCACTCGCGCTGGAGCACACGGTTTGAAGGGCTTGCGCCCATCCCATTGGCAGAGATTTCGCGGCATTGTGCCAGCGCCGTACGACATTACAAGCCTTGACAAGCGATCTGCAGTTACTGACAGACGGACGGGAACTTTGTGACGCAGATCATAGTCACCTCGCCCTGTGGCTTTGGTTGTAGCGTGTACTCGCGAAGCAGTACGCCACCCGAAAGGCCGCACCATGCCGGACTGTTCGCTGCGCGCCTGAGGGAGCACGGCAACCCAGCCTACACCCTGTTTTCTAGGCGTAGCCCTGGAACACGCTGGAACTCTTTCAGGTTATTGGTGCCCAGGATCAAGCCTTCTGCGCGGGTATGGCCGGCGATCATCATGTCGTAGCAGGCCGTTGAAAAATCCGACTGCAATTCTCCCAACCCGCCAGGCTTGATGTTTGGGTTTTGGGGCGAACACCCCGGCCAGGACGCTCTGCCTCCATTGTGTCGGGACGCGCCGAACCGCCCCAGACTGCATGCCCACGCGGAGCGTGGGAACGATCAAGTGCGGTGCCCGCCGCTCTTATAGGAGGCTCCGGGCGGCGTTCCGTGCCCCGGCGCGATGCTTGGTTTTTTGGGCGGACGTTGTCCGCCATCGCCGCGGGGCGCGCCTCCTACATAAAGTCACGCGATTCGTGAATGTGGGGAGTCAACGGCGTACTGCTGTGCGAGTACGATTTGTCGGCTTGCCTGGGGCGCAGCAATGCTGCGAAGACTCCGAGCATCAGGCCGGCGACTCCGCCCAGGCCGATGATCAGTGCCTTCTTCGGTTTGACGGCCGCGAGCGGTTCGAGTGCCTGCTGATCCAGCCGAACCAACTGCAGGCCGCTGGTATCGAACTTGATTCCTTTGAGTTGAGCCGCCCGCCTCCTGGCGCCATTCCGCCAGATCCTTGAGGTACAGGTCTTTGTTCTGGCGATTCTCAAGGATTTCCACCTGACGATTTTGGCTGAGCAACACCAGTTCCTTCTCGATCTCGGCAATCCGTGGCTCACTGAAATCGTCGGAGAGGCGCGCGCTCAAAGCCTCGCGCTCGGCCGTCAAGGCTTCGCTGCCCATGAAATAGAGCGGAATCTCTCGGCTGTTGACTTCAGCGCGCACGACCTGCCCCTGGCGCTGCACATCAGCCATGGCCGAGGGCGTGGTGGGTTTCTGGATACCTAGGGATTCGGCTATCTGGATGGCTTCGTCGAGTTGTTTAATGTAATTCTCGCGACGCGTTTTCAATTCGCCACGTAAAGCGTGTAGCTCGTCCTGCAATTGAGCCCGCTGCAAGGCATCCTCTTCGAGCAGAGTGGCTATTCGTGCCTCTTTGCTTGCCTCGTAACTGGCTCGCGCCGCTTCGATTTTTTGCTCGAGGCTAAACAAGCGATTGGCGATCAGCACCTTCAGGTCTGTGGCGATTCGCGCCCGCTCACTCTCCAGCACAGAGCCGACCAGGCCATTGACGACCGCCACGCCTTCCACGCCCCTGGGGTAAGTCAGCGATATGCCGACGAACTCGCTCAGACTGTTGGGCCTTTTCGGATCGACTTGCAGCATGGTGAACGCCGAACGATTGAACTCTTCAAAGGCCTGCTCCAACGAACGGCCCGGCGTGACCATCCCACTGAAAAGCGCCTGATTCTCACGAAAAAAGGCGATGCGGTTTTCATAGGACGACAGTCCTGCCCCCACGCGACTCAACACCTCGGCCGGGGTCAGCTCGTAGACGCCAGTTCCGTTCAGTTCATCGAGGCTGCCCCGATCCACCGGACGTAGCAGGCTTTGCACCTGATAGTGCGGAGTGGCCAGAAAGGCGTAAGCAGCTACACCCAGGGTGACGAGGGAGGCAATGGCTAGAATCAGGTATTTCTGCTGAAACAGTGATCGAAGCAGCTCGACCAGATCGATTTCATCGTTGTTATAGGTAGGTACACTGCAGTTGTTCAGGCATATGTCGGCTAGGGTCCGTCTAAACACAGGTCTATCGCATGGTACACGATCGCTTTTAAACCCCCTCCTTGAGCGCCCTGCCCCTTTTAGGTAGGCAGTAGCAGGCCCATCCCTTTGTGCCCAGGGGAGTGACAGTCTTTTGGCAGATTTGTTCTGCCTCAAAGGCATGGGCTTGTAGGGTGCGCTCCGCGCACCATCGAATACCTACGGCAAGCGGTGCGCAGAACGCAGCCCACAAATAAAAAAAAGCACGGGGGGCGAGGAGCCTCCCCATGCTGTATTAGTCTATGCCTCTTTGTTGGCGGCCTCCTTATACCGCCAGGATAAAGTCTGCTTGGGTGACAGTGGCATCGGCGACACCTACCAGCACTATGGAACCGCCACCGAACGTCACTAAGGTGTCCGCACCGGCATTTGCGATGGTTACATGGACAGCGAAGTTCGCCGCAGTTACTCCGAGCGCAGCAATATCAAGTAGATCCTGCCCGCCGGTCGGGTCGGCATCGAAGCCCGTGATCGTGTCGTTACCAAAGTTCAGCGTTGAGTACACGAAGCTATCGTTGCCGAGGCCACCGTTGAGCGCGTCGTTGCCTGCACCTCCGGTGAGTGTATCGTTGCCGGCGCCGCCCACGATTACGTTGTCGAGCGCGTTGCCAGTGCCCGCGAAATTGCCGCTACCGCCGAAGAACAGGTTCTCGACGTTGGCACTCAGCGTGTAACTCGCCAGCGAGGTCCAAACTGTATCTATGCCGCCCCCTACCCCTTCGACAACTACATCGCCAAGGTCGGTGACTTCATAGACGTCGTTACCGGCGCCACCCACCATGATGTCGGCTCCCGCACCACCAATAAGTACGTCGTCACCAGCAGCGCCCACAATCGTGTTATTGAGGGCATTGCCAATGCCGGTGAAGTTGCCGCTACCTCCGAAGAACAGGTTCTCGACGTTGGCACTCAGCGTGTAACTCGCCAGCGAGGTCCACACCGTGTCTATGCCGCCCCCTACCCCTTCGACAACCACATCGCCAAGGTCGGTGACTTCATAGACGTCGTTACCGGCGCCGCCAACCATGGTGTCGGCTCCCGCACCACCAATAAGTACGTCGTCACCAGCAGCGCCCACAATCGTGTTATTGAGGGCGTTGCCAATACCGGTGAAGTTGCCGCTACCTCCGAAGAACAGGTTCTCGACGTTGGCACTCAGCGTGTAACTCGCCAGCGAGGTCCAAACTGTATCTATGCCGCCCCCTACCCCTTCGACAACTACATCGCCAAGGTCGGTGACTTCATAGACGTCGTTACCGGCGCCGCCAACCATGGTGTCGGCTCCCGCACCACCAATAAGTACGTCGTCACCAGCAGCGCCCACAATCGTGTTATTGAGGGCGTTGCCAATACCGGTGAAGTTGCCGCTACCTCCGAAGAACAGGTTCTCGACGTTGGCACTCAGCGTGTAACTCGCCAGCGAGGTCCAAACTGTATCTATGCCGCCCCCTACCCCTTCGACCACAACGTCCCCAAGCTCAGTGACTTCATAGACGTCGTTACCTGCACCGCCGATCATGATGTCGGCTCCCGCACCACCAATGAGTACATCATCTCCCTCGCCACCGTCCAGAACGTCATCCCCCCCCAACCCATTCAGCACGTCATTCCCAGCCAACCCCTGGATCTCATCAGCGAACGCCGTACCGTTCAGCACATCGTTCCCTGCCGTGCCGACAATCAGATTAGTCACCACCGAGGTCGCCACCGAGGTCACTGTTTCCAGCGTACCAAGGTCATCGGTGTAGGTAACCACCACGCGCAGTTGCTGCCCGGTCAGCGCCAGGGTCGGGGTGAAGGTCGCGGTAGTCGCGCCAGCGATATTCGCGAAGGCCGCAGCACCACTCCTGGCTTGCCACTGATACGACAGCACCGGATTGGCCGGGCCGTCTGGATCGGTGAAGGCTCTGGTCGCTGTCAGCAGTTGACCCACGTTCGGCGTGGTATCGCTGATTAGCATGGTCCCCACCGGTGCGTCGTTGACGGATACCGCTGCTACCGGGTCAGTCACTGCCGAGAACACGGTTTCAAGAACACCGTTAGCATCTTTGTAGATGGCCTTGACCCGCAGTTGAAGTCCAACGACGTCAGAGGTAACGCGGAAGGTTTTACCAACCGCCGTCTCCAAACCCACACCCGTCTCAGTTGTGATGTTTTCGAACAAGCCTGTCCCGGTAAAATCAGCCTGCCAGTAGTAGCTGACCGGTCCAGTTACCCGACCCAGTCCAGGGTTGTCAGCATCGGTTACGCCTTCAACCCCTGCGCTCAGCAGCGAGCCCACTTCAGGGGTGTTGTCGTTGATTGATGCCAGACCTACGGCTTCGTTGTTCAAGCCGGCGACCAACACGACCGACTGGTCGTTGAACTGCAAGCGCTCGATACCGCTGAGTTGGTCGACCCCGTCGGTCCCGACCAGATCGATAACCGTGTAGTTACCATTACCTCTATCGATGATGGTGTAATTCGCCATGAGTCCGGAATACGCGGCCGTATCGAAGTTGAAACCGCCAGACCCCGGTAGGATTTCGCGGACGATCTGCAGTTGTCCTGGGTTATAGAAGCCGCTGAGCATCAGCGGAACCAGAGGCCGCATGCTGTCGAAGGTGGCGATCTCAGGGCCAGTCGGCAAACCATTGGCGTCGACGCCGGCGCGTACGCTGATGCGCACATTCAGCCACTTGTCGCCGTCGATGATGTCGTCACCGGCTCTGCCCTCGATGATGTCACTGCCATCGCCACCGAGGATGATGTTACCGGCACCGAACGAGGTGACTGGGGTAATGCCATCGCCAATGGCGTTATCGAGCAGAGCCTGCAGGCCGTTGATCAGGGCAATATTGGTCAGCACGCTACCCTGAGCGCCGGCTGTGGCGATCACCGCTGCGTCAGCATCGTCGCCGCGCAGGATGTCACTGTGCTTCGAGCCCGACAGACCTTCCACTTCCTTGAAGCGCGCCAGGATACCAGCCGCTACCGGCCCTGGTGCCGCGTTGGCGGCGCGAACATTTAGGTCGATCTCCACCCCGGTCAAATCGTCCTTGAACGTCGCCCAGTCGAAGCCAGAGGCGCCGATGTACTTGTCACCAGGGCCAGCGCTGCCGACCATGATGTCATCGCCGCCTTCGGCATTCATGATGTCCGGGCCACCGCTGCCGATGTAGACGTCGTTACCGACCACCAGATCCAGCCCGAGCGGGTCGAAGTTGTCGCCTGGGCTGCCATCCAGGTGCCCGCCTTCAAGCCAGTCGTCACCCTCGTTACCAGCGTTCTGCTCGTCGCCGTTGCTACCGAGGATGAAGTCGTTGCCCGGCCCACCAAAGGTCTCGGTGCTGTCCTCACCGTTGATGATGAAGTCCTGACCGAAACCGCCGAGGATCAGGTTGATGCCGTTACCGCCGTGAATGACGTCGTTGCCGCCATCGCCCTGGATATTATCGTCGCCGCCGCGGTCGGTGATGATGTCGTCGCCGTCGCCGCCGCGAATCATGTCGTTGCCGTCACCGCCCTCGAGGCGGTCGTTGCCGGCGTCGCCCCAGATGGTGTCGTCGCCGATGCTGCCGATCAGGGTGTCATTGCCGTCGGTACCACCGAGCACCACGTGCTCATCACCGGTGTAATGCAGGTAGTTGGCCTCCACTGCAAGGGTGTTGGGGTTATCGCGCATCACGTCGCCAAGCGGATCGTCATTGCCCAACCCAGCATTGAACTGCTTGGTCTTATCTGCCTCGAGAATCAACCCCGGAGTCAGGAAGATCAGGCCCGGCAGGTGGGTAGCGTTGGTGTTGTTCATCACCATCTTGGCGAACGAGTTGTTCTCCAGTTCGGTGACGAAATTCAAGCCAGCGACACGATCCAGATAGTAGAAGCGATCGCCGTTTTGCAGGGCCTCCATCTGGGTCTCGAAGACGAAGTTGAAGGTCGATCCGAGCATGCCGCCGAACGGCATGATGGCTTCGGCCAGGCCGCCGATCCAGAAGTCGATCGCATCGACACCGGTGGTGGTAACGCCGCCAACATTGGCATAGGCGCCCACGCTATTGAGGAAGCTCAGGCGATCTCCCGCTATGGCATCGGCATCGAACGTCCGCTCGTCCACCGTGCCGGCATTGATTACAGCCGTGCCGCCCAAAACCAGTGCGGTCGCCACCGCACGCATTTCAGCCAGTGTATTGACGTCGGCCGCCAGCAGTTCGGCATGGGTGCCGTAGGCGGCGATGAAGTTGATCAACGACTCTGGGTGCCTGAGGTTCTGCAGCAGATCGACCCAGCTGGTGTACGGCTTCAGCTGGCTGTCGCCAGTCATGTTGTAGAACTCGCGACGCGCCGCGTTGAACGACGGGATGCCAGTATCCCGCCCCCGGGCGATGTTGATGGCGGCCAAGTCCAGCGGCAAGCCAACCAGATTGCTGCGTAGCGCCTCGGTGACGAACTCGTCAATCTGGTTACCGACCTGACGGGTTAGCCCGCGCGCTATGGCACCAGCAGCCTCATCCGGACTCGGGCCGCTGTCGGCGAACGCGAGCGGGTTGAGGAAGGCGGCAATCAGGCCGATCTCGCTGCTGACGAAGTTCGGGTCCAGGCGGTCGATGGTTTCGGTCAGCATGGAGTGACCGAAGCGATACACGGTATGCGCGAACTCGGCGACGATCGAGGCGTCAATATCGGCGTCATAGCCCTGGGTAGGACCGGTGAAGACGTCGATCTGCGGCTGAATGGTGCGCGCGAATTCCTCGAACACCAGGTGCTGGTACTGCATTTCGGTGCTGAACTTGCCGACCTGGAACAACCGCTCACCGTTCCACACCAGCGCGTCGATCGCCGCTTGGCCAACCGGTAGCGAGGCGATCGGGGTCAGCAGCCATTCGTTGATGAAGGCCACATCGTTGCTCGCCAGCACCACATCCTTGGTGTGGGCGACCATTCGATTGTGCTCGGAGTGGAAGATATGGTGCACCGCGGTCAGGCCGATGTTCTCGTTGACCCGGCCGTCACCGGCGATGTAGTGGGCGTCGAGCAGTTCGTTATCGTAGGTGCCCGCCGCTACTGGGCCGCCCGCCACATCATCGGCATCAGCCGTCAGTGCTGCTCCGGTCTGCTGGTTGATCGGTACGGCGTTGTGAGCAATATCGATGAGAAACTGATGACCGGTACTCACGGCATTGGTCAGATCGACCGGTGCCGCCGGATTACCCTCGACCAAAATGGTCGTATCGTCCGCGGTACCGGCGATGCCATCTGCGCCATTGCCAGTACGGATAACAACCATCGGGAAGCCGTTTGGCCCTTTCATGAAATTGCCGTACTGATCGGTGGCCAGCAGCGGCACATCGAACACCTGGGCATCGGTCAGGTTGATGCCGAGAATGTCACGGGCCTGGGCCTTGACCACCGCCCAGGTGGCCATGCCGCCAATCTCGCTGTCGTCTCCGTTACCGAAGATGCCATCACCCAAGTTCCGGTTAGTGATCAGGCGTCCATTGGACACCGGACCGTTCGGGGTGGCGTCATAGGCGCGCAGGAATACCTGCTGCGAGGCGTGCGAGCCATAGGTCTGGTTCTGGTCGACGAACGGTGAGGTGGTGTTGCTCTGCTCATGGATGTCGTCGGCAGTGCCCAGCACGCCATCCGGCCCCGGCTGATTGGTGGCACGGGTCAGGAGCATAAAATTAGGCGCCCCCGGAGCCGGGTTGAACAGCGGGTCGTCCGGCTGCAGCGGGATAAACACCGTGCCGCTGCCGCCCTTGGTCACCAGGTCCAGGCCATGGTCGAAGAACTGGCCGAAGAAGGTCATCCAGGGGTTGAACGGAGCGGACAGGCCTTCGTCCGGCGCCACGTTGGGCAGGAAGAACACCTCTTTATCGTCGGCGGTGCCGAATATCCCATCCAGGCCTGGGCTCAGCACAGTCGCGGAACCCTGGGCCAGCGCAGCGGCAGCCGCCGCGACAGCCGCCGGGTTGTTGGCGGTCTGGTCAACGATCAGGTTGCTGATGATGCGCGGCTGTGCGTCCTGAACAAAACCGCTGGTTTGGTTGTACGAAGTGGGTGTAACACCATCTCCGCCCATTGTGACGTTCAATGGATCAGCTTCATTGAACACCGGATCGAGCATCCGCGGGAACACCGTATCGGCGGCGCCGAAGTGGCTCTGATCGGTGCGCAGGTTGTTGAGGTCACCGGTGACGGTGCGCAGTCCGAGCGGTGAACGCTCGTGCGGCAGCAGGGACAGCAGATCCTCACCGGCGGCATGCCGCTCGGCGATCTTGATCGAGTCAAGGATGAACTGCAGGTCCGAGCGAATCAGGTGCATGCCCAGGCTGCTGGTGCTGGATTCCGCCGGCAGCGGCGCCAGCGGTACCACTGGCGCACCCGCGGCGACATCCGCAGTCGGCGCCGAGAAGACACTCTCAAGCACGCCGTTGCCATCCTGGTAGACCGCCCGCACACGAACATTCAGGCCCTCCAGGTCTGGCGTGACCTTGAAGCTCTGCCCTACGGCCGGCAGACCACCGAAGGTCAGGATATCCTCGAAGAACCCATCGCCTGGAACCAGTTCGACCTGCCAGTAGTAGCTGACCCGGCCGGTGACCGCGCCACTCAGGTTGGTACCCGTGACATTGTCGCCGTCGGTCACAGCGGCGACCGAGGCGACCAGAGTCTGGCCCACTTGCACCGAACCGATGATATTCACCTGGCCCACAGGGGCAGTGTTGCCGGCCAGGATAGAACCTGGGGTCTGCTGTACCAACACGCCATTGACGTTGACATAGGCCATATCGTTGAACTGCAGACGCTCGATATGGGTGAGGCGGTCGACGCCATCACCGCCGATGAAGGTATCGGTTACGGTGATGATGTCGTCGTTGATATCGCCGGGTGTGCCATTGTTGTTGACGCTAATGAGGTAGTCGGCGAAGTTGCCGGTGAACATGGCGGTGTCGAAGCCCACCGCGCCCGTCATCAGCTCGCGCACTATCACCAGTTGCCCGGGGTTGTAGGTGCCATTGAGCATCAGCGGCACCATGGGTTTCATACTGGTGAAGCTGGCGATCTCGGGACCGCTGCCGTCTATGTTGGCGCGCACGCTGATGCGCACGTTCAGCCACATGTCACCATCGATCAGGTCGTCGCCACCACGCCCCTCGATGATGTCGCTGCCAGAGCCGCCGAGGATAATATTACCGCTGCCGAACTGATCGTCGGCGTTACCCAGGATGCCGTCCGGGCCGGCTGCCGCCTGGCCGAGGAAGGCCCGCAGGCCGGTGATCAGGTCAATGTGATTGTTGGTCAGCACGCTGCCATAGGCGCCAGCGGCAGCAATCTGCGCCGCGTCTGCATGATCGCCGCGTAGCTGGTCGGCAAAGGCCGAACCGGACAAGCCCTCCATCTGGGCGAACTTGGTGGTGACAGCCGCTATCGACGGCGACAGCGGGGTCTCGTTAAAGGCGTTGGCCAGGAAATCCACGCTCACGCCGTAACGGCTGTCCTTGAAGGTGGCCCAGTCGAAGCCGGACATACCCTTCATCTTGTCCGGACCGGCACTGCCGACCATGATGTCGTCGCCGCCCTCGCCGATCATTTCATCGAAGCCGCCGTCACCGAGGAAGACGTCGTGACCGATCACCGAGTCGCTGCCGAAGGGGTCGAAGTTGTCGCCGGGCGCGCCGTCCTGGCTGCCGATTTCGATCCAGTCGTCACCCTCGTTACCGGCCATCTGCACGTTCATCTTGCTGCCGAGGATGAAGTCGTTGCCTTCACCGCCAATCACCTCGGAGATGTCCTCACCGGTGACGATAAAGTCGTTACCACGGCCGCCGATGATCAGATTGATACCATTGCCGGCGTGGATCACGTCGTTGCCGTCGCCGCCCTTGATCACATCGTCACCGCCCATGTCGGTGATGATGTCGTCGCCGGCGCCGCCCTGGATCTCATCGTTACCGTGGCCACCTTCCAGGCGGTCGTTGCCGGCGTCGCCATACAGGGTGTCATCGCCGATGCTGCCGATGAGGATGTCGTCGCCGGCGGTACCACCGAGCACCACGTGCTCTCCGCCGGTGTAGCGCAGGTAATTGGCATCAGGGCCCACGGTCGCCGGATTATCGCGAATCACCCACGGCATCAGCGGATTGCCGCTGACGGGATCGGCGCTACCCAGTCCAGCATTGAACTGCTTGGTTTGATCGACCTCGAGAATCAACCCAGGAGTCAGGAACAACTGACCTGGCAGGTGGGTGGCATCAGTGTTGCGCATCACCAGTTCGGCGAAGGAGTTCTGCTCCAACTCATGGACGAAATTCAGTCCAGCCAAACGGTGCAGGTAGTAGAAGCGGTCGCCATTCTGCAGCGCCTCAAGCTGGGTCTCGAAGACGAAGTTGAAGGTCGAACCGAGCATGCCGCCGAACGGCATTTTCGCCTCGGCCAAGCCACCGATCCAGAAGTCGATCGCATCGAGACCCGTGGTGGTCACACCATTAGCGCCGCTGGCCCAGGCCCCGGTGCTGTTGAGGAAGTCGAATCGGTCGCCCGGCGCGCCTGCGCCGCCGAGCACTATGGCCGACGCCGCCGCACGTTTGCCGTCCAGTGTGGTTTCGGCAGTGATGCTGCCGTGGGTGCCGTAGGCGGCGATGAAGTTGATCAGCGATTCCGGGTGCTTGATGTTCAGCACGAAATCGCCCCAACTGGTGTAGGGCTTCAGTTGCGAGTCACCCGTACCGGCATAGAACTCACGACGCGCCGCATTCAAGGACGGCACACCAGTATCGCGGCCACGGGCGATGTTGATCGCGGCGAGGTCGAGCGGTAGGCCCAAGACGTTATTGCGCAGGGCCTCGGTGACGAATTCGTCGATTTCGTTAGCGACTTGACGGGTCAAACCCCGGATGATGGCGCCAGCGGCCTCATCGGGAGTGGGGCCGCTTGCGGCAAACTCCAACGGGTTGAGAAAGGCGGCGATCAAGCCTATCTCGCTGGAGACAAAGTTCGGGTCCAGACGGTCGATGGTCTCGAGCAACATCGAATGACCGAAGCGGTAAACCGTGTGGGCGAACTCGGCGACGATCGACGGATTGATGGTGTCATCGAAGTCAATGAAGGCATCGACATTTGGTTGAATGGTGCGCGCAAATTCCTCGAATACGATGTGCTGATACTGCATCTCAGTGCCGAGCTTCGCGGCCTGGAACAGCCGTTCACCGTTCCATTCCAGAGTGGAGAGATTGGCGGGCACTGCAGCGACTGGCGTCAACAACCATTGATTGAGGAAGGCCAGATCACCTGAGTCGAGAATCACGCTCTTGGTTTGCTCAACCAGGCGATTGTGCTCGGAGTGAAAAATGTGGTGAACCGTGGTCAGGCCGATGTTCTCGTTCACCCGGCCATCGCCGGCGATGTAGTGCGCGTCGAGCAGTTCGTTGTCGTAGAAGCCTGCACCGACTGCCCCGCCGGCAACGGTGTCTGCATCAGGTGTAAGCATGTTGCCGTTCTGACCCACCGGTACAGCGTTGTGGGCGATGTCGATGAGGAATTGGTGATTGGTGCCTATCGCGTTGTCCAGGCTGATGCCCAGCCCGCCATTAGCGGAGGGGTCGCCTTCGACCAAGACGTTGCCCGCCATTACCACCTGCGGATAGCCGTTGGGGCCCTTGATGAAGTTGCCGTACTGATCGGTAGCCAGCAGCGGCACGTTGTCGAACTGGGCATCGGTGAGATTGATGCCGAGGATGTCGCGCGCCTGGGCCTTGACCACCTTCCAGGTGGCCATGCCGCCGATTTCCATATCGTCGCCCGTGCCGAACTCACCATCGGCGCCGAGGTCACGGTTGGTGATCAACTTGCCGGTCGCGACCGGCTTGCCGTCTGCGTTGACCGCATAGGCGCGCAGGAACACCTGCTGCGAGGAGTGCGAACCATAGGTCTGGTTCTGATCGACGAACGGCGAGGTGGTGTTTTCATGCTCAACGGTATCGTCGGCCGTGCCGAGAATCCCATCCGCGCCAGGCCCCGCCACCTGAGTGGCCCGGGTGAGCACCATGAAGTTGGTCGGGCTGCCCGGCACGAAGAGTGGGTCATCCGGCTGCAGCTGCATGAACACGGTGCCATTGCCGCCCTTGGTGACCAGGTCGAGACCATGATCGAAGAACTGGCCAAAAAAGGTCATCCACTGGTTGAACGGCGCCGAAAGCCCCTCGTCCGGGGCAATGTTCGGAATCAGGAAAACATCCTGATCGTCGGCATTGCCAAAAACGCCATCCAGCCCAGGGCTCACCACAACGGTGGCGCCGTCATTACCGGCCGCAGCGGCCACTGCCGCCGGGTTATTGGCGGTCTGATCGACGATCAGGTTGCTGATGATGCGCGGCTGCGAATCGAACACCAGGCCGCTGGTCTGGGTATAGGAGGTGCCCCCCTCCGCAGCATTGAATACTGGGGTGAGCAAGCGAGGAAACAGCGTGTCAGCGGCACCAAAATCCGTACGCCCATCGATCAGGTTATTGAACGAGCCATCGACCGTACGTAGCCCAAACCCAACTTCGGTATTGGGCAGCAAATCGATAAGGGGGGTGCCTGCAGCATGGGCTTCAGAAATCAGGATTTGCTGAAGGATGAACTCGAGGTCGGATTTAATGAAGTTGGCCATGGTTGCTTCCTCAATGCTGACTGCAACCGGTCTAAATCCAGGCTGCAAGAAATCCACTCCGCATTCTTGCGAAGAGACTGAAAACTCAGTTTTCCGGGCGATGCCCTCAGCCACACCACGCTCAATGACTCGCGGTCTTCAGTGGTCAGCTATCGAGGACGATGTCCCTGGGTGCTCTAGCCGCTAAGGCAGAGCTTTATCGCAGGCGGGGGGGCCACGCAGGTGGGCCGATAAAACGAACTTGAGGCATACCGCCATCATGCAGGCGAGCTTGGCTCTGTCCACGGTGTTACTCCTGGGTTGTGCATTAGCAGAAACGGATGACGGCGCCTCTCACCTTCGTCACGCATCCGTTAAATCAATCACGCTCCCTTCACAGCTTTTTAACGCTCCTTTCACACTCTCTATAAAAGTTCCACTCCGAGGAGTTGTCAAGGATTCGACACCGAATAATATAAAAACCAACAGAATAGTTATTTAATTGTTTTTAATGGATTTTTTATAATATACAACCGTGACAAGCGCTGTGCATTATCAAACCAGCCCAGCTTTAAAGCGCGGTCCACCATCTATTTTCCAGGCTGCGGCTCAAGCTTGAAGGCCTGAGCAGCAGCCTTATTCCTAACCGCCAGATACCGGTCGCACACCAAGGACAGCACGACTCGCTCGTGCTCTGGCGCGTGGATAATCCGAGGAGAGGTTGCCCGACAAGCATGCGGAGCAAATCAGAAGCGAAATCTGCAAGCCATCAACCCACTCTCGGCGCCGTTAGCCGCTTGTGACTGCTCCGTCTAGTGGCTGGACCCCGCGCACCGCAGCAAGCCCCAACTACTCCACCCCATCTTGGCCAAGGGCTCAGAGGCAACTACAGCCTGCCGGATACTGTTGTACGGGTAGCTCAAAGCGGTCTATGTCTACCCAACAACCAATCAATTTCAAAAAGTTGTTTTTTTGACGCCACAAGCGCAACACCAACCCGGAGCCGGTTGTGCAACGGGCCGAACATTGAGAATGAGTTATTTGCCCGACAAGCTGCTCAGGGGGGAGAAATCATCAGATGGGGCAAGTGAACGGTCATGTGATACCGAGGGCTAACGTCGCCTCTGTAGCCAGGGGGTCTGGGGTGACGAGAATGGGCAGGTTGCCGCACACCGATTGGGAATGGGCTCGCCCTTGAAGCGAGACAGCATCGAAGCGCTTGCTCCGAGCTATGCCCAGCAGCGGGGGCAACCTGCTGGAGGCCTGCCTGCTGTACACATACGATTTGGTGTACTCCGGGAGCTGGACTGCAGAAGATGCAGCCATCTAAATGAATGCTGGGCCCTGTCGCCGTATGTCTTAGCCTGTTACTGCTTCTGCTGTTGCTAGCCCTGTTTATGAAGCGCGTTTGTCTGTCGACTTGCACTGTACCGTCGTGGGTCGAGTTGTTCTGAGCTTTGAGTAACGTGATCTGGTTTACAGGGAGTCATCCCATAGAAGCCGTTAGCAATATCTTCTCCGCCCCTGAAATATCGGCTGAACTAAAAATGCGGTGCGAAGCCAAGCTCCACACCGCATCAGTTTATGTCTTACTTCGTGTAACGGTTTCCTCATACCGCCAGGATAAAGTCTGCTTGGGTAATGGTGGTCGCATCGTTGATACCTACCAAGCGGATGGAGCCGCCGCCGACGGACACCAAGGTGTCCGCTCCGACATCGGCGATGCTTACGTTGGCTGCGAAATTCGCAGCGGTAACACCCAGTGCCGCGATATTCAGCAGATCCTGGCCACCGACCGGGTTGGGGTCGAAGTCCATGATCAGGTCGTTGCCAAAGCCAGCGGCGAACATGAAGGTATCGTCGCCAAGACCTCCAATCAGCACGTCATCGCCGTTCCCACCAATGAGTGTGTCGTTGCCAGCCCCCCCTGCGATCACGTTATTGAGCGCGTTACCGGTACCCACGAAGTTGCCGCTACCACCGAAGAACAGGTTCTCGACGTTGGCACTCAGCGTGTAACTCGCCAGCGAGGTCCACACCGAGTCCGTGCCGGCTCCGGCACCTTCACTGACTACGTCCCCTAGATCAGTAACTTCATAGGTGTCATTACCGGCGCCGCCAGCCATGGTGTCGGCACCCGAACCGCCGATGAGCGTGTCGTCGCCGGCGCCGCCCACAATCGTGTTGTCGAGCGCGTTGCCGATGCCAGTGAAGTTGCCGCTACCGCCGAAGAACAGGTTTTCGACATTGGCACCCAGCGTGTAGCTCGCGAGCGAGGTCCATACCGTGTCCGTGCCTTCGCCGGCAAGCTCGGCCACAACGTCCCCAAGGTCGGTGACTTCATAGGTATCGTTACCGGCACCGCCGGCCATGATGTCGGCTCCCGCGCCACCAATGAGCGTGTCGTTGCCCGCGCCGCCCACGATCGTGTTGGCCAGCGCGTTGCCGATGCCCACGAAGTTGCCACTACCGACGAAGAGCAGGTTTTCGACATTGGCACCCAGGGTGTAAGTCGCGAGCGAGGTCCGCACCGTATCCGTGCCGGCTCCTGCGGCTTCGACCACCACGTCCCCAAGGTCGGTGACTTCATAGGTATCGTTACCGGCACCGCCGGCCATGATGTCGTTACCCGCACCGCCGATGAGCGTGTCGTCGCCGGCGCCGCCCACGATCGTGTTGTCGAGCGCGTTGCCGGTGCCGGTGAAGTTGCCGCTACCGCCGAAGAACAGGTTTTCGACATTGGCACTCAGCGCGTAGCTCGCCAGCGAGGTCCAGACCGTGTCCGTGCCTGCTCCTGTGCCTTCGACCACCACGTCCCCAAGGTCGGTGACTTCATAGGTATCGTTACCGGCACCGCCGGCCATGATGTCGTTACCCGCGCCGCCGATGAGCGTGTCGTCGCCGGCGCCGCCTACAATGGTGTTGTCGAGCGCGTTACCAATGCCCGTGAAGTTGCCGCTACCACTGAATATCAAGTTCTCGACATTGGCAACCAACGTGTAGCTCGCGAGCGAGGTCCGCACCGTGTCCGTGCCTTCGTCGGCAAGCTCGACCACCACGTCCCCAAGGTCGGTGACTTCATAAGTATCGTTGCCCTCGCCACCCGCCATCGTATCGGCCCCGGCACCGCCGATGAGCACATCGTTACCACGCAGCCCCTGGAGGTTGTCGTCGCCGGCGCCGCCCACGATCGTGTTGTCGAGCGCGCTGCCGATGCCGGTGAAGTTGCCGCTACCGCCGAAGAACAGGTTCTCGACATCGTCACCCAGGGTGTAGCTCGCGAGTGAGGTCCACACCGTGTCCGTGCCTTCGTCGGCAAGCTCGACCACCACGTCCCCAAGGTCGGTGACTTCATAGGTATCGTTGCCCGCGCCGCCAACCATAGTATCGGCTCCCGCGCCGCCGATGAGCGTGTCGTCGCCGGCGCCGCCCACGATCGTGTTGTCGAGCGCGTTGCCGATGCCGGTGAAGTTGCCGCTACCGTCGAAGTTCAGGTTTTCGACATTGGCACCCAGCGTGTAGCTCGTGAGCGAGGTCCGCACCGTGTCCGTACCTTCGCCGGCAAGCTCGATCACCACATCCCCAAGGTCGGTGACTTCATAGGTATCGTTGCCCGCGCCACCCGCCATGGTGTCGGCCCCGGCGCCGCCGATGAGCGTGTCGTTACCGGCGCCGCCGATGAGCGTGTCGTTGCCGGTGCCGCCGATGAGCGTGTCGTTGCCGGTGCCGCCGATGAGCGTGTCGTTGCCGGCGCCGCCGATGAGAGTGTCGTTGCCGGCGCCGCCGCCAATCGTGTTGTCGAGCTCGTTGCCGGCGCCGGTGAAGTTGCCGATGCCGCCGAAGAACAGGTTTTCGACATTAGCACCCAGGGTGTAGCTCGCGAGCGAGGTCCACACCGTGTCCGTGCCTTCGCCGGCAAGCTCGAACACCACGTCCCCAAGGTCGGTGACTTCATAGGTATCGTTGCCCGCGCCACCGACCATCGTATCGGCCCCAGCGCCGCCGATGAGCGTGTCGTTGCCTGCCCCCCCGACGATCGTGTTGTCGAGCGCGTTGCCGGTGCCGGTGAAGTTGCCGCTACCGCTGAAGTTCAGGTTTTCGACATTGGCACCCAGCATGTAGCTCGCGAGCGAGGTCCGCACCCTGTCCGTGCCTTCGTCGGCAAGCTCGACCACCACGTCCCCAAGGTCGGTGACTTCATAGGTATCGTCGCCCGCGCCGCCAACCATCGTATCGGCTCCCGCGCCGCCGATGAGCGTATCGTCGCCGGCGCCGCCCACGATCGTGTTGTCGAGCGCGTTGCCGATGCCGGTGAAGTTGCCGCTACCGTCGAAGTTCAGGTTTTCGACATTGGCACCCAGCGTGTAGCTCGCGAGCGAGGTCGACACCGTGTCCGTGCCTTCGCCGGCGCCTTCGAGCACCACATCCCCGGACTCGGTGACTTCATAGGTATCGTTGCCGGCGCCGCCGGCCATCGTGTCGTTACCCGCGCCACCGATGAGCGTGTCGGCGCCACCCAGGCCGAATATTTGGTCATCTCCCGGGGTGCCTAATAGGACGTCGTTTGCTTCTGTTCCTGTGATAAGAGCCATGAATATACCCTCGCATTGAACGAAATGGTAAACACGGTTTTGCAACGAATTGGACAAGCTGCGGGTTGAAAAGTGCGTCGTTTGGACATGATTGTTTATCGCGGCCGGAACCGAGGGACGAGCATCCGGGGCGGCGATCCTGCTACCCCAGCATGCTCTCTACGCAGCTCGCATCAGCTTTTCAGGGAGGAGGGGTTAATTGTCTTGCGGCTATTGACCTGAGTGATCAAGCGCAGCACGCACCGGTTTCCCTGTTCCCCCTCAGCGCAGAGGCTGGGGGCACCTGAAGCAAGGCGCCGAGGGTATGGCTTCCATTTTTGGGCATGTTGCATTGCTGCAATTAATCTTCGATGAGCTTAGGTAGGGGCAACCACCACCGCCGTTGCTGTGGTTGATTGCGCATACGCCGGCTGGGATCCGTCTGAACAATTGCGGCTGGCGAAAAAACATCGCGATGCAAAGCTCGCTCCTTCACCTTTGCAAGCCAGCTCAATCGTCTATTTAGGCCGGTCCAACATACCTGATTCATCATCCCTCCTTCGCTTCAGCCAGCAGTGGGTTAATAAATGCGAAGTGCGGCTTGTTACGCCGCACTTCGCAACAGCTTTTGGCCAGCTCCTGTCTCAGAGTCTCCTCATACCGCCAGGATAAAGTCAGCCTGAGTGATGGTGGTCGCATCATTGATGCCCACCAAGCGGATGGAGCCACCACCAACCGAAACCAAGGTGTCAGCACCAACATCGGCGATGACCACGTTGGCCGCGAAGTTCGCCGCGGTAACACCCAGTGCCGCGATGTTGAGCAGGTCCTGGCCGCCGACCGGGTTGGCGTCGAAGTCCATGATCATGTCATTGCCAAAGCCTGCTCCGAACATGAAGGTGTCGTTACCGAGACCACCGATCAGAGTATCGTTGCCGGCACCGCCAGTCAGAGTATCGTCACCGCTCCCGCCTACGATCACGTTATTGAGCGCGTTACCGGTACCCACGAAGTTGCCGCTACCACCGAAGAACAGGTTCTCGACGTTGGCACTCAGCGTGTAACTCGCCAGCGAGGTCCACACCGTGTCTATGCCGCCCCCTACCCCTTCGACAACTACATCGCCAAGGTCGGTGACTTCATAGACGTCGTTACCGGCGCCACCAACCATGATGTCGGCTCCCGCACCACCAATAAGTACGTCGTCACCAGCAGCGCCCACAATCGTGTTATCGAGGGCGTTGCCAATGCCGGTGAAATTGCCGCTACCACCGAAGAACAGGTTCTCGACGTTGGCACTCAGCGTGTAACTCGCCAACGAGGTCCACACCGTGTCCGTGCCGCCCCCTACCCCTTCGACCACTACATCGCCAAGGTCGGTGACTTCATAGACGTCGTTACCGGCGCCACCCACCATGATGTCGGCTCCCGCACCACCAATAAGTACGTCGTCACCAGCAGCGCCCACAATCGTGTTATTGAGGGCGTTGCCAATACCGGTGAAGTTGCCGCTACCTCCGAAGAACAGGTTCTCGACGTTGGCACTCAGCGTGTAACTCGCCAACGAGGTCCACACCGTGTCCGTGCCGCCCCCTACCCCTTCGACCACTACATCGCCAAGGTCGGTGACTTCATAGACGTCGTTACCGGCGCCACCCACCATGATGTCGGCTCCCGCACCACCAATAAGTACGTCGTCACCAGCAGCGCCCACAATCGTGTTATTGAGGGCGTTGCCAATGCCGGTGAAGTTGCCGCTACCTCCGAAGAACAGGTTCTCGACGTTGGCACTCAGCGTGTAACTCGCCAGCGAGGTCCAAACTGTATCTATGCCGCCCCCTACCCCTTCGACCACAACGTCCCCAAGCTCAGTGACTTCATAGACGTCGTTACCTGCACCGCCGATCATGATGTCGGCTCCCGCACCACCAATGAGTACATCATCTCCCTCGCCACCGTCCAGAACGTCATCCCCCCCCAACCCATTCAGCACGTCATTCCCAGCCAACCCCTGGATCTCATCAGCGAACGCCGTACCGTTCAGCACATCGTTCCCTGCCGTGCCGACAATCAAATTCGTCACCACCGAGGTGGCCACCGAGGTCACCGTCTCCAGCGTGCCAAGGTCATCGGTGTAGGTAACCACTACGCGCAGTTGCTGCCCGGTCAGCGCCAGGGTCGGGGTGAAGGTTGCGATGGTCGCGCCGGCGATGTTGCTGAAGACGCCACCGTTACCCGACTGCCACTGGAACGACAGCACCGGGTTGGCCGGGCCATCCGGGTCGGTGAAGGCTCGAGTAGCGGTCAGCAGCTGGCCGACATTCGGCGTGGTGTCACTGATCAGCATGGTGCCGACCGGTGCGTCGTTGACTGCCACTGCCGAAACCGTGGCGGTCGGGGTTGAGAACACGGTCTCCAGCACGCCGTGGGCATCCTGGTAGATGGCCTTTACCCGCAATTGCAGGCCGGCGAGATCGGCTGTCACCCGATAAGTCGGCCCGGACATACGCGTTACCTGCCCCAGGACGATGACGGTGATGTCCTCAAAGACACCGGTGCCACGGTCGACCTGCCAGAAATAGCTCACCGGCCCGGTGACTCGACCGATACCCGGATTGTCGGCATCGGTCACCCCCGCCACATTGGCCGCCAGCAAGGAGCCGACTTCCGGGGTGCTGTCGTTGATCGTGGCCAAACCTACGGGTTCTGCGTTCAGGCCATCGACCAACACAATCGACTGATCGTTGAACTGCAAGCGCTCGATACCGCGCAGCGTGTCGATGCCATCCAGGCCGACGTTGTCGATGACCGTGTAGGTACCGTTGGTGTTCTCGACCACCGTGTAGTTCGCCAGCGGTCCGGTGAACATCGCGGTGTCGAAGTTGAAGCCGCCGGAGCCGGGCAGGATTTCTCGGACGATCTGCAGTTGTCCCGGGTTGTAGGTTCTGTTCATCATGAACGGGATCAGCGGAACCATGCTGTCGAAGGTGGCGATCTCAGGTCCTGTTGGCAGGCCATTGGCGTCGACACCGGCGCGTACGCTGATGCGTACGTTGAGCCACTTGTCACCATCGATCAGGTCGTTGCCGCCGCGGCCTTCGATGATGTCACTGCCATCGCCGCCGAGGAGAATGTTGCCGCCATCGAAGAAGGTCTGACCGGCTCCCAGCATGTTGTCGAGGAACGCCTGCAGGCCATTGATCAAGCCGATATTGGTCAGCACGCTGCCATAGGCACCGGCCGCGGCGAGCGTGGTCGGTGTCGAGTTATCGCCATGCAGAATGTCGCCGTACGCCGAGCCAGATAGCCCTTCCATCAGTTGGAAACGGGTCAAAATCGAACCACTAGCCCCTGGCACCGGTACTTGATCGAAGAGGATATTGTCCATATCGACCTCGACACCACCCAGCGCATTCTTGAAGGTGGCCCAGTCGTAACCAGAGCCGCCAATGTAACGGTCCCCCTCGCCGGCGCTACCGACCATGATGTCGTCGCCGCCTTCGCCATTGAACTTGTCGGGGCCAGCGTCGCCGATGAACACATCGTTACCGATTACATTGTCCCGCCCGAACGGGTCGAAGTTGTCGCCCGGCGAGCCGTCGGCGGTGCCTCCCTCTAGCCAGTCGTCGCCTTCGTTACCCATATCCTGCTCGTTGGCGCGACTGCCGAGGATGAAGTCATTACCTCCGCCGCCTGAGGCTTCTGATGCGTCCTCACCGGTGATGATGAAGTCCTGGCCAAAGCCACCGAAGATCAGGTTGATGCCAGGACCACCCTGAATCACATCGTTGCCATCGTCGCCGTGAATGACATCGTCGCCGCCGATGTCGGTGATGATGTCGTCACCGCTGCCACCGAACAGCATGTCATTGCCGTAACCTCCGTCGATCCAGTCATTGCCCGCGTCACCATAGACGGTGTCATCGTCACTGGAACCCGCGATCAGGATGTCATCGCCGGGTGTGCCGCCGAGCACCACGGTCGCTGCACCGGTGTAGCGCAGGTAGTTCGAGTCTGGCCCCGGAGTGTTGGGATTGTCGCGAATCACCAGCGGGATGAGCGGATTGCTGCCCAATGGATCGGCATTGCCCAAGCCCGCATTGAACTGTTTGCTCTGGTCGACCTCAAGGATCAACTCAGGGGTCAGGAACACCAGGCCCGAGAGGTGAGTGGCATTGGTATTGGCCATGATCAAACGGGCGAACGAGTTGTTCTCCAACTCGGTGCCGAAGTTAAGCCCAGCCGTGCGGTTCAGGTAGTAGAAGCGGTCGCCGTCCTGCAGCTTTTCGAGTTGGTTCTCGAAGACGAAATTGAAGGTCGAGCCGAGCAGGCCGCCGAACGGCTGCTGCTTCTCGGCCAGGCCGCCGATCCAGAAGTCGATGGCATCGACACCGGTGGTGGTCACCCCCGCTACGTTGGCATAGATACCCGCACTGTTGAGGAAGGCCATGCGGTCGGCATCATCGGCGGTGAAGGTGCGCTCGGTTCCGCCCACCCCTCCGGCGTTGATCACCGCGCTGCCGCCCATCACCAGTGCGGTCGCCACCGCGCGCATTTCGACCAATGTATTCACATCGGTTGCTAGCAACTCGGCATGGGTACCGTAGGCGGCAATGAAGTTGATCACCGACTCGGCATGCTTGAGGTGCTGCAGCAGGTCGACCCAACTGATGTAAGGCTTCAGTTGGGCGTCACCGGTCGCGGCGTAGAACTCCCGACGTACCGCGTTGAACGATGGAATGCCGGTGTCGCGACCACGGGCAATATTGATCGCCGCCAAGTCGAGCGGCAGACCGACCAGGTTGTTACGCAGGGCGTCGGTGATGAACTCGTCGATTTCGTTGCCAACCTGACGGGTCACACCACGGACAATGGCGCCAGCCGCCTCATCAGGGGTCAATCCATTCGGAGCAAACTCCAATGGGTTGAGGAAAGCCGCGATCAAGCCGATCTCGCTGGAAGCGAAGTTCGGATCGAGGCGATCGATGGTCTCGAGCAACATCGAGTGGCCGAAGCGATACACCGTATGGGCAAATTCGGCGACGATCGAGGCATCGATTGCAGTGTCATACACCTGATTCGGCGCGAAGAACGGATCTACCAGCGGTGATATCTTGCGCGCGAACTCCTCGAACACCAGGTGTTGATACTGCATCTCGGTGCCGAACTTCGCTGCCTGGAACAACCGCTCGCCGTTCCATTGCAGGGCATCGATCTGCACCTGGCTGGCCGGCAGTGAGACCGGTGCGGTGCCGGGTAGCAGCCACTCGGCGAGGAAGGTCAAATCATTCTGGGCGAGTACGATTTCCTTGGTCTGATCAATCAGCCGATTGTGCTCGGAGTGGAAGATGTGGTGCACGGCGGTTAAGCCGATGTTCTCGTTGACCCGGCCGTCGCCGGCGATGTAATGCGCGTCGAGCAACTCGTTGTCGTAGGTGCCCGGCTCGGACAAGCCCACCACGCTGTCACTGTCCGGCGCCAAAACACCGCCAACGAACACCGGCACCGCATTGTGGGCGATGTCGACCAGGAACTGGTGACCGGTGCGCACGGCATCGGTCAGGTCGATCGGGGCCAGCGGGTTGCCTTCCACCAGCACATCATCTGCGGTGCCGGCAATGCCGTCGGCGCCCTTCATCACCACCTGCGGGAAACCATTAGGCCCCTTGATGAAATTGCCATAAGCATCGGTGGCGAGCAGTGGAATGTTGTCGACGTCGGCATCCGTCAGGTTGATGCCGAGCATGTCGCGTGCTTGCGCCTTGACCACCTTCCAGGTGGCCATGCCGCCGATCACGTTATCGTCGGCAGTGCCGAACTGGCCGTCGACACCGAGGTCGCGGTTGACAATCAGCTTACCGGTGGCAACCGGCGCACCAGCGCCATTCGCCTCATAAGCGCGCAGGAACACCTGCTGCGAGGCATGCGAACCGTAGGTCTGGTTCTGGTCGACGAACGGCGAGTCGGTGTTGCTGTGCTCGTGAATGTCGTCGGCAGTACCGAGGATGCCATCCGGTCCCGGCAGGTTGGTGGCCCGGGTCAACACCATAAAATTAGGTGCCCCCGGAGCCGGGTTGAACAGTGGATCGTCCGGCTGCAGCGGTATGAACACCGTACCGCTGCCGCCCTTGGTCACCAGGTCCAGGCCGTGGTCGAAGAACTGGCCGAAGAAGGTCATCCACTGGTTGAACGGCGCGGTGAAACCGGCGTCCGGCGTCACATTGGGGATGAAGTTGACCAGGGTGTCGTCGGCGGTACCAAAGATACCGTCCAGGCCGGGGCTGACGACAAGCTGCGAGCCAGGATTGGCCGCCGCAGCCGCCAGCGCCGCGGGGTTGTTATTGGTCTGATCGACGATCAGGTTACTGATGGTGCGCGGCTGCGAATCCTGCACAAGGCCGCTGGTCTGGCTATACGAGGTAGGCGTTACGCCATCGCCGCCCAACGAGGGCGACAAGGGCTGCGCGTTGTTAAACACCGGATCGGTCAAGCGCGGGAACACCGTGTCGGCCGCACCGTAGCCGCTTTGCTTGGTCACCAGGTTATTGAAGGAGCCATCAACGGTGCGCAAGCCATACGGCACTTCAATGTTCGGCAGCAGGTTAAGCAGGTCTTCGCCGGCTACTTGCCGCTCCGAAATACGGATCTGATCAAGAATGAAATCGAGGTCGGCGCGAATGAAATGCACGCCGGCACCACCGCTAAAAACCTCAGTAACAATAGGCGCAGGTGCCGGCGCAGGAGTAGGTGCGTCGATAACCACCGCGCTCGGCGCCGAGAAAGCCTGCTCCAGCACGCCGTGGCCATCGGTGTAGACCGCCCTGACGCGCAGCGCGAAGCCGACCAGATCCGCTGTCACCTTGAAGGTCGGGCCCGTTACGCTGAGAAAGCCGCCACCGAAGGCCGATTTGATGTCTTCATAAATACCGCTACCCGGCACTGCCTCAAACTGCCAGACGTAGGAGATACCTCCGCTGATCGTCCCGCCCGGATTGCCTACATTAATATTGTCGCCGTCACTGACGCCGGCAGCCGACACGCGCAACAGTTGCCCCTTGGCCGGGGTGTTGTCCACGGTATTGGTGGCGGCATCGAGGATGGTCAACTGCCCCACTGGCTCGGCGTTCAAGCCCGGAGCCAGCACCAGTGCCTGATCGTTGAACTGAATCCGTTCGATATTGCGCAGCGTATCGACGCCGTCGCCATTGATCAGGGTGTCTGCAACGGTATAGGTGCCGTTGGCATTTTGCGTAACGATGTATTCCGACATCAAGCCGGTGTACACCGCCGTATCGAACCCCCCTGATCCCGCGAGGAGCTCACGAACGATCACCAGTTGTCCGGGGTTGTAGGTGCCGTTGAGCATCAGCGGAACCATCGGCACCATGCTGGTATAGCTGGCAATTTCGGCCCCGCTACCGTCGATATTGGCCCGCACGCTGATCCGCACACTCAGCGATTTGTCACCGTCGATCAAGTCGTCGCCGCCACGGCCCTCGATGATGTCACTGCCATCGCCGCCCAACAGAATGTTGCCGGCGCCGAACGAGGTTTGCCCGGCACCGAGCATGCTGTCGAGGAATGCCTGCATGCCGTCGATCAGGGCGATGTTGGTCATCACGCTGCCATAGGCACCGGCGGTGGCGATAAAGGTCGCGTCGGCATTGTCGCCAATCAAGACGTCGTTGAACTTCGAGCCCGACAGCCCTTCGATCTGTTCGAAGCGATCCAGGACAGAGCCGTTCGACGCCGGCAGCGCCGGTACATTGACGAAGCGGAAATTCATATCGGCAAACACGCCGGTTTTATCGCTTTGATAGGTGACCCAGTCGAAACCGGACATGCCGCCATAGCGATCCTCGCCCTGGCTGCCGACCATGATGTCGTCGCCACCCTCGCCGATGAATTCGTCGAAGCCACCACCGCCGATAAACACATCGTTGCCGATAATCTGATCACGGGCGAACGGATCGAAGTTATCGCCGGGCGCACCGTCCTGGCTGCCGATCTCGATCCAGTCGTCGCCTTCGTTACCGGCCATCTGCCCGTTGACCTTGGCGCCGAGGATGAAGTCATTACCAGGGCCACCGAACACCTCGGAAATGTCTTCACCGGTGACGATGAAGTCATTGCCCGTCCCGCCGAAAATCAGGTTGAGGCCATTGCCGGCATGGATGACGTCGTTGCCGGCATCGCCGTGGATCACGTCGTCGCCACCGATATCGGTGATGATGTCGTCGCCGTCGCCACCAAACAGCAGGTCGTTGCCGTAGCCGCCCTCGAGGCGGTCATTGCCGGCGTCGCCATAGAGGGTGTCGTCGTCGCTGTCGCCGGCAATCAGGATGTCATCGCCGGCCGTACCGCCGAGCACCACAGTGGCGCTACCGGTGTAGTGCAGGTAATTCGAGTCAGGCCCCGGTGTGTTGGGGTTATCGCGAATCACCAACGGCATCAGCAAATTGCCGTTTGACGGATCGGCGCTGCCCAGCCCCGCATTGAACTGCTTGCTCTGATCGACCTCAAGGATGAAGTCCGGGGTCAGGAAGATGTTGCCCGGCAGATGCCTGGCGGTGGTATTGAGCATCACCAACTGAGCAAAGGAGTTGTTCTCCAGCTCGGTGCCGAAATTGAGCCCCGCAGTGCGCGACAGGTAATAGAAGCGGTCGCCGTTCTGCAAGGCCTCCAGCTGAGTCTCGAAGACGAAGTTGAAGGTCGAACCGAGCAACCCACCGAACGGCATCTGCTGCTCGGCCAGGCCGCCGATCCAGAAATCCACCGCATCCAGACCGGTGATGGTGACACCGCCAGGTCCGCTGACCCAAACCCCGGTGCTATTGAGGAAGTCGAGCCGATCCGCCGGCGCACCGGCGCCGCCGAGCACGATGGCGGTGGCAGCGGCACGCTTGCCGTCGAGCGTTGTCGCCGAGGTAATGCTCGCGTGGGTGCCGTAGGCGGCGATGAAGTTGATCAAGGATTCGGGGTGTTTCATGTGCATCACGAAATCGGCCCAGCTGGTATAGGGTGTCAGCTGGCTGTCGTGGGTCATCTCGTAAAAAGTCTTGCGCGCCGCGTTCAGTGATGGGATGCCGGTGTCACGGCCGCGGGCCAGGTTAATCGCGGCCAGGTCGAGTGGCAGGCCCAGCACGTTGTTACGCAAGGCCTCGGTGACGAACTCATCGATCTCGTTACCGACCTGACGGGTCACGCCACGCACAATGGCGCCGGCAGCCTCGTCAGGAGTCGGGCCACTGTTGGCAAACTCCAGCGGGTTGAGGAAGGCCGCGATCAGGCCGATCTCGCTTGAGGCGAAGTTTGGATCGAGGCGATCGATGGTCTCAAGCAGCATCGAGTGGCCGAAGCGATACACCGTATGCGCGAACTCGGCAACGATCGATGGATCAACCTGGGTGTCGTAGCCATTCGGCGCGAGGAAGATATCGACTTGTGGCGAGACAGTCCGGGCAAACTCCTCAAACACCAAGTGCTGATACTGCATTTCAGTGCCGAATTTCGCCGCCGCGAACAACCGCTCACCGTTCCACTGCAGGGCGTTTATCTCAGCTTGGGTCGTCGGCAGTGAAACCACTGGCGTCAGCAACCACTGATTGAGAAAAGCCAGGTCATTCGACTGCAGCGCCACGCTCTTGCTCACCTCGACCAGTCGATTGTGCTCGGAGTGGAAGACGTGATGCACAGTTGTCAGGCCGATATTCTCGTTTACCCGGCCATCGCCAGCGATGTAGTGCGCGTCGAGCAATTCGTTGTCGTAGAAACCTGCGGCTACCGGCCCGCCGGCTACGCTGTCGGCATCCGGTGTAAGCATGTTGCCGGCCTGACCCACCGGCACGGCGTTGTGGGCGATGTCGATCAAAAACTGGTGACCCGTGCGCACGGCATTGGTCAGGTCGACTGGAGCCAGTGGATTGCCTTCAACCAGCGTGGTGCCGTCGTCGGCATCGCCGAGGATGCCGTTGGCGCCAGGGGTACGCATCACTACCTGCGCATAACCGTTCGGCCCTTTGATGAAATTGCCGTATTGATCGGTGGCCAGCAGCGGCACGTTGTCGAAGTCGGCGTCGGTCAGGTTGATCCCGAGCAGGTCACGGGCTTGCGCCTTGACCACCTTCCAGGTCGCCATGCCACCGATTTCGCTATCGTCGGCAGTACCAAACTTGCCATCGGCACCCAGGTCGCGATTGGTGATCAGCTTGCCAGTGGCCACCGGCGCACCGGAACTGTTGAGTTGATAGGCGCGCAGAAATACCTGTTGCGAGGCATGCGAGCCGTAAGTCTGGTTCTGGTCGACAAAGGGCGAAGTAGTGTTTGCCTGCTCGTGGATGTCGTCGGCAGTACCCAGGATGCCGTCCGGGCCGGGCAAATTGGTGGCCCGGGTGAGCACCATGAAGTTGGTCGGGCTACCCGGTACGTAAAGCGGGTCATCCGGCTGCAACGGTATGAATACGGTGCCACTACCGCCTTTGGTCACCAGATCGAGGCCGTGGTCGAAGAACTGGCCAAAGAAGGTCATCCACTGGTTGAACGGCGCAGTCAGACCGAAGTCCGGCTTGATGTTCGGGATAAAGAAGACATCGGTATCGTCGGGCGTGCCAAATACGCCATCCAGGCCGGGACTGACAACAGTGGTGCCCCCAGGATTACCCGCCGCGGCAGCAACCGCTGCCGGGTTATTGGCGGTCTGATCGACGATCAGGTTGCTGATGATGCGCGGCTGTGAGTCGATCACCAAACCACTGGCCTGGCTGTAGGAGGTGCCCGCCTCCGCCGGGTTGAATACTGGCGGGGTCAGGCGCGGAAAAATCGTGTCGGCGGCGCCGTAGCCGTTCTGCCCGGTCAAGAGATTGTTGTAGCTCCCGTCGATGGTGCGAAGGCCCCAGGGCACTTGTACGTTAGGCAGCAAATCGAGGAGATCACCACCAGCGGCATGCGCTTCGGAAATGAGGATCTGCTGAAGAATGAACTCAAGATCGGACTTGATGAAGGTGGCCATGGCTGTTACCTCAATGCTCAAAGCGCGGAAGCGCAAAAACAGAAAGCCACGGACGTGCATCGACCTCGCAAAGGCGTGGCTCAGCGTTGCAATTCAGAAAATGGCTAATGCCAGGGATAGGACCAAACGCTCTCTACACCGATAGCCTGTGCTGATCAGCGCCCAACATGATTTGGCTTTATCCCATCAACGCCGAAACAAGGCTCGGCGTTGAGCCTCAGGCATAGGGTGGTCCACGGAGTTGTGGATCGAAGAAATGCCCTAGCAATGAAAGCTGTGCTTTCAGGTGACGCGAAACACTGTTCATAGTGTGTCTCTTCCGTCGGTGGCTGGCATAAGCCACTGCGCCCTCTCCTGCGCAATATGCTTCGTCAGCAATCACTCACGCCTAGACTAAAGTCCGGGAAGTGGACCATGTCAATATATCGCCAATAAATATTTTCTTACCAATGCGATATCGCAAGCGACTGATTTATATCACGAATATTAAAAAACAAATTGCTAGCAAAAAATAACAAACTTTTCACATTTAACTAACGAATTTTTCACAACTCACTAACTAACTCTTCACATTTAATCAGCTAGATGTGAAATTTTCCTGCTGTGGTGCCTCACTTAGTTACACTCCGCTTCCGCGGCCGCCCTGGTTTATGGCTTATGGCTTATGTTGAAGTCCACTATTTAGCTTTACCGATTCGACGCATATGCCATCCAGGCGTTATGCAACCTGATAATCAGCAGAATCAGCAGTAAATAGGAAGAACACATCTGGCTGACGGCGCCATTGCTACTGACAGGCCAGCGGGTACGCACTAGGGAAGTGTGTGAGGAGAGGTGCGCGGCCACCGTACTAGGGACCACCAGCTCATAGAAGGAGGGCACTGCAGATCTTTGCCGACAGCTCAGCGCGTTAGCAAAGGGGCATCAGAAGCGGAAATATCGATAGCTAACCAGGGAAAGACCGAGAACATCAGCACATTGAGCCCACTTCAGTGGGTTCAGCACCTTGCAAGCGACTCTACTCGTCCTCGTTGACCCGATCGCGCAGCTCCTTACCCGGCTTGAAATGCGGCACGAACTTGCCATCCAGTGGTACCGACTGGCCGGTTTTTGGGTTACGGCCCACGCGAGGGGCGCGGTAGTGCAGCGAGAAACTGCCAAAGCCGCGAATTTCAATGCGGTCCCCCGTAGCCAATGCCTGGGACATCTGCTCCAGCATGGTCTTGATGGCCAGCTCGACATCTTTGTTTGAGAGCTGCCCCTGATGGGTGACGATCCTTTCGATCAACTCCGACTTGGTCATGGTTTTCCCTTCTTTTTCAAGCGGCTAGATCACTCGATAGACTTGTTTTAGCATGCTGATCAGCATTTGAACAGCCCATAAAACAATGGATTTCGGCTGAGTGACTCGGCGCCCCTCCACCCACGCGTGAGCAGATTGATCTGGCGTCGCCGCCTGCTGCAGGAGCACCGCCAGGTCACTCCTGCATGAATCAAGCAGGTTGACCCGGCAAATGGCCGCCATCCCTCCCCCTGATCGGTGCGACGCAGCCGCTATTGATGGCTAGTGAGGAGCCAAAAGCCGCGCCACGCGGACTCCCTTGCCTGCGCAAATTCTGTGGCTGAACTAGTCTTAAGGATCAAGGCGTGTATGCGGATCTCTGGTTGGCCCCAGACACGGACGGTGCGGCATCAGCGCAGGCGCGAATCGTGTCAGGTGTGCTCCAGTAGCCTGGGCAATCGTGTGTCTGGCGGCAGATCAAGCGATCAAGCGCCTGTGTCTGGTTGCGCTAATGCAAGAGCATTCAGGAGCCGTGTGGATGTCCATCGAGGAGAATATCGCATCCCCATCTCAGGCCTTACCACCAAAGGCCAGCCAGGGCGTATCCGGATCGAGTTCGGCGCCTACGTTGAATTCGCGCCTGCCGGGGTGGCAAAGGGTATGCGCAGCACTGCGCCGCTTGAGTCGCTCGAGTCAATTCGTCATTGCCGCGTCGATCATTCTGGGGTTGACCATGACCTTCGTCGGCAACCTCGTCAGTAAGACCATCGAACGCTCGGCAGTGCAGGCGGCAGCAGATACTGGCGCCTTGTACATGACCACCTTCCTCGAGCCCTATGTACAGGATCTGACAACGACCAGCAGCCTTTCCGTGCAGACGGCTCAAGCCATTGACCACCTGATGACCAGCCCCACGCTGAGCGCTCATGTGATCTCGGTGAAAATCTGGAGCCCGGACGGCACAATTCTTTACAGCACCAACAAGGACCTGGTGAACAAGTCGTTTTCGACAACGGAGATCGCCCTGGCATTACAGGGAAAAACGGTAACGGAATGGGGCGAGCTGAACGAAGAAGAAAATAGCTATGAACGCAGTCTGGGCATTCCTCTCTATGAGATTTATGCCCCACTGCGCGAGTTCGGCACGGGCCGAATCATTGCCGTTGGCGAGTTCTACGAACTGGCGGAAGTGCTTGAGCAAGAAATAAATCAGGTCCGTCGGGAAGTGTGGGTCATCGTTGGCACCGCTACCGTCTCGATGTTGTTGCTACTGTTCGCCATCGTGCACCGTGGCGAACGGATCATCGTACGGCAACAGCAGGCGCTCAGCGAACACATGCATGAACAGGCCCTGCTGCATGCAAAGAATATCGGCCTGCAGCGTAAAATCACCACCGCAAACCAGGCATTCTCGCGCATCAACGAACTCACCTTGCGCCGTATCGGCGCAGACCTACATGACGGACCCGCCCAGTTGCTGACCCTGATCCTGGTCAGGGTCGATGAGCTCAACACCGTGCAAGGGCGCAACAACAAGAACGGAGCCCAACCGGAAGGAGATGCACTTGAGACAATAAGAAATGCCGCTCAGGACGCACTTCGAGAGGTTCGCGAAATTTCCCGTGGCTTGGCCCTGCCAGAAATCAACGGTATGAGCTTGCGCCAGGAGCTGGAGCTCGTGGTACAGCGACATCGACAGCGAACCGAAACCGAGGTCGATCTCACCTGCATAGCGCTGCCAGAAAACGTGCCGGCACCGCACAAGGTCTGTATCTATCGTTTTATCCAGGAAGCGTTGAACAATTCCTATCGTCATGCCGACGCCAAGGGCCAGGCCGTCCTCGTGTCCTATGCCCGGGGGCTGCTGACCATCCAAGTGACCGATACCGGGGACGGCATGGAGAGCGACAGACTGATGGCCACAAGTGAAGGCAGGACGCGTCTGGGCTTGGCCGGTATGCGCTACCGCGTAGAGTCGCTGGGAGGGAAGTTCCACATCCAATCCATGCCCGGCGCTGGCACCGGGGTATGCGCGCAATTCAAGCTGGGCTACCGAAACAAGCGTCCCTCTGAGGCGACTAGCGTCTAGGCGCCTGTCCGAGAATACCAAGCTTGTCGCTTGAGCCGCTCCGCGCCAACTGAGCCACACGAAGCCCAACAGATTAATGGGGAATCAATGGCTACTCTTCCGACAACCGGCTAGTGGCACCTAATCCATACCACTGCCTGGCGGGAAGGGCATCAGTCGCTGGCTGGCCTGACGCTGCCTGACTCGCGATGTTTGCTGACTATCCCAGTGGTGCCTGATAGCCGTGACCGCCTCAACCCGATTACGCACATGGAGCTTTTGCATCACGCTGGTCATGTAGTGCTTAACGGTTTTTTCGCTCAGCGAGAATTTCTCGGCAACTTCGCGGTTGGTCAACCCGTTGGCGACCTCACGGATGATTTGCTCCTCGCGGTGGGTAAGTTCAGCAATACCCTTTTCATCGTCGTTCTGCTTCTTGAGGTTGCTGATCAGCTTGCTGGCAAAACCTGGGGTGATAAAGGTTTGTCCCAGCGCCACGCTCTTAATCGCCTGCACCAGTTCCGGCCCGCTTATACCTTTGAGCACATAACCTTTGGCACCAGCCTCCAAAGCGGCGTAAGCATCGTCTTCGGATTCGGACACAGTCAACATCAAAACCTTGACCGTTGGCGTCTCTATAACGATGGAACGCACGGCAGCAAAGCTGTCACCGGGCATGTTCACGTCCATCAACATCACGTCCGGCGTGTGTTTGCTGGCAATAGCTTTGGCTTCATCGGCAGAACCACCCTGCTCCACCACCTCGAACTCGGCAACTCTCCTGAGCGCCGCAGCGACGCCCTGCCTCAAGAGCGGATGATCGTCGACTATGCAAATCCTTATTCTGGAACTCATTAATCGTTCCTCCGTCGCCCCGAACTTTTGACGTGAGTGCAAGCACTTGCCGTACCGCAACGACTTGCCTCTAACAGCCTGCGACCTCCTCACCTGCCGCGAAATCACGCGCGCGACAGCATCAGAGCGGTCATTACCTGTACACCTAGCCAAAACTCGATCAGACCATAGTCCAGTACTTATAGCAGACCAAGGTCGCACAATTTGACTCGACTTCCGAATCTTCCCGCTAAGCAGGTACTGCTACATCTTAAGGTCTAAAGGAATATCTGGATAAATAACATGACCTTAATATTCGGAACTGACCTTGCTGTTGACCAACGCCAACAACCTGGCGCCTCTAGCAGTTACGCCAATCAGCCTCCCTCGAAGAAGGCTGCAGCAGCTTCCCTCACGCCGGGCAAGTACAGGCTCAATCCTGCAAAGCCCAATTCTGCAAAGGATCATAAATCCATCGATTTCACCCAGGCCCTTGATGCAACTCGCCTGTATTTGAATGAAATCGGATTTTCCTCGCTGCTCACCCCGCAGGAAGAGCAACACTTCGCTCGCCTGACAAAGCAAGGCGATGCGCAGGCACGCCAACGTATGATCGAGGGCAACTTGCGCCTAGTGGTGAAGATTGCTCGTGGCTACCTCAATCGCGGTCTGTCCCTGCTAGATCTGATCGAAGAAGGCAATCTCGGCCTGATCCATGGGGTGGACAAGTTCGACCCCGAACTTGGTTATCGTTTCTCGACCTATGGCACTTGGTGGATTCGCGAAGCCATCGAGCGAGCGCTGATGAATCAGACTCGTACCATCCGCTTGCCGACCTATATCGTCAAGAGGCTCTACGCATACCTCGCCGCGGGTCGCGAACTGACGCGCAAGCTCGATCATGACCCCTCGAGCGCAGAGATCGCCAACCTCATGGAAAAAAACGTCAGTGAGATCGAGGGCATACGCGACTTGAATATTCGCGTGGCTTCGTTGGACACAACGCTCGGCTCTGAGAAGCCCCTGCTGGACACGCTTCCTGACGAACACCCTAACGACCCGTGCGAGTTGGTACAGGACAGCGAGTTGGCACACAGCATCAGGGAGTGGCTGGCGGAACTCACCGAGAGACAGAGTGAGGTGGTCATACGCCGCTTCGGTTTGCGTGGCAATGAGGAGGAGTGCACGCTGGAGGAAATGGGCCAGAGCATCGGTCTAACACGCGAGCGGATCAGGCAGATTCAGGCCGTGGCACTCAAGCGCCTGCGGACCATTCTTGAGAGAAATGGTCTTTCCAGCGCCGCATTGTTCGAATAACAACCTGCGACGTGGAAAGCGTCGCGATCAATACACCAACGCCCCGCAGGTTACGGGGCGTTGGTTTGAAGCTGTCGGGAAAATAGCTCTGCGCAACGCCGCAATTTCCTTACCGCCCTTACTGCAGCAGTTCCTGATCGCTGAACATGTCGCTGAACAACATACTCGACAAGTAGCGTTCGCCAGAGTCCGGCAGAATGACCACGATGGTTTTGCCCTGCATCTCCGGCTCGACGGCGATGCGCAGGGCTGCGGCCATGGCTGCGCCGCAAGAAATACCGCAAAGGATGCCCTCCTCACGCATCAGACGTAACGCCACTGCCTTGGAATCCTCGTCGCTGACCTGCTCGACGCGATCGACCATGGCCAGGTCGAGGTTGTTCGGCACGAAGCCGGCGCCGATGCCCTGGATTTTGTGCGGACTGGGCTTGAGTTCCTCGCCGGCGATGGTCTGGCTGATCACCGGCGAGCTGATCGGCTCGACCGCCACGGAGAGAATCGGCTTGCCCCGGACTTGCTTGATATAACGCGACACGCCGGTAATGGTACCGCCGGTGCCGACGCCGGAGACCAACACATCGACCGCGCCATCGGTGTCGTTCCAGATTTCCGGGCCGGTGGTTGTTTCGTGGATCGCCGGATTGGCAGGGTTGTTGAACTGTTGCGGCATGAAGTACTTGGCGGGATCGGAGGCGGCGATTTCCGCAGCCCGTTCAATGGCGCCTTTCATGCCCTTGGCCGGCTCGGTGAGCACCAGTTCGGCGCCCAGGGCCTTGAGCACCTTGCGCCGTTCCAGGCTCATCGATGCGGGCATGGTCAGCAGCAGTTGGTAGCCGCGCGCCGCCGCAACGAAGGCCAGGCCGATGCCGGTATTGCCCGAGGTCGGTTCGACGATGGTCATACCAGGTTTGAGCACACCACGCTCCTCCGCATCCCAAACCATGCTGGCGCCAATCCGGCATTTCACCGAATAGGCCGGGTTACGCCCTTCGATCTTGGCCAGGATGGTGACACCCGCAGGGCCAAGGCGGTTGATCTTGACCAGCGGGGTGTTGCCGATGGTTTGTGCGTTGTCAGCGAAGATGCGGCTCATGGCGAGATCCTTATGCGCGTTCTGCGGAAAATTTAAGAGCCTAAGACGAGCAAGCGCAGCAGTCCAGCTCAGCGCATGAAGGCTACACTCCAGACCACCCACGTTAGTTTTTTTATTTATGAGAAACCGCTACGGTGTTCCCATCCGGCTCACGCTCGGCCTCCTTGTAGTCTTGCTGGCCGCGCACATCGTCCTGCCCTATTTAGTGCGGTATTACCTCAATACCCAGCTTGCCCACATGGGTGACTACCGCGGGCACATTAACGATATTGACTTGGCCCTGTGGCGTGGTGCCGGTCGGGTCGAGGGCCTGACTATCGTCAAAATCGACGGTCAGGTGCCGGTACCTTTGCTCAAGGTCCCGGGGGCCGAGCTGGCACTGAGCTGGAGCTCGCTCTGGCACGACCAGGCGATTGTCGGGCGGATGACCCTGGAACACCCTGAGCTGAACTTCGTCGATGGCCGCACGGCGCAGCAATCACAGACCGGTGCAGGGGTGGACTGGCGCGCTCGGTTGGAAGCCCTGATACCAATCACCCTCAACGAAGTGCATGTGCAAGATGGTCGCGTGGCTTTTCGCAACTTTCAGTCAACCCCCCCGGTGAACCTGCAGGCCGCAGCGGTCAACGCCAGCCTCTACAACCTGTCCAATGTCCGCGATGTCCAGGGCAAGCGAGTGGCCCACTTCGAGGGCCGCTCACAAGTGCTCGGCCAGGCACTGCTGGAAGCCACAGCCGACTTCGACCCGTTCGGCACTATGGACGAACTCGAACTGCATCTGCGCGTCACCGATGTCGAACTGACGCGCTTGAACGACTTCGCTCGCGCCTACGGTAAGTTCGACTTCGTCACCGGCAGCGGAAATCTGGTGATCGAGGCCCAAGTGGTCGATGGCCAGCTGCATGGCTATGTCAAACCACTGCTGCATAACGTCGAGGTATTCGACTGGCAGCAGGACGTGGCGCAGGAAAAGAAAAATCTGTTCCGCTCGCTCTGGGAGGCCGTGGTTGGCGGCAGCCAGACGCTGTTGAAGAACCAGCGCGCGGATCAGTTTGCCACCCGCATCGAACTCTCCGGCAGCCTGCGCCAGCGGGAAATCAGCCCGCTGCAAGCCTTTATCGCGATTCTGCAGAACGCCTTCGTTCAGGCCTTGAGCCCCAGTTTCGAGCGCCCCCTGATTGATTCCGATCAAGACGAGCATCAGTAGCCTGCCCGCGGCTCATTCAGTGACTGAATGAGCCGCCTGAGTTCACACTGGCGCCACCTCCGCGTTATAGTCACTTTTTTAAATACTGAACTAGCGGGTTTATATCCTGCAGATACCGTTCGAGGATTTACCGATGAAGTTCGAAGGCACCCAGTCCTACGTCGCCACCGACGACCTCAAGCTCGCGGTCAACGCCGCGATCACCTTGGAGCGTCCGTTGCTGGTCAAGGGCGAACCGGGCACCGGTAAGACCATGCTCGCCGAACAGTTGGCCGAGTCCTTCGGTGCCAAGCTGATCACCTGGCACATCAAGTCCACCACCAAGGCCCATCAGGGTCTGTACGAGTACGACGCGGTCAGCCGCCTGCGCGATTCGCAGCTGGACTCGGACAAGGTTAACGACGTGCGCAACTACATCAAGAAGGGCAAGCTGTGGGAAGCCTTCGAGGCCGAGGAGCGGGTGATTCTGCTGATCGACGAAATCGACAAGGCCGACATCGAATTCCCCAACGACCTGCTGCAAGAACTCGACAAGATGGAGTTCTACGTTTACGAGACCGACGAGACGATCAAGGCCAAGCTGCGCCCGATCATCATCATCACCTCGAACAATGAGAAGGAGCTGCCGGACGCCTTCCTGCGCCGCTGCTTCTTCCATTACATCGCCTTCCCGGACCGCGTGACCCTGCAGAAGATCGTCGACGTGCACTACCCGAACATCAAGAAGGATCTGGTCGCCGAGGCGCTGGACGTGTTCTTCGACGTGCGCAAGGTGCCGGGCCTGAAGAAGAAGCCCTCGACCAGCGAGCTGGTCGACTGGCTCAAGCTGCTAATGGCCGACAATATCGGCGAAGCGGTGCTGCGCGAGCGCGATCCGACCAAGGCCATCCCGCCATTGGCCGGTGCCCTGGTGAAGAACGAGCAAGACGTGCAACTGCTTGAGCGCCTGGCGTTCATGAGCCGTCGCGCCAGCCGCTAAGCTTTGAACCCCCTCTCCCCTCCGGGGAGAGGGCTGGGGTGAGGGGTGCCGTCTGATCGCGAGCGTCCGGCCAGCAGCTCGGCGTCGCCTGTACACCCTCACCCTAACCCTCTCCCTCAAGGGAGAGGGGATTTGTCCCCCAGATGCCAAGAGGGTGCAGCCATGCTGCTCAACCTGTTCAATGAGATGCGCGCGGCCAAGGTGCCGGTGTCGGTGCGCGAGCTGCTCGACCTGATCAACGCGCTGAAGCACAACGTGGTGTTCGCCGACATGGACGAATTCTACTATCTCGCCCGGGCGATCCTGGTCAAGGATGAGCGCCACTTCGACAAGTTCGACCGCGCCTTCGGTGCCTACTTCAAGGGCCTGGAAAACCTCAACCAGCACATCGAGGCGTTGATCCCCGATGAGTGGCTGCGCAAGGAATTCGAGCGGTCGCTGAGCGACGAGGAACGCGCCAAAATTGAATCCTTAGGCGGCTTGGACAAGCTGATCGAGGAGTTCAAGAAGCGCCTGGAAGAGCAAAAGGAACGCCACGCCGGCGGCAACAAGTGGGTTGGCACCGGCGGCACCAGCCCGTTCGGCTCCGGCGGTTTCAACCCGGAAGGTATCCGTGTCGGCGATGCCGGCAAGCGCCAGGGCAAGGCGGTCAAGGTCTGGGACCAGCGCGAGTACAAGAACCTCGACGATCAGGTCGAACTGGGCACGCGCAACATCAAGATCGCCCTGCGCCGCCTGCGCAAGTTCGCCCGCCAGGGCGCGCAGGAGGAGCTGGATCTGGATGGCACCATCGACCATACCGCCAAGGACGGTGGCCTGCTGAATATCCAGATGCGCCCGGAGCGGCGCAACACGGTCAAACTGCTGATCCTGTTCGACATCGGCGGCTCGATGGACGCCCACGTCAAGGTCTGCGAGGAACTGTTCTCCGCCTGCAAGACCGAGTTCAAGCACATGGAGTATTTCTACTTCCACAACTGTGTGTACGAATCGGTGTGGAAGAACAACCTGCGCCGCGGCTCCGAGCGCTTCTCCACCCAGGACCTGCTGAACAAATACGGCGCCGACTACAAGGTGGTATTCGTCGGCGACGCGGCCATGGCGCCTTATGAGATCACCCAGGCCGGCGGCAGCGTCGAGCACTGGAACGAAGAGCCGGGCTACGTGTGGATCAAGCGCTTCATGGAAAAGTACAAGAAGCTCATCTGGATCAATCCCTACCCCAAGGACACCTGGGGCTACACCGCCTCGACCAATATCATGCGCGAACTGCTGGAAGACAAGATGCACCCACTGACGCTGCAAGGTTTGGAAGAAGGCATGAAGTTCTTGTCGAAATAAGCACCATGCAATTGGCTCAGGGCGACGGGCGCAATAGATTTGCGCTCTCCCAGTGGTGATGACCGCAGGATAGCGTGACCTGCGAGCACCAGGCCGAAAATGGATGCACGAAATGGGCGCCCGCGCAGCACTTCGCTAACTCCGCTCGGGCCCATCGAAGTAGCCTTCAGGCGCAAAGCCGAAGATCAAAGACAGTCCAGGCAACTGCTTGGGCTGATCCCTCCCCACGACTCCAGCTACTCATTGGCCCCCACAGCTCACCGCTGGTCGATGCGCCGAGCGCGGCATCGATGCTCAAACACTCGACGTTAGCGCCCTGCCCGCAGCGCTCAGTCATCGCCTAGCCGATGCTCATGCACATGCCTGGTAAGCACTGATGGCCGTATAGGCGGTGCTTGAGGGATGCGAGCTAGCACAGCGTCAAAAAACCACCGATCTCAAAGGAAAGCCGCTGAAAAATCATAACTTATTGCTCAAATTGGAAAAATTACATGACTTAAGCCAGGCCCACTCTGTATCAACTACTCCTTGCCAGAAACCTAAAACCCCAACTATACCTAAGTACAAGCTCTCCAGTTTTGCACCGAAGAAGGGCATCTCTTTGCATTCGTCCTAGGGTCATGCGGCCGTTGGCTGCGACTCAGGATTTCGCAAGCAGCAGTATGGGGGTTCACCAAATGGGCATGTTGCTTTCACCGCGCACAGAACTGGCTGAGGTGCTCTTTCGCTTACGCCGAACTTTTTACGCCTTGGCCGCTTTTAGCGGGGTGATCAACCTACTGATGTTGACCCCTGCGGTTTACATGCTGCAGGTGTATGACCGGGCGCTGGTCAGCAGCAACGTCACCACCCTGCTGATGTTGACCTTGTTGGTAATCGGGCTGTACGTGCTGATGGCCATGTTGGAGGTGGTGCGCTCCACTGTATTGATTCGCGTCGGCAACCGACTCGACATGATGCTCAACACTCGCATCTTTGGCGCCGCATTCGAACGCAACTTGCGCAGGGCCGGCGGCAACCCGGCGCAAGCGTTGCAGGATCTGGCCCAGGTACGTCAGTTTCTCACCGGCAATGGCCTGTTCGCGTTCTTCGATGCCCCCTGGACACCGATCTATCTGCTGGTGATCTACCTGATCCACCCGATACTCGGTTTCATCGCCCTGATCGGCTCGCTGTTACTGGTCGCGCTTGCTTACCTGACCGAGATCAGCACCCGTAAACCACTGGCCGAAGCCAACCAGGCGTCCGTGGTATCCGGCAGCTTTGCCAATAACAACTTGCGCAACGCCGAAGTCATCGAAGCCATGGGTATGCTTCCGGCCATCCGCCAGCGCTGGTTCGGCAACCATCTGCGCATTCTTGAAAAGCAGACGCTGGCCTCCGATCGCGCGGCCTATATCAACGGCACTACGCGCTTCGTGCGCATTACCCTGCAGTCCTTGATGCTCGGTGCCGGGGCACTGCTGGCGATCAAAGGCGAAATCACCCCCGGGATGATGATCGCCGGTTCAATTCTGTCTGGACGTGCCCTAGCCCCGGTCGAGCAGGTTATCGCGGCGTGGAAACAGTTGCTCTCCAGCCGTGGGTCCTGGGGGCGACTAGCAGCCTTGCTGGACGACTTCCCCGCACACAAACCTTCCATGCCACTGCCAAAGCCCGTGGGCATAGTCGTCGTGGAAGGCGCCTTCGCCAATGCCCCCGGATCGGGTCTACCGATCCTGCGCAACATTTCCTTCAACCTCGCCCCGGGCGAATCACTCGGCGTGATCGGCCCATCCGCCTCGGGCAAGTCGACCCTCGCCCGCCTGCTGGTCGGTGTCTGGCCCGCTCATGCCGGCAAGGTACGCCTGGACGGCGCCGATGTATTCGAGTGGAACAAGGAGGAACTGGGCCCCTGGCTCGGCTACCTGCCGCAAGATGTCGAATTGTTTGAAGGCAGCGTTGCCGACAACATCGCCCGCTTTGGCGAGATCGACAGCGAAGCGGTCATCCTCGCGGCCAAACAAGCGGGCGTACACGAGATGATCCTGCGCTTACCGCAAGGCTATGACACGGTCCTGAGCACCGACGGCGGCTCGCTGTCCGGTGGCCAGAAGCAACGCGTCGGACTGGCCCGCGCCCTCTACGGCGATCCGTCATTGATTGTCCTCGACGAGCCGAATGCCAGCCTCGACGACCTCGGCGAAGCGGCCTTGGTCCAGGCCATCGCCGACCTCAAGCGGCGGCAAAAGACCCTGGTCCTGATCTCTCACCGGCCAACCATACTGAACATGGTCGACAAGGTACTGATGCTACGCGAGGGCACAGTCCATACGTTCGGCTCCCGCGATGAAGTCTTCAACGCGCTCCGCCAGGCCGGCGTGATACCCGCGGCGGCGGGTTCACCGAGCCTGGCATCGGTCAAGGGGAAGGAGTAGAGCCATGTCGGATCTTCAGTTCGAAAGCAAAAGTTTAAAACTTGCCGACCCGGCGCAAGAAGTTGACGTCGACGATCGCCGTCCGGGGCGCTGGGGCATGTGGCTGGTGTTAGCGGGCTTTGGCGGGTTCATCATGTGGGCCGTTTTCGCGCCCCTCGACGCCGGAATAGTCGCCAACGCCACGGTCAATGTGACCGACAATCGCAAAATCATTCAGCACCTGACGGGAGGTTCGGTAGAGTCCATTCTGGTTCGCGAAGGCGATCTGGTTAAACGAGGCCAGGCGCTAATCGAACTGGAGCCGACCCAAGCCATCGCCGAACAAGGTGTAGTCAGCGCCCAGTACATCGTGGTGAGGACCGTACAAAACCGCTTGCAGGCCGAGCGCGACGGGTTAGCCAAAGTGGATTTCGACCCCGACCTACTGGCCCGTTTCGCCGACGACCCGCGCCTGCAAGCCGCGATTGCCCTGCAACAACGTCTCTTTACCACCCGGCGTAGCGCCTTGACCGGCGAAGCCGGCATCTTGCAAGAGAACATCCACGGCGCCGAGGAGCAGATTCGAGGGCTTCGCCAAGTGCAAGTCTCGCGTCGCGCGCAAATCAGGTTTCTCAACGAGGAGCTCGAAGGCGTGCGCAGTCTCGCCGCTGAAGGCTATGTGACCCGCAACCGCATGCTCGAACTGGAGCGCAGCGCAGCCGAACTGAACGCCGCGTTGGCCCAAAATATTGCCGACATTGGTCGTGCACGTAACCAGATTGCCGAATTGAAACTGCGTACCCTGCAACTCGAGCAGAACTTCCAGAAGGAGGTGCAATCACTTCTGACCGATGCGCAGAAGGAAGCCTCTGCCCTAACCGACCGTTTGCGCTCGCTTGACTACGAGGTCACCCATACGGTGATTCGCTCACCCATCGACGGCATCGTACTGGGCCTCAATGCCTCGACCATCGGTGGCGTGATCCAGGCCGGCTCGGTGATCATGAATGTGGTGCCGGCAAACGAACCGCTGCAGGTAGACGCCCAGATCCCGGTACAGGCTATCGACAAGATGACCCCCGGCCTGCCCGTAGACATCACCTTCCCCGCCTTCAACCATGCCCAAACACCGAGCATTCCTGGTCGGGTGCTGACCATCTCGGCTGACCGCCTGGTCGACGAGAGCAACAAACAACCCTACTACCTCGCGCAGATTGAGGTGACGCCAGAAGGCATGGAAAAGCTCGGCAGCAACCGCATTCGCGCCGGCATGCCGGCCACGGTGACGATCATAACCGGCGAGCGCAACCTGATGAGCTATCTGATGAAGCCGATGCTTGACCGCGTCGACAACGCCTTCAAGGAGCAATAAACAGTGACCTCAAGAAGTCATGGCATCACGATCCATTTAGTCCTCGCGGGCCTGGCGGGCCTAGCCAGCCTGCCGGTAGCGGCTCTGGACCTTCAGCAGGCCTGGGAAACCCTGCAACTGCAAGGGCCGACCTACCGTTCTGCGGTCCACGAACGCGATGCCGGCCTGGAGAACCGCGCCCTTGGACGAGCAGGCTTACTGCCACATATCAACGCCAGCGCCAGTAAAAACAAGGTCAACGGCACCCAGGAACAATCGGGGCTACCCGGCGGCTCGATCGAGCGCGACCTGGACTATGACTCGGAAAATCTCGCGGTGCAGCTGCGTCAACCGCTGTTCAATCGACAGAAACTCGCCGAGTACCGCCAGGGCAAACAACGCGCCAATTACAGCGAAGCCGTCTTCGATGCCAAGACGCAGAACGTCGCCGTACGCTTGGCCAACCGTTATTTCGATGTCCTGCTGACGCGTGAAACCATCGACTTGGCGAATGCCAAGCTGAAGGCCTTTGAGCAACAAGTAGCGGCGTCGGATCGCCGCTTCAAACTCGGCGATGGCACCATCACCGACGTCTATCAGTCAGCCGCGCGGCGTGACTTGGCCCAGGCCGAACTGATCGAAGCGCAAGACAACCTGCTGATCGCTATGCGCCTGCTGGAAGAGATGCTCGGAGAGGTACCGCAACATGTCGCCACCTTGCGCCACGACTTCCCCATCCCGCCCCTGCATCCCAACGACTTGCAGGCATGGATGGACAAGGCCCAGGCGAATAACCCGGCACTGCGGGCGCGAGACTACAGCCAAAGAGTGGCCGATGAAGAAGTCAACCGGGCCAAAAGCGGGCATTGGCCGACCCTCGACCTGGTGCTGGGCTACACCGACAGTCAGAGTGATTCGATCTCGACCATCAACCAGCAGAACCGTTATGCCTCGGTTGGCCTGGAGTTCAATATGCCGCTGTTCGCCGGCGGCGCGACCAGCGCCAGAGTGCGCCAGGCGGTGGCCAGTCGCGAGCAATCCAGCGAAGATTTGAATGCCACGCGTGAGGAGGTGTACTCGTCTACCACCCGCCAGTTTCGTGGTGTGCAAAGCAGCGAGGCGCGCATCAATGCCCTGGAAAATGCCGTGATGTCGAGTGAGCGGGCTCAGGATTCGGCGAAGAAAGGCTTTCTCGCCGGTGCCAGCACCAACGTCGACATCCTCAACGCCGAGGAGCAGGTATTTATCGCACGCCGCGACCTACTGGAATCCAAGCTGCGTTATTTACTCGCACGCTTGCAGCTGTCGGCCGCCGTGGGCCTGCTCGGCGATGACGATATCAGTCGGGCCAATAGCTACCTTGGCCCGGAACTGGTTCTGGGCTATTGAAGCCGATAGGTGCCGAGGAGCGGAGTTGTTCGCTGCAAATGCTGGGCACACACCACTCCCGCTCTCTGCGTGGGCATGCAGCCCGGACGCTCTGCGTCCACTGCCGCTGAAGACGCAAGGTGCACGGTGTAGCCGGATAAAATCCAGGGACGTTCATCACCGGCCAAACCGTTCGCGGATTGCGCCAGGGCTTATCCGAAGATGGACTCCGGCCTTGGCATTTCGCCGCTACTAACGCCAATGCCGCTGCTGCACCTTTTGGCTACGACCGCCACCGAGTAACAAGCCGACCATCAGCAGCAGGCTTTCCACCAGCCAGGCCAGCAGCAAGGCACACACCAGGCCCCAGGCGATGGCTTGTGGCGCCAGCAGCACTTGGTAACGGTAGGCTCCGTAGGTTTCGTCCATCAGCTCGCGATCGGCGGCCGTCGCGAGATGCCAGACCTGGCCGTACCACGGCCCTTGCATGGCCTGCCATTCCAACTCGAGGAAACTGGCGCGATCGACCAGATACCCCACGCTCTGCGCGTCACTGCGCATAACCGGGTCATCACTGGCCTGATAGTGCGTCACTAACGCCTGCAAATCACCCTGGAAAAAGCGCCTGGCAGTCTCACGGAAACCCGTCAGGCTCAGCTCGGACTCCAGCCGATGCGCGTCGACACGCTTGCTGTAATCCGCGATAAACCCCGGCACCTGTACGCCGACCAGCAGGCCCAAAGCAAACAGCGCCAAGCGTAGATAGCTTCTGAACATCGCCCCTCCCCTGATTTCAAGTTAGCCACCGCTCAGTCGGTCAAGCCCTGAGCCACACACTCGCCGCGCCGCCACAGCCGCCATTCGCCGGGGCGATACAGGTTCCAGCATTCGTTATCGGTCAAAGGCTCGGTGGCCAGCACCGTGACCACATCGGCGGGCGTGGTTTCGGCCTGGAAATCCACCCGCACATCGGCATCTTTCAACTGTGCCGGGCCAAAAGGCGCACGCCGGGTGATATGTGCCAGCTTGGTCGAGCAAAAGCTGAATAACCAGTCGCCATCGCTGAGCAGGCAGTTGAACACGCCGTACTGGCGATAGGCCGCACAGGCAGCGACCAGGCTGGGCAGGAACAGCTCCACCGCCACCGGCTCCGGGAAGTCGCGGCGCAGACCATTGAGCAGACCACAAAAAGCCGCCTCGCTGTCGGTGTCGCCAACCGGGCGATAGAAGCTCGGCGTCGGTGAAAAACCCGCCAACTGGCCGTTGTGTGCGAAACACCAGTTACGCCCCCACAACTCGCGCACGAATGGGTGGGTATTGGCCAGGCAGACCTTGCCGACATTGGCCTGGCGAATATGCCCGATCACAACCTCGCTCTTGATCGGGTAGCGCTGCACCAGCTGCGCCACTTCCGATTCGCTGCTGGCGCGCGGATCCTGGAACAGCCGCAGACCGCGCCCTTCATAGAACCCGATACCCCAGCCGTCGCGGTGCGGCCCGGTGTCGCCGCCGCGGCGCATCAGCCCGGTAAAGCTGAAGACGATATCGGTGGGCACATTGGCACTCATGCCGAGCAATTCACACATGGTTAAAACTCTCGACTCAGAGGTTGTGAAACTATCCAACGCCGTCGCGAGAGCGACGACAAGCCCGTAGGATGGGTTAGCCGCCCAGGTGATGTTAGGCAAGACCGCATGTTCTGTACGGCGTGACCCAGCATGGCGGTGAACCTGCTGCCCCCTGATGGGTATCGCTACGCTCATCCTACGCGGCCCGCGCCATCCTACAGTCTTGATCCCAAAGATCCGTAGATCTATAGGAGCCGGGCATGGCCAGTCATTTAGCCGCGAAGAATCCGCTCAAAGTCGCGGTTCGACCCGCGCACGTCCCTTGCCACCCTGGTCATAACGCGTATCGGCATAGTCGCCATCCTCACGTTGCATGATCTCGCGCAGGGTCGGCGCGTTCTCATCATCCGGCTCCGGTTGCGGACCACGGCGATTCTTCCACCAGCGCGCCAGGGGCCAACGAATGGCCACGAACAACACATACAGAGCGAATGCAATCAGACCGTACATGGACAGATCGGCCACTGCGCGCCAGATGCTGTTTCCCACATCAAACAGCAGATCCAGCGCGGTGATCGCAATCGCCGGGGCGAGCACCTCTTCATTGGACGGATCGACGACGGTCGGACTGAACAGCAGCACCGCTGCCAGCAAACGCAGGGGCTCACGCAGATAACGCCACATCCAGCGGGTCAAGCGGAACCACACCAGCAGGCAACCCAGGGCGGCGACGGCATAGGCGCCCCAGGCAAGTAAATAGTCGTTCTCGGTCATAAAACGCGGATCTCTGAGCATGACGGGGCTGGGCCGTTGGCAACCGCAGCGAGTGAAGGCGGCATTTTTCAACGGCCTGCTGACGCAGTGCGGCATATGATAACGGCTTTTCCGTGGTCCGACAGGCTGCTAGCTGCAGACCGTACAGAATTGGAGTTACCAGATGCCGCACGCCCCCATCGCCCGCACCGAGATCGCTGCCGACCCTTACGACTGGCTAGAGAAGCGCGACGCCGAGGAGGTGCTCGAGTACCTCAAGGCAGAAAACACCTACTTGGAAGCCGAGCTGGCCGAGCAACGCGAGCTGCGCGAGGCGCTGTTTCAGGAGATCAAGGGCCGCATCCGCGAGACCGACCTGTCGCTGCCTTCGCCCTGGGGCCCCTGGCTGTATTACCAGCGCACCACCGCCGGCGACGAATACCCGCGCCACTACCGCTGCCCGCGCCCGGCCGATGGCTCGCTCGACGTCGATGAAAGTGTCGAGCAATTGCTGCTCGACCCCAACACTCTGGCAGATGGCGGTTTTATCTCGCTGGGTGCCTTCAGCGTCAGTCAGGATCACCAGCGCCTGGCCTACAGCCTGGATACCAGCGGCGAAGAGGTTTACCAGCTGTTCGTCAAGGAACTGGCCACTGGTGCGATCAGCCAACTGCCCTTCGCCGATTGCGACGGCAGCATGACCTGGGCCAACGACAACCAGACCCTGTTCTTCGGCGAGCTGGACGACTGCCATCGCCCGCACAAGCTGTACCGCCATCGGCTCGGCAGCGACTCGGCCGAGCAGGTGTTCCACGAAACTGACGGGCGTTTCTTTCTCAACTGCTATCGCACCAGCTCCGAGCGCCAACTGGTGCTGCTGCTTAATAGCAAGACCACCAGCGAGGCCTGGATCCTGGATGCCGATACGCCGGACGCCGCGTTCAGCTGCCTGGCGCCGCGCGAGGAAGGCCACGAATATTATGCCGACCACGGCAAGGTCGATGGCGACTGGGCCTGGTTGATCCGCAGCAACCAGAGCGGAATCAACTTCGCCCTGTACTGCGTGAAGCAAAGCAGCGCCGCCGCGCAGACGCCGACCCGCGAGCACTGGAGCGAACTGCGTGGCCATGACCCGCAGGTGATGCTCGAAGGCGTGAGCCTCAACGACAGCGCGCTGGTCCTCAGTCTGCGCGAGGGCGGCCTGCCGATCATCGAGGTGCATGCCCAGGCTCAGCCAGCCTACCGCGTTGACCTACCGGATGCGGCCTACAGCCTGTACGTGCAGGACACCCTGGAATTCGCCAGCCCGGTGATTCGCCTGCGCTACGAGGCGCTCAACCGGCCGGCGCAGATCCGCCAGCTCACGCTCGCCGACGGCGCACAGCGGGTACTCAAGGAAACCCCGGTGCTGGGCCCGTTCGACGCCGACGATTATGTCAGCCAGCGGCTCTGGGCCAGCGCAGCGGACGGCACCCAGGTGCCCATCAGCCTGGTGGCCAAGCGTGAGGTGCTTGGCCAGGTCACCGCCCCGCTCTACCTCTATGGCTATGGTGCCTATGGCGAAAGCCTCGACCCCTGGTTCTCCCACGCGCGCCTGAGCCTGCTGGAGCGCGGTTTCGTCTTTGCCATCGCCCACGTGCGCGGCGGCGGCGAGTTGGGCGAAGCCTGGTATCGCGCCGGCAAGCTGGAGCACAAGCACAACAGCTTCAGCGACTTCATCGCCTGTTCCGAACACCTGATCGCCAGCGGCTACACCACTGCGGCCCAACTCGCTATCAGCGGCGGCAGCGCTGGTGGCCTGCTGATCGGCGCAGTGCTCAATCAGCGCCCCGAACTGTTCGCCGCCGCCATCGCCGAGGTGCCTTTCGTCGACGTGCTCAACACCATGCAGAACCCCGACCTGCCGCTGACCGTCACCGAGTACGACGAGTGGGGCGACCCGCATGAGCCCGAGGTGTTCGAGCGGATCAAGGGCTATGCACCCTACGAGAACGTCCAGGCCCAGGCCTATCCGGCCATCCTCGCCGTGGCCGGCTACAACGACAGCCGCGTGCAGTATTGGGAGGCGGCCAAATGGGTGGCCAAGCTGCGAGCAAACAAGACCGATAACCACCTGTTGCTGCTCAAGACCGACCTCGACGCCGGCCATGGCGGCATGAGCGGACGTTATCAGGCGCTCAGGGACGTGGCGCTGGAGTACGCCTTCCTGCTCAAGGTGTTCAAGTTGGGCTGAAAAAAGACACCCGACTGCGCGCCCATTCACAGCTTCGCGCAAGCGGCAGTTGGCAATCCTGGGCTGGCCGGCTAACGTCACCCTTATACCGGCCAGACGCAGCAGAACATCCATGCCAGACAGCTCTTACTTGATCGATGAAATCCGCGACATGCTGCTCGACTGCGGCCTGTTCAACAGCCTGCAGCCCAGCGAAGTACTCAGCGCGGCTGGCTATTTCAACATCAGCCGATATCAGCCGGATGCCATCATCTGCCACGAGGGCGATGCCGGCACCTTCATGTGCATCATCCACTTAGGCGCGGTGTCGATCCGCAAGACCAACTCCAGCGGCGAAACGGTCGAGATCGCCAAGCTGCGCAAGGGTCGCGCCTTCGGCGAAATGGCGGTACTGGACGGCGAAAGACGCTCGGCCAGTTGCATCGCCGTCAGCGATTGCACCTTGTTGATCCTGGCCCGGGACTCGCTGGAGAAGATGCTGCACGAGGCCCCCAAGTCCGCCGCCCAGGTCATCCGCGCCATCGCCGTGGCCATGTCCAGGCGCTTGCGCATGGTCGACGGGCAGTTGGTCGAGCATCAGATCTAGGCAGACATAACGGCTTCGTACTCGCCGGAACCAGGGCCCCCAGGGCAGCGATCCCGGATTGCATCCGGGCTACGAGAGCCAGCTAGTCTGGCGATCCGCTTCAGCCGCGAAACGTTGGCTTTGCCGACGTTGGCGAATTCAGTCGGCGTCCTTGCGGCTGCCCGGCAAGCCCTGACTGTTGCGCTCAAGCTGCTGCTTCAACAGCGGTAACTCGCCATCTGGTGGAGCCAGGGAACCGCCAGGTGGATTGGCCTGGTAGCCCGTACCGTCGTTGAGCAAGGGTGGATTATTCGGCGCCGGAGTCGGCAGGTTGCGCGGCAGCAGCTGGGTGAAGGGTTGCGGCGTGGTGGTGCCGGGTGAGCCGGCAGGTCGCTCCCGGGGCGTCGACGCGGAATAGTCCCGCGCTTCAATCGCACTGCCGCCCAGGACCGTCAGGCACAGCAGTAGCACACTGGTCAGGCGCATCATCCACCTCTCTTTAGCAGGACGCTTGGGCATTGGGCTGCGCGCACCACCGATAAGTGCCCGTCCGGCTGTTTTCGCCGACCACCGGCAGGGCTACACTGTCGGCATCAGCATACCGCCACGAGACAAGCCATGAGCACGGACAAATCACCCTCACCTACCGCCAAGCTCGACCGCATCCTCGCCGATGCCCAGCGCAGTCGCGAAGAAGGCTACCGGGATAAAGCCCTGAAGATGTACCCGCATGTCTGCGGCCGTTGCGCCCGGGAGTTTGCCGGCAAGCGCCTGAGTGAATTGACCGTTCACCACCGCGATCACAACCACGACAACAACCCGCAAGACGGTTCCAACTGGGAGTTGCTGTGCCTGTATTGCCATGACAACGAACACGCGCGCTACACCGACCAGCAGTACTTCAGCGAAGGCTCGACCGCCAGCCCGCAGGGGCCGAAATCGACCCACAAGGCCTTTGCCGACCTGGCCGCCCTGCTGAAAAGCAAAGACTGAGGCGGCACCGCACAAGTCTGCCGACAGGATGATCTGTGATGGGTATCGCTGCGCTCAACGCCATCCTACGGGATCACCGCTCAATCAACGCAATCGGGGCTTTTGTAGTCGTTGGGTTAGCGGCGAACGCTTAGCCCGAGCAAAACCCAGCGTAAAGGCGCCGCGTAACCCGACATAGCGTCAGCAGGGACGGCGCAATCCGGGCTACGGATTGTCACGTCGCCAGGCACTACATGAACCTGCGGGAAGGCCGCGCCTATGGCAATGCGTTGGTTTTTTTGCAGTCCGACGGTCCGCCAATCCACGTGGAGCTTCATCCGATTGCCCTGGCAGCAATGCCTCCAGGCCTTATACTGCCGCCTTTTGCGTAAAGGCCCTGCTTCGTGGCGAACAAACGATACAGCTGCATCGGTTTATTCAATCCGAAATCTCCGGAGAACGTCGGTGCGGTGATGCGCGCCGCCGGTTGCTATGGCGCGGCCTCGGTGTTCTACACCGGCAAACGCTATGAGCATGCTCGCGACTTCGTCACCGACACCAAGAAGGTGTTCCAGGATATTCCGTTGATCGGCATCGATGATCTGCAGAAGATCATCCCGCTGGGTTGTACACCGGTCGCCGTCGAGTTGGTCGAAGGCGCCCGACCGCTGCCGCAGTACACCCACCCGGATCGGGCGATCTATATCTTCGGCCCGGAAGACGGCTCCCTGAACAAAGAGATACGCGCCTGGTGCGAGGATGTGATCTACATCCCCACCCAGGGCTGCATGAACCTCGCCGCCACGGTCAATGTGGTGCTCTACGACCGCATGGCCAAGGGCAACAACACCAAATCCGGGCCCAAGTTCTAAACGCCCCGAGCGAAGCCGGGACGCGCGAGCGGCAGGCCGGCAGATAAGCCCACCCTGAGCCCACTTGCGCGGGCGCTACTTCAGCAGTTTGCTGTCGAGCACCTTGGAGGCCCCGCCCATCACGTTCTCGCTGATCTCGATAAAGTCCTTGGTGCTGGCCTTGTCCAGGCGCATCAAGCCGCGGGTCACGTCGTCCAGCGAGCGTGGCTCAGTACTGCCCTTGGTCTTCTGACGAATCTCCCGATCCAGCTCCTGCAGCAACAGTACCGCGCGCGCAGTCACTGGACCGCTGGCACTCTTGCCACGCAGGCTCTTCACCGGCTCGCTCCAGTCAACCAGCTGCTCGCGGACTTTCTGGTAGCGTTCTTCGCTCAAGCCACCCGCGCGGCGAACCAATTCAATGGCGTAATACTCGGCCAGCCCCTCGGTGATCCAGTCGCTACGGTCGCGCGACTGGATGCGGCTGAATACATGCACCAGCTCGTGCACCAGTGCGCTGGTACCGTTCTCGCTGACCAGCGGACGATCAGCATGCATGTAATAGGAATTAGGTGCCGACAGGCCGCCACGCCACATCGGGTCGCCAGCACCAACGATTAGCAGCTTGGCCGGGTCACGCGGGAACACCGCCTGGGCCTCCTTCCAGACGAAGGTCAACAGGGTGAGAATATCCATGCGGCGCATGCCCTCGCCAACCGGCGCGGCGATGGTCACGTCGGTCTCGCCAAGCTGGGCGCGGCGTGTCCCTATCTTGCCGGCGACGATCCAGCCGGTCGGGCGATCGAACTTGCGCTGCGGGTTGTCGATGCGGAATTTGTCCTTGCCGATTTTCGGCCAACCGGTCTCGACGCCGCGCCAGCCCTTGGGTAGCTCGAACTGCAGGCGCGCGACCAGCTCGGTCTTGTTCTGCTGACGCAACCGGGCGCTGGGCACCAGGTTGTCGCCGCGTAGCAAGGCCCAGTCTTCGGTCATGCGCGCATCGAAACGGCCATCTCCCCGCGGCTGACTGATCCGCACGCGGTAGGTCAGCTTCGCCACGCCTTTACCTGGCTGCCAGACCCCACGTTCTGGGCTTTCCTGGCTCCACTCGCCGTCGCCACTGAAATCGCTGTAGTTATCCTCATCACCCAGATTGAACGTCAGACTGCGTACTCGCTCGCCGTCCTCCAGGGTCAGGCTGACTTCGGCCTGATCGCTCTCGGGCAGAAAACGCACGTGGTAATCCAGGTCGACCTTCTGCGCCGCCCAGAGCGGTGTGCACAGGCTCAGCAGTAAGGCGGACAACAAGCTACGGCGAATCATCATGATGGGCATTTCCTTGCGGGACGGGTCAGTGCATTGGGTAGACCGGCTATGAGCCGTGCAATTCAATGCAAGCTGATCGTTATAGCTGGTTAATGCGCGCCCTGCCTCAGCCGGCGCGGAAAATCAGGTGTTCTTCCCAATCGTCGTCGGCCACGCTGTTTTCGCTGAGCATGCGCCCGGACTGGGAAATTCGCTGCTGGTGCACCTGCTCCGGATCGCCGCAGACCAGGTGATGCCACAACAGCAGATCCTTGCCTTCGCTGACCAGGCGATAGGCGCAGGTTGGCGGCAGCCACTGGAACTGGTCGGCCTGGGCCGGGGTGAGCTGGATGCAATCGGGCACGGTCTTTCGGCGATTGCTGTAGTCCGTGCAGCGGCAGGTCTTAAGGTCGAGCAGCGTGCAGGCGATACGCGTGTAATAGACGCTGCCGTCTTCGTCATCCTCGAGTTTTTGCAGGCAGCACAGGCCGCAGCCATCGCACAGCGATTCCCACTCGTCTTGATCGAGTTGCTCGAGGGTTTTGCGTTTCCAGAAGGGTTCGACTTTGGCGGCCATGGCGAGGGTACGGTGTCTGGCGAAAAGGCCGGCAGTCTAGCGCGCGCCTCGCAAGTGGCCAAGGCCGGCGGGCCGAATGGCAGCGCGCGGGCGGCTACAACTCACCCGCCAACACTCTCGTTGATCCTTTGTCCATGCGTGCAACTCAATAACCGCGGGCAAAATCCACGGCGCCGTGCAGTTGGCTGCCGACTTGATAACGCTGCAGATTGTCGACGAACAACTGCACCAGCAGCCGAGGCTCGGTGGGTGCAGAGCTGTGCCCGGTGAGCAACAGGCGCGGCGCGGTCCAGAATGGATGCCCAGCGGGCAGCGGCTCCTGGCGGCAGACGTCGATAACCGCGCCGGCCAATTGGCCCTGCTGCAGCGCCGCGACCAGGTCGGCATCGACCACCGCCACCCCGCGCCCGGCGTTGATCAGCAGCGCGTCGGGTTTGAGCCGGGCGAACAGCGCAGCGTCGTAGAGATCACGGGTGGCCGGGGTGTCCGGCAACAGGTTGATCAGGTAATCGGCCTGGCTGGCCAGGCGTGGCAACTGATCGAGTCCGGCTACTTCGTGAAAAGGCGCGAGGGCGCGCGCGCGACTGGCCACGCCGTACAACTCGATGCCGAATGGGGCGAGAAAGCGTGCCACGCTCTGGCCGATATCGCCGCTGCCGACGATCAGCGCACGGCGTCCGGCCAGACTCTGCGGCAGGCGGTCGTCCCAATGCTGCTCGACCTGGGCGGCCAGGCGGGCAAACAGCTGGCGCTCGTGGGCCAGCAGGTGACACAGCACGTACTCGGCCATCACCTGGCCAAAGATGCCGACCGCACGACTCAACTGATAATCGTGCGGCAGATCGGCGGCCAGCAACGGCGTGATGCCGGCCCAGGTCGATTGCAGCCACTGCGGCTGGTGCCCCTGGCGCAGCAAGGCGGCGAGCAGATCCGGCTGGCCGAGCCAGAGCGGACAACTGCCGGCCCACTGTGCCAACTCGAGCGGATCGGCGCTGCCGAACAGCTCAAGCTCGGGTGCCGCCTGGTGTAACAGGTCGGCATAGCGGGCATGTTCGGCTTCGCCGATCAATACGCGCATGCTCGTCACAGCGGGTCGTTGCGGCGCAGTAATTCGTCCGGCAGGTGCTCGATGTATTCATCTTCCGGTGGCGGCATCTGCAGGTGATAGCCCTGCTTCTCGAGGTTTTCCAGCACGGCGTGAATGTCCTCGCGAGCCAGCTTGCGCTCCGGCGTGAGCACCATGCTGAAGGCCAGGGTCGGCGGGCCGAACGCCGCCAGCAGGCTTTCCGGCACCCGCTCCAGCGCATCACTTTTCAGCACATAGAGGTACATCTCGTTCTTGCGCGGGCTTTTGTAGATTGAACAGATGCGTTTCACGCGGATTCTCCTTCACTGGCCAGGCAATCGAGCAGTGCCTGGCCCATCAATTCACGACGCCAGCCGCGTAGCGTGTCCGGCAACTGGTAAGGGCCGTTGGGGTAGCCGGTTTTCAGCAGGGCTTCGAGGGTTTTCTTGCGTAGCATCAGCTCCGGGGCAATGTTCAGCCGTTCGCCTTCGCGCTGGCCGAGGGCGCGCAGCTTCTTCAACAAGGTCGCGGCTTCCAGCGGCAACGGCTCGGGCAACGCCTCGGGCCAATCGGCCGGCGGCGTGGCAGCGGCGTGCTTGATCAGCTGGAGCAGGAACTCGCCGTCCTGACGCACGGTTTTCGGGTGCATGTCTTCGATCCGCGCCAGCGCCACCAGATTGTCCGGCTGGGTGCGGGCCAACGGCCACAGCGAATGCTCGCGGATAATGCGGTTGCGCGGCTGATTGCGTGCCCGCGCCTCGCGCTCGCGCCAGGTGCAGAGCTCGCGCAGCACTGCCAGCTGCGCGCGGGACAGTTTCCAGGCCAGCTTGGCCTCGCGGTAGACAACTTCCGGGGCGACTTCACGGCCCAGGTTGGCCACCAGTTCGGCACCGTCCTCCAAGACCCAGGCCTTTTTCTCGGCCGAAAGCTGTTGCTGCAACTGGGTATAGACCTCGGCCAGGTGCAGCACGTCCTCGGCGGCGTAGCTGATCTGAGTCTCGGTGAGCGGGCGCTGCAGCCAGTCCGAGCGAGTTTCGCCCTTAGGCAACTCGATGTTCAGCACCGCCAGCACCAGGCGCGAATAGCCCATGGAGAAGCCAAGATTGAGATAGGCGGCGGCCAGCTGGGTGTCGAACAAGGCCACTGGCAGGCTACCGGTCAGGCGCAGGAAGACTTCCAGATCCTCGCTGCAGGCATGCAGCACCTTGACCACGGCCGGGTCTTGCAGCAATGCGCTGAACGGCGCCCAGTCGTCGATCAGCAGCGGATCGATCAGGTAGGCGTGCTCACCTTCGCTGACCTGCAGCAAGCCGGCGATCGGGTAAAAGGTGTCGACCCGCATAAATTCGGTGTCGACCGCCACGAATGGCAAGCTGCGCCAGCTGGCGCAGTGCTGCGCCAGGCTGGCGTTGTCACGAATCCAGTGAATATCAATAGCCACGCGGCTCTCCCATGAAGAATGCCGCGCAGTATATATCGCCCCGGCCCTTTGCCGGGTATTGCGTCCCGGATCAGAAGTCCTGAGCGGTCGGGCGCAGCACCACTTCATTGATTTCTACCTCGGCCGGTTGCTCGATGGCGTAGGCAATGGCGCGAGCTACCGAGTCAGACGGGATGGCCATCTGATAGAAGTCCTTGACCGCCTTGCTCGACGCTTCGTCGGAGCTGCCGTGCTTGAGTTCCGAGTCCACCGCACCGGGGGAGATGATGGTGGTGCGGATCGTGGCGCCCACTTCCATGCGCAGGCCTTCGGTGATCGCCCGCACGGCATATTTGGTGCCGCTGTACACGGTGCCGCCCGGGGCAAACACCTTGATCCCCGCCACCGAAGAGATATTGATGATGTGCCCGCTCTCCTGCTTCTGCATGTGCGGCAAGGCAGCGGCGATGCCGTAGAGCACGCCCTTGATGTTGATGTCGATCATCCGCTCCCACTCGTCGGTACGCCCCTGGGCCATCGGCGCGATAGCCATCAACCCGGCGTTGTTGACCAGCACATCGATGCGGCCAAAGGTGTCGACCGCACCCTGAACCAGTGCATTGACATCACTTGCCACGGTGACATCGGTAGCAAAAGCAACAGCCTTGCCGCCCGCTGCGGTGATCTCGTTGACAATCCTGTCGAGGTTTTCCTGACGCCGCGCACCCAGCACCACCGAGGCGCCAAGGGCTGCCAGGTGACGGGCGGTGGTTTCGCCAAGGCCGCTGCTGGCCCCGGTAATCACAATTACTTTGTCGATAATATTGTTGCTCATGGAGTTTCCTCTCTGGCGTTTGCACAAGAACGAACATGGCCAAAGTATGCATGGCGCTGGTAATCCGGTTAATGGAATAGTCAGGATTTTGTAATTCCATATAATGGAATAACTGATCCGACACTTCTCCACTCACCCAACAAGGCTCATCGCGTGCTCAACCGAATGGAAATGCTGCGTATCTTCACCGTCGCCGCGCACACCAACAGCTTCCGCGAAGCCGCCAGCCGCCTCGGGGTCTCTCCGCAAAGTGTGACGCGGGCGATCAAGGAGCTGGAGGAACTGTTCGGCGAACTGCTGTTTCACCGCAGCACCCGCCAGGTGCAGATCACCGCGTTCGGCGCCCAATTGGCCGAGCAGGCGCAGCAAACCCTGAGCAGTTTTGATCAACTGTTCCAACGCAATGCTCAGCAACCGGTCAACGACCTGGCGGGGCGAGTACGCATCACCGCCCCGCAGGCCGTGGGGCGGCGTTTCGTCATGCCGGTGCTGGGCGAATTGATGAACGAATACCCGCAGATCGACTTCGACCTGCGCCTGTCGGACGCGATGACCGATGCCGTGGATGCCCAGATAGACATCGGCGTGCGCATCGGTTTTATCCGCGACCGTCGCTACATTGCCCGCGCTGTCGCACCTATCCCCATGTTCGTCGTCGCCAGCCCGGAACTGCTGGCCAGCAGCGGCACCCCGACCAGCATCGACGCCCTGCACGAACTGCCCACCAGCGCCCTGGTCGACCGTAGCAGCGGCCGGCCCTGGCCCTGGTATTTCGCTGGCGACCGCCACTTGCAACCGGCCAAGCCGAGCTTCACCACCGACGATCAGGAGGTCGAGCTGGACGCCGTACTGGCCGGGCTGGCGATCGGCCAATTGCCCAGTTATCTGGTGCTGCCGGCACTGCGTAGCGGCGCCTTGCTCAGCCTGCTCGACGAACACCAACCGCCGCCCTGGGAGCTGTTCATCTACCGCCCGCAGAGTGGCCCGGTAGCCGCGCGCGTGCGCCTGGTCTACGACCGTCTGAACGAGCGCCTGGGCGATCCGTCCCTGGTGCCCAGCACGCCCTGAGCGCCAGCCAATCTCGCATCGCCGCCTAATTACTGTGTAATCTGGCCGCCGCTCGCACGCTTCGGCACAAGGAATAAGCGCAATGAAGAAACTGCTTGGCCTACTCGTCCTGTTGATTGCCGCCATGGCGATCTATCTGGCCGTCACCCCCAGCCCCATCGACCCACTGGCCTGGGAAGCGCCGCCCGCCCTCGCCATGATCGGCGTGCTGGAACCCAACGACACCCTGATGAAGGCCGAACTGCTTGGTCGTGGTCAGCTGCACGGCCCGGAAGACACCGCGGTGGATGCCCAGGGCCGGGTCTACGCTGGCCTGCATGACGGGCGAATCGTGCGCATCGAGGCCGACGGCAGCGTCGCGACCTTTGTCGACACCCGGGGCCGCCCGCTGGGTATGGACTTCGACGCCACCGGCAACCTGATCGTCGCCGACGCCTACAAGGGCCTGCTGTCCATCGACCCACAAGGGCAGATCAAGGTACTGACAACCGAAGCAGAAGGCGTGCCGTTCAAGTTCACCGACGATCTGGACATCGCCAGCAACGGCACCATCTATTTCAGCGACGCCTCCTCGCGCTTCGAGCAGCCGGATTATTTGCTCGACCTGCTCGAAGCCCGCCCCCATGGCCGCCTGCTCAGCTACAACCCACACAGCGGCGAGACCCGCGTACTGCTCAACGACCTATACTTCGCCAACGGCGTGGCGTTGTCGGCCAACGAGGACTTCGTGCTGGTCAACGAAACCTACCGTTATCGCATCACCCGCTACTGGCTCAAGGGCGAGCAAGCCGGTACTCACGATGTGTTCATCGACAACCTGCCGGGTCTGCCGGACAACCTGCAAGGCGACCGCGCTGGCACCTTCTGGGTCGCCCTGCCGACGCCGCGCAAGGCCGATGCCGACTTCCTCCATCGCCACCCCTGGCTGAAAACGCAGCTGGCCAAGCTGCCGCGCGCGCTCTGGCCGAAGGCGATTCCCTACGGCTTAGCCATCGCCATCAACGAGCAAGGCGAAATCATCCGCAGCCTGCACGACACCAGCGGCTCGCACCTGCGCATGGTCACCTCGGTCAAGCCGGTGGGTGATTACCTGTACTTCGGCAGCCTGGATAACGACAGGATTGGCAGACTGAAGATTCGTTGAAGCAAAACGCCGCGCGCCATCAATCGCAGTGATGGGTGATCACCCATTCGCTGCTACGAGCTGCATATGCAGGAGCAACCCGACCGTAGGATGGGGGGGGCGCGCAGGCTGAGCGCAGCGATACCCATCCAGCGGGATATGCCTGTACCTGGTGCCATGGCCAATATCGCTGATGGGTTACGGCGTGTTTGCGCTTGTGGCAACAGGCCAATTTGCGGGCGCCTAACCCATCCTACGACTCGCAGCCCAGTGAATAGTGCTACAGCCGAACTGCACTGAAAGTCGGAGGGATTCAGCCGATTTTTTCGGCCATCCAGATGGTGTGGCGGGCGCCCTTGTTGCCATGGGCGAATACCTGCACCTCTTCGACCTTGAAACCGGCTTTGCGCACCTTGTCGGCGAACTTGCTATCGGCACTGGCCGACCAGACCGCCAGCACACCCTTGGCGCGCAACGCCTGGTGGCAACGCTGCAACCCTTGTGCGGAATACAACCAGCTGTTGCGCTTCTGGGTCAGGCCCTCGGGGCCGTTGTCGACATCCAGCATGATGGCGTCATAACGCTTGTCCGCCGGTTTCAGGCAATTGGCCACGTCATCCTGCACCACCCGCGTGCGCGGATCGAGCAGCGGGTAGCCGGCCTTGGCGCCCAGCGGGCCGCGGTTCCACTCGACCACCCCTGGCACCAACTCGGCGACTTCCACTTCGGCGGTCTTGCCCAGGTTCTGCAGCGCCGCCGCCAGGGTGAAGCCCATGCCCAGACCACCGATCAATACCCGCGAATCCGGGCGCCCGGCGACTTTTTTGCAGGGGATCGCCGCCAGGGCATCTTCGGAGCCGTGCATGCGCGTGTTCATCAGTTGACCGCCATCGCCACCGGCGATCTTGATCACGAAATCCTCGCCATACTCGAACAGGCAGAGCGCACCCGAGCCATCGGGAATCTGGGCGGTATCGAGCAGTACAAAGCGCTTCATGGTTGTCTCATGATTCTGTGGGTTTGCAAGGGGCTGAACGATACAGCAGCCCTCAAACCACCGTAAGCATGTGCCCGATAATCCCCAGCATAAATCCCAGCAAAGCTCCCAGGCCAGGAGCCCAATGCTTGTTCAGCTTGGCCTGGGGCGCGATGTCTTGAAACACCGAGTAAAGGATACCGCCTGCGGCGAACAGCATGATCGCCGCCACCCACTGCGGAAAACTCGCCAACCACAAATAACCCGATACGCCTGCCAGCGGCCCAAGCAGCGCCATGACGGTAAATGTCAGCACTATTTTTGCGCGGCTGTAGTCCGTCGAAGCGCGTAATTCCCGATAGGCATTGAAGCCTTCCGGCAAGTTCTGCAGCGCCATCAAACCGGCCAGCAAAACCGCGCCCCGGCCACCGAGTGCAAATGCAGCACCCAAGGCCAGAGACTCCGGAATAAAATCCGCCAGCATCGCGGACAACTGACTGCCCGAGGTTTTCAGTCGATACAGCAGAATATCCAGCCCCATGAACGCGGCGCCGCCGGCACAGAACCACAGGGCAACCAGCAAGGGGCTCAATTCGCCAATCGCTTGTGGCACCAAGACCAACGCCACCGCAGCCAGCAGCGCGCCACCGCCGAAAGCGACCACACCGTGCCTGAACTCGGTCTCCAACCAACGCGGTCGAATTCGTTCGACGCTAGCCAGCGCCGCCCCCACCGGCATGGCAATGCCAACCAGTAAGGTAAAAGCCACAACAGATAACAGCGGGGGCACAGGCACCTCATCCAATCGAACAAAAATAGGGCTGGAAGCCTTTAGCCCAGGCCGCCAGCTAAACATTCCGCGTGCATCCACGCTGGACAATATTAGGCCTATGGCAAGACTCGCGACTTGCCGCATCAGATTCTGCATAGTGCATGCTGCGGTTTATCATGCCTCGAACCTGCTATTACCTAGGACGCCCGCCATGCCCATTGCCCAACTGCTCAGCACCGATCAACTCCAGGCCCGCCTTGACCAACCCGAGTTGGTCATCCTCGACTGCCGCTTCGCCCTGGATGACCCGGCCTACGGTCAGCGCAGCTATGCCGATGGGCATATCGCCGGCGCCCAGTTCGCCGATCTTGAGCGCGATCTGTCCGGGCCGATCCAAAAGGGTATCAGCGGCCGCCATCCGCTACCGGAGCCCGCACAACTGCTGGCGCGCCTGCGTGCATGGGGCTTGCACGACAACAGCACGGTGGTGCTCTACGACGATGGCCCCGGCACCTTCGCCGCACGCGCCTGGTGGTTACTGACCTGGCTGGGCAAGCGCGAGGGCGTCTACTTGCTCGACGGTGGTTTGCAGGCCTGGCGCGAGGCAGGTGGCGAACTGAGCCAAGTGCTGCCGCAGCCAGCACCCGGCGACTTCGACGGACACCCCGATAGCAGCCTGCTGGTCGACGCCAGCCAGCTGCAACAACGCCTCACCGATCCGCAGCTGACCCTGCTCGACGCCCGCGCCCTGCCGCGGTTTCGTGGCGAGGTGGAGCCGCTCGACCCGGTTGCCGGACATATCCCCGGCGCCCGGTGCGCAGCCTTCACCGACAATCTGGACAGCACTGGGCACTTCCTGCCGGCGGCCCAACTGCGCCAGCGCTTCGCCGCGCAACTTGGCGAACGCCCGGCCAGCGAACTGGTGGCCTACTGCGGCTCCGGCGTCACCGCGTGCCACAACCTGTTCGCCCTGTGCCTCGCCGGCTACCCGCTGGCGCCACTGTATGCCGGCTCCTGGAGCGAGTGGATTACCGACCCGAGCCGCCCTGTGGCGGTGGGCGACGAGCAAACACGCAATCGTTAACCGCCAACCTGACCACGTACTTTCTTCAGCTCCTGAGTCGGCACCTAGCCATTGCCACCGCGACGCGGGCAAGCGCAACGCTGAGCTCATGCAGGAGACGCGAGCCCGCGCGATGCGGGCCGCTGGCCCGCAGGATCGCCAAAGCCTCGCGCCGAGGTCACGGAACGCCGCCCGGACCCTCCGACAAGAGCAGCCCACAGCGCCAATCCCTGCAGGAGGCGCGCCCCGCGGCGATAGTGGACGCAGTCCGCCAAACACCCAAAGCATCGCCCCGGTCGAGCGCTCCACATGGAAGTGGGAAATGCCGCGCGCCCGTCAGCGAGCCCATGGATGGGGGAGTAGGAATAATGTCGGGAACATGTTCGAGAACAGCCGCGGCCCCACAGGTCCGTGCGGCGCCTGGCGGCGTGGGCAATCGCCGAGTTGAGTAGGTAATCCGCAAAACCAAACCGATGGCGGCAGATTGCGCCTGCCTGCTGGCTAAGTACCAAGCGGAATATAGGTAATAACCGAAAGCATAAAACAATTTAAAAACAGTCTTTTACACGCGAAAGATCGCACTACACTTCAAATCAAGCGGCTAACCCCGCTTCCGGTGGGGCCTTTTCAATAACACCACACGCTGCCACGCGTCCCGGCCCCACCGGCCATTTTCGCGAGGGCTATATGGGAATTCCAGCCTGCGAGTTAATCCAGCACGTCATACGCCCCACGCTGATCTATCTGGGGCGTCACTCACCTGCTGCCGAAGTCCTGCTGCTGGGCGCCGCTGCCTGCCAGTCGGCGCTAGGTTCGGCGCTGGACGCTCAGGGCGGCCATGGCCTCTACCGCATCGCCGAACTGCGCCACCAACAGCTCTGGGATCACTACCTGGCGCTCGATCCAGACCTGGCCAGCCAGATCCGCGGGTTGGCCAGCCAGCACGCCTTTCTCGCGGCGCCGCACCTGGAACTGACAGTCAACTTGCGTTACGCCACCGCCATCGCCTGGATGCTGGTTGAGGTAGAACAACACGAATTGCCCGCCGCCGACGACCTGCTCGGCCTGGCCCGAGTCTGGCACCGAGTATTTCACCCACAAGGTCGTCCGCGTGACTTCATCGAAGCCTGGCAGCGCTGCATCGGCAACTTCAGCCAAGTTGCCTGAGCGCACTCAACACGCTCGCGAACAGCACGAAACAATCCACCGCGAAAATCAAACCATCGCTGTAAATACCCAAACACTGCCGTGAATTGTAGGACAAAACCGCTCTACTCCGGGGGTTACAGCCACTTGGCGGGCATCGCAAAGCCTGCTAGTTTGCGCGCCTCGCTACCCCCCCGATGGAGTCCCCGTGAAGAAAAGCGCTCTCAAAACCAGCCTGGCCCTCGCCATGGCCGCAGTGTCCAGCCATGGCCTGGCCGGCGGCTTCGCCCTCAACGAACAAAGCGTCAGCAGCATGGGCAGCGCCTTTGCTGGCCGTTCGTCGTCTGCCGAAGATGCCAGCACCGTCTTCGGTAACCCCGCAGGCATGTCGCGCCTGAAGCGCGAGCAAGTCAGCGGCGGCGTTGCGTTGATCTATGCCCGAACCGATATCGACGACGCCAGCGGCAGTTTTTCCGGCAGCAACGACGGCGATATGGTGCCGTTGGTTGGCGCGCCCATGGGCTATTACGTCAAACCGCTGGACGATCACTGGACCTTCGGCCTCGGCATGTACGTGCCCTTCGGCTTGATCACCGATTACGAAGACAACTTCCAGGGCCGCTATTACGGTGACCGCAGCGAAGTGCGCGTGGTGACCCTGCAACCGACCCTCAGCTATCGCTTCAACGATCAGTTGTCGATCGGCTTTGGCCCGACCATCAACCGCATCGACGGCGAACTGACCTCGGCCTTGCGCAACCCGCTGCCGGGTGCCGGCGACGGCGAGGTGAAGATCAAGGGCGACGACCTGGCGCTGGGCTATAACGCCGGCGTTCTGTTTGAGCTGAGCGCCCAGACCCGCTTCGGCCTGACCTATCACTCCAAGGTCGAATACACCCTCAAGGGCGAGACAGAAGTGGCAGGTCCCGGCTTTGTGATCGGCTCATCGGCGGGTACCTACGACGCCTCGCTGGAGCTGACCACCCCCGAGTCCGTGGATCTCTCCATCACCCATGAGCTCAACGCCGACTGGACGTTGTACGCCGGCAGCACCTGGACCCGCTGGAGCCAGCTGGAAGAGATTCGCGTCGACAACCAGGGCGTCGGCGGTTTGCTCGCCGGCAACCTCACCACCATCACCGAAGAGCAGAATTGGCATGACACCTGGGCCCATGCCGTGGGCGCGGCTTATAAGCTGAACCCGCAATGGACGCTACGCGCCGGCTTGGCCGTCGACCAGTCGCCGACCAACAATGCCGACCGATCGCCACGCATTCCCACGGGCGACCGCACCATCCTCAGCCTGGGCGCCGGCTGGAGCCCGAACGACGAGATGACCATCGATCTGGCCTATTCCTACCTGATGGAGGACGACACCGAAATCAACCATGTCAGCGCGACTAAAGGGGCTTACCGCTCCACGTACAAAAACACCGCCCATGGTTTGGGCGCACAAGTGACCTACCGCTTCTAATTCAGCGAGTACTTTAGGCTAAACTCGCGCGGCGACTATAAACATAAGAAAACGCCGCGTGAGACAGCCATGACCACACTCTGTACTGCCTTACCCAAACAACTCCGCCTGTTGCTGGTGGATGACCACCGGATATTTCTCGACGGCCTCAGCCTGGCCCTCGCCCCGCTTTGCCCAGACCTGCACTTACATACCGCGCAGAACGCTGCAGAAGCCGAGGCGTGCCTGAGTCAGCACGATTTCGATTTGATTCTGCTGGATTTGCGCCTGCCGGACGTCGCCGGCCTCGAATTGCTGCAGCGCTGGCAGCAGCAAGGGCGCATGACCCCAGTGGCAATTCTCAGTGCCAGCGACTCCAACCTGGATGCTCAGGCGGCGCTGGGCGCTGGCGCCCTGGGTTTTATCCCGAAAAGCGCCAACAGCGACGATCTACGCCAAGCGGTGACCCGCGTATTACTTGGGGAAACCCTGCCGGCGCCGGGAGCCGGCGAAAAACCCCAACTCACACCCCGCCAATTACAGATTCTCCTGTTGCTGGCCGACGGCTTGCCAAACAAGGCCATCAGCAGGCAACTGGGCATATCCGAAGACACCATAAAAACCCATCTGAAGACTCTGTTTCAGGAACTCGACGTACACACCCGCACCGCCTGTGTCAGCGCTGCGCGCCAGCGTGGCTGGTTATAGAGGCGATCCTTGCAGCGTTGGACTGAAGCGAACTGCCTCCCGGCCACCCTAGGTCTGCGTTGCGCCAGGCACCGCTGATTCAGGCGCGGCGGCAACCGGCAACAGCACCGCCAAAGCCTGACGTAAACGCGCCGGCAACAGGGGTTTGCCGAGCAGGGTCACGTGTGCGGGCATGCAGCGCTCCTGCAACGCGGGGCTGATATCGGCGCTGATCAGCAAGGCTGGCAACATGCATCCGGCTTCTTCGCGCAAGCGCTCGATGGCGCGCAGACCATCTTCATTGGCGGCCAGGCGGTAATCGCTGATCAACAACTGCGGCGTCGCTTCTGCCAGGCATTCCAGCGCCGCCTGCAGATCGGCGCAGGACCAGACCTCGCAGCCCCAGCGCTGCAACAGCCCGGACAATGCCACGCGCCCGGCGGCATCGTCCTCCACCAGCAAGACCCGCCCATGCAGTGCTGCGCCGACCGGTTTGGCTGGCTGCCACTCACCCACCGTGGCGCGCGGCAGGCGCAAACCGAAGCAGGCGCCCTGCCCCGGAGTGGAATTCAGCTGCAACGGGTGCTCCAGTAGCGTAGCCAGTTGCTGGACGATGGCCAAGCCGAGGCCCAGGCCGCGCTCGGCATTGCGCCCGGGGTTGTCCAGTTGACGGAACTCCTCGAAGATCTGGGCCTGCTCCGCCGGGCTGAGACCCCGGCCGTCGTCGGCGACTTGCAGCAGCACGCTGTCAGCATCCTCCTCGACGCTAAGCGTCACGCGCCGCGCCTGGGCATGGCGCAGGGCATTGTTGAGCAGATTGCGCAGCACCCGTTCGAGCAGCAGCGGGTCACTGCGCACCCATAAATCCGCGCATTGCAGGTCCAGCGCGACCCCCTGCAATTCGGCTTCGCGGCGGGTTTCGCCACTCAAGCGTTCGAGCAGAGGCCGCAAGGCGAACACTTCAAGCTTGGCCTGCACCCCGCCGGGCAAGGTCAGGCGGGTGTAGTCCAGCAGGGATTGCAGCATGCGGCTGAGCTGTTCCACCGAGGTCGCCAGGCGCGCACTGACCCGCTGAATATCCGGCTCCCGGCTCTGCTCGAGCAGGTGCTGGGCATACAGCCCCATGGCGTTGAGCGGCTGGCGTAGATCATGGCTGGCGGCGGCGAGCAGGCGCAGCTTGCGCGCGTCATCCGCTTCGGCGCGCTGGCGGGCCAGATCGAGCAGGCGCAGGTTGAGCCAGGCACCGCGCTGACCGTGCTCCTGCAGGTAGGCGCCGACGCTGCCGATCAGGTTGGCGCAAATCAGGAACTGGCCCTGATAGGCCCACAGGCTGCCCGGTTCGACCAACAACAGGCCAAGCGCCAGGAACAGCAGGCAGAAGCCCCAGGCGGCCAGGCTCACGGCGCGGAACGAGACACCGAGCAGCACATAGCCGAACAACAGGATCAGGAACAGCCCATCGTAGGGCATGTCCACACCTTGGGCCCAGCACAGGTGAATGATCACCGCCACGCAAGCGCCGTTCAGCGCGTAGGCGCCGATGTAGGCGAATAACACCGCGCGCGGCGGACTCTGCGGGCGCCGGCAGTAGACGAAAGCAGCCAGCACCCCAAGGATGCCCAGCCCCCGCAAGGGCTCCACCGACAAGCTCACCGCCAGCGGCATCAGCAGCAGGTCGAGAGCGGCGTAGATCAGCTGGAAGACAATTGCGGTGCTGACAATCAACAATAAGCGGCGGCCGATGCGCTGCACCCGGTGCTCGACAAAGCCCTGTTCCAGCTCAGGGACAAAGCACAACCGCCGGTAGCCACGGCGCTGTTGTGCCAGCAGCAGGCGTTCTTCCTGCTCCAGGTTCATCGCACCCCGCCCGACTGCGCGAGTGACCGCTCGGCCCGCCACCCGGGCTTAAAGCTCGGCAGGTTCGCTGTCCTGCTGTTTGGCGGCAATCGCATCATAGGTGTCGACTCGGTGTTGATCGGCGGCGTTGAACAAGCGCTGGCGCAAACGCTGCTGTTCATGCTGCTGGTCCGCCGGACTCAGGCCATTGCTGTGCAACCGGGTCAGTTGCTCGCGATAAGACGTGTAGCGCTGCTGCCAGTCGCGCTCGTTGCGCTGCTCAAGCAGCAGACGCTCGACAGTCGACGGATCATAGGACAAAGCCAATGACTGGCGCACCTGTTCCTCGCTCGCCCCCTCACGCCACAGCCGTTCGCTTTGTGCCTGCTGCGCCAGGGCTTGGCTCTGGCGCTCCTCACTGGCGCGCATGGCGGCAGGCAATTGTTCGCGCAAGCCCTGCTGCGCAGCGGCCTTGCCCTGTTCGCTCAAATCGTCGCGAGCAAGTAGGTTCAGGCTGTCAAGGGTATAGCGTGCATAGGCCTCTTCGGCTCCAAACAAGGCCTCGACCGCTCCCGGTGAAAAGTGGCTGCGGCGTAGCTGAGCCATGCTGTCGAAGGCCTGCTGCAATACCGCGAGCTGCGCTTGCGGCTGGGCTTGCTGTTGTGCGTTCAGCGGCTGCTGCATGAGCGCCAGGCTCGCGCGTTTGTAATCCAGATAATCACCCAGCAGACCGATCAACTGGCCCAACGCGGGCTCCTGCAAGCGTCCGCCAGCGTCAGCCAGCAATACCTCGACCGAGCTATCAAGCCCGTTCTGGTCGACAGCGCTGAGGAAATAATCGAAATAGTCACGCAGCGCCAAATCGAGCTGCAGATTACCGGCGCTGTCGGTCTTCAATTCACCGTCGACCTCGGTACCGCTCATACTCGGCAGCACCGCCGCTGGCGCGGCCTGTTCGACTGCAGTGGGCGCCGGCTGACGCGGCAAGGGGCTGGCAATGATTGGAGCGACAGATTGAACCAGGCTGGCTGAATCGGTCTGGGCCACCACCGGCTCCGGCCATTGCCAATAAAGGGTCAGGGCCGCAGCAAGGCTGGCCAACACGGCCAGCGAGGCGATGGAACGGATGGGCAAGGGCATGCGACCTCCAAGGCGGGCTGTCTTGGCCAGCCCGCAAACGTGGTAACGATCAGACGCCTTTGTTCTTCAGGCGGTTGGCATGCTGGCGATACAGCGAGACCGGCTCGGTCCAGCCGCGGATGCCGAACAGGTGGTTGATCGCATCGACGTGGTTCATGTGGTAGCTGTCGCCGAGCACCTCGCCCAGGTAAGAAGCACAGACGCCGACCAGGCCGTCGTTTTTCTCGCTACCGAAGGCCAGACCGGTGATGGCCAGGAACGGGTCGACCGCGTCGAAGATGTTGGTGTAGGACGAATTTCCGGTCCAGGAGAAGTAGCGGATGTTGTAGCCGCGCACATTGTGCACTTCGGTGGATTTGGCGCAGTAGCTGGCGTTGTTCACCCCCCACGGATGACGGCTGTTTAGCGCTGCGGTGCCCGGTGTGGTCAGGGTTTCCAGGGCGGCCAGGCCGTTCTGCGGATTGCTGCTGCCGGACAATAGGTTGATCACCGCCCCCAGCGCGATGGCAATGGCATTGGCACCGCCTTCGATGGCGCCGTTCGGCGGAACGATCCCACGGACCACGTCGGCAACTTTCGAGCCCTTGTTGACGCCATTGATCGAGGTCACCGAGGCCACCAGATCGGGGCGCAAGGACGCGGCCACACGGGAAGTCGGCGAGCCCTGGCTGTGGCCGATCAGGTTGACCTTGCCGCCATTGGCACTGGCCCAGGGCACGATCTGCCGGGCCAGTTCGGCACCACGCTGCTCGCTGTCGTTGAATGCCGCGACGCTGGCGACATACACCTTGGCGCCGTCGCGCTCGAGGTTCCAGGGAATGGTATGGAAGTAATTGACCAGGCCACCGATGGTGTCGAAACCGGTAACGCCGTGCACCAGCACGATCGGGTATTTGGTCTGGGTGTAACCGGCCTGGGCCTCGACGGCTCCGGCCAGGGCCAGAGCGGCCAGGGTTGTAGTGATTGCTCGACGCATGGGTGCCTCCATTATTCTTCTTGTGGGCACGCCGGGAGACTGCGTCCGGCGTGCCAAGAGTCTAAGGAGGTGAGGAGCACCGGCCCATCGCCCAGATGGGTGAATACGGCGGGAGTGTGACGAGCTACCGACGGGGAAAGATCAAGCTATGGCGCAACGCCTAGCAGATGCCTAAGCCGAGCTGCAAAAATGCCAAACCGCTCTGCTGCCAACCCCACCAGATCAGCGCCAGCAGCGCGAGCGCGGCGGCAGCCAGCAGACCGCCGCCCAGCCAATATCGCGTGTTCAAGCTTCGACTCCAGCGTCTTGCAGACGCGCCACCGGCTGCTCGCGCACAGGCCAATTCAGCGCTGCGGCCAGCAGACTGAGGAGAATGGATATCTGCCAAACCAGGTCATAATTGCCGGTTTTATCGTACATATAGCCGCCTAACCAGCCTCCGAGAAAGGCACCGATCTGATGGAACAGGTAGACGATGCCGCCGAGCATCGACAAGTTGCGCACGCCAAACATGGTCGCCACCGTGCCGTTGGTCAAGGGCACCGTGGACAACCACAGCAGGCCCATTGCGATACCAAAGGCATAGGCGCTCCAGGTGGTCAGCGGGGCCATGACGAAGGCTGCAATCACCACCGCCCGCGCCAGATACAGGGCGCTGAGCAAACGCGGCTTGGACATGCGTCCACCGAGCCAACCGGAAAAGTAGGTCCCGAACACATTGAACAAGCCGATCAGTGCCAACACCGTGGTGCCGACCAGCGCCGGCAGGTGCTGATCGACCAGATAAGCCGGTAGATGCACGCCGATGAACACCACCTGAAAGCCACAGACGAAAAAACCCAGCGACAGCAACCAGAACCCGGAGTGGCCACAGGCCTCACGCACCGCCTCACGCAGGGTCTGCTCATGGCCTAGCACCGGCAGCGGGTGATCCTTGATCATGCTCGCCAGCGGCACGATCAAGGCAACCAGCAGGCCCAGCACCAACAACGCCGTCGACCAGCCAAGCCAGCCAATCAGACCCAGGGTGCCCGGCAACATGGCGAACTGACCGAACGAGCCCGCCGCACTGGCGATGCCCATGGCCATGCTGCGCTTCTCCACCGGCACGGCGCGACCGATCGCGCCGAGAATTACCGAGAACGACGTGCCGGACAGGCCCAGGCCGATCAGCAGACCGGCGCTCAGCGACAGCGACCCGGGCGAGTCCGCCAGGCCCATCAAAACCAGGCCAACGGCATACAGCACGCCACCGACGATGATCGTGCGCTTGGCCCCCAGGCGGTCGGCCAGCGCACCGGTAAAGGGCTGAGCCAGGCCCCAGACCAGGTTTTGCAGGGCGATGGAGAACGCAAACACCTCGCGACCCCAGCCGAACTCGGCACTCATCGGCGGCAAGAACAGGCCGAAGCCGTGCCGAGTGCCCAACGACAGGGCGAGGATCAACGACCCGCCCACCATGATCCAAAACGTAGTCCGTCCTAACGACGTCATCTGCCTATCACCTGAAATCCGTACCGCTGCCCAGCAGCAATCGGCTAGCTTGAAGCGCGCCGCGCCATAAGGCAATCACACCAACGACGGCGACCCCAGGCACCGCACCGGATCTGCAGAAAAAGCTACCTAAGCTAAGACTGATCGGCCTTCGTCGCCCACCTCGGCGGCCGATGCTGGCGCAGCATGATGGTTAATCCGCCAAACAGCGGGCCCGCCTTTACGTGCGGGCGAAGGGACACTCCGGCTCAACCCGGGCTCGCACTCAATCCGCATCGAATCGCTTGTCCACCGAACTAGCGCCTACGGCCTCCTAACCTAACGGGATACAAGCAGAGCTCTCCGACGAGGTGCGCATTGACAGCCGATAGGGGCACGCATAGATTCGTTTTTTTGTTAACTGAATAATCAATTAAAATACGAATCTCAGCACGCACGAAAGGTCCAGAATAATGACAAAACCGTTTCGTATGACATTGATCGCAAAGGTAATTATTCTCTCATCGATACTTGGCGCGGCCGCCCAGAGCCATGCGAGCGTCTCCATCACTCACGGCAAGACCATTATTCCAGCGGGCACCGCGCTGTCCGACAAAGACCTGACCATCAAAAACGACAAGCTGGCGTTCTCGCTGGCATTGGGCACGCCACCGCCATGGGGCGTGGCCCGCGGCTGCATCATCGATATGGCGAACGTCAAAGCCGACGGCTCGCTGAGCAACGACCGGGTAGCCTTCGCCGACTTCATTCCCAATAACTGGTCGAGTTGGCCGAACACCTATCAGAAGCTCGAGATTGTCAAAGACAGCCCCGAGGAAGCCGTGGTCAAAGTCACGCGCGACTTCGGCAAAGCGGTGATCAGCACCGAATACAGCCTCAAGTCGGGCTCCGATCGCATCCATGTCAAAACCACCATGACCAACCAAGGCGAAGACCTGACCGATCTGGAATCGGGCTTTACCCTGTGGCCCGAAGGTGGCTACAAATTCGCGGTACCGGGCTATGCGGGCGAGGAAGAGGCGAGTGTCGACAAGCCGATAGCCGATCGCTTCGTCGGCTACGACGAAGACTGGGCAATCGCCCTGCACGCGCCCTACTTTACCGAGCTGAAATACAAATCCCGCGACCTGTACCTCAAGCACAGCCTGAAAAAATCGCAGTCGGTCTCGTTCGAAGGCGAATATCAGGTACTTGGCAGCGGCGATATCGCGCCGGTGGTAAAGGCGGAAATCGAACGCAAACACCTGGACGCGGGTTCGCTGTCCGGCAGCGTGAAAACCCAAGATGGAAAAACCGTCGAGGCGCCGGCGGTCGTGGTCTTGAAGGACGGCGTGCCCTACATCTGGGCAATCGGCAAGGACGGCACGTACAACCTCGACCTGCCTGTCGGCGACTATCAAGTCTATGCAACAGCCAAGGGTTATTCCGAAAGCAAGAGGCATGCTATTCGCATCGAGAACAAGAACGCCCTGAGCCTATCGTTCGACGATCTTCTCGCCCCCGGCGAGGTGAGCATTCAGGTGACGGACGCCCAGAGCAAGTCGCCGCTGGACGCGAAAATCCAGATCGAAAGCGGCAACAAGCCACTGATCGAGTTTCTCGGCGCCAAGACCTTCTTCACCGAAATGGACGAAATCGGCCGAGCGCGCTTTACCCTCGCCCCCGGCGACTATCAGCTCAAAGTCTCGGCCGGCGCCAACTTCGTGTCCAAGCCGGTGCTGGTGGACGCGCGCATCGCGCCGAACGAGACCACCGAAGTGATCGGCCAAGTACCAATCAGCACTTACCCGACCCAGCACGGCTGGTACGCCGGTGATCTGCACCATCACTCCGATGTGCTGGAGGGCTCGACTCCTCCGCAGTACTTGGTTCTTTCGCAGTTGGCCGCTGGCCTCAACGTCACCTTCGTCAGCGACCACGACTCGACGAAAAACCACGCCGCGATCAAGGCGCTGTCGGACAAACGCGGCGTGCCCTTCGTTCCGTCCGTCGAGTTTTCGCCGTCCTGGGGACACTTCAACCCCTTCCCCGTGGCGATCGGCGCAAAACTCTCCGTCGATCCCGGCGTCGACGACATCCACGCCCTGCTCAAGGACATGCGCCGTATGGGCGCGACAGTGGTCGCCTCCAACCACCCTTACATCCCGTACGGCTATATGAGCAGCCTGGAGAAGAACAGCGTGCCCGGCAGCTTCGATCCGTCTATCGACCTGATCGAGGTCAACGCGGTGGTCGACTACCAAAAGGCAGTCGAAAAGGCCCGCCAACTCTGGTCTGAGGGCCTGCCGTATTACTACACCGCCGGCTCCGACACGCATGATGTGTGGAACGAAACCACCGGCCTGGACCGGATGTTCGTATACACCGGCAGCAAACCCGACGCCAATGCCTTCGCCCAGGCGATGAAGAACGGCCGCGCCTACGTTTCCTTTGGCCCACTCATCTATCCGCAGAACGTGATGTTCGGCGACACCTTGAAACTGGCGAAAGATCAGCCGCAGAGCCTCAGCTTCGACCTGCTCTCGGTCAATGGCCTGAAGTCCGTGCAGTTGATCGGCAAGCAGGGCGTGATCCGCGAACAGGCACTCTCCGGCGAGAAAGCCTCGGTGCAGTTCGAGGTGCCCCAGGAGTCCGGCTGGGTCGCGCTGGTGGTCGAGGACAGCCAAGAGAACAAGGCGTTCAGCAATCCCGTATGGCTGAAGTTGGTCGAGCAAAAGCAGTTCTGATCACAACCGTAACGTTGTGAGTGCCCTAGGCCTTGGCCTCGGGCCTTTTTTTGCGCTTGTCCTTTTTGACGCTGCGGGCATTGAGGCTCGCGTCCAACCTCTTACCCCGCCCGAAAAGGCTTGCCGACACCCGTGTCGAGATAGGCCTTGAGGCTGTCGACAAGAAATAGATCCCAGCCAGCCAGGCAGATGCCGTAACAGTGCAAGCTGGGGTTCCGCCCCAGGTGTTCGAAATGAATGGTGCTGTGCCCGTCGTGGGCTTCGAGGTGCCAACTGAGCCTGGTGCCCAGCCACTCCTGTTCGATCTTCTTGGGCATCTTTTGATACACATGCAATGCTTCGACACAGCGCAATTCGACCAGCCGATTGGCGGACAGTGTCGATGCTTCGAAAACCCAGTAGCCGCGCCTGGGTGGAAAGCTGAATCTGGCGCGATCACCGCGCTTTTCGATCGGCCTATCCGGCGTGATCCCCCAATGCTCGAAGCCCTAGATAAGCGCTCGATATGCCACTGCGGGGCCGGTCGCTACGCCGAAGGTGCGCCTGTAGCTCTGCTCACTCATTCTCTTGCCTCCCGCTGGTCACCAGGGGTCTTGTCCACCCCGACGCGTTCCTCCCATGCCGCCAGGCGCGGGTAACGGTCGGCGAGGCGATCAAAGTCCAGCGCCGTCATGATCTCCGGTTTGCGCTCCATGGCCCGCGGTACAAGACGAATCTCGGGAAAAACGATGGGCTCGGCCGCGCTTGGCCGTTCCCCCGCAAGGTAGGCTTGACCGTCGAGCAACTCTTCCAGGTAGCGGCACTCCGCGTGCATGGCATCACTCATGGCAGTCGACGTCTGCATCTCTTGGCGATCAGGCGCCGTAAACGGTCAGAGTCATGTCCTTTCCTTGTCTTTAACAGATAAAGATTCGATTAATCAATTTCGGCGCTGCGGCCCCGATACGGAGTGGCCGCTCCTCGCCATAGCCTGCTATGACTCGTCAAAGTTTTTCCCTAGCGACCCAGCGCAGGCCTTTGTGCCCTCCGCAAGGAAGGGCACAAAGCAGGCTGCCGGCACACGCCTCAGAGCACACCCATTTCCTGCGCGGTGCGGTCCACCGCGCGCTTGGTCTTCTCCACCAGTTCGTCCAGCTCGCCGCGCGTGGCCACCAGCGCCGGCGCCATGATCATCCGACCGAGGGTGGAGCGGATGATCAGGCCTTCCTCGAAGCCGACGGTGCGGCAGCGCCAGGTGATGTCGCTCTCGTTGGCGAAGCGTTTGCGGGTCGCCTTGTCTTCGGCGAACTGCAGCGCGGCGACCAGGCCGGTGCCCTGGATCTCGCCAACCAGCGGATGGTCACCGAACACCTGCCGCAGACACTGCTGCAGGTAGGGGCCGGTGTCGTTCTTCACCTGGCTGACCACGCCTTCGTCGCGCAGCGCCTTGATATTGGCCAATGCCACGGCGGCGGCGACCGGGTGCCCGGAATAGGTCAGGCCGTGGGCGAACACCCCGCCCTGCTCCACCAATACCTCGGCGATGCGCGTGGACAGCACCAGGCCGCCCATGGGGATATAGCCCGAGGTCAGGCCCTTGGCGATCGACAGGGTGTCCGGTTCGAAACCGAAGTACTCATGGGCGAACCATTCGCCGGTGCGACCAAAACCACCGATCACTTCGTCGGCGCACAGCAGCACGTCGTACTGACGGCAGATGCGTTGGATCTCCGGCCAGTAGCTTTCCGGCGGGAAGATCATGCCGCCGGCGCCCTGGAACGGCTCGGCGATGAAGCCCGCAACCTTGTCCGCACCCAGTTGGAGAATCTTCTCCTCCAGTTGCAGGGCGCAGCGGCGACCGAACTCGGCCGGGCTCAGCTCGCCGCCCTGGGCGTACCAGTAGGGCTCGTCGATATGCTCGATGTCCGGCAGCATGCCGCCCATTTCGTGCATGAACTTCATGCCGCCCAGCGCGGTGCTGGCCAGGGTCGAGCCGTGGTAGCCGTTCCAGCGGCCGATCATCACCTTCTTCTCTGGCTTGCCGAGAATCTGCCAGTAGCGCCGTACCGTGCGGATCAGCACCTCGTTGGCCTCAGAGCCCGAGTTGGTATAGATCGCATGGCTGTAGTGACCGGGCAGCAGGCTGAACAGCAGCTCGGACAGTTCCACCACCGCCGGGTGGGTGGTGTGGAAGAACATGTTGTAGTACGCCAACTGCTCCATCTGCCGAGTCGCGGCGGCCGTGAGGTCCTTGCGACCGTAACCGAGGTTGGTGCACCACAGGCCGGACATGCCGTCGAGGTAGCGGTTGCCGTCGTTATCCCAGAGGTACAAGCCCTCGCCTTTAACGATCACCCGCGGGCCTTCGGCATTCAGCGCCTTCTGGTCGACAAAGCCATGGATGTGGTGAGCGGCGTCCAGGGCCTGGTAATCACGGGTTTCACGGTTTGGCTTGATTTGCGCATTCATACAACTCTCCTCCCCGTTATGGGGCATTAACACGAGGACCGCACTGCGGCCTTCAGGCTTGATTTGGGTTCAGCACCTTGTCGATCGGCTCCGGGCTGAACAGCGGTTTGCGCATCACGCATTTGATCCACAGCACGGCGATCAGCGAGACGATGCCCAGCACTACCCCAGCGCTGGTGAAAATCTGCGTGGTCAGCTCCGGCGAGGGCGAGGCATACCAGGCGGCATAGAGCATGCCGACGATGCCGAACACTTGTGGCAGCGGGTAGAACGGCGTGCGGAACGGCCGCGCCAGATCTGGATAACGCATGCGCAGGACGATCACATCGACGTGGACGATGATGTAGGCCAGCAGCCAGGCCAGCGCGGCGGCGATCAGCAGCAGATTGATCGAATCGACACCCATCAGCAGGATCGGCAAGCCGGTGATGGCGGCGACAAACAATACGGCCACCCAGGGCGCGCCGGTACGTGCGCTAAGGCGTTTGAAGCAGGGAAACGCCTGACCGTTCTGCGCCATGCCACTGAGCATGCGCGGGATAGCCGCCAACGAGGTATTGAGCGTGCTGCAGGTGGCGGTGATGGCGGCGGTCACCAACAGTAGCTGACCGGTCTCGCCGAATACCGCGGTGGCGAACAGATAGTGAGGCAGGCCGTTACTCGCCAGCTCTGCCTGCGGCACCATCAGTAGCGCACCCAGGCAGTAGAGGCTGATGGTGACGAAAATCACGCTCAGACCGATGATCATCGAGCGCGGAATATTGCGCTCCGGCCGACGCGATTCTTCCACCAGCGGGCAAACGAATTCGGCGCCGACGAAGCCCCAGATGGCCAACGCGGTAAGCGCCAAAACGCCCAGCCCCATAGGATTCCAGCCTTCCAGGCTAAGGCTGGCCATGGGCGCGGCGTTCTCGTGACCGACCGCGCTAAACCCGAGCAACAACAACACCACCACCATCACCAGCGCCAGCACGGACTGCAGGCGAGCGAAGATGTCGATATTGAGCAGGTTAAGCACGGTGAACAGACCTAACACGCCGTAGGCCACCGTCATCGACGGCAACGCGCTGGGGTAGACCTTATCGATGATCAGATCGAGCAGCAGCAGCTCGGCCGACAGCGCGAACATGGCCACTACTATGTAGCCAGAGAAGGTGGCGAGAATGGCCGGGGACTGGCCAATCGCGACTTCGGTATAACTGCTCAGGCTGCCCGCACGCGGGATCATCAGCGCCAGCTCGGAAAAGGAAAAGGCGTAGCTCAGAGCCAGCAGATAGGCCAGGCCCAGCGGCACGATAAAGCCCAAGCCGGCGATCCCGGCGCCTTGCAGCATGATCACCATGACCCCTTGCGAGACAACCAGGCCGATGGCCACGGCCAGCAGGGAACCCAGGCCCAGTGCCTTGCGCGCCCCCTTTACCCGTGGTGCGGCGGCCGCACCGTGCAGCGGAACACTTATATCCTGCGTCATTGTCTTGCCCTCTATTGTTGTTGTAAGGAACGCACTGACTGGTTAACGCAACTGAAACCAAGTGGTTTTCAGCTGGGTGTACTTATCGAAGGAATGCAGCGACAGGTCGCGACCAAAGCCGGACTGCTTGCCGCCGCCGAACGGCACCGTCACATCCAGGGCGTCCACGGTGTTGACCGACACCGTGCCGGCGTTCAGCCGGCGGGCGACGCGGTGAGCGCGGTTGAGGTCATCACTCCACAGCGAGGCGGCCAGAGCGTAGAGGCTGTCGTTGGCCAGGCGTACCGCCTGGTCTTCGTCGTCGAAGGCGCTGATCGCCAGTACCGGGCCGAACACTTCCTCACGGGCCAGACGCATCTCGGCGCTGACGCCGGTAAATAGCGTGGGCTGCACGAAGTTGCTCGAGCCGTTGATACTCAGGCGCTCGCCGCCATACACCAGCTTCGCGCCCTCGGCACGGGCGCCCTCGATAAAGCCCATCACCCCAGCCGTCTGGCCGGCATCGACCAGGGCCCCGGCGCGGCTGCTGGGGTCGAGCGGATCGCCCGGCTGCCACTGACGGGCCTTGTCGATCAGGCGCTCGACGAACTGGTCGTGGATCGAGCGCTGGACCAGCAGGCGCGAGTTGGCCGAACAGACTTCGCCCTGGTTGAAGAAAATCGCGAAGGCGGCTTTTTCCGCCGCCTGGTCGAGGTCCTGGCAGTCGTCGAAGATCAGACTCGGGCTCTTGCCACCGCACTCCAACCACACCTGCTTGAGGTTCGACTGCGCCGCGTACTGCATGAAGTACTTGCCGACCTGGGTCGAGCCGGTGAACACCAGACAATCGACATCCGGGTGCAGGCCCAAGGCCTTGCCGGTGCTTTCGCCGAGGCCCGGCAGCACATTCAGCACGCCTTCCGGTATGCCCGCTTCCAGGGCCAGTTCGCCCAAACGCAGGGCGGAGAACGGCGACTGCTCCGCCGGCTTGAGCACCACGCTGTTGCCCGACGCCAGCGCCGGCGCGAGCTTCCAGGCGGCCATGTCCAGCGGGAAGTTCCACGGCACCACGGCGGCGACCACCCCGAGCGGTACGCGGGTGATGGTCGCCAGCACGTTCTGCGCGCTGGGCGCGACCTGGTCGTAGAGCTTGTCCAGGCTTTCGCCATACCAGGCGAACACATGGGCGGCGCCGGGCACGTCGATGTTGAAGGCATCCATCACCGGCTTGCCCATGTTCAGCGAGTCGAGCAGTGCCAGTTCCTCGCGATGCTGCAGAATCAACTCGGCCAGGCGCAGCAGAATTTTCTTGCGCTCGCCCGGCGCCATCCGCGCCCAGGAGCCCTGCTCGAAGGCCTGGCGGGCGCTGCGCACAGCCAGGTCGACCTCGACCTCGCCGCAGGCGGTCACCTTGGCCAGCAGCTGGTTGGTCGCCGGATTGATCGCGTCGAAGGTGAGCCCGGAGGCGGCAGCCACCTGGCGGCAGCCGATCAGTGCCTTGTCGATAAACCCTTGGCGGGCCGCCCGCTGTTGCCAATAGCTGAGATCTAACACGCTGCACTCCCTCATCGACCACCACTACGGTCGAGCTTGTTGTTGGATTGAGGGAGATGGTGCGGCAGAAGACCGCAGAGGAAAATTAGTAAAAATATGCTTGGGGCCTATAAAAAAGCTCGGCAGAGCGAGCGCTCCCCAACCGCGCAGCTGAGGTATGGTGCAGACTCGGGCGACCCTAGGAGCCTGTCGGACTTAACGCTGCCCTACTCCAGCGCGTATGCAGTGCATGCGGCTGACGTGGCGGAACCAGGCGGACAGCCAAGCCCGCCGCAACCCGGCCCAACAGACTGCCCGAGAACCGGGCAGCAACAACCCAGCAGAGGTTTGCGTGGCTACCTATACCTTGCGCCAACTCAAGTATTTCGTGACCACCGTGGAGGCCGGCAGCGTCGCCGAGGCCTCGCGCAAGCTGTATATCGCCCAGCCGTCGATCTCCACCGCGATCAAGGGTCTGGAGGAAAACTTCGGCGTGCAGCTGCTCATTCGTCACCATGCTCAGGGCGTGTCGCTCACCCCCAGCGGCGCGCGCTTCTATCGCAAGGCGCAGGAGCTGCTGCGCATGGCCCACGAGTTCGAGCAGAACGCCCTGGCGGATAACGACATAGTGGCCGGGCAGATCGACATCGGCTGCTTCGAGACGGTGGCGCCGCTGTACCTGCCGCGCCTGATCGCCGGGTTCACCGCCCTCTACCCAGGCGTGGAAATCCGCCTGCGCGACGGCGAGCAGCAGGAACTGGTCCAGGGCCTCACCGCCGGCACCTTCGACCTGGCCTTTCTCTACGAACATGACCTCGACAACACCATCGAAACCGAGCCCTTGATGCCGCCGCAGAAACCCTACGCGCTGCTGCCCGAGGGGCACCGTTTCACCGAGCAGACCCAGGTTTCACTGCGCGACCTGTGCCTGGAACCGATGATCCTGCTCGACGTGCTGCCGAGTCGCAGCTACTTCGTCAGCCTCTTCACCGAGCTGGACCTGACCCCGAACATCGTCTTCAGCTCGCCGTCGATCGAGATGGTTCGCGGCATGGTCGGCCAGGGCTTCGGCTTCTCGCTGCTGGTGACCCGGCCACACTCCGAATGCACCTACGACGGCAAGAAGGTGGTGACGGTAGACATCGCCGAGCAGGTGGCGACCTCCGGCCTGGTGGCCGCCTGGCTCAAGCGCGCCCAACTGACCAAGCCGGCACAGCTGTTCATGGATTACTGCAAGGAGCAGCTGGGACAGGCTAATCCTGAGTAAATCGAAGCGGCTCGACGCCTGGACGGGTGACAGCAGGTTCGAAGAGTGGCGGGGGAATCTACGAAGGACTGCACAGCCAAAAGCAGTCTTTCGGCTACCTCTAAAAAGGCTATGTACCAGATACGTGTTGCACGCAGCTTTTGTCGGGAGGGTCGGGCCGCGCAGGTTAGTGGCGCCGAGCAGAGGCTGAAAATCAACTGCGCAAATTGCGCGGCGCGTAACCCACCAAGCGGTTGTCGGCTTACCTCATCCGGTGGGTTACGGCGCAACCGACTACGCACCAGCCAACAGCCTGCAGTCATGCGCCGAACCCACCCTACGAATCATCGCCCCCCCCCCCGCGCAGCGCCTAGCCGGGCGGCACGTTCAAGACGGAACTGGGACATAGCCGCTAAAAACCTTAGTGCAATTCAGCCTGCCGGTCGGTGTACTCGGTGCTCACCGATTCACATCCACTACCACGCGGCCCCGCACCTTGCCGTCGAGTAACTCGTGTGCAACCGGTATGGTTTCACTCAGGCCGATCTCCCGGGTGATTTCATCCAGTTGTGCCAGGTCCAAGCCAGTGCAGAGGCGCTCCCAGGCCTCAACGCGCTCCTTGTAAGGACGGGTGACGCTGTTGATGCCAAGCAGGCTAACGCCGCGCAGGATGAAGGGCGCCACAGTCGCCGGAAAGTCCATGCCTTGAGCCAAGCCGCACGCAGCGACCAGGCCATCTGCGCGAGTGCCCGCGCACACATTGGCGAGGGTATGGCTGCCTACAGAGTCGATCGCCGCCGCCCAACGCTCTTTTGCCAATGCGCGTCCGGGGCTGGACAGTTCGGCGCGATCGATGATGGTCGTTGCGCCCAAGCGCTTCAGGTAGTCCGCTTCGGCCGGGCGGCCGGTGGCGGCGATCACGGAGTAGCCTTGACGCGCCAGCAGCGCGATGGCGAAGCTGCCAACCCCACCATTTGCGCCCGTCACCAGCACCTCGCCGCACTCCGGCGTCAGGCCGTGGCGCTCCAGCGCCATCAGGCAGAGCATTGCGGTGTAGCCTGCGGTTCCGATCGCCATTGCCTGGCGCTCGCTTAACGCCTTGGGTAGGGGGATCAGCCAGTCACCACGCAGCCTGGCCTTCTGCGCCAGTCCTCCCCAATGCCCTTCGCCCACGCCCCAGCCGTTGAGCAGAACCCGGTCACCGGTTTTGTAGTCAGGGTGGCTGCTGGTTTCAACGGTTCCGGCCAAGTCGATGCCGGGAACCATTGGAAACCGGCGAACGACCGGGCTGCTGCCGCTGATGGCCAGACCATCCTTGTAGTTCAGTGTACTGAAGGCCACGCGGACGGTGACATCCCCCTCGGGAAGCTGTGCATCATCCAGTTCAGTCAAACGAACCTGGTAAGCATCTGCGTCTTTCTCAATAAGAATTGCCTTGAACATTGCTAGCTCCTATTTAGACCGATCGTCTATTAATTATCGAAGAAAAATCACCGTGTAATGCCGGCGAGAAAACCATTCATGAATACATCCAGCGGCCGCACATCCTGTACCAGCCTGGCGCGCAGTACTGCCCCTTCCCAACCGATCCAGAAATAGGCGGCGAGGGCTTCGCAATCACTGTCTACGTTTATCTGCCTCTGACTGACTGCCTGGCGCAAGCAGGTAGCCAGACGCCTCTGCCAGTCGAGCAGGACCTCCTCCAACTCATTGCGAAAGCTCTCGGGCAGGACAATGATCTCCTGGCCGAGATTCCCGACCAGACAGCCTCGGCGGAACTGGTGCTTGGCCATGCCCGTCTTGGCGTCCTCGACAAAATTGCGCAGGCGCTGGAGGGGGAGTTCCGTCTCATTCAGCAGCCAGCGATCCAGTTTGCGGGCAAAATAATCTGCGTAGCGTCGCAACACCGCCTGCCCGAAGGCTTCCTTACTATCGAAGTAGTGATAGAACGAGCCCTTGGGGACGCTGACCCGCTTGAGGACGGCGTCGATACCCGTGGCTGCAAAGCCCTGTTCGGTCAGTATTTCCATGCCGCAACGCAGCAGCACCTCGCGTGTGTCGGCGTGCTCTCGTTCGATTTTTGGCGGGCGGCCACGACGGGCCTGCGGTTTGGCGATAGTCATGGCGCCATATTAGACCGATCGTTTTAAATGTCAATGCAGAAACCAGCGCGTGAAAGGGGGCATCCATTAGCCGGTCCTACGTCTGCGGATACCCGCGCGGCCTGTACAGCGAGGTACTTGGATTAGACCCTGTGAAAAACGCTCCGCGGCTTTCCACCCTACATAGCGCTCAAGTTCGCATAGGGTGGGAACCAATGGTTATCCGTGCTACCTCGCTGTTGCAGGCCTCGCCGCAGGCGCTGTAACTGCTGGCGTTGGCGCAGCTGTTGTCACAGATAAAGCTGCAGCCCGCTCAGCAGCGTGGCCGGCACCGGCCAGGACTGTCCGGTGATTGCCAGTGGGATGCCGAGCAACCAGCAGCCGGATATCAGCCAGGGCATCCGGTCGTTCGCCAGTGGCTGCGGCCAAAGAGAACTCCATCGGCTATTTCGCACGAAAGGAGAACGTTGGCCGTGGCCGTAGCAAGATGTTGGTCACTGCCGTCTGTTCTCACCTAGGTTACAAATGAGGCCGGGGCGGCGCGACTGAAAACACCCGTGTGCAGGCGTGGCGGCGTGCCATTCGCCGCTCAGGCGCTAGACTGAATCAGTGAAAACGGCATTTCCCCGTGCGCCTGATGGAGGTGCGGCATGGACATCCGTGAAGGTTTTATCGGCAGCATCGGCAACACCCCGTTGATCCGCCTTGAGCGGCTCAGCCGCGAGACCGGTTGCGAGATTCTCGGCAAGGCCGAATTCCTCAACCCCGGCGGTTCGGTGAAAGACCGCGCCGCCCTGTTCATCGTGCTCGACGCCGAGAAGCGTGGCGCACTCCGCCCCGGCGGCATCGTGGTCGAGGGGACGGCCGGCAACACCGGCATCAGTCTCGCGCACATCTGCGCCACGCGCGGTTACCGTTGCATCATCGTGATTCCCGACAACCAATCCCAGGAGAAACTGGAATTGCTGCGCGTGCTCGGTGCCGAGGTGCGCCCGGTACCGCCGAAACCTTACCGGGACCCGGACAACTATCAGAAGATCGCCGGCCGCCTGGCCCACAAACTGCCCGGTGCGATCTGGGCCAACCAGTTCGACAACCTGGCCAACCGCCAGGCTCATTACACCAGCACTGGGCCGGAAATCTGGCACGACACCCTGGGCCAGGTGGACGCCTTTGTCTGCGCCACGGGCACCGGTGGCACCCTGGCCGGCGTCGCGCGCTACCTCAAAGAGCGTAATCCCAAAGTGCGTATCATCCTCGCCGACCCCATGGGCAGCGCGCTTTATCACTGGGTGCTGAGCGGTGAGCTGCAGGCTGAGGGCAGCTCCATCACCGAAGGCATCGGCACCACTCGGATAACCGCCAATTTGGAGGGCACGCCGATCGACGGTGCGGTGCAGGTCGATGACCAGAGCTGCGTGAGCATGGTCTATCGCCTGTTACGTGAGGAAGGCTTGTTCCTCGGCGGATCCTCCGGCATCAATCTGGTCGCCGCCGTGCGGGTCGCGCACGAACTGGGCCCCGGGCATACGGTGGTGACCTTGCTGTGCGACCGTGGCGGGCTCTACATGCGCCGCTTGTTCAACCCGGCGTGGCTGAGTGAGCATGGCCTGTCGCCCGCCTAGCGCAGATGCCCGTTGCGGCAACCGTTCGGTTAAAAGCGCAATTGGCTGCTAAGCGTCAAACCCTCGCGGGTGGGGAGCAAGGAGAAGCTGTATGACTCGGACGCAGGCTGTTCGAGGAACAGGTTATAGCTAAGGTTGGCGAGAAAGTTCCCCAGCGCCATGCCGACCAGTACGTCGGTCGGGTAGTGCTTATCCGCTTCGATGCGCGCAATGCCGGTCAGGCCATCAATCCCGTAGAGACCGACCTTAGCCAGTTGGCGCATCCCAGGATTCATGTCGATGTAGTCCAGGTTGCGCCGGGTCAGGGTGGTTTGGGTGGCGGTGGTCGCACTGTGCTTGGAGGGAAATGAATCATCTGCCACGCCATCCGGTCGGTCACGCCCGGAGCGGGTTTTCCATTCGCCGACAATGCCATCCACCAGGGCCTTGTCGGCCAGCAGGACGCCGACGTTGCTGGCCTTCCACTCCAGGGCCTCGCCATGGTCCTGGTCGGGCGGAGCGGCCATCAGCATGCTGACGCCATAGAACAGGGTGCTGGCGCCCAGCAGCGAGTTGCTCATATCCTCGGCGTCCTCGCCGAACACGTATTGATGCTTGCTTGCCGAGCGTTGCCACTGCTTGTCCCAATGACCACCGGCAATCACCGTGGCGGCCGCCAGGGGCGCCCAGGTGCTCGGCTCGCGAGCTGCGCGTACGCTTGCATCGCTGAGACGTTCCCAGGAAAACAGGGGGGCGGCTTGGGTTTGCCAGGTCAGGCTGCTGCCGCAGAGGAGCGTCAACACGCCGAAGAACTGCCGTTTGTTCATCGTTCATTTACCTTGGTCGCTCAGGACGAGCGTAGCTAGAGCCAGAGAAATAGGCCGCTGCGCGGGTCCCGTTCGTTGCCAGCGGGGACTGTCTGCGGTGCGCACTACCTTGCACGCGCCTGTGTGAAAACTTCGTCAAGGTGATCGGTAGGCGACCGGCTCGCTTGGCGAGTGAGGGCTTTTGCAGAAACTGCAGGGAGAGTTGGCTTTTAGCCTCGACTTGCGACCGGCTAATGGGCGTCCCCTTTTCTTCACGGCCGACAACGACGGGCCAACTCGGCGCGACTTTTCGCCGACGATCGCCGGCTATGGCGAAATACCTGATGAGTCGCAGACTCAAGCTGTTGCTTACCGATTGCGGCGTTCTGCACTTTCAACCAGGACGTACCAAGCACGCTGCCTGAGGTGTAGTTCTGAAGATTGCGCCCCTCCTACCCGGCGGTAGACAGCCGCCCGGAGCCCAATGTGGCTGAAACTGGATCACATCAATTCTGCGAAAAGTGTCAAAAGCTGACGTCACTTATGGTTGTGACACTATCCAGGCGAAACCCGAGAGGAGGCAGTAGTAAATGCTGCGGTTGACTCTCGCCTAAATATCGAGATATCTTGATTTATGAATATTGAAAGCGTGATTTCCGCCCTCAACAACCCTGTGCGACGCCGAATTCTTGAATGGTTGAAAGACCGGTCGAACTTTCCGCCCTCGCTGCCAGAGCATGCCGATTTGGACGGTGTGTGTGTTGGGTACATTCAAGAGAAGGCCGGGTTGTCGCAATCGACGATCTCAAACTACATGGGTGTGCTGAAGCAGGCTGGGTTGGTGGTTGCTGAGCGTCATGGACAGTGGACGTTTTACCGGCGCGATGAAGGCAACATCCAAGCGTTTCTCAATGAGGTTGAGAAAGAACTGTTGAAGCCGTGATCGTTGATCACGCCACCTGGCCACGAACGGCATGTCGCGCACAAAAAACGAAATATTACGATGGAGAAGCCTGATGACGCAGCCAACGACCAAGCATGATTTCTCAGGCCCGGAAAATGTATTGGGCCGCCCGCTTGAGCTTCCCTGTGGTGTGGTTCTGAAAAACCGACTGATGAAGTCGGCAATGTCGGATTCCCTTGGTGACGGGAAAGGCAATGCTACCGCAGCGCAGGCACGGCTCTATGAGCGCTGGGCAGAAGGTGGCGCAGCATTGTCGCTGATTGGCGAGGTGCAGGGTGATCCGCGCTATCCCGAAAAACCGGGAAATCTGGTGTTGGGACCGAATACAGATCAAAAGGCGTTGCGATCCTTGGCGCGTCGGGGATCGACTGAGGGTGCGCATCTTTGGCCGCAACTCGGACACGCCGGAGCGCTTGCCCATTTGCCTATCAGTCGAGCAAAAGGCCCCTCCTCGCTGGACATTGAAGGGCTGCAATGCGCGGGCATGACCCTCGAAGACATTGGGGAGCTGCCGGGCATCTACGCAAGGGCTGCGACAATCGCCAAAGGCGCAGGATTTGGTGGGGTGCAAATTCATGCCGGACACGGGTTTCTGTTAAGCCAATTCTTGTCTCCGTTGTTCAATCGCCGGACAGACGGATATGGTGGATCAATCGAGGCGAGATTCCGCATCGTTCACGAGGTGATAGAAGCGGTTCGGCAGGCTGTTGGCGCTTCGTTCCCGATTGCTATCAAGATCAACTCGACCGATAAACTGCAAGGTGGACTGACCGAAGACGAGGCTATGGAAGTGGTCCGCATCCTCGATCAGACATCTATTGACCTGATCGATATCAGCGGCGGAACCTATTTTCCGGGTGCTGCGGCAAGCTCCGATAGCACCTCTGGTAGCGGGCCCTACTTCCTTGATTTTGCACGCCGGGCGAAACAGGCGACCGCCATTCCAATCATGGCCACCGGAGGCTTCAAGACGCGGCAACAAGCAGTTGACGCCGTCGAGAGCGGCGCTGTCGACATGGTGAGCGTGGGCCGTGCCATGGCGCTCAATCCGCATCTTGCGCGCGATTGGTTGAGCGTTGGTGGTGGCGACCCGGCGTTTCCGAAATTCGATACAACCCCTCCGGGCGGCGTGACGGCTTGGTATACGATGCGACTGACTGCGCTCGCAGAAGACAACGAGGATGAATTCAGTGTGGACCTCGAGTCCGCCATGAGCCTCTATGACGTGCGCGATGCGGAGCGCTGCGACACCTGGCGTAAAGCCTTCGCTCGCCTGAGAGAGCGCGTTTAGAGCAGGGTGCGTCAGAAACGATTAACACTGGCAGGAACGCGCATGGCTCAATTGGCAACATGGCGAGCCGGTACGACGGTGAACCTTGAGTATTCATTATCGAACGCAAGCGCACCCGTGAACTCGAAGCTAAAGCGGCAAACGTCACGCGTCTGGGTCGATTTATTCATAGTCCTCGGGTGCATGTTCCGCCTTTGCTGACAGCAACCTGCCAGCCATAGCGAGCCTTACGGAAGACGGACGGGCTAGCTATATTGGGTCGACTCCGGCCAGTCGCGACCGGCAGTAGTCGACCCATTGCTACCCGTCGTGACGGGCAGAAACCGCCTACAAACGGCCGCACAGCGCTCTAACTCTGGCCCGCTCCAAGTTTGTGCTCCAGTCGTTAAACCTCTGAGCGTGGGGATGGGATGCAACGATTCGTGGCGCCCTCTATCAACCAATCCCTGAATAGCGTTGTGGCTGCGGACATTGGCCGGACGAGGTCATGCACGACGAACTCGGCAAGTCCGGTTTCAACCAAAAAATCAGTCACGCGCACCAATTCGCCCTTATTTATCGCCTCTGCCGCCATGAAGTCCCAAACGAGGCCAATCCCCCCACCTTGTTGAATCGCAGCGTAAGTCAGAGTGAGTTGGTTGAAGGTGGGATCGGACTTAGGCGACTGGTAGGCAATATCAAAGTGAGCAAACCAGTCACGCCACTCGATACAGTCCCATGCCGAAGCCAACTGGATTAGTGGCAGTCCTGCCAGTTCCTCGAGCGTTTGCGCTGCGCTACCTGCAATCCCAGGGCGAGCCACCGGATAGATGACTTCGGCGATAAGCGCTGTCGCCTCCAGGCTCGGCCAGTCACCGCCACCATAGAGAATCGCCAGATCATGGTCGGGAACCATGAAAGGCATGATCTCGTTACTGGCATGGATGTGGATGGTGATTTCCGGGTGCACGGCATTGAAACTGAGCAGGCGTGGAAATAGCCAAAACTGCGAGACGGCATGGGTCGCCAGCACGGTGACGGTATTGGGATGGTGAGTTGCACTAATCCGCTGCCCCGTCACATGGATGCGTTGCAGTGCTGGCACGACCTCCTGCTGGTAGAGCACGCCCGCCGTTGAAAGCTCGACGCCCCGTGCACCCCGCATGAACAGGGCGACGCCCAGTGCCTGCTCGAGTGTGCGCACTTGTTTACTGACCGCGCTTTGAGTCACGCAGAGTTCATCGGCGGCGCGGGTGAAACTGCCCAAGCGGGCAACGGACTCGAAAGCAATTAACGTATCGAGCGGAGGAAGATGGCGAAAGCGTCCGGACATTAAGTTTTCTCGACTATCGGTATGCCTGTACGGAATAGCAGCATGCAGCAATGTCGCTGCAAGACCCCAGAACTATACCGTAAGGTCGCTGCCTTTACTGAGGAGGTAGAGCGACATGAGAACAGCAATAGTCCATGGAGGCATGGCAGGAGCCCTATGGGGAGCCGTGATCGTCGCGCCCGCTCTGATCCCGGACGTTCACCCAGTGGTGATCAGTTGCGTACGGTTTCTGCTCTACGGGTTGTTTGCGACCCTGGTAGCGCTGCCCAACGCGCGCGCGCTGCTTACCCGCCTGACTCGCCAGGATCAGCTCCTACTGCTTGAGCTGGCACTGACTGGCAACCTGGTGTACTTCATTCTATTGAGTGCGGCAGTGCAGCATGCCGGCGTCGCCACTGCATCCCTTATCAATGGACTGATTCCTGTAGCAGTGATGCTCATGGGCCGCCGCTTCAGTCAGGCCAGCCTGCGCTCAATGCTGGCCTCGCTCGCGCTGATCTTCACCGGCATCATCTGGATCAACCTTCCCGCAGTCATGCAGGTCATTCGCGGCGAAGGCAGCATGCGGCAGGTTCTGGGCGCCGTTTACGCAGGACTCGGCGTGCTGTCATGGTCATGGTTTGCACTACGCAATGCCCATCAGCTCAAGACAGGCCGCTTCAGCCCTCGTGAATGGTCAACGCTGCTGGGCATAACAACCGGCTTCGTGGCCCTGCTGCTGACAGTAGTGGTGATCCTGGCTCAAACGCAGCTATTACCAACCGACCTGAGTTCCGGGCGCCTCTCCATCTTTTTGGTTACAGCCTTGTTCATGGCCATTGCTGGCTCCTGGGTAGCCAACGCCCTGTGGAACGCATCGGCCCAACGCTTGCCAGTATCCATCGGCGGTCAATTGATCATCTTCGAAACCCTTTGCGCCCTGTTCTACAGCTATCTGCTGGCCTGGACGCTACCAAGCGCTGCGGAAATGCTCGGCATTTTGTTAGTACTAGGCAGCGTGTTCTGGACGATCCGGGCTGAAGGCCGAAGCGCTGTGCACGGACGACGGCAAGTGACCTAATGCGAAAGATTAATCTCGCGCCGGGAGCGGCAACCAGGGCCTTGCAGCCGGGCTCAGCTTGAGTAACGCGCTATGTTCCTCTGCGACCAATAGTGAAAGTCCGTTTCACGCCCTGAGCAAGTCAGTCAACCCTGTTCGGCAGCAACCGATCCTTTGCACTCGTTTAGTTGCTATTTTCACAAACACCGAGAATGGCCGTTTGCGAGGTCACGCCGGCGCGTCACTCGGAAAGACCGGCCTTGCGGTAGCCATCAAGGAAATGCTCAAGCGCCGCAGCGTCGCGCAAAAGCTCCGTCGTGGCCCAGTGGGTAGAGCATCGCGGACGCCCAACGGGGTTCGTTGTAAATATTCCGACTGCTTGATTTTAGAGGAGACGCCGCATGGACCGATTCACGGGTGGTTGCCTCTGCGGCAACGTCCGAATTGTGGCATCCGGACTCCCTTACCGGATCGGCCTTTGTCACTGCCTCGACTGCCGCAAGCATCATGGGGCCCTTTTTCACGCTTCCGCGGTGTTCCCTCAGGATGCGGTGACGATCGATGGCGAAACCCGCGACTACGCCGGGCGGTTTTTCTGTCCCCGCTGCGGCTCGTCCATTTTCGCCCGCACCGCAGACGAAATCGAAGTGAACCTAGGATCCCTGGATGCCCCTGACCAACTGATGCCAACCTACGAAAGCTGGATCGTCCGTCGCGAGTCCTGGTTGCCGCCGTTTCCGCTCACGAGACGATACCAGCGCGATCGTGACGCTACGGGTCGCGTTGAGGAGTAGTGGGTACGAACGGTGCGATCGAAGTCCGGCAGGGCGCGCACCTCGAAGTCGAACAGGCACTCGGCCGGGACTATGTTCAGCGCCCTGCCCCCCTGAATCACTCCGGTTTGCACGGTCGAGACGGCGGATCGAGCGTGGGTCGTGCAACGCCACGCGCGGCAACTGCTCGCCTATCTCGCCCAACTGCCAACCAAGTGCGCGGCGTATTCGATGACGTTGCCCCCGAGGCGCATAAGCCGAGTCACAGGCGGCGCCCTGCACCTGGCAGCGCGTGGCCAGCTTGCCCTTGTGGCCGAGCACCGGCTTCAGCTTGGTGGGTTCGCCGATGATACAGGCGATGGCTTGTGCGGCCCTCGCTCACTGAAAGGGGGAGTAATTTATGGTTAATCACTCCCCCTTTGATTGACGAACGGGGCTCTTAGCGGGCCAGGAATTCCCCGATCAAGCGCGAGACTTCTTCCGGCTGTTCATCGGTGACCCAGTGACCGGCATCCTTGACCCAGACCAACTTGGCACCGGGGATGGCCTCGGTAAGCATCGGTGCATACCCGGGCTTTTGGAAGTTGTCCTTGTCGCCCCACAGCACCAGGGTGTCGTGCTCGACATTTTTGAGATCATCGGCAATCGCCTGGGTGTACTCCTTGTTGAGACGGCGCATGTTGCGGAAGAACGCTGCCTTGCCCGCGGCACTGTTCCACGGCTTTACGTAGATCTCGCTGAGCTCTTCGGTCATTACCGCCGGGTTGTGCACACCCTTGGGCATGAAGTCGCGCATGATGCCGATGAACGTCTCGACGCTCGTGGCCTGTTCGACACCAGGTTCCAGCAGCGATTTGAATTCCGGAATCGGCCAGGAATCGAAGCAGACGCTGTCGATCAGCACCTGACGCAGTACTTTTTCCGGATGATTGACCGCCATCAACTGACCGATTCCGCCACCAATGTCATGAGAGACGATGTCTGCGCTGGGAATGCCGAGCGCATCCATCAGCTTGATGATGATCCGGCACTGGGCATTGATCGAGACATCGGCATCCAGTGGCATGTCGGACTCACCATAATTGAGCATGTCCGGCGCGATCACTCGGTGCTGCGCCGCCAGGCTCGGCATCACGTCTCGCCACATCAGTTTGTTGGTGGGGATACCGTGGATCAGGATCACCGGACGCCCTTCGCCCATTTCCTGATATGCGATCCGATGGCCTTCGATCATGGCGTACTGCGTGACGACTTGCGTATTCATACCAACCTCGTATTTCGTGTGTATTGGCAACCACTTGGCCGCCCAATGATGTGGAACGCCAATCACCTTAAAGATATTTGAATGTTCGTTCAAATAGTTTTTGAGCAATCGTTCAAAATACGATTTAATACGCTTCATTGATTCTTTCGGAGACCTCCGCATGGGCCGCGTCATCAACCGTAGCTTGCTCAACACCCGACGCCTGACCGTCAATCTGGTCACCTACCCAGAAGGCCATCGTGTGATGCGCCACAATGACCCCATCGGTAGCGGCAGCTACTACAAGCTCAATTTTGTAGTAATGAAACCTATTGAAGGTGGAGTTTTCGAGACAGATCGCGTCATTTTCTCCATTTTTAATCGCGTCACCCTGTTCCGGCCCGATCTGTACGATCACAGTGTCTCGACCATCATGCGTGGCAAGCGCGTGCTGCTGAGCATCGCGCTGCATGCACCCTGGGGCTCCGCTGCTCAGGAACAATGACATGGCAGACGCACTTGAAAACGGCGACAAACAAGAAGAGGACGCACTGGGGCGTCCTCTTCACCTCTCACACGTTTATCAGGCCTGACGGCTTGTCTCAGCAATTACTCAGGGCGGCTGCAGTGCGACCCAGTACAGCCCCGCGAAGTCTCCCTCGTCGGTGGCGACCCGTATCGTCGGGTAGACGGTATTGGCCTTGATGTGACGGGCACGGGGTGACTCACACTGGGTTCAGCATCCAGCCTGCCAAGCGCACGAGCATGGCGTCGCAACTATCCAGCTGTTCGACGCTAACGAATTCGTCGGGCTTGTGCCCCTGCGCCATGCTGCCTGGGCCGCAGACCACGGTGGGGATGCCAGCCTGGTGGAACAGGCCGCCCTCGGTGCCGAAGGCCACGGTGCCGAACTCGCGGCTAGCGCTGATCAGCGCCAGCAGCTCGGCCACTTGACTGTGCGGGTCGGTGGCCAGGCCCGGATAGGCCGACAACGGCTGAAAGGCGATGGAAGTCTCGGCGCTGCGCGCACGCATCGCCGGCAATAGCTGGCTTTCGGCGTAGCCGGCCAGCTGCTCGACCACCTGCTGAGCATCGAAGTCCGGCAGGGCGCGGATCTCGAAGTCGAACTGGCACTCGGCCGGGACTATGTTCAGCGCCCTGCCCCCCTGAATCACGCCCGTTTGCACGGTGGAGAATGGCGGATCGAAACGTGGGTCGTGCAGCTCCACGCGCGCCAACTGCTCGCCTATCTCGCCCAGCTTGCCGATCAGGCGCGCGGCATATTCGATGGCGTTGACCCCCTGGGGCGCATAGGCCGAATGACAGGCGGCGCCCTGCACCTGGCAGCGCATGGCCAGTTTGCCCTTATGGCCGAGTACCGGCTTCAGCTCAGTGGGTTCGCCGATGATGCAGGCAATAGGCTTGTGCGGTCGCCGCTCGAGTTCGGCCAGCAAGGAGCGCACGCCGAGGCAACCGACTTCCTCGTCGTAGGAGAAGGCCAGGTGCAGCGGCACGCGCAGCGGCTGGGCGAGAAAGCGCGGCACGGCGGCCAACACGCAGGCGATATAGCCCTTCATGTCGGCGCTGCCGCGCCCGTACAACTTGCCGTCACGCTCGGTCAGCTGGAATGGCTCGACCGTCCAGGCCTGGCCGGCCACCGGCACCACATCGGTGTGGCCGGACAACACCACGCCACCACGATCATCAGGACCGATGGTGGCGAACAGGTTGGCCTTGCTGCGCTCGGCGTTGTAATCCAGCTCGCACGCCACCCCCTGCCCCTTGAGGTAGTGGTGGATAAACTCGATCAGCGCCAGGTTGGACTCGCGGCTGACGGTGTTGAAGGCAATCAACTTGGCCAGCAGGTCGCGGCTGGTGGGCATGGGGACTCCTTGTGGCTGAAGCAACAGAGTTGATGGGTCTCGCTGCGTGCAACCCACCCTACGGATCGACTGCCTACTCGTTGCCCGGCACGCCGTAACTGGGGGCGGCAGTCGGGTCGAGCGCGCGGGTCAGGTAGTCCTGCATCTGCGGGCGGTAGGCCTGCCAGAGCTGATCGAGCTGGCCGAGCGGGTCTTCGTCGGCCCAGTCCACCCGCAGGTCGACGATCGGCCAGATCAGCTCGCCGACCACCGAGAGCGCCGCCGAATGCACCGGCCCGGCTTCGCCACCCGCGGCCACGGCGGCGTGCATGGCGGCCAGCAGGCGCTCGGGCAAACTGCCCTCGGCCTGTTCGAAGGCTGCCACCATGGCCGCGATGACCTCAGTCCCGGCCAGCAGATTGCCGGCGGCGACGCAGTGCTCGCCAGCCAGCGCGTTGCTAATGCCCAGCGACTGAGTACCGCTGAACAGCGCGCTGCGCCCCTGGCTGTCGATCACCGCGACCTGGCGGTACTGGCTCCAGCCATTGCTACTCAGCGCTTGCTCCAGCGCGGCGGCGGGTTCCTGACCGGCATCCAGCAGGTCGAGAATCTGCGGGCCAAGCGCCGGCAGGGTAATGTTCTGCGTGGCTACCGCACCGACCCCGGCGCGCAGCCAGGGACAACGGGCGCCCACGGCAATGCTCGAAGAGCTGATGGCGATGCCCAGCTGACCGGTTTCGGCGCAGTGACCGACGATGGAGAACGTCATAAAACCTCCTTAAACAAAAGATCTTGAAAGCGTCACGAGCGACGCTCAGGCAAGGCGAGGACCGTCGAAAAAAGCGGAGTCTGCTGCTGCACATGAGCATTTTCAGACGGTCCTTAACCCAGCCTGAGCGAGCGCAGTAGCTGTCAGTCGGGGATCACGGCGATCACGTCGATCTCCATCAGCCACTGCGGCTGACCGAGGGCAGTGACCACCAGGCCGGTGGAAATCGGGAATACCCCTTTCAACCACTTGCCGACTTCCTGGTAGACCGGCTCGCGGTAGCGCGGGTCGATCAGGTAGGTGGTGGTCTTGACGATATGACTGAGGTCGCTGCCGGCTTCCTCGAGCAGTTGCTTGACGTTCTTCATCGCCTGCTCGGCCTGCGCCTGCGGGTCGCCGAGACCGACCAGGCGACCCTCGAAGTCGGTACCGACCTGGCCGCGCACGTACACGGTGTTACCGGCACGCACCGCCTGGCACAGGTCGTTGTCCAGGCTCTGGTTGGGGTAGGTCTGTTTAGTGTTGAACATGCGGATGCGGGTATGAGTAGGCATCAACTTACTCCCATCAGGCTGGCTTTCTGGACGTGCGAATTGGGGTTTGGGGCATCAAGCCTTGCCTTTCGCTCAGCCTCTGCATGGCGTTGCGCGGCATCTCGATAGGCGAGATAGGTGCGCTGTTTAACGATGTGCTCAGCAATATGCTTGGCATCGTGCCAAACGCCCCAGATGAACGCGGAGCCACGACGCGACAGCCACGGCAGGCCGACGAAATAGACACCAGGCTCGCTGGAAACCCCGCGCTGATGCTGTGGTTTGCCGTTTGCGTTGCAGGCATTGACCTTCAGCCAGCTGTAATCAACTGAATAGCCGGTTGCCCAGATGATCGAGGTAACGCCGGCCTCGGCCAGATCGAGTTGAAGAAGCGGATGGCTCACACAGTGCGGATCCGCAAGCATGCTGCGGGCTTCAGGTTCTTGCGGAAGGTCGAGGCCATTGCGGGCAATGTAGGCGTCAGCCGCATCCAGCAGCGCCAGATAGTTCTCGTCGCCGCGAGCCAGGTTGTCTGCAAGATTCGCTTCGAAGCTCACCACACCCTCATTGAACGATTTAGTCAGACCAACCAGCGTCATCCCCTGCTCGGCAAGCCTGCGGAAGTCAACCGTATGGCCGCCACGCGCACCGCTTACGGCAATGGTGACGTGTTCCTTGCCCGGCTGAACGGCCTCGGCATCCCATTCGCCGAGAACCCCCAGCCACCAGCAGAAGTCACGGTTGCGATAGGCGCGCGGAGGACGGTCGTGCGCGCCTACGGAAAGGTAAACCTGCTTGCCGGCACGTTGCAGTTCATCGGCGATCTGCACGCCCGACGACCCGGCACCCACCACCAGAACCGCACCTTCGGGCAGTTGTTGCGGATTACGGTATTCGGCCGAGTGGATCTGCGTGATGTTGTTATCTTCAGGCGCGATCGGCGGAATAACAGGGCGCTGGAAGGGGCCGGTTGCGACAACCACCTGATTGGCCTCGATCACGCCCTCGGAGGTTTCAATCGTGAAACCCGGCCGGTCCGCATTGCGCTGCACCTTCTGCACGTCCACACCGGTGCGGATAGGCGCGTTGAACTTCTTGGCATAGGCTTCGAAGTAGTCCGCCACCTGCTCTTTCGCGGCAAAGGCGTCGGGGTCGAGACCCTCGAATCCAAGCCCCGGAAAACGGTCGTGCCAGGCCGGGCCATTGGCAACCAGCGAATCCCAGCGCCCGGTACGCCAGGCTTCGGCGATACGCTTGCGCTCCAGAACGAGGTGGGCTACGCCGAGGTTGCTCAGATGTTCGCTCATGGCCACGCCAGCCTGACCGGCGCCAATAACCAGCGTATCTATTTGTATTTTTTCAACTGTCATGTCTGTGTCCTTCGCAAGGCGCTTTGATTCAGGTCGCTCATGGCTGCTGCCGCTGATGCCAATCATTGCTGCTCTACTGTTGCGGCTATCCGTGGGGGTGTTGGCTGCATTCTGTTCGGAGCCAGGGATTTGCGAAATTATGATTTTTGTAGTCGCTGGCTAGGAAAAAGCTGCCCGCACGCAAACGCGCGGCCCGCATGGCCGAAGGCTTTGGATATAGGTTGTTTAGCGTCATGCGTGAGCAATTAGCTAACTTCGCGCCCCCACGGCGCTCGCAGAATCACCCCGCACTGCCCTGCCACGCAGAGGATTGCTGAGCGGCATGCGCCTGCCAGCGCCCGCCCCCCAGCAGCGAAAGCGCCCCATGCAGCCGGCCGAGTTGTGGGGCGCGCTTGCAGAATTCCGGGCTCGGCCCGGATGAAAAACCTACTGAGGGATCACGCCTAGTGTCGTGTCAATCATGAAATGTCGGATCATTGTAGGGTGGGTCGGGCCGCGCAGGTTAGCGGCGCCAAGCTCCGAACGTTCAGGCAGCGCTATCGTGGCGCGCCGCGTAACCCACCAGGCGATAGGCCTGCGTCGCGCCGATGGTGGGTTACGGCGCAACGGATCTTGCAGGCTCATCGCTATCGGTAGCATGCGCCTAACCCACCCTACAGGGATCGCGGTACATGGGTAAGATCGCGATTAACAGGCATTTAAACGTTGTCGTGACACTAGCCGTCCCCAACAGGTTCGACTCTTTGGCGTGTTGTGGCCGCGGCCTACTCAGGCCGCACGCCGTTCACAGCGCCAAGGCTACCAGCACCGCACATTCCGCCAGTTCCAGCATGGCGCCTGCGGTATCGCCGGTGGTGCCGCCGAGGCGCTGCAGCAGCAGCTGGCGCAGCCAGGCGAACAGCAACCCAGCCACCAGCAGCGCCAGCACGCCGGGCCAGCCGAACAGCAGCAGCGCCGCGGCATGCGCCGCCAGCAGCCAGGGCAACTGCTGGCGCGGCAAGTGTTCGGCCAACGCCTGACCCAGGCCGCCGGCACGCACATAAGGGGTAGTGAGGAACAGCAGCGGCACCAGCCCGCGCGCCAGCCAGGGCACCATGAGCAGCAGCGCGCCCTCGCCCGCCTCCAGCAAGGCCACCAGCGCGGCGAACTTGAGCAGCAACACCAGCACCAACACCACCACGGCAATCGGTCCGCTGCGCGGGTCTTGCATGATCTCGAGGGTGCGCTGCTGGTCGCCGAAGCCGCCGACCCAGGCATCGCCCGTATCGGCCAGGCCATCCAGGTGCAGGCCACCGGTGATGCCCACCCAGACCGCCAGCAGCAGCGCCGCCTGCAACAGCAAGGGCGTGCCGCCGAGCAGCTGTTGCAGACCGAGCAGCAGCAGGCCAAGCAACAGCCCCACCACGGGATACCAGAGCAGCGAACGGCCAACCTGCTGCGGTGCCGGCATCCCCGCCAGGCTGATGGGCAAGCGGGTGAGGAACTGCAGGGCGATCAGCAAAGGCGTCATGCCAGCTCCAGCAACTGACCGTCCGCCTCAACCCGCAGGCGAAAACGTTCGGCGTGAGCGACCTGCACCAGCAGCAACTCGGCGCGCGGCAAACCCCGCGCCCGCGCCAGCAGCAGGCGCATGACCCCGCCGTGAGTGATCAGCAGCACGCGCTCACCGGCATGGCGGACCTGCAGGCGCTGCACGGCGGCCAGCACCCGCGCTTCGAAGGCCAGCAGCGGCTCGCCTTCGGGCGGAGTAAAGGCATAGGGATCGGCCCAGAACCGCCCGAGCGCCTCGGCGTCGGTCTGCATCAAATCGGCGCTGCTACGACCTTCCCAGGCGCCGAAATGCAGCTCCTGCAAGTCAGGTTCCAGGCGCAAGGGCACGCCGTGTTGCCCGGCCAGCTCCTCGGCGAATCGCGCGCAACGTTGCAACGGTGAGCTGATCACTCGATCCCAGGGTCCGGCTGCGAGTACCGAGCCGCGCAACTGCGCCCAGCCCTGCTCGGTCAAGGCATCGTCGAGACTGCCGCGCAGGCCGCCGCCCAGCTCGGTTTCGCCGTGGCGCAGCAGTTCCAGGTGCAGGCTCATGCCGGACGCTCGGCCACAGCGGCCTCGGCGAAGGTGGCCATCTCGTTATGCAGCCGGCAGGCCAGTTGCAGCAATGGCACGGCCAACGCCGCACCACTGCCCTCGCCCAGGCGCAGACCCAGCTGCAACAGCGGCTCGGCCGCCAAGGCCTGGAGCACCAACTGGTGCCCCGGCTCGGCACCCTGATGAGCGAACAGCAGCCACTCACGGCAGCTCGGGTTGAGGCGCACCGCGGTCAGTGCCGCGACGCTGCAGATAAAGCCGTCGACCAGCACCGGCAGCCCCTGCTGAGCGCAGGCCAGGTAGGCGCCGACCAGGGCGGCGATCTCGAAACCGCCGAGGCGTTCAAGCGCCAGCAACGGGTCATGCAGCGCGGCGCCGTGCAAGGCCAAGGCGCGCTCGATCACCGCCGCCTTGTGCGCCACGCCAGCGGCATCCAGCCCGGTGCCGGGGCCGACCAGGGCGGTCGCCGACTGGTTCAACAGGGCGCAGGCCAGGGCGCTGGCGGCGGTGGTGTTGCCGATGCCCATTTCGCCGCCGATAAACAGTTCACTACCGGCCTGCTGGGCGCGCAGCACGCTGTCGCGCCCAGCCTGCAAGGCCGCGCTGGCCTGCTCCGGGCTCATCGCCGGACCACGGGCGAAGTTCTGCGTGCCGGCGCCGATCTGCAACACGCGCACACCCGGCAGCGGCGGCGTCGGCACTGCGGTGCCGAGGTCGATCACTTCCAGGCTGGCGCCCAGCTGCCGCGCCAACACGCTGATCGCCGCGCCGCCGCCGACGAAGTTGGCCAGCATCTGCCCGGTGACGGCCTGTGGGAAAGCCGACACGCCTTCCGCGACCACGCCATGGTCGGCGGCGAAAATGCTGATCCACAGCCGCTCGATGCTTGGCCGCTCACAGCCTTGCAGGCCGGCCAACTGAATCGCCAGCTGCTCCAACTGGCCGAGCGAGCCGGCCGGCTTGGTCAGTTGCTGCTGACGCGCCGCGGCCTTGGCCTGCATGGCCTGATCCACCGGCTTGGCACCGGCCAGCCACCATGCGTGCGTCATAGCCCCTCCCCCCTCAAGACCATCGGTAAACCCGCCACCGTAAAAATCACCCGCTGACAACGCTCGGCCAGGGCCTGATGCAGCCAGCCGGCTTCGTCGACATAGCGGCGGGTCAGCTCGCCCAGTGGCACCACGCCCAGGCCGGTCTCGTTACTCACCAGAATGATCCGTCCCGGCAGTTCGGCCAGACACGCCAGCAGCGCCTCGCGCTCGGCGTTCAGACGCGCCGGGTCGTCCAGCATCAGCAGGTTGGTCAGCCACAGGGTCAGGCAGTCGACCAGCAGGCAGCGCCCCGCCGCCGCGTGCTCGCGCAGCACCCGGGCCAGCTCGAACGGTTCTTCCAGCAACTCCCAATGTTCCGGACGCCGCGCGCGGTGGTGCTGGATGCGCGCAGTCATTTCGCCGTCCAGCGCCTGGCTGGTGGCGATATAGGTCACCGGCAGAGCGCTGTCGGCGGCCAGCTTCTCGGCCAGACGGCTCTTGCCAGAGCGGGCACCGCCGAGGATCAGTTCAAGCATGTCGATAACCTTTTCAATCAAATGGATGGCGGAGGCCATCTGGGAGGGGCCGAGCGGCGATCCGTTTTAGCCGCGAAACGCTGTATTGCGCTATTTCGCGGCTAAAACCCCTCCCACGAAAGCAGCTCACAGGCCGCACAGCTCGCGCAGTCGGGCGGTATCCAGATGCGCCTCGACCAGATCGGCTAGGCGCTCGATATCGCGCTCGCGCAGGGCGTGGTAGTCGACCGGCTGCACCTCGCGCAGCCCTGCCCAGCGCAGCAGCGCGCTGCAGGCCGCACTCGACTCGAACAGGCCGTGCAGGTAGCTGCCGAGCACCTGGCCATCGGCGCTCAGGGCGCCGTCGCTGCGGCCGTCGTCCAGGCGCACTGCGGCGGCCTTCAGGGCCGGCCCGCTGCTGACCCCGGCGTGAATCTCGTAACCGCTGACGTCGGCATTTTCCAGGAGCAGTTGCCCGCGCACATTGCGCAGCTGCTTCTCCGGTTCCAGCACGGTTGAGAAGTCCAGCAGGGCCAAACCCTGGCTGCTGCCCGCCGCGCCCTCCAGGCCGCGCGGATCATCGATGCGCTGGCCAAGCATCTGCAGACCGCCACAGATGCCCAGCAACTTGCCGCCGTAGCGCAGGTGCTTGGCGATAGCCGTGTCCCAGCCCTGCTCGCGCAGAAACGCCAGGTCGGCGCGCACGCTCTTCGAGCCAGGCAGGATGATCAGGTCGGCGGCGGGTATCGCTTGACCGGGGCCGACAAACGTCAGCTCGACCTGCGGGTGCAGGCGCAGCGGGTCGAAGTCAGTGTGGTTGCTGATGCGCGGCAGCACCGGCACCAGCACCTTGAGCGTCTCGGCCGCCTTGGCGATCTGCCGGGTATCGATGGCGTCCTCGGCTTCCAGGTGGAAATCCATCAGGTAGGGCAGCACGCCGAGCACCGGTTTGCCGGTGCGTTGCTCCAGCCAATCCAGGCCTGGTTGCAGCAGGGTGATATCGCCGCGAAAACGGTTGATCACGAAGCCCTGGACCCGCGCCTGTTCCGACGCACTGAGCAATTCGAGTGTACCTACCAGATGAGCGAAGACGCCGCCCTTGTCGATATCGGCGATCAGGATCACCGGGCAGTCCACTGCCTCGGCGAAGCCCATATTGGCGATGTCGCCGACGCGCAGGTTGATCTCCGCCGGCGAGCCAGCGCCCTCGACCATCACCACCGGATAGGCGGCGGACAGACGCTGGTGCGACTCCAGCACCGCGTTCATCGCCACCTTCTTGTAGTCGTGGTAGGCCACGGCATCCATGCTACTCAGGGCGCGGCCATGGATGATCACCTGGGCGCCGGTGTCGCTATTGGGCTTGAGCAGCACCGGATTCATGTCGCTGTGCGGCGCCAGGCCAGCTGCCTGGGCCTGCACAGCCTGGGCGCGACCGATCTCGCCGCCGTCGGCAGTTACCGCGCTATTGAGCGCCATGTTCTGCGGTTTGAACGGCACCACGGCCACGCCCTGGCGCTTGAGCCAGCGACACAGCGCGGTTACCAGGGTGCTTTTGCCGGCGTCCGAGGTCGTACCTTGAACCATTAGCGTGCTCATGCAAACTCCTTGGCGAATACCTGTAGTGCCTGCTCCAGGCGCAGCCAGCCCTGCTCGTCCGCCGGCAAACCGAAACGCAGGCTGTCGGGGCTGGCGAACAGGCGGGTGAGAATGCCATTACAGGCGAGAAATTCGTGTATCAGGCTGGCCCGCCGATGGACGACCCACTGGAACAAGGCACAGCCACCAGTCGGCGCTAAACCATGGGCGCTGAGCAACACCGCCAGACGCAGACCATCGGCACGCAAGCGCTCGCGTTGCGCTTGCTGACCGAGCTGATCCTGCAACAGCGCCGTTGCGACTACCCTGCTCGGCCCGCTGACAGTCCAGGGCCCAAGCAACTCGGCCAACTGATCGAGCAGCTCTTGCTGCGCCAGGACAAAACCCAGGCGAATGCCGGCCAAACCGAAGAATTTGCCGAACGAGCGCAGCACGACCAGCCCTGGCAGCGCGCTATGCGCCGCCAGGCTGTGCTCGGGGGTGCAATCGATAAAGGCCTCGTCGACTACCAGCCAGCCACCGCGTTCGGCCAGGCGTGCATGCCAGCTCAGCAATTGCTCGGGCGCGAAACGGCGGCCGGTGGGGTTGTTCGGGCTGACCAGCAGCAACACGTCGAGGCGCTCCAGGGCACGGTTGATCCCGCCTTCGCTGAGTTCCAGCAGGCGATGGCCTTCGCGTTGCCAGGCGGCGGCATGTTCGGCATAGGCCGGCGAGACGATGCCGACCCGAGCGTTGCGCCGCAATCGCGGCAGCGCCTGGATCGCCGCCTGGGAGCCAGCCACCGGGAGCAGATTGGCCACCCCGTAATAGTCGCGGGCGGCAACTTCCAGGCCGTCGTCCAGTTCGGGCAGACGTGTCCAGGCCGACGCGGGAATATCCGGCAGCGGCCAACCATAAGGGGCGATACCGGTGGACAGATCCAGCCAGTCACGCAACGGAATGGCAAAATTCAGCGCCGCCGCACGCAAGCGGCCGCCATGTTCAAGCACGATAAAGCTCCCAGAGCACCAGCAGCGCCAGCCACAGCAGCACCCCGGCGTAGACCAGATTGATCGCCCGCTCGATATCCCGCGCCCGCGCTGGCGGGCCCTGACCCAGTTGCGCACGCGGGTGCAATTCGCCGTGATACTCGGCCGCGCCGCCCAGGCTGACGCCGAGGGCACCTGCACCGGCGGCCATCACCGGGCCGGCGTTGGGGCTGTCCCACTGCGGCGCCTGGCGTTGCCAGCAACGTAGCGCCAGGGCCGTCTTGCCGAGCAGCGCATAGGTCAGCGCCACCAACCGCGCCGGCAGGTAATTGAGGACATCGTCGATCTTCGCCGCGGCCCAGCCGAAGCGCTCGAAACGCGGATTGCGGTAGCCCCACATGGCATCCAGGGTATTGCTCAGGCGATAGAGCACCACGCCCGGCGCACCGGCGACGAGGAACCAGAACAGCGCGGCGAATACCGCATCCGCGCCGTTTTCCAGAACCGACTCGGTGCCGGCGCGCGCCACGCCCGAGGCATCCAGCTCGGCGGTGTTGCGGCTGACCATATAACCGACCCGCTCGCGCGCCAGTTGCAGATTGCCCAGGCGCAAGGCCTGGGCCACCGGCAGGGCATGTTCGCCCAGGCTCTTCAAGCCGAGGGCGGCATAGAGAGCAAGTATCTCCACCGCCCAACCGAATACCGGCACCTGCGCGAGCACCCCGACCAGCAGGGTCAAGGGCAGTACCGCCAGACACCAGGCGCTGACTCCATGACTGCGCCAGCCACCGCCGCCGACGTTGAAGCGCTGTTCGATGCGCTCAGCCATGCGCCCGAAGGCCACTAGCGGATGCCAGCCTTTCGGCTCGCCAAGGGCTGCATCCAGCGCCACTCCGGCCACGGCGCCAAGTACCAGGCTCAAGCCCATGCCTCGCTCGCTGGCAATACCGTCATCGTGTTCCCCATTGATCCTGAAACAGCAGTTCACTCAGTGGGCGCGGCTCTGCCCACCCCTGTTGCACCAGCATCGGCGCGTCGTAGAACGCCACCACCGGTCCCAGACAGAGCACCGCCAACGGCTTGCTGCCGGGCGGCATGCCCAGCAACTCGGCCAACGCCTGCGGCTCGAACAATGAAACCCAGCCCATGCCCAGGCCCTCCGCGCGGGCGGCGAGCCAGAGATTCTGAATCGCGCAGGCCAGCGAGGCCAGGTCCATCTCCGGCAGAGTGCGGCGGCCGAACACATGCCCCTCGCGCCCGTCCATCAGCGCCACTACCAGCAGTTCGGCGCAGTCGCGGATGCCCTCGACCTTGAGCCGCATGAATTCGCCGGAGCGCTCGCCCAGGGCCTCGGCGGTGCGTAGCCGCTCCTCGTCCACCAGACCATGGATCGCCTCGCGCAACGCTGGGCGGGTAATGCGAATAAAGCGCCAGGGTTGCATCAGGCCAACGCTGGGGGCCTGGTGCGCCGCCTCGAGCAAACGCGCGAGCAGTTCCGGCGCCACCTCGCCGCCGCTGAAGTGGCGCATATCGCGGCGTTCGGCGATCGCACGATAGACCGCCGCGCGCTCCTCCGGGCTGAAGGCATGCTGGTCACCGGATGCACTCATGGCTGCTCTCGCGGAAGAAACAGCGCCGCAGCGGCCAGCGGGTCGGACGGCAGGTAGAAGTGGATATAGGACGCCGTCAGCTGACCGATGCGATAGACCGGCTCGGCGGTGCGCCTGTAGTTCGGGCACTCGCCGCGGGTGATCGGGACCAGCGCGCTGGTCAACGCGGAGTAATGGAAACTGTGACCGCGCAGCCGGCCCTCGGGCAGTTCGGCGAACTGCAAGGCCATGGCCGTCATGCGCGGCTGCAGGGTCGCCTCGCCCGCCAACACACCGAGCATGCGGCCACTGGCGCCCTGCTTGTCGGTCAGTTTGTCGAGCAGATAGAGCATGCCGCCACACTCGGCATGGATTGGCTTGCCAGCGGCGTGATGGTCGCGAATCGCCTGGGCCATGGCCTGATTGGCCTCGAGCCGCGCCAGGTGCAACTCCGGGTAGCCACCGGGCAGGTAGAGGCTGTCGACCTCGGGCAGCGCCTGATCGGTCAGCGGCGAGAAGAAATGCAACTCGGCGCCCAGCTCACCCAGCAGATCCAGGTTGGCCTGGTAGAGAAAGGCGAAGGCGCTGTCGCGGGCCACGCCGATGCGCACGCCGTCGAGCAAGGCCGCAAGCTCACGCGGCGCGGGCGCGGCGAACTCGACCGCCGGCGGCAAGGCCACATCGGCGCTGGCGGCCAAGGCATCGGCGGCAGCATCCAGACGGGCATCCAGATCGGCCAACTCTGCGGCCTGCACCAAGCCTAGGTGGCGACTCGGCAATCCGACTTCGGCGCTGCGCGGCAGGGCGCCGTACCAGCGGATCGAAGCCGGCAGCGCGGCGTGCAATATCTCGCCATGGCGCGTACTACCGACCCGGTTGCCGAGTACCCCGGAAAACGGCAAGTCCGGCTGGAAGGTCGCCAGGCCATGGGCCATGGCGCCGAAGGTCTGGGCCATGGCCGAGCCGTCGATCACCGCCAATACCGGCACAGCAAAGTGTCGAGCCAGATCGGCCGCTGAAGGAGTGCCATCGAACAGCCCCATCACCCCCTCGATCAGGATCAGGTCGGCCTCGCCCGCGGCCTCCCAGAGCAGGCGCCGGCTCTCGGCCTCGCCGACCATCCACAGATCGAGCTGATACACAGGCGCACCGCTGGCGCGGGCGAGGATCATCGGGTCGAGAAAATCCGGCCCGCACTTGAACACCCGCACCCGCTTGCCCTGGCGCGTATGCAAGCGCGCCAGGGCGGCGGTGACCGTGGTCTTGCCCTGCCCCGAGGCGGGCGCGGCGATCAGCAGGGCCGGGCAGCTTCTAGCACTCATCGCGACCTCTCGTTAGCCAATGCGCTGCGCGCGAGGAAGCACCACGCAGGCAGTACCGGTGGCAAGTGGCGCTGACGACGCGCCCGGCGCATTAAGAGCGAGAACATCAGAACTCCACCCCTTTCTGCGCCTTCACACCCGATTTAAACGCATGCTTGACCAGGCTCATCTCGGTGACGGTGTCCGCCGCCTCGATCATGCCCGGCAAAGCGCCACGCCCGGTCACCACCACATGTTGCAGCAACGGCCGCGCCTCGATATCGGCAAGCACCGCTTCCAGCTCCAGATAGCCATATTTCAGGGCGATATTCAGCTCATCGAGCACCACCAGGCCAATGCCCGGATCGCTGAGCAACTGCGCGGCGACCGCCCAGGCTTCGCGGGCCTTGTCGATATCGCGCTGACGATCCTGGGTTTCCCAGGTGAAGCCCTCGCCCATCACGTGGTAGCTGACTTCATCGGGGAAACGCCGGAAGAAGGTCTCTTCCCCGGTGCTGGCCGCGCCCTTGATGAATTGCACCACACCGACCCTGAGGCCATGGCCGAGGGCGCGAGCGACCATGCCGAAGGCACTGCTGCTTTTGCCTTTGCCGTTGCCGCTGTGCACTAGCAGCAGGCCATATTGGTCCTGGGCCTGGGCGATTTTCTCGTCGATCAAGGCCTTCTTGCGGGCCATGCGCGTCTTGTGTCGCGCGTCGCGTTCTGCCGACTCGCTCATCGCTCACACTCCCACAGCCGTAACGGCATACAGGAACGGCTGCACAGCACAGCGGCTGTCATGGGGGGAAGGGGTTTGCTCATCTCGATTTAGCTCCGTCGCTCTCACCCGTGCGACCCAGGCGGGAAAAGACATACGGAGAGCGAGGACGCATGAACTGCAACAACCGCGCAGCCACACGCCAGACAACGCCCTCCGCGATGTCGTGGACTGCAGCAGGCCGGTCTCCGGGCTTGCGAGCGGCGCTCCGACTATGCAGAACACCTTCAAACGCGCCTTCCCATGCCAATGCACAGTGGCTCAATCAGCGTTTGTTTAAACTCGCCTACCGTTGCGGGGGCAGCGTCGAAATTGTTGGCGTGAACACGCACAACGTACCGACTTCCCTGTTTCACCCCGCGGACGCACAGCGTTGGGGGCACCTGTTGCAAGCCGCGCAGGTTAGTGGCACGCGGTCTTAGCGTCAATGGATAGGCGCAGTTCGGTAGCCGGGGCAATCCGGGGAAGCCATCAAGAGTGGATCGAACTTGGAGCCCAGGGTTAGCGCAGCGGGTCTAAGCTTTGCTCTCTACTACTCACTCCCGGGTTGCATCCGGCCTACGTATCGCAGGCCTTGCGCATGAAACATAAGAGCTGCGCAATCACAGCCTTCAGCGCTTGCGACACAGCGTCAAGCCGTCACCCAGCGGCAGCAGCGACAAGTCGATGCGCTGATCGTCTTTCAGGGCCAGGTTGAGCGCCTGAATGGCGCGGGTGTCGTCACTGCCTGGGGCCTGCTCCAGCACCCGACCGCTCCACAGGGTGTTGTCAAACAGGATCAGGCCGCCCTGGCGCACCAGCCGCAGGGCATGTTCCAGATAGGCCGGGTAGTTGGCTTTGTCCGCGTCGATGAAGATCAGGTCGAAGCTACCCGCCTGCCCGCCACGCTCAAGCGCGACCAAGGTCTCCAGGGCCGGTGCCAGGCGTTGTTCGATGCGTTCGCAGAGGCCGGCTTCGCGCCAGTAGCGCTCGGCGATGGCGTTGTAGTCGCCGGGGATATCGCAGCAGATCAACCGCCCCGCCTCCCCCATGGCCTGAGCCATGCAAAGGGCGCTGTAGCCGGTGAAGGTGCCGACCTCGACAATCCGCCTGGCGCCGGTCAGTTGCACCAGCAGCGCCATGAACTGGCCCTGCTCGGGCGCGATTTGCCAGTTGGCATTGGCCAGCTGCGCCGTCTCATCGCGCAGACGCTTGAGCAGCGACGTTTCGCGCAGGGAAACGTCGAGCAGATAGTGGTAAAGGCTGTCGTCAAGCGTGAGGGTACGGTTGGTCATATGACTCTCCTGAATTACTACGCGCAGGTCCAGATAAGAGATGCCATGTCGTCTACCCGGCAATCCGTAGACCCTATGTTCATGCGAAAGCCGCGAATTTCATCCGGGCTATGGGCTGGCCCTACGCCGTCGTCAGGGATTACCCGCCAGTTCGGGACTGAATACGCGCTTGGCATCCAGATAGGTGCGTTGCCAGTAGCTGTTGCTGAGGCTGTCCAGACGCACGGTGCCGCCGCTGGAAGGTGCATGCACGAAGCGGCCCTCACCGACATAGATACCAGCATGGCTGACCTGGCGCCCACCGCTGGTGGCAAAAAACACCAGGTCACCGCTTTTCAGCGCATTACGGCCTACGGCTGGCGCACGCATGCTGATCAACTCGCGGGTAGAACGCGGCAGGCTGACGCCAGCCGCGTCGCGATAGACGTAGCCGATCAGCCCGCTGCAATCAAAACCGCCCGCCGGGGTATTACCGCCATAACGATAGGGTGTGCCGACCAGTCCGAGGGCGCGAAACAAGACCTCTTCGGCACCACTGTCGATGCTGGCAACGGGCACATGAACGATTGACTGTGGAGCAGGAGGGCGACCGGCGCAGGCAGTCAGCAGCGCGGCAAGCAGAAGCAGGGCAACACGGGTCGTGAAGTGCATGAGCGGAACGATCCAGAGCCTGAGTGCGCTCTACTGTGCCGACTCAGGAGAAACCGCGCAACCTTTGCGGCTGCGCCGAGAAATCAGGGATGGCGGGCTAGCTGATCGGTCGGGGCCATGGCCAACGCCCGCTTAGCCTCAATAAAGGTGCGACTCCAATAGCGATCGTCCAGGCTGTCAACCCGCACACCACTGCTGCGGCTGGCAGAATGGATGAACTGGTCATCGCCCAGGTAGATGCCAGCATGGCTGACCCGACCGCGACCGTTGGTAGCGAAGAACAGCAGATCACCCGGCTCCAGTTCTTCGCGCTCAACCAGCGGCGCATCGATCTTGATCATTTCGCGGGTCGAACGCGGCAGTTGCATGCCGAGCTCTTCCTTGAACAGGTAGCCGATGAAACCGCTGCAATCGAACCCCGACTTCACCGTGCTGCCGCCATAGCGGTAACGGGTGCCAACCAGCGACAGGCCGTGGGACAGGATGCTGTCGGCCAACTGGGGAAGCTCGTAGGATTTGTCGCCGGCAAAGTCGATGACTGCTTCGGCTTCGGCTTTCGCTTCGGTATCGTCAAGAAGAACTGCATGTTCAGCCGTCTTGACCTTCGCCACTGCAGTGGTCGCCGGCGTTTGCGGCGCGTGACTGGCGCAGGCGGCCAGAACCAGAGTGAGGGCGAGAGGCACGAGAGGGGCGAAGTGTTTGAACATGAGCACAACGTGTCGTAGTTTCACAAGGGCGCGACTATGCCTTCAATGCCCTTCATTTGCAAATTCTATGGCTGTTGATGTGACTCAGTAGCGCCGGCAAAACATCTAAGGCTCGCCCCTGCAGATGTATGTCGACGACATCGCTAAAATCGCTACGATTCGGATTGATCTCGGCGGTGAAACCACCCGCCTGACGGGTGCGCAGCAGCGGTTCGACGATATAGGGGAAACTGGCGCTGGTGCCGATGCTGATGACCGCCTCGAAGCCTTTGCCCAGTTCGGTATACAGGCTGTCGATCGCCTGCTCCGGCAGCATTTCCTCGAACAACACCACCGGCGGGCGCAGGATGCCGCCGCACTGCTGGCACTTGGGCGGCAGTGGCCGGCTCAGGTGCTCGGCCAGTTGCGGGTCTTGTGCGCCGCAGGACTGGCAATACAACGGCGCCAGTTCGCCATGGATCTCGATCAAGCGCTCGGGCGGACTGCCGGCAGCGCGGTGATAGCCATCGATATTCTGGGTCAGCACCCAGCACTGGGGTTTCAAACGCTGCAACTCGGCGATGGCGTAATGCCCGGCATTGGCCTGGGCGCCGAGACAGGCTTTGCCCAGTTCGGCCAGGTACTTCCAGCACAGCGCGGGGTCGCGTTGCAGCATGGGACCGGAAAGCGCCGCCTCAATCGGCAAGCCTTCGGCGGTCTGGCCGCTGTACAGGCCGCCGATGCCGCGGTAGGTCGGCAAACCGGAGTCGGCGGACAGACCGGCGCCAGTGATGATCAGGATGCGCTCGACCGCATTGATGGCTTCGGCGACACGGACAATGACCTCATCCATCTCAAGCTCTCCTGCGTAGGGTGGATAAAGCGTCAACCACCCTATCGGCTCAATGATTGACCGTATAGGCCAGCATCATCGACAACTGACAGAGCGGCCGACCGCTCTGTACGTGCCACTGATTGAACGCTGCCTGCACGGCTGCGCGGTCTTTCAAGCTGGTCGGCACCTTGTCGATGATGTTCTGCGCCTTGAGCGCGGCGACCATGTCATCGCTGGGAATGAAGGTATCCTTGCCGACCATGCGCAAGAACCGCGGCGCGGACAACCCACCCATCTGGCTACCGTGCTTGGCCAGGTAGCGCCACAGACCAACGATATCGGTCACTGGCCAGTCGGCGATCAACGCACCGAAGCTGCCTTTCTCCCGGCGCACATCCAGCACGAACTGGGCATTGCGCGGCACGCTCTTGAGCTTGCCCAGGTGGCGGATGATGCGCGCATCCTGCATCAGGTTTTCCAGACGCTCGGCGCCCATCAGTACGACTTTCTCCGGATCGAAAGCGAAGAACACCTGCTCGAAAACCGGCCACTTGGCATCGACCAGGCTGTGCTTGAGACCGGCCCGAAAGATGCGCAGGCTGATGGTGGACAGATAGCGGTCATCGCTCAGCGCACGCAACTCTGCATCGCTACACGGCTGCGGCAAGCGCGCCTCGAGGGCAGCGGTCGAGCCAAAACGATTCAGGCAATACTCATGGAGCCATTTGTAGTCGCGCATCATCCCTCGCCTTTGCTTGTCGCTTGAGCTTTATCGCTGGCCCTACAGATTCATCACATTGACGAAGCGTGATGCGGCATTTTCGTCGATTCTCAGGTTCTTGAAGTCGAACAGGTTGCGGTCGGCCAACTGCGAGGGCACTACGTTCTGCAACGCGCGGAACATGATCTCGATACGCCCCGGCGATTTGCGCTCCCAGTCCTGGAGCATCTCCTTGACCACCTGACGTTGCAGGTTTTCCTGCGAGCCGCAGAGGTTGCAGGGAATGATCGGGAACTGCCTGAGCTTACTGTAGGCCTCGATATCCGCCTCGTTGCAGTAGGCCAGCGGGCGGATCACCACGTTACGCCCGTCATCGGCACGCAACTTCGGCGGCATGGCCTTGAGTGTGCCGCCGTAGAACATGTTGAGAAAGAAGGTTTCCAGGATGTCGTCGCGGTGATGCCCCAGGGCCATCTTGGTCGCGCCGATCTCGTCGGCGAAGGTGTACAGGGTGCCGCGGCGCAGGCGTGAACACAGCGAACAGGTGGTCTTGCCTTCCGGGATCATCTCCTTGACCACCGAATAGGTGTCTTTTTTGACGATGTGGTAGGGCACACCAATGGATTCCAGGTAGGCCGGCAACACATGCTCGGGGAAGCCTGGCTGTTTCTGGTCCATATTCACCGCGACTATCTCGAACTTGATCGGCGCGACCTTCTGCATATGCAGCAACACATCGAGCATGGTGTAGCTGTCCTTGCCCCCGGACAGACAAACCATGACCTTGTCACCGTCCTCGATCATGTTGAAGTCGGCAATGGCTTCGCCGGCCTGACGACGCAGGCGTTTTTGCAGCTTGTTCTGATTGACCGAGAGGCTACCCATGGTGCACTGGAATCCGGAGGCTTACTAAAGAGCGGCATTTTACCCAGAAAGCGCGACGCGCCCTACCCCAATCGCGCTGCAATGCTAGGCTCGAATAATGAACGACGAACTTGACCCCTCTGCCGATCTGGCAGAACACCTGCACCAGCTGCTGCAGGACGCCCCCGCCGGGATTGGCGAATACCAGTTGATCCAACAGCTGAAAGATCGCCACTGCACGCACATTCCCCACTTGCCGCTGACCGACAACCTGGTGCTATTTCGCACCCACTTCCTGGTCTTCAACGCCCTGTACCGGCTGCGCGAGCAGCTATGGAGCGAACGGCTCGGCTTTGTCCAGATCAACCCGCTGTGCATCCAGCTGCTGCCTTACCAGGCTGGCAGCGCCGAACTGAGCGAGCACGACCCGTTGCGCGAGTATTACCTGGATCTCAGTCAATTGAGCGACACCGACGAGCGCGATGTGGAAAAGCTGCTGGCCAGTTTCTGGACACGCATGCAAGGCGGCGAGGAAAAGCGTGCAGCCTTGGAGCTGTTCGAACTGAGCGAAAGCCAGCAAGTGCTCAATCTTGGACTTATCAAGCATCGCTACAGGCAACTGGTCAGCCTGCATCACCCCGATCGAGGCGGCAGCACTGCGCGCCTGCAGTCAATCAACAAAGCGATGGAAATTCTGGAACGCTATTACAACTGACTTTCAGAGACCAATTTGCTCTAAGAGCAGCCCTCTCTCGAACGCCAGCCTCTGCCTATACTGCGACATACGGTCGCATAGGTTCGGCCAGTACCCGGTGGAGCTGTCTACGCGCGCCGGGCACTTCGCTGGGGGGCGACCGCATAACAAGAGGAGGTGTCTGGCATGATCCATCACGTTTGGGGGCTCTTCACCCATCCCGATCAGGAATGGCAGGAAATTCGTGGCGAAGAAGAAACCATCAGCCACATGTATCTCACCCACGTACTGGTGCTCGCCGCGATTCCGGCGATCTCAGCCTTTATCGGCACCACCCAGATTGGCTGGTCCATCGGTGATCGGGCACCGGTAATGCTGACTGAAGCCAGCGCATTGCAAATGACGATCATGACCTACCTGGCGATGCTTGCCGGTGTTGCGGTGATGGGCGCCTTCATTCACTGGATGGCACGTACCTATGACGCCAGCCCCAACCTGACCCGGTGCATCGTGTTCGCCGCCTACACCGCGACGCCCTTGTTCGTCGGCGGCCTGGCGGCGCTCTATCCAAATATGTGGCTGGCCATGGTGGTGGGAACACTGGCCATTTGTTACACCGTCTACCTGCTCTATGTGGGTATCCCAACCTTCATGAGTATCCCCGAGGATGAGGGTTTCATGTTCTCCAGCTCGGTACTCGCAGTAGGGTTGGTGGTACTGGTGGCGATGATCGCCTGCTCGGTGATTTTCTGGGGTCTTGGGGTAGGCCCGGTCTACACCAGCTAAGGCATGGCAGCGAAGACCGTACGAAACCACCTCACGGTGGTTTCGTCGTTTTGGGGCTGCCGTAGCGGTTCGGCTTAGGCATAATCGCGCCGTCATCTTCAGGTTACGCCCATGCCCGAACACATCCACACCCGTGTCGAGTCCTGTTACCAGCAGGCCGAGGCCTTTTTCAAACAGCGCTTTGTCCGTGCCGAAGTGAGTTTCAAACTGCGCGGGCAAAAGGCCGGGGTGGCGCACCTGACGGAAAACAAACTGCGCTTCAACCCCCAGCTATACCGGGAAAACCGCGAAGATTTCCTCAAACAGACGGTGGCCCACGAAGTAGCACACCTGATCGCCCATCAACTGTTTGGCCTGAAGATCCAAGCTCACGGCGAGGAATGGCAACTGATCATGCGCGGCGTCTATGAGTTGCCGCCTAACCGCTGCCATAGCTATGACGTCAAGCGTCGCAAGGTCAGCCGCTTTATCTACCGCTGCAGCTGCCCCCAGGGCGATTTCCCCTTCTCCGCCCAACGTCACGCCCTGGTCGGCAAAGGCCGGCGCTACTTCTGCCGGCGCTGCAAGGTGACCCTGAGCTATACCGGCGAACAGCGAGTGGAGTGAGCATCCGTCGAGGTTCCCCCGCAATACATCGAAGAGCCAAGCGGCGGCCCCTCGTCAGCCAGCAGACACCTGGGATAGGCCCATCTGCATTACCAACGACCGCAGCTGCGCGCAACTCAGACCGCCAAGGCCCCACTCGCCGGCATCACGTCTGGATCTGGAGTGCTGGCGTTGTACGGTATCGGTACCGCGCAGGTCAGCAGGCCGGGGCAGCGTTCCTCTGCGGCCATCTGGCTGGGGTCTGATCTGATGCAGCACGGCTGCTGATTGCCATCGTCGGTGCCCTGGAGATTGGCAACAGCGTCTTCGCCCTGCTCGGCGTACTGAGCGAGCGCTACCTGTGCTGGTTCGGCCTGCACGCGATTCGCACCCGCGGCAGCACGGCCGCCCCCGGGAATGGCAGATAAGGGTAAGTCGGTTACCATCAGCGGTGTAGTTTCTCGATGGTTTGTACCGACGACTCAAGCGAAACGAGGTGACATGACGCCCATACAACGACTGCCGGTCGAGGCCGGTCTGGATGCGGAACGGCAGTTACTGGAACAGGTGCATGCCGGTGCCCTCGACTGTGGCTTGCTGTTCTGGCGGCCACTGGATGCCGCGCTGGTGATGCCGCGCCGCCTGAGCCGTCTGGCTGGTTTCGCCGCCGCCGAGGCGGCCTGCGCGGCGCAAGGCTGGCCGGTGGCACTGCGCGACACCGGCGGCGAACCGGTGCCGCAGTCTCCGGCGGTGCTCAACGTGGCGTTGGCCTATGCCGTGCCCGCGGGCGACGATGAGCAAAAACGCATCGAAACGGCCTACCTGCGCCTGTGCGAGCCACTGTGCGACTGGTTGCGCGACCTCGGTCTGGATCCCGGCCTGGGCGAAGTGGATGGCGCCTTCTGCGACGGCCGCTACAACGTCACCCTGGAGCAACGCAAGCTGGTCGGTACCGCGCAACGCTGGCGCCGGCGGCCGAGCGATGGCCGCCACGTGACCCTGGCCCATGCCGCTATCCTGCTGGACAATCAGCGCCAGTCGATGGTCGAGGTGGTCAATAGCTTCTACCGGGATTGCGACCTACCGAGCCGTTGTCGGGTCGCCAGTCATGTGGCGCTGGACGAGTTCATCACCCCGGTATGGCCGGCTGCAAACGGCCTGCAGGATTGCTACCGGCAACAGCTGGCGGGGGCGGGATTGCCGCTTTCCGCGTAGGGTGCGCGGGGCCGCCGCAGGGTAGGCCCCAACACGCCGCTCCTGCACGGCGTAGATGGTCTCGATCTACGCACCCCCTTGCAAGTGCTGCGCAACAGCGCTTGGTCGACACGACGTGTAATGATCGTGCCCACGCTCCGCGTGGGTAGGCGGCCCGAACGCTCCGCGTCCATTAGTGGTTGAGGCGATCAAAGCGCCTCGGATAAAGCCCGAAACAAAGACCTCGATTGAGTTTGAGGAGCGCAGCCCATGCCCGAAACATAGCGCCATGGATCGCTGCCAGCCCCTTACGCCACGACCTTGGCCGCCTTCAGCGCGGTGATCCGTTCAGCCGAGTAGCCCAGCTCGCGCAATACCTCCTCGGTGTGTGCCCCCAGCGCTGCGCCCACATGCCTAGGCTCGGGCAAGCCACCGGAGAACTTGATCGGGCAGGCGATCTGCTGCTGCGGGGCCTGATCGCTCCGCGGCACCTCGGTGATCACTTGGCGGGCCTTGAGCTGCGGGTGCTCGACCGCCTCGGCCAGGCTCAGCATCGGCTCGACGCAGGCGTCCAGACCGGCGAATAGCTGGCTCCATTCGGCAAAATCGCGCGTCTCGAATTCGATCTCAAGCTCGCGCTTTAGTGCGCACTGATCCTCGGGCTTGGGCGACAGGCCGCGGGCAGCCAGTTCCGGACGTCCCAAGGCGGCGCAGAACTGCTGCATGAACTGCGGCTCCAGGCTGCCGACCGAGAACCAGCGACCATCACGGGTGCGGTAGTAGTCGTAGAAACTGCCGCCGTTGAGCACCTGGTTTTCCATCTGCGGCTCGACCCCGGCAGCCAGATAACCCGCCCCGGCCATGCCGTGCAGGCTGAAGGCGCAGTCGGTCATACTGATATCCACCTGCTGCCCCTGCCCCGTTGCCTGCCGCTGAAATACTGCGGCCAGCAAGCCGATCACCCCGTGCAATGAGCCACCGGCAATATCCGCCGCCTGAATGCCCAGCGGCAAAGGCCCTGTTTCTCGCCGCCCGGTGTAACTGGCGATGCCGGCCAGGGCCAGGTAATTGATGTCATGCCCGGCCCGGTCTTTATACGGCCCGGTCTGGCCATAACCGGTGATCGACACGTAGATCAGCCTGGGGTTGATCGCCTTGAGCGCCTCATAGCCCACGCCGAGTTTGTCCATCACCCCAGGACGAAACTGCTCAAGAACGATGTCGTAATCGGCCACCAACTGTTTAACCATCGCCACCGCCTCGGCCTGCTTCAGATCCAGGGCGATGCAGCGCTTGTTGCGGTTGAGGTAGGCATGGCTGGCGGACACCCCGCCGTCATGCGGCGGCAATACGCGCACCAGGTCCATGCGTGTGGGCGACTCAACCCGCAGTACCTCCGCGCCCATATCAGCCAGCAGTAATGAGGCGAATGGCCCAGGCAATAGGGTGGAAAAATCCAGCACTTTCAGGGTGGAGAGCGGGCCTGACATAAAAACTCCTGTGGATACTCTTTAAAATGCCGATGGGTATCGCTGCGCTCAACCTACGCGGCCCGCCCCATCCTACGTAGTCGAGTCATTGCCAATGCAGTGGCTGCTTGACATTGAGTGCGCCGACTTCCTCAGCAAAGCGCGCTTCCAGCACATTGCGGCGGATTTTCATGGTCGGCGTCATGCAACCGTTGTCCACGGTCCAGGGTTCACGCACCAGCACAAAATGGCTGATCCTCTCATGGTTTTGCAGCGTGGCATTGAGTTGCTGCAAGGTTTGCTGCAGGTCAGCCGTCACCTGTTCGCGCGCCTGATTGCGGGCTGCGGGCGACAGCTCGATCAGCGCCAGCGGCTGATCCAGATTGCTGCCCATCAGGCACACCTGTTCGATCCACTGATTCTTGGCAATCTCACCCTCAATCGGTGCCGGAGCGATGTACTTGCCCTTGCTGGTTTTGAAGATGTCCTTCACCCGTCCGGTGATGCGCAAGTAGCCATCGCTGTCCAATTCACCCTTGTCACCGGTGTGTAGCCAGCCATCGACCAACGCCTCGGCGGTTTTCTCTGGGTCCCGGTAATAGCCGAGCATCAGCGTCGGGCTGCGAAACAAAATCTCGCCAGTGTCGGCTATACGCACCTCCAGGCCTTTCATCGGCCGCCCCACAGTGCCAAAGCGCACCTGACCGGGCCGATTGAAGCAGCCGTAGGCGACATTTTCACTCATGCCATAGCCTTCACAGAGAGTCAGGCCGATAGTTTGATACCAGTCGAGCAGCCCACGCGAAATCGCCGCAGCGCCAGAGATCATGATGCGTGCCTGATCGAGGCCCAGGCCGCGACGCACCTTGCGCGCGACCAGCCGCCCCAGCAACGGGATACGCAGTAGCAGGGTCAGCTTGGCCTGCGGCAGTTTCTCCAGCACCCCCAGCTGAAAGCGTGTCCAAAGGCGTGGCACGGCGAAAAACACCGTGGGCCGCACATGGCACAGATCGCGGGAAAAGGTCTCCATCGACTCAACAAACGCCACTGGCGCGCCGCTATACAGGCTGTTGAATTCGACCATAAAGCGCTCGGCCACATGCGACAACGGCAGAAAGGAGAAGAATCGATCTTCCGTACTCATGTCCATTTCCCGGCAGGCGTTGGCTGCGGTAAAGGCCATAGCGTGCACCGAGAGCATCACCCCCTTGGGATTACCCGTGGTGCCGGAGGTATACACCAGCGTCAGCACTTGGTCAGGCAGTTGCACTGCAGGAGTTTGCAACGGCTCATGGGCGGCCAGCAACGTGTGCCAATCATGGGTGCAGGCTAGGGTCGGATACGGCAGAGCAATGCGCGTCAGCTGCGGGCCAATCCCCGCCTCCAGCTTCTCTGCGTCATCCAGCTTGCCGAGCAGGATGACCTTGCACTGCGCGTGCTCCAGCACGTAGGCAATGCTCTCGGCCGATTGCAGCGGATACAACGGCACGCTGACCAGCCCAGCCATCATGATGGCCAGATCACAGATAAACCATTCGGCGCAGTTCTTCGACAGCAGCGCCACCCGGTCTCCCGGCTCGCAGCCCTGGGCCAGCAGTGCGCTGGCCAAACGCCGGGCCTGGTCATCGACCTGACGCCAGGTGAAATCATGCCACTGGCCGTTTACCGGCTGGCGCAGCCAGGCCGCATCCGGGCGTTTCTCGACCCAGAGCGCGAAACGCTCCAGAGGCAGTTGATCCGTCATATCCCGCCCTCATGATTATTGTTCTAGTTCAGCGCTGGACGCTTAGGTGTCCGACCCTCGATTAAAGCTTCATGCCGCGGCTGATGATCTCTTTCATGATCTCCGAAGTACCTGCAAAAATGCGCTGAATACGCGCGTTCGCGTACATCTTGCAGATTGGGTATTCCCACATATAGCCCCAGCCGCCGTGCAGTTGTACCCCTTCATCCACCACCTTGCCCAGTAGCTCAGTGGTAAACAACTTGGCCTCGGCGGCGACTTCCGGGGTGAGCTTTTTCTCGTTGTGATCCATCACGCAACGGTCGACGAACACCTGGGCCACATCAATCTGAGTGCGCATTTCCGCCAGCTTGAAACGGGTGTTCTGGAAGTGCGAGATCGGCCGATCGAACGCCTTGCGCTCGCGCACATAATCGATGGTCACCTGCAGCGCCGCCTCGGCACCGGCCACCGCGCCGCAGGCGTTGGTCAGGCGTTCCTGGGCGAGCATGTTCATCAAATAGAAAAAACCACCCTTGGCATCGCCGAGCAGATTGGCCTTGGGTACTTTGACGTTATTGAAGAACAGCTCGGCGGTGTCCTGGCTCTTCATGCCGAGTTTTTCCAGCTTCTTGCCGCGTTCGAAACCTTCCATCCCACGCTCAATCAGGAACAGGCCCATGGCGTGTTTGTTATCCGGGTCAGTCTTGGCCGCGACTATCACCACATCGGCCAGCAAGCCGTTGGAGATGAACACCTTGGAGCCGTTGAGTAGGTAGTGATCGCCCTTGTCCACCGCGCTGGTGCGCATGCCAGCTAGATCGGAGCCAGCGCTGGGCTCGGTCATCGCCACGGCTAAAATCAGCTCACCACTGATGATGCCCGGCATAAACCGCGCCTTCTGCTCGGCGTTACCGTACTCGGCTATATAGGGACCACAGAGCGCCGAATGCAGCGGCAGCATGAAGCCTGCCTCGTTTATCTTGGCCAGCTCCTCGCACATGATCTGCTCATAGCGAAAATCCTTGAGGCCCGAACCGCCGTATTCCTCGTCCGCCCAGGGCAGCAGGAAACCCATCTCGCCGGCCTTCTTCCACACCTCACGGCTGACCATGCCGTCGGCCTCCCACTGATCTTGATGCGGCACCACCTCTTTCTTCAGAAAGGCTGCGAAGGCGTCACGGAACATGGTGTGTTCAGTGTCGAAAATGTTGCGCTGCATGCGAGTGTGCTCCCTGAGTTGAAGTCGTGTTGCAGGTTAGGCCCGCCCACCCGGCTGCCTCAATGACCCATACGCTCAGCCTGGATTGACCCATTCGCTCGGCACTTGTCCTCAGCCCATTGAGCTGCCTACCATCGGCGCACTTTCAAGGAGTTGTCATGCGCGAACGCACCATCGCCAGCCACTTTGTCCGCGCCGCGTTGAGTGGAGCCGAACGCCAGGGCCACGACTGCGCCGCGCTACTGCGCCAAGTGGGCATTCAGGCCACCCTGCTCGATGAGCCGCGCGCACGGGTCGCCCCCGAACAGTTCGCCCGCCTGATGCAATTACTGTGGGAAAGCCTTGGCGATGAATACCTCGGCTTTGGCCGCCTGCGCAGCAAGCCCGGCACCTTCGCCATGATGTGTTACGCCATCATCCACTGCCGTTCACTGGAAAAAGCCCTGGGCCGGGGCGCGCTGTTCTACAGCCTGTTCCCCGAAGCCCCGACCATCAGCATCCAGCGCGAAGGCGACTGGGCGCGGCTGTCGGTGGACGACTCAACCCTGTGCGACCCCGACCACTTTCTGGTCGAGAGCCTGCTGGTGATCTGGCATCGCCTCGGTAGCTGGTTGATCGGCCAGCGTATCCGCCTGGAAGAAGCCACCTTCACCTACAGCCAACCCGCTCACGCTGGCGAATACGAGCTGCTATTCCCTTGCAACCGGCGCTTCGCCACTGGGCAAACCAGCCTGCTGTTCCACGCCCGCTACCTGGCCATGCCGCTGCTGCAGGACGAACGCACGCTCAAACAATTCCTCCAACACTCCCCCGCCGATCTGTTGGCCCGCCCAGATGGCGGCGACAGCCTGATCAGCCAGATCCGCCGCTTGCTCGGGCGCGACTGCAGCGCCTGGCCGGACCTGGACGCGGTCGCGCAACAACTGCATATGAGCCCGCAGACCCTGCGTCGGCATCTGCGCGAGGAGGGTTCGAGCTTTCAGGAGCTGAAGGATCACCTGCGCCGCGACCTGGCCATCTACCACCTGGGCCGCGATGACCTGTCGATTCAGGACATTGCCGAGCAGCTGGGGTTTTCCGAGCCCTCGGCCTTTCATCGCGCGTTCAAGAAGTGGACCGGCCTGACCCCGGGTGCTTATCGCGCCCAGGAAAGCTGACGCCGTATCGAATGCAGATGCCTCGGGGCTGTCGATACGCAAGCCGTGCAAAACCCTAGGGCGGACCGCAGCGGCCGCCGCTCAGGAGCGCAACGAACAGCCGACTATTACCGCGCACCGGACTGCTTCGCGAGTACGGCCTACACCGCAGCCGCAGCCCGGCTGTCATCCGGGAAAACGGTACAGTCAGAGCTTACGCGCCCACCATCCGGCTAGCAGGAACAACCCCGCCAACACCGCCAGCAACGGCAACCAGCCGGCATGTTCCCAGACATAGCCGCCGACATAGCCGACCACGCTGGAGCCCAGGTAATAGGCACACAGATACAGCGCCGAGGCCTGCGCCTTGGCGCCTTTGGCATGCTGACCGACCTGACCGCTGGCCACCGCATGGGCGGCGAAGAAGCCCAGGGTCAGCAGCGCCAGGCCCAGCACCACGGCGCTCAGCCAAGGCGTGGCACAGAGCGCGACGCCGAGCAGCATGATGCCGATACCGCCCTGCAGCACCTGGCGCGCACCGAAATGCGGCACCAGGCGCCCGGCCCAACCGGCACTGAGAATCCCGACCAGATACACCGTGAACAGCAGGCCGATCAACGTCGACGACAAACTGAACGGCGCCGCCGCCAGGCGAAAACCGACATAGTTGAACAGCGCGACGAAGCCGCCCATCAACAGAAACGCCAGCAGAAACAGCGCGCGCAGCTGCCGGTTGCCCAGGTGTTGAGCGAAGTTGCCGAGCAACCCGCGCAGCGACAATGGCTGGGCGCGAAAATGCCGCGACGGCGGCAACAGCCAGATAAACAACGCCAAAGCCAGCAAGCCCATGCCGGCGATGCCGCCCAGCGCCAGCGGCCAGCCGCCGATATCGCTGAGCAGGCCTGCGAGCAAACGTCCGAGCAGGCCGCCCAGAGCCGTACCGCCGATGTACAGGCCCATCGCCGCCGGCAACGCCTCGGGATCGAATTCCTCGCCAACATAGGCCATGGCCAGCGCTGGCAAGCCGCTCAGTGCCAGGCCGAGCAACGCGCGCAGCAGCAACAGGTAGTCCCAGGTTTCGACCAGCGCACAGGCGATGCCGAGCACACAGGCCAGGCCCAAGGCACCGACCATCACCGGCTTGCGCCCCCAGCTCTCGGCCAACGCGCCTGATACCAGCAGGCACAGCGCCAGGCTCAGGGTGGTCAGCGACAACGCCAGGCTACTACCGGCCGCCGATACCGAGAAGTGCGCGGCCAACAGCGGCAACAGCGGCTGCACGCAATAGAGCAAGGCAAAGGTGGCGAAACCGGCGCAGAACAACGCCAGGGTGGCACGCCGGTAGGCAGGGGTGCCGCGTTTGAGGTATGCACTGGCAGCAGAGGAAGACATCGACGACACTCGCAATAAGGCCCGAACAGGCCGGCACAAAGCCTAGCACGCGCTCTGGCCCGCTAGTTCACGCCACCGCGCACAAGTGTTGTGCGCCTGGCGAACAAGCAGATGGAACAGGCCGCCCCCGCTTGGCAGGTTACGTGCCGCCCGAATGACGCACTAGATTTTAACTCCCGGCCATGCGCCAACTCCGTCCCTGCTTCCACGCCTCCATGCCACCGAAACCCGCCACTTTCGCCTTACCGGGACAGCCGCACGTTCCTGAGTAACGGGCACTACGGCGCCTGGGGACTCAAGGTCGGCCGAGGAAATCCATCTTGCCTATATCCAGGCCGTTGTGGCGCAGGATCGCGTAGGCGGTGGTCAGGTGAAAATAGAAATTCGGCAGGACGAAATGCAGCAAGTACTCCTGCCCCGTGAACTGCAACTCCAGACCCGGAAAGTTCAGGGTGATCGACTTGCCTTCGCTGCCCTCGAGCTGCACCGCAGTAACGCTGCCGAGAAATGCCTGGGTCTTGGCGATACGCGCCTGCAATTCGGCAAAGCTGCTTTCGTTGTCGACATAGCTGGGGATGTCGATACCGGCCAGACGCGCGGCGCAGCCTTTGACGCTGTCGCTGGCGATCTGCACCTGGCTTATCAAGGGCAGCATATCCGGCGCCAGGCGCGCATTGAGCAGCACGCTCGCCTCGATCTTGCGCTCAGCGGCGTAAGCTTCGGCTTTATCCAGGATGGCCGACAGGTTGCCAAGCATACGAATGAACTGCGCAAGCGAGGCGTCATACATGGACAGCGACATAAGGAAATCTCCATCGGGGCTGAAGGTTGGGCCAACACTCTGCTAGCTTAGCTAGAGAACCCGCAACAAGGCTCGAGGCACATGAAACAACAGGAAATAGCCGCTTTTTGTCTGCAACTGCCCGGTGCCCGCGAAGATTTCAAGTGGGGCAACAACCAGGTGTTTTCCGTGGCGGGCAACAAGATGTTCGCCATCCTCAATTTTCTCGGCCATGAACTGGCGTTCAAGGTCGACAGCGATTTGTTCCTTGGTTACGTCGACCGCCCCGGCATCCGCCCGGCGCCCTATCTGGCGCGGGCGCACTGGATCAGCATGAGTTGCGCACACCCGCCCCTTGGCGACGACGAACTGTGGCAACTGCTGACCCGCTCGCACCAATTGGTGGTACGCAGGCTGCCCAAACGCCTGCAAGTGGGCCTGCTCCTCGACCTGTGATTGATCTAGCCCAGCACGGCACCGAAATAGGCACCGTCCAGCACCAGCCAATCGAACCAGAACGCCTGGTGTGCTGCGACAATCGTCCAGAACAGCAGCTGATAAGACCCCTTGCGGGTTTTATGGCGAAAGATCTGCTGAGCCAACAACGCGCCGGGCCAGCCGCCCAGCAACTCGACCAGATGCAAGCTGTTCTCCGGGATACGCCTGCCGCCATGCAGCGCACGGGCCTTGTCATGCCAGTATTGCCCGAAGCTGATCAGGCTAGCGGCGGCATATGCCACCAGCGCCCAGATCAAGCCCGCACTCAGCAGCAGTTGCAGTGCGCCAAATAGCGGCAGGCCGCCCAATCCGGCAAACAGCAACGACTTAAGGCCGAGGTTCTGAATCGGTCCAGAGGCCTCGCGTTTTGCCCTTGGCTGACTGGGTTTTCGCACCAGCGCAGGTGACGGTTTGGCGGACCGCGGCTTCCGCCGGATGGCCGGCTGATCGAGCGCCAAATCGCCCGCCAGGCGTATATGCTCGGCGCGCAGACGCCCTTGCCGGTCCTTGCCAGCGATATACAGCACCTGGTCGCCGGCTACAGGACGCCGATCGCCACGCATCGCCGAGATATGCGCAAACACCTCGCCACCGCCCTGCTGCGGCTGGATAAAGCCAAAGCCCTTGTCGTCGTCCCAATTGCGCAACAGCCCGCGCTGTTCCATGACGCCAGTCCTTAACTTAAAAGGATCTATTCTAGCGGGCTCACGCGGCGTAGTGACGCGTGAGAAACGCCAGCAATAGCCGATTTACCTGGGCGGCCTGTTCGTTCTGGATCCAGTGACCGCAATCGCTCAGCAGATGTTGTTCCAGGTTCGCGATGCGCTTGGGCATCTGCTTGAGGGTGTAGGCTTCCAGGGTGCCAACCGGGTCCTTGTCGCCGAGCAGGAACATCGCCGGTTGTTCGATGTGCTTGTCAGCCAACGCCTCGGTGCGCTTCCAGTTGCGTTCGAAGTTGCGGTACCAGTTGAGTGCGCCATGGAAACCGCGTCCAGTGAAGGTCTGCAGGTAGTGGTTGAACGCCTCGACATCGCACCAAAGCGGCAATATGCCGGGGTCCTGCATGCCGTCGAACAACCCGGCACCCGCAGGCTTTTCCTGCAGGAAAAAGTCCTTGGGTACGGCGGCAGAGGTGTTGTGCATCATCATGCGCAGGGTGCGCGGGATATCGGCGTCCATTTCCTGCTCGGCAACACCGGGTTGCTGGAAGTGCAGGATGTAATGGAAGCGCTTGGCATAGTGCTGACGCATCATGTCAATCGCGGGCTGCCGGGGCCGCCCGCCAAATGGCACGGCCATGCCAACCACTGCTTTTACCCGCTGCGGCGCCAATAACGCCAGGTGCCAGGCAATCGGCGCGCCCCAATCGTGGCCGACCACGCACGCCTCGCTGTGCCCGAGCAGATCCATGGCTGCCTGGATATCGCCACACACGGTAATCAGGTCATAAGCCGCTGGATCACGCGGCGCACTGCTTTGCCCATAGCCACGCATTTCCGGAATCAGCACTCGATAACCAGCCGCCGCCAATGGACCGATCTGCTGACGCCAGGAGTGCCAGCATTCGGGAAAACCATGCAGCAACCACAGCGGACGTCCATCCGCAGGACCTGCACTGTAGAGGCTAAGCGTGATGCCGTTGACGTCGAGCAGTTGGTGTTCCAGCGAATTCATAACAGGCCTCCATGAGCGGGCATCACTATGACAAAGGCGCGCCAAGCAGCGCGCCTTTTATCAATCCGCCGAATACAGCCTTACACGTTCAACCTTGGGCGGTACTCCAGTCGATCAGATGCAGCTGCCAGGTCGCCAGAATCAGCAGACCGAAACCGATGCGATACCAAGCGAATACCGCATAACTATGGCTGCCGATGAACTTGAGCAGTGCACGCACGGCGATCATGGCGAAGATGAACGAGGTCACGAAACCGATGGCGAACACCGGCAGATCCGCAGGCAGGAACAGTTCGCGGTACTTGTAGCCGGAGAACACCGCCGCGCCGACCATGGTGGGCATCGCCAGAAAGAAGGAGAACTCGGTAGCCGCCTTGCGTGACAGGCCAAACAACAGGCCGCCGATAATCGTCGCGCCCGAGCGCGAGGTGCCCGGAATCATCGCCAGACACTGGGCAAAGCCGACTTTCAGCGCATCCTTCCAGGTCATATCGTCGACGCTTTCGGCGTGGATAACATGCTCACGCCGCTCAGCCCAGAGCATGATCACGCCACCCACTATCAGCGCTGCAGCGACAGTAATCGGATTGAACAGGTATTGATGAATCAGATCGGCAAAGCTCACACCGAGAATCACCGCGGGCAGGAAGGCAACTAGCAGATTGGCGGTGAAGCGTTGCGCTTCTGCCTCCCGCGGCAAGCCAACCACCACCTCGATGATCTTGCGCCTGAATTGCCAAACCACCGCCAGGATCGCGCCCAACTGGATAATGATATTGAACGCCATGGCCCGCTCACCGGAAAAGTCGATGAGATCGGCGACTATGATTTGATGACCCGTACTGGAAATCGGCAAAAACTCGGTAATACCCTCGACAACACCCAAAATAAACGACTGCACGGCGGTCCAAAGATCCATCAACACTCCTAAGGCGCGCGGTATGCACCGCACGAACGACATAAATTATGTGAAACACCATCAACACTTGAACGGCTGTCGGACTCAGACCCTGTGCTTCGGTCCTAATAAACAGGAAAAGCCGGGAAACCCTCAGGTTTTGGCCTGCGCGGCCGAAATGCTATCAGAGACCCAGGTTTTATTGTCTGCATTAGAGCCAACTGATGCAGATTCGAGGAAATTTCGGCATCGCCCAACGCCTCAAGCCAATTGGCGGATGGTCTAGAACAACCAGTGGTGCATTCCGTATATAAGGGACGCGCCCTGCCCCCCCAGATCAAGAACCGAGAGAGCCTTTCTATGAACAGCCTACGCAGTCTGCCTATTAGCCGTCGCTTGTGGCTTATTCTCGTTGTCGCCATCGCCATGTTGTTCATCCTCGGGTCGTTGATGCTGCAACAGGTTAATCGCAACCTGTATGCCGCCAAAGAAGAGAAGACCCAGCACGTGGTACAGAGCGCGGCAGGCATTCTCGCCCATTACCACAGCCTCGAGGCAGCCACTACGCTCAGTCGCGAGGAGGCGCAGAAACAGGCCATTGAGGTGATCCGCGGCCTGCGCTACGACGGCCAGGAGTATTTCTGGATCAATGACCAGACGCCAACCATGATCATGCATCCAACCAACCCCAAACTCGAAGGACAGAACCTTTCCGCCGTCAAGGATCAGGACGGCAAGGCGCTGTTCAATGAAATGGTGCAGATCAGCAAAACCAAGGGCGCCGGCCCAGTGCATTATCGCTGGCCGAAGCCAGGCTCGAGCGACCCGATAGCCAAGGTTTCCTACGTTAGCTTGTTCCAGCCCTGGGGTTGGATCATCGGTTCGGGCGTGTATGTCGATGACGTGCAGGAGGAGTTCCAGGCACAAGCCTTACGCGCACTCGCTATCGGCATTGCGATCGCTCTGCTGATGACCCTGCTGGTAACCCTGATCTCGCGCAGTATTGCCCGGCCCCTGCAGGAGCAGGTCGACGCCATGGCCAACATCGCCAACGGTGAAGGCGACCTGACCCACTCCATGGATACCAACGGCAATGACGAACTGACCGCCTTGGCCAGACACTTCAATGCCTTTACCGAAAAATTGCGCCACGTGATCCGCCAGTCACTCGACTCTGCCGGTGCACTCGATCAAGCCGCTCGCTCGCTCGGTAGCATTGCCCGTGAGGCCCAGCAGCATGGTCAGCAGCAATCTCAGCAGATGGAACTCGTGGCCACCGCGATCAACCAGGTAACCTATGGCGTACAAGACGTCGCGAAAAATGCCGAACATGCGTCGAGCGAAGTACATGCCGCCGAAGCCCAGGCGAGCCAAGGCCAGCAGAACATCGACGCCAGCCTGCGCCAGATCAGCCAACTGTCTGGCACGATCAATCAGGCGGTGGAGGTGATTCAAAAGCTGGCTCTAGAAAGCACGCAGATAGGCAGCGTTTTGGAAGTAATTCGCTCGATTGCCGAACAGACCAACCTCCTCGCCCTCAATGCTGCGATCGAAGCCGCCCGCGCTGGCGAACAAGGTCGCGGTTTTGCCGTGGTCGCCGACGAAGTGCGTTTGCTGGCTCAACGCACCCAGCAATCGACCGCTGAAATTCAGGGTATGATCGAGCGCTTGCAAGGCAATTCCGAAGCTGCAGTGAAAGTCATCAATGAAAGCAGCCGCGCGTCACAGCTCACGGTCGAGCAAGCCAGCCTGGCCGGTGAGAGCCTGGGGCAAATTGCCCAATCGCTGCGCAACCTCACCGGTTTGAACGCCTCGATCGCCAGTGCCACACTACAGCAGTCGCAGGTGGTTGAAGATATCAACCAGAATGTCACCCAGGCAGCCGGTTTAGCACACAGCAACGCACTCGCTGCTGAACAATCCAGCGAGTCCAGCCAACGCCTGGGCCAACTGGCTGAGCAGCTCAATCAATTACTGGGCCAGTTTCGCGTATGAGGGAATGAATGAGCGGCATGGAACATCAGGAAGTCGACCTCGACCGACCGCAGAATCAGGATTTGATCTGGGATCTGGACAGCATGGCTCGACGCGAGCTGGCTGAGAGCTTCATCAAGTTGTTCGAAAACCGCTTGTGCGTCTATTCCGAATCCGTGCGTCAGCTCTACACCAATTACAACCTGCACTTCCCCCACGATCAGGGACGCAAAATGGTGGTACTGCCCAACCCCTATGCGTTCCATGACACCCTGCATGGCATCGAAGCACACGCAGTACGCAAAACCGGGCTCTGCGTATTGCCGGGCGTGGTACTGGGGAAACCGGGCCTGCTGTTATCCACACGGATAACAGACGGTGGCTCCGCGCCGAAAACCATGCCGTTCAAGCGCGCATTGGCGCAAATCATCAGCAATCAGAAGAAAGCCGGCGACGTTTTTCTGCCCATCATGATGAAAGGTGATCTGCGCGAGTTTGATCAACAGATGCCATATATCCACTTGCACCGCTTGCAGGTCAGCCACCTCAGCCGATTGTCCACGTTCGAGCGCGACGATATTCAGCAGACCATCACCCGTAAACTGCTAATGCTCTATCGCCAAGCTGACAGTCTGGCGTGTTAGCGCCAGGTCCGCTCCCACAACGCTAGATACCGGCTCATCCAGCTAGACCACCAACCCCGGCTGACTCTAATGACGATGAGCAGTCCCTCAGGACTTGGCCAGCCGAGACAACGCGATCAGGGCTTTCACTACGACTGGGGGCAACGGCTCGAGTCGCGCGGGCATACATCAGCGACGCACTGAATTCATGCAACCAACACACTGGCCCAGGCCAATAACAAACTGAGTGAGACAACCACGGTTAGCGGCATACGCAAGCTCGAGTACCAGCGTGGAGCCAGCCCCAACTTGACCGCATGCACATCAGCAAAATGAAGACCTACGAACGCGATCAGAAGTGTCGGCAGGGCCAACCCCATTGGCATTCCTGCAGAAATAGCCAACCAGCCGAGCAATGGCGGAATCACCGACAAGCCTAACTGAATCTGCGCTTGCTCATCGCTCTCCTCGGCCCGTATCGCCAGGCCCCAATGGATCGCCCCCATAAAAGCCAGGATCAAGGCTGCGAAATCCAGCAACGCCTCTAAAACGAAGGGACGCCAACCCAATGGAATCACCCAGATTCCCAGCGCACCACTAACAAAGGGTAGCAACCCGGCATAACCGAGCAAAATTGCCAACTGCGGTGGTTTTTCGGCCTCAAAGGGGTGCATTGCCTACTCCTGACTTTCGGTTTAATGCCACGACCGTCTGCTACTTATCCATGTGTTGAGCAAAGGCCAAGTATTAGCAATGGAACAGCCCAGGCTTTCCAGCCTGAGAAAAATTAGTAAAGGCAGCTTGCCATCAACCATCCAGCTTGGCATAAAGTCAGAAAACAAGAACGCAACAAGGAAGTGTCTGATGCGTGTGCTCCGTATAGTTGCCAGCGGGTTCCTAGTGCTTCTGGTTTGCGCTCTGGCTCTGGGTTTCTACTTCATTGCCTACCCCAACCTACCCAGTTACCAGAAGCCGGACAAGCTCCACTACCTTAACCAATGGAGCGACGAGCAGCGCCAGACGTATTACTACACACCTCAGGGCACTCAAGTTAAAGGCTTGCGTTACGACTGGTTCAGCGCCCTTGAGTTACCCCTGAGTAGAGACAAATTTTCTGCGCCCGACTACCTGGCGCGCTTTGGCTTTCTAGTCGATCCCGACCAGAAGCCGACAGAATTCAACCCCGCCAATCTGCCTGTTGGCTTTGCCCGCCATGAAGATAGCGAGACGTCCACTCATTACCTGGATATAAGCTGCGCGGCCTGTCATACCGGCGAGTTGCGCTATCAAGGACAGGCCGTGAGGATCGATGGAGGCGCAGCGCTGCATTCATTGGCCTCAACCGTGCCTACGTTGAGAGGCGGCAGCTTTGGCCAGTCACTCGGCATGAGCATGGCCTTCACTTACTATAATCCCTTTAAATTCAAGCGTTTTGCCAAGGCCGTACTCGGTGAACGCTACCCGCAAGACCGTGATCAACTGCGCCAGGACGTCAAAGTCGTACTTGATCGCTTGCTCGGTACGGCATTCAACGACTGGCATCGCGGCCTCTACCCGACCGAGGAAGGTTTTGGCCGTACCGATGCCTTTGGCCGCATCGCCAACAGCGTCTTCGGTGATGCTATCGACGCCAGTAATTACAGGGTCGCGAACGCCCCGGTCAGCTACCCACAAGTCTGGGATATCTGGAAATTCGACTGGGTACAGTGGAATGGCTCAGCCATGCAGCCCATGGCGCGCAATGTCGGCGAAGCTCTAGGCGTCGGGGCAACATTGCAGCTACTGCAAGCTGACGGACATCCTGTGCCAGACGCTGAGCGATACTCGTCAAGCGTACGCCTGCGCGACCTGTACGTTCTGGAGGAAGCCCTCAAGCAGTTGAAGCCACCGGCTTGGCCCGCGGATATCTTCGGCAAGATCGACCTGCCACTGGCCAGCCAGGGTCGCGCCCTGTTCGCCGAAAACTGCGCCTACTGTCACGCCCCCGATCCCAAACCGCGCGCCGAACGTCTGGCGCCGGCACGCGATCCCGAATGGCGCATGCGCATCGTGCCAACCGACATAATCGGCACAGATCCAACCACCGCCGACAATATTGCCGATCACCGCTTCGATATGAGCAAACTCGGCTGGACTAAAGCGGAGCTCAGCAAGCTGGATGTCCGCCTTTTCGGCACGAGCCTGGATGACGTTGATCTGCGCAGTATCTCCAGCGCCAAGGGCCTGGCCTACCTGACCGCCTATGTCGAAAACCGCGCCTACCAAAACGAAGAGATCCAACCTCGTGAACGCTGGCGCATGAACGGCTACGGCCTACCTATAGGCGTGCAAGAAAAACGCGGTTACAAGGCCCGGCCACTGCACGGCATATGGGCCACCCCACCGTTCTTGCACAACGGTTCGGTTCCTACATTGTTCCAACTGCTATCACCCCTTTCGGAGCGACAAGCTCAATTCTGGGTCGGCAGCTTCGAGTACAACCCGAAGCATCTCGGCTTCGACAGCGGCAAATTCCCAGGTGGCTTCTTATTCGATACCAGCATCAGCGGCAACAGCAACCGCGGCCATGAATTTCGCGAAGGTTGCCGCCAGGACGGCGTGATCGGTCGTGCATTGCAACCTGAAGAGCGCTGGGCTTTGCTCGAATACCTCAAGGTGCTGGGCATCCAAGAGTTCGAAGCCCAACTCCAATCGATCAAAGCAAAACCCTGGAACCCAGGACCCAAGTGCCAAGCTTGATCCAATACCGTTGACAGAAACGGCAGAGCCGTTAACTGCCAACAGGAATAACAATAACGAACAAGGATTAGCACCATGCTCAATCGACTCTGGCTCTGGCTTGGCCGCTGGCTCGGTAAGTTCTTACTGCTGCTACTGGTCATAGGCCTGAGCGCCTGGGGCATAGGTACGGTGTACTACAACTGGAAATTCTCCGGCCCGGTTGCCAGCGAAGAACAAATCCCTCCCGGTGAAGCGGCGCTTACCCAAGGCATCATCGAAGATGCTATCCGGGTAGTCGAACAACACCGAGACAACACCCGTGTCCTGCGCGACGCCCATGCCAAAGCCCACGGCTGCATAAAGGCACAAGTAACCGTGCTCGAAAACCTGGACGGTAGTCTCCGGTATGGCGTCTTCAGCGAGCGAGGCAAAACCTGGCAAGCATGGGTGCGCTTATCCAACGGCAACGCTTACCCGCAATTCGACCGTGCTCGCGATGCCCGCGGCATGGCCCTCAAACTGCTAGAGGTGCCAGGAGAAAAACTCTTGAGCAGCCCTGCGCACACAACTGAACAAGACTTCGTCATGTTCAATCACACTGCATTTTTCGTCCGCGATGTAGCTGAGTACAAAAGTAACTTCGCCGCCCAAGCCGAGGGCAAGAAAGCGCTGGCATTCTTTCCTGGCTGGAATCCGCAGAGCTGGGAAATCCGCCATCTGATCATTGCCCTGAAAACTCTTGCCCCCGCCCCCCAAAGCCCGGTTGAAACCACCTACAACTCCATCGCCCCGTTCAAGCTTGGCCCGCACAACATCAAATTCCGAGTTATTCCTGCTCCAAAGAACTGCCCGGATTATGCCCTACCGACACCAAACAGAGATCTGCCCAACTTCCTGCGCAATGCGCTCTACCAGCAGCTTTCGCTCGACCGCGTACCCGCCTGCTTCGCGCTACAGATACAGCGGCAGAATCCTGCGCACTACATGCCGATCGAAGACCCTAGCGTCGAGTGGGACGAGTCAATTGCAGCATTCGAAACAGTCGCCACTATCCAGTTGCCTGCGCAAGACTTCGACAGCAGTGAGCAAAATCTCTTTTGCGACAACCTGGCATTCAATCCATGGCACTCGCTACCGGAGCATCGTCCCATAGGCGGGATCAACCGCCTGAGAAAGGCTGTATATGAAGCCGTCAGCGTTTATCGGCAAGAGAGAAACCGGCAAAGCGCTACCAAGTAGAGGCCAGCGAGGTACCGGCTCAACGCTGCAGGGCGTAGTGGTGCACTTGCAAGACCAGCACGCCAGAAGGCTGCACGAGTACGTTGGGCAGCCAGAACTGGTAATATCACTCTTTATCGGAGCGGTGCGTGCAACCGCGAATTTTCAGAGAGACAACCCGTGGAACTGTTCAAAGAGTTTACTTTCGAAGCGGCCCACCGACTTCCCCATGTGCCCGAAGGACATAAATGTGGGCGATTACATGGCCACTCCTTCCGCGTTGCCGTTTATATCGAAGGCGAGGTCGATCCTTACACCGGCTGGATTCGTGACTTTTCTGAAATAAAAGCCATCTTTAAGCCACTGTATGAGCAACTTGATCACAACTACCTGAACGAAATTCCTGGCCTGGAAAACCCCACCAGCGAAGTCATCGCGAAGTGGATCTGGCAGCAACTCAAGCCCCTCCTTCCCGAACTGTCCCGGATCCGCATCCACGAGACCTGCACCAGTGGCTGTGTATACCGCGGAGACTGAACAAGCCGCCACTATCCAAAAGCCACCTGCGGGTGGCTTTTTGTAAGCGCGCCATAAATCTATGCCAACCGACGGCGGCACTGTAAAACGCAAAACCCCACCAGCAGGAGGTGGGGTAATGAGATGGTCCCCCCCCCGCACCCTACGAGGGCTACGCTTTCGCAGGGTGTTTTTTTTGGCTAGGTACCCGTTAACTGTTGCAAGGCCTAGACTTAAGACGTGTGCTCATCAAGGAGCGCCGTTATGGATGCCCAATCCTTTCAACACCTACTGGCTCGGCTTGATCGCCTCACGTTCAAACAGAAGTCCATCGTTCAGCATTTTCTCCAGATCAACGTGCAGCGAGATGGCTTTGAAGAGCTCATCGGTAATCCCCCCTGAAATCAGTACTCGTCAGAAGTAGAATTTTCTCCTAATCGGGTCAAGGAAATTTTGCGTGAAAACATCGCGTTTTTCGGACAGCCAAATCATTGCCATCCTCAAGCAGGCCGAAGCCGGCAGCCCAGTCCCGGAGCTGTGCCGCGAGCACGGCATCAGCTCGGCGACCGTCTACAAGTGGCGCGCCAAGTTCGGCGGCATGGACGCTTCATTGATGGTCCGTCTGCGGGAGCTGGAGGAAGAAAACCGCCGCCTCAAAAAATGTATGCCGAAGAGCGCCTGAAGGCTGAGATCCTCCAGGAGGCCATGGCAAAAAAGTGGTGAAGCCATCTCGACGGCGAGAGATGGCGCAGCAGGCCGTTCATTCTGGCCGAATCAGTATCAAACAGGCGTGCCTGGCCTTCGGGGTCAACGTCACCTGCTATCGCTACCAACCACGGTTGTCCACGAAAAATGCCGAGATCGCCGATCACCTGATCCGGCTTACGCACAACCAGCGCAACTGGGGATTTGGCCTGTGCTTCCTGTATCTGCGCAGCGTGAAAGCCCCCGGTGGAATCACAAGCGTGTTGCCGCTGACCGAAAACTGACCCAGTAGAGGCTGTTCTGCCGACTGAAAACTGACCCAGGTGTTCAACTGCTTCTGCTCAATTTTTGAGCAGGAGAACACAGGGTGATCAGTATGGAAATGATGGGCAAAATCCGGCGGATGTATTTCCGCGACAAGCTGTCGCTGCATGAGATAGCCAAGCGCACGGGGTTATCGCGCAACACGATTCGCAAATGGGTCAGGGAGCCGGAAGCGACTCAGCCGGTGTACCAACGCCGCGCGGTCTTCAACAAGCTCAGCCCTTTTCACGCCACGCTGGAGCAGGCGCTGAAAGCCGACTCGCTGCGTCCTAAGCAGCATCGGCGCACTGCTAAGGCGCTGTTGGCGCACATCAAGGCCGAGGGTTATGAGGGTGGCTACAGCCAGCTCACCGCGTTTATCCGCGCGTGGCGTGGGGATCAGGGCAAGGCGCCGCAGGCCTTTGTACCGCTGACCTTTGCGCTGGGCGAGGCGTTTCAGTTCGACTGGAGCGAAGAAGGCTTGCTGATCGGCGGTATTTACCGGCGCATGCAAGTGGCGCACCTGAAGCTGTGCGCCAGTCGTGCGTTCTGGTTGGTGGCTTATCCGAGCCAGGGCCACGAGATGCTGTTCGATGCGCATACGCGCTCGTTCAGCGCCTTGGGCGGCGTGCCGCGCCGGGGTATTTACGACAACATGAAGACGGCCGTCGACAAGGTCAACAAGGGCAAAGGCCGCACGGTGAATGCGCGCTTTGCGGTGATGTGCGCGCACTACCTGTTCGATCCGGACTTCTGCAACGTCGCCTCGGGCTGGGAAAAGGGCATCGTTGAAAAGAACGTGCAGGACAGCCGCAGACGTATTTGGCTGGACGCCCAAGACTGCCAGTTTCATTCCTTCGAAGAGCTCAATGCCTGGCTGGGGCAGCGCTGCCGGGCGCTCTGGAATGAGCTCTCGCATCCGCAATACAGCGGGCTCAGTGTGGCCGAGGTGCTGGAGTTAGAGCGGGCTGAGATGATGCCAATGCCCACTGCCTTCGACGGTTACGTGGAGCGTGTTGCGCGGGTTTCCAGTACCTGCCTGGTCAGCGTGGGGCGCAACCGCTACTCGGTGCCCTGTGAGTTCGCCGGCAAGTGGGTCAGCAGTCGCCTGTATCCGACGCGGATCGAGGTGGTGGCCGATGACATGCTGATCGCCAGCCATGCGCGTTTGCTGGATCGCGACCAGGTCAGTTATGACTGGCAGCACTACATCCCGCTGATCGAGCGCAAGCCGGGCGCACTGCGTAACGGTGCTCCTTTTGCCGATTTACCAGCGCCGCTGCATCAGCTCAAGCACGGCCTGGGGCGTCATGCCGGCGGTGACCGGATCATGGCGCAAGTCCTGGCCGCCGTGCCGATCGCCGGGCTCGATGCCGTGCTGGTGGCTGTTGAACTGGTGCTTGAGGGCGGCCGCCTGAGCGCCGAACACATCCTCAATGTCGTGGCGCGGCTGACAGCGAGCGAACCACCACCCACCGTCGAAACCCACTTGTCGATCAAGGAGGCACCCGTCGCCAACACGGCGCGCTACGACCGTCTACGTGACTGCGCTGAGGAGATCGGTCATGCGTGATCTCATGGCAGAGTTCAAGGAACTACGCCTGCACGGCATGGCCACTGCCTGGTCGGACTTGATCGCGCAGGGCGAGTCGGCAACAGCCTCCTCCAGGTGGTTACTCGAACACCTGCTGGAACAAGAACACACAGACCGCGCCATGCGCTCGGTGAGCCACCAAATGCACATGGCCAAACTGCCGATGCACCGTGACCTGGCTGGCTTCGACTTCAGCGCCTCCAGCGCCGATGCACGCCTGATCAAAGAGCTGGCCAGCCTGGCCTTTACCGACACCGCGCAGAACGTGGTGCTGATCGGTGGGCCGGGCACCGGTAAAACCCACCTGGCCACCGCGCTGGCCGTGTCCGGTATCACCCAGCACGGCAAGCGCGTGCGCTTCTACTCCACGGTCGACCTGGTCAACCTGCTGGAGCGCGAGAAGCACGACGGCAAAGCCGGGCGGATCGCCCAGGCACTGCTGCGTATGGATTTGGTCATCCTTGATGAACTGGGTTATCTGCCGTTTAGCCAGGCCGGCGGTGCGCTGCTGTTTCACCTGCTGTCCAAGCTGTACGAACACACCAGCGTGGTAATCACCACCAACCTGAGCTTCGCCGAATGGTCGAGCGTGTTCGGCGACGCCAAGATGACCACCGCCTTGCTGGACCGGCTGACGCACCACTGCCACATCGTCGAAACCGGCAACGAGTCCTACCGCCTGCAACACAGTAGCTTGGTGGCCCAGGCAAAAATCAAATCACGGGAACAAAAACGTAAGGTTGGCCAGGATCAGCAGGACGACGAGCCGTTTTGATTTTTCGGAAAGGACGACCTGCTGCATGACTGGATGCGGCAGGTCTTCGACTAGAGCACAGAGCTATCGAAAAGAGGGATTTGAAAGCAGCTGCGTTGCTAAACTTATCCACAGTTGCTGATGCAGAAATCAGCAATCCGCCCTGGGTCAAATTTCAACCTGATTACGTACCAAGCTCAGTTGCTTCATTGGAATCCGCTGCTACGGTTAACTGTATGAATAACCAGCAGCAGGTGTCCCATGGCCCGCAATCAGGTTCAATTCCAGCCCGGTCTTTCGCTCACTAACTTCCTTAAGCACTACGCAACCGAGGAGCAGTGTCGCGAAGCGCTCTTCAAGCTACGTTGGCCAGCCGGCTTCATCTGCCCCGAGTGTGGCCATCAGGGCGCCTGCTGCCAATTGGCACGGCGGCTGTATCAGTGCAACCGCTGCCATCATCAGGCCTCGCTGACCGCACGGACGATTTTTGACAGTACCAAGCTCCCTCTGACCACCTGGTTCCTGGCGATCTACCTGCTGACTCAACGCAAGAACAGCTTGTCGGCCTTGCAGCTCTCGCGTGAACTGGGCGTGAGCTACAACACGGCCTGGCAGCTCAAGCACAAGATCATGCAGGTGATGTTCGAGCGCGAACGGAACACGGTGCTCAGTGGTCGCATTGAAGTCGATGATGCCTATCTGGGTGGTGAGCGGCCGGGAAAGCGCGGTCGCGGCTCGGAGAACAAGGCTCCCTTCATCGCGGCGGTGCAGACCAGCGCAGAAGGTCACCCTCAGTATTTGCAGCTACGCCGTGTACGGGCCTTCACGCTCAAGGCGATCGGCAGTTACGCGCAACAGTCGGTGGCGCCTGGAAGTACCGTATTCAGCGACGGTCTTGCGTGTTTCCGGGCTTTCGATGCGCGGGAGTGCCAGCATTTTTCCATCGTGACAGGGAGTGGTCGGGCCAGTGCCCAGCATCCGACCTTCAAGTGGGTTAACACCCTGCTGGGCAACGTCAAAAACGCCCTGACCGGGACTTTCCATGCGTTCGATCTCAAGCATGCTCCGCGCTATCTGGCCGAGTTCGAGTACCGCTTCAACCGGCGCTTCGACCTTGGTGCCATGATAGAGCGGTTCAGCTATGCCGCATTGAGGACACCGCCTATGCCTTACCGGCTCCTCAAGCTGGCTGAGGTTTATGCGTAATCAGGAATTTCAATCGGCAGGGTGGGTCAGTTTTCAATCAGCGCCAACATCACAAGCGGGTATACCGGATCTATCGGGAGCTGGAGCTGAACCTGCGAATCAAACCGCGTAAACGCATCGTGCGGGAGAAGCTTGAGCCGTTGGCGGTACCAGAGGCGATCAATCACTGCTGGTCGATGGACTTCATGCACGATCAGTTGGCCGATGGTCGCAACTTCCGCCTGTTCAACCTGATTGACGACTTCAACCGGGAAACCTTGGCCATGGATATCGACCTGTCACTGCCCGCGGAGCGCGTGGTGCGCGCACTGGATCAGGTCATCGAGTGGCGCGGCAAACCGCAAGCCATACGCAGCGACAACGGGCCGGAGTACATCAGCAGCAAGCTTGTACTCTGAGCGGAAAAGCACGGCATCCGCCTGGAATATATCCAACCAGGAAATCCGCAACAGAATGTCTACGTTGAGCGCTACAACCGCACGGTGCGTTACGACTGGCTGGGGCATTATTTATTGGAGTCCATCGCCGAAGTGCAGGCACATGCAACTCGTTGGGTGTGGACATACAATCACGAACGGCCACACATGGCTCTGGGAGGCATCACCCCAAAACAGAAGTTGGCCCTCACGGCCTGACCTCTACTTCTGGCGAATACTAAAAATGGGGGGATTACCATCGGGTTGAGCGAGCGCAAGGTTGCCGCGATAGATTTTCCGCGTGCAAAGACAAACCCCCCATCCGTTTTCACGGATGGGGGGTTTGGAATACAAGCTTGACGATGACCTACTCTCACATGGGGAAACCCCACACTACCATCGGCGATGCATCGTTTCACTACTGAGTTCGGGATGGGATCAGGTGGTTCCAATGCTCTATGGTCGTCAAGCAATTCGGGTGGAACATCGTGCTTCTTTTATCAAGAAGGACGCGGCTCCAAATTGGGTATGTGATAAAGGGTAGTGCGTGGTCCTGCAAATTTTCGGCGTGTTGTCGACTTCGATCGTCTAGCACACAAACAGCAAATTGTTTGGGTGTTATATGGTCAAGCCTCACGGGCAATTAGTATTGGTTAGCTCAACGCCTCACAGCGCTTACACACCCAACCTATCAACGTCGTAGTCTTCGACGGCCCTTTAGGGAACTCAAGGTTCCAGTGAGATCTCATCTCGAGGCAAGTTTCCCGCTTAGATGCTTTCAGCGGTTATCTTTCCCGAACGTAGCTACCCGGCAATGCCACTGGCGTGACAACCGGAACACCAGAGGTTCGTCCACTCCGGTCCTCTCGTACTAGGAGCAGCCCCTCTCAAATCTCAAACGTCCACGGCAGATAGGGACCGAACTGTCTCACGACGTTCTAAACCCAGCTCGCGTACCACTTTAAATGGCGAACAGCCATACCCTTGGGACCGGCTTCAGCCCCAGGATGTGATGAGCCGACATCGAGGTGCCAAACACCGCCGTCGATATGAACTCTTGGGCGGTATCAGCCTGTTATCCCCGGAGTACCTTTTATCCGTTGAGCGATGGCCCTTCCATACAGAACCACCGGATCACTAAGACCTACTTTCGTACCTGCTCGACGTGTCTGTCTCGCAGTCAAGCGCGCTTTTGCCTTTATACTCTACGACCGATTTCCGACCGGTCTGAGCGCACCTTCGTACTCCTCCGTTACTCTTTAGGAGGAGACCGCCCCAGTCAAACTACCCACCATACACTGTCCTCGATCCGGATAACGGACCAGAGTTAGAACCTCAAGGTTGCCAGGGTGGTATTTCAAGGTTGGCTCCACGCGAACTAGCGTCCACGCTTCAAAGCCTCCCACCTATCCTACACAAGCAAGCTCAAAGTCCAGTGCAAAGCTATAGTAAAGGTTCACGGGGTCTTTCCGTCTAGCCGCGGATACACTGCATCTTCACAGCGATTTCAATTTCACTGAGTCTCGGGTGGAGACAGCGCCGCCATCGTTACGCCATTCGTGCAGGTCGGAACTTACCCGACAAGGAATTTCGCTACCTTAGGACCGTTATAGTTACGGCCGCCGTTTACCGGGGCTTCGATCAAGAGCTTCGCGTTAGCTAACCCCATCAATTAACCTTCCGGCACCGGGCAGGCGTCACACCCTATACGTCCACTTTCGTGTTTGCAGAGTGCTGTGTTTTTAATAAACAGTCGCAGCGGCCTGGTATCTTCGACCGGCGTGGGCTTACGCAGTAAATGCTTCACCCTCACCGGCGCACCTTCTCCCGAAGTTACGGTGCCATTTTGCCTAGTTCCTTCACCCGAGTTCTCTCAAGCGCCTTGGTATTCTCTACCTAACCACCTGTGTCGGTTTGGGGTACGGTTCCTAGTTACCTGAAGCTTAGAAGCTTTTCCTGGAAGCATGGCATCAACCACTTCGTCGTCTAAAAGACAACTCGTCATCAGTTCTCGGCCTTAGAATCCCGGATTTACCTAAGATTCCAGCCTACCACCTTAAACACGGACAACCAACGCCGTGCTGGCCTAGCCTTCTCCGTCCCTCCATCGCAGTAACTAGAAGTACGGGAATATTAACCCGTTTTCCATCGACTACGCATTTCTGCCTCGCCTTAGGGGCCGACTAACCCTGCGTCGATTAACGTTGCGCAGGAAACCTTGGTCTTTCGGCGTGGGTGTTTTTCACACCCATTATCGTTACTCATGTCAGCATTCGCACTTCTGATACCTCCAGCAAGCTTCTCAACTCACCTTCACAGGCTTACAGAACGCTCCTCTACCGCTCATCCTAAGATGAACCCGTAGCTTCGGTGTATGGTTTGAGCCCCGTTAAATCTTCCGCGCAGGCCGACTCGACTAGTGAGCTATTACGCTTTCTTTAAAGGGTGGCTGCTTCTAAGCCAACCTCCTAGCTGTCTAAGCCTTCCCACATCGTTTCCCACTTAACCATAACTTTGGGACCTTAGCTGACGGTCTGGGTTGTTTCCCTTTTCACGACGGACGTTAGCACCCGCCGTGTGTCTCCCGTGCTGACACTTGTTGGTATTCGGAGTTTGCATCGGGTTGGTAAATCGGGATGATCCCCTAGCCGAAACAGTGCTCTACCCCCAACAGTGATACACGAGGCGCTACCTAAATAGCTTTCGAGGAGAACCAGCTATCTCCGAGCTTGATTAGCCTTTCACTCCGATCCACAGGTCATCCGCTAACTTTTCAACGGTAGTCGGTTCGGTCCTCCAGTTAGTGTTACCCAACCTTCAACCTGCCCATGGATAGATCGCCCGGTTTCGGGTCTATTCCCAGCGACTAGACGCCCTATTAAGACTCGCTTTCGCTACGCCTCCCCTATTCGGTTAAGCTTGCCACTGAAAATAAGTCGCTGACCCATTATACAAAAGGTACGCAGTCACCCAACAAAGTAGGCTCCCACTGCTTGTACGCATACGGTTTCAGGATCTATTTCACTCCCCTCTCCGGGGTTCTTTTCGCCTTTCCCTCACGGTACTAGTTCACTATCGGTCAGTCAGTAGTATTTAGCCTTGGAGGATGGTCCCCCCATATTCAGACAAAGTTTCTCGTGCTCCGTCCTACTCGATTTCATGACTAAGAGATTTTCGCGTACAGGGCTATCACCCACTATGGCCGTACTTTCCAGAACGTTCCGCTAATCTCAAAGCCACTTAAGGGCTAGTCCCCGTTCGCTCGCCACTACTAAGGGAATCTCGGTTGATTTCTATTCCTCAGGGTACTTAGATGTTTCAGTTCCCCTGGTTCGCCTCACACACCTATGTATTCAGTGTGTGATAACCATCTTATGATGGCTGGGTTCCCCCATTCAGACATCTCCGGATCAAAGGTTGTTTGCCACCTCCCCGAAGCTTTTCGCAGGCTACCACGTCTTTCATCGCCTCTGACTGCCAAGGCATCCACCGTATGCGCTTCTTCACTTGACCATATAACCCCAAGCAATCTGGTTACTGTCTATAACGTGAAGACGACATTCGCCGAAAATTTGCAATTGAGAACACGCAAATTTTACCTTGACCAAATTAACTGCCAGTGAAAGCAGTCAATCAGTCACTTCTATCACATACCCAAATTTTTAAAGAACGATTTTTCTTACCGGTCAAAGACCAGAAATCAACATTCAGCTACCGTCGGCAGGAATGTTCAGTTCTGAACTCTCTACAACGTCATAAAGTGGTGGAGCCAAACGGGATCGAACCGTTGACCTCCTGCGTGCAAGGCAGGCGCTCTCCCAGCTGAGCTATGGCCCCAGGTAATCGCAAGGCCTCACCCCACTCAATTGACAATTGGTGGGTCTGGGCAGATTCGAACTGCCGACCTCACCCTTATCAGGGGTGCGCTCTAACCAACTGAGCTACAGACCCAATAACGGGCTTCTAACCTAATCGTCTTTTTCAATGAATCAAGCAATTCGTGTGGGAACTTATGAAGAAGCTGAAGTCTTCGATTAAGGAGGTGATCCAGCCGCAGGTTCCCCTACGGCTACCTTGTTACGACTTCACCCCAGTCATGAATCACACCGTGGTAACCGTCCCCCCGAAGGTTAGACTAGCTACTTCTGGTGCAACCCACTCCCATGGTGTGACGGGCGGTGTGTACAAGGCCCGGGAACGTATTCACCGTGACATTCTGATTCACGATTACTAGCGATTCCGACTTCACGCAGTCGAGTTGCAGACTGCGATCCGGACTACGATCGGTTTTATGGGATTAGCTCCACCTCGCGGCTTGGCGACCCTTTGTACCGACCATTGTAGCACGTGTGTAGCCCAGGCCGTAAGGGCCATGATGACTTGACGTCATCCCCACCTTCCTCCGGTTTGTCACCGGCAGTCTCCTTAGAGTGCCCACCATTACGTGCTGGTAACTAAGGACAAGGGTTGCGCTCGTTACGGGACTTAACCCAACATCTCACGACACGAGCTGACGACAGCCATGCAGCACCTGTCTTACAGTTCCCGAAGGCACCAATCCATCTCTGGAAAGTTCTGTAGATGTCAAGGCCTGGTAAGGTTCTTCGCGTTGCTTCGAATTAAACCACATGCTCCACCGCTTGTGCGGGCCCCCGTCAATTCATTTGAGTTTTAACCTTGCGGCCGTACTCCCCAGGCGGTCAACTTAATGCGTTAGCTGCGCCACTAAGTCCTCAAGGAACCCAACGGCTAGTTGACATCGTTTACGGCGTGGACTACCAGGGTATCTAATCCTGTTTGCTCCCCACGCTTTCGCACCTCAGTGTCAGTATCAGTCCAGGTGGTCGCCTTCGCCACTGGTGTTCCTTCCTATATCTACGCATTTCACCGCTACACAGGAAATTCCACCACCCTCTACTGTACTCTAGTTGGCCAGTTTTGGATGCAGTTCCCAGGTTGAGCCCGGGGCTTTCACACCCAACTTAACAAACCACCTACGCGCGCTTTACGCCCAGTAATTCCGATTAACGCTTGCACCCTCTGTATTACCGCGGCTGCTGGCACAGAGTTAGCCGGTGCTTATTCTGTCGGTAACGTCAAAACAGCAACGTATTAAGTTACTGCCCTTCCTCCCAACTTAAAGTGCTTTACAATCCGAAGACCTTCTTCACACACGCGGCATGGCTGGATCAGGCTTTCGCCCATTGTCCAATATTCCCCACTGCTGCCTCCCGTAGGAGTCTGGACCGTGTCTCAGTTCCAGTGTGACTGATCATCCTCTCAGACCAGTTACGGATCGTTGCCTTGGTGAGCCGTTACCTCACCAACTAGCTAATCCGACCTAGGCTCATCTAATGGCGCGAGGCCCGAAGGTCCCCCGCTTTCTCCCGTAGGACGTATGCGGTATTAGCGTCCGTTTCCGAACGTTATCCCCCACCACTAGGCAGATTCCTAGGTATTACTCACCCGTCCGCCGCTCTCAAGAAGCGCAAGCACTTCTCTACCGCTCGACTTGCATGTGTTAGGCCTGCCGCCAGCGTTCAATCTGAGCCATGATCAAACTCTTCAGTTTTAATACTGCTTGGGTTTTGTGAAAACCCTAAACTTGGCTCAGCATTTCCAAATATACTCTCTAACTTCGAGTGCCTACTTGTGATGCTGATAATCTTGCGACTAACAGTCTTACTCCACAAGCACCCACACGAATTGCTTGATTCAGTTGTTAAAGAGCGGTGGCTGAGTCTTTCGTCTCAACCGAGGCGCGCATTCTACAGCAGCCTCATTTACTGTCAAGCGATTCCGAAAATTTCTTTTCAACTTCAACCACTTGCGCTTCCGATCAACTCTAAGGCTTCTCATCAGCGGGAGGCGAATTCTACAGCGTTTCAAACCGCTGTCAACCACCTCTTTTACCGCTTTCGATCACCTCGACCGACCCATCTGCAGAACCAAACCTCAACCCTGCAGAGCGGCGCATTCTACACAGCTTTCGCTGCTTAGCAACTTCTCTTTTTAAGCTAACTTCTTGTTTTACAAGAGGTTTACCGAGAGGCCTGCGCCAGAAGAGGTGCGGATTATAGGCCCAGCAGAAATTACGTCAAACCTTTATTGGAGGTTATTTGCCACTTTCCGTCGATCGCACTGCAACCCTGTACTGCCTGTTGCCGATTAACGCCGCTGCAGCCATGACGCTTACAAGATCCGGGTCAACAAAACGGCGCGCCTCTATATATAGAAGCCAGACAATACCTGGGCTGCCAATTGGAGGAATGGCTATCTCTTGCGAGAACTGGGGATATCTACCCGCGCCCTGCCTGGCCAGTGCGCGACACCGCCAATTGTTGGATGCTCCATACAACAAGACAGGGGACTGAAAGCCGTGCAGCGTTTTGTTCGAAACCTCTGGTGTTAGGCCCGAGGCATTCACGCCAGCGCACGCTAGTACATACGCACCAGCAGATTGGAAAGGGCGATCAATCGCGTCAAAATCATCAAAAGCATTGCCTACGATGATCAAGATTCCCACTAGCTCTTCCAGATAGCCAAGGCTGGCCTACCCCGTAAGGCGCGAGATACAAGAAAAACCGCCAACGTTTCTGCGCATCAGGCTCTACTCGATTTCACGCAATCAGATCTCAGTAGCTGCGCTACTAGCAACCGTCGCATCTGGCTGAGCAATGGGCACCGGCAATCCATCTTCGGCCGCTACCACTTCGCGCACCATATCCCAGTCCAGTCGCAGACTGCCCAGCTCTTCACGCTTGAGCAGTGCGTTGATCACGGCAGCGTGTCGATCGACAATGGATGACTCGCCCGTATCATCCAGAGGCGCATGCGCCTCCAGATACACCTTGCCGTTACTCAAACCAAACTTGTACGGCTCGTTGATTATGCGCACCGGCGTGCCAACCGGCGCCATTTCGGCCAGTTGCAACACGTTATGGTTAAGCATGCGGAAACAACCGTGGCTGACGCGCATACCGATACCGAACTTCTTGTTCGTGCCATGGATCAGGTAGCCGGGTACCGACAAGGTCATCTTGTAGGGCCCCAGCGGGTTATTCGGTCCTGGCGGCACGTAAGCCGGCAGCGGATCGTCATTGGCTGCATGTTCCTCAAGAATCGACTTCGGAGGAGTCCAACCAGGATTCGGCGTCTTCGCAGTGATACGCGCATCGGCCACTGGCGAACTCCAACCCTCGCGGCCGATGCCCAGCGGATAGGTGTGCACCACGTTCTGCCCTTTCGGGAAGTAGTACAAACGGTACTCGGCGAGATTGATCACGATCCCCTCGCGCGGCCCCGACGGAAGTATAAAACGCGTAGGAAGAATGATTTCTGTACCCTCACCAGGCAGCCAGGCATCGACTCCTGGGTTGGCTGCAATCATTTCCAGATAACCCAAATCGTTGGCCACGCCAAGATCGGCAAAGGTGTCTTCGTATTTGGCTTTGATCACCTGCACCTGGCCGACGACGTCCTCGCCGGGCGGCGGCAAGGGCCATTCCATGGCAACGACTGAACTGGCGCCGAACATCGCGCAGACTGACAAGCAACGGGCAACGACAGGAACGCGCGACAACATCCGGAAATCCTTGACGAAATGGCTGACAATTTAACTTGGTGATTGTACACCGACGCTTATCACACTGGGAGTACTCAGCGCTCGGACCAAAGCGGCCGCTGACCGCGGCGCTGGGCGTCGAGGGTCACCCGGCACGCCGAACACAGACGCGTGTCGCGCAGCATGCGCTTGTCCAGCTCACGCCAGAGCGGTTGCGCCGGTAATAACCCGCCACACAAAGTCCGATCGGCGAAGCCGCTCAACTCGAGCTGACGCGCGACCAGGTGCACGCGCACCTCACGGCAAGCGAATAGGTCGAGCTGCTCGTCCGGCTCGATCAATTGATAGGCGTACAAGGACCAGGCAGAACGCGGCATTGATGGCTCCTAGGCGGGGGCGCCACATTAGCCGAAAGACCGCTCGCGGAAAAGCCTGTCAAAGCAGCGGTTGCAGGGCCGGCCAGAGATTTTCCAGGAGTACTGACTGAGCAACGGCGGCGGGATGAAGACCATCGCGCTGCATCATTTCGGGCACGCCTCCCACCCCCTCAAGAAAGAAGGGAACAAAGGCCACCCGTTTCTCCTGCGCCAAGGTGGCAAACACCTGGGCAAAGGCTGTCGTGTAGCGAATACCGTAATTGGGCGGCAGGCGCATCCCCAGCAGTAGCACCCTGGCACCGGCGTCATGCGCCTGCTCAATCATCGACGCAAGATTCTGTTGCAATTGATCCGGGGCCTGGCCACGCAGGCCATCGTTGCCACCCAGCTCTAAAATCACCAGGTTTGGCTGATGCTCGACAAGCAGCCCGGGCAGCCGTGCAGCCCCGCCTGCACTGGTGTCGCCACTGATCGAGGCATTCACCACCTGGTGCTCATAACCCTGCTCGGCCAGACGTTTTTCCAGCAAAGCGACCCAACCCTGACGGGTATCCAGGCCGAAAGCCGCGCTGATACTATCGCCAACGACCAGCACGGTGTCCGCCAGCGCGACCTGCCCCCAGCACAACAGGGTAAAAATCGCACTCATTAGCCCTGCACGCATTGGATTCCCCATGAGCTCAAGCATTCTTACCGCCCGCAACCTTAGCAAAGTGGTTGCCAGCGCGGAAGGCGAGTTGACCATACTCCATGACTTGTCCCTGGCGCTGAACAAGGGCGATAGCCTGGCCATCGTCGGCAGCTCGGGTTCGGGCAAGTCGACCCTGCTAGGCCTGCTCGCCGGCCTCGATCTTCCGAGTGGCGGCGAAGTCGCCTTGGCCGGGCACAACCTGGGTTCGCTGGATGAAGATCAGCGCGCCCGGGTACGCGCCGAGCATGTCGGCTTCGTCTTTCAATCCTTCCAGTTGCTCGACAGCCTCAATGCCCTTGAAAACGTCATGCTGCCACTGGAACTGGAAGGCCATGCCGACGCCCGCGAGCGCGCCCGCGCTCTGCTCGAGCGGGTCGGCCTGGGCCAGCGCCTGACCCACTACCCGCGTCAGCTCTCCGGTGGCGAGCAGCAACGCGTGGCCATTGCCCGCGCCTTTGTGGCCGAACCCGACGTGCTGTTCGCCGACGAGCCCACCGGCAACCTCGACAGCCACACCGGTGAACGCATCAGCGACCTGCTCTTCGAACTTAACCGGGAACGCGGCGCGACTCTGGTGCTGGTCACCCATGACGAGCGCCTGGCCCATCGCTGCCAGCGCCTGATCCGCCTCGAAGGCGGTCATCTGGTCGACCACGTGGAACCCTGATGACTCACTTGCCGTTTACCCGACTGCTCTCGCTGGCGACCCGCCAACTGCTGCGCGACGCCCGCGCCGGCGAGTTGCGCGTGCTGTTCTTCGCCCTGTTGGTCGCCGTCGCAGCCAGCACCGCGATCGGCTACTTCAGCGCGCGACTGAACGACGGCATGTTGATGCGGGCAACCGAGTTCCTCGGCGCCGACCTGCGCCTCAGCGGCAGCTCGCCCGCCGCGCCAGAACAGATCAGTCGCGGCGCCCAGTTGGGGCTGGATCACGCTCAAGTGGTCGAGTTCTCCAGCGTGATCGCCAGCGATGCCGGCATCCAACTGGCCAGCGTCAAAGCCGCGGACAGTGCTTACCCCCTGCGCGGCCAGCTGAAAAGCGCAGCGGCACCCTACGAATCCGAGCAAACCGGCCCCGGTCCGCAACCCGGTGAGGCCTGGGCCGAGGCGCGCTTGTTCGCCGCACTTGAACTGAACGTCGGCGACAGCATAGAGGTCGGCTCGAAAACCCTGATCCTGCGCCGGGTCCTGACCTATGAACCGGATCGCGCTGGCGACTTCTACAGCCTGACCCCACACGTGCTGATGCATTTGGATGATCTGGCCGCCACCGGCGTGGTTCAGCCCGGCAGCCGGGTGCGTTACCACGAGCTCTGGCGTGGCACACCGCAGGCCTTGGGCGCTTACCGACAAGCAATCGGCACCAATCTGGCGGCCAACCAGCGCCTCGAAGATGCCCGCGACGGCAATCGGCAAATCGGTAGTGCCCTGGGTCGTGCCGAACGCTACCTGAACCTCGCCAGCCTCGCGGCCGTGCTACTCGCCGGGGTTGCGGTAGCACTTTCGGCCGCGCGCTTCGCCGCCAGGCGCTTCGATGCCAGTGCCTTGCTGCGTTGCCTTGGCCTGTCGCGCAATCAAGCGCTCGGCCTGTTCAGCCTGCAGCTGGCCCTGCTCGGGCTCGGCGCCAGCCTGATCGGCGCACTGCTCGGCTGGCTTGCCCAGCATGGCCTGTTCTACCTACTGCAGGGTCTGCTACCGGCGCAGATCCCGGCGGGCGGTATATGGCCTGCGCTCGCCGGCATCGCCACCGGCCTGGTCGCCCTCGCCGGCTTCGCCCTGCCACCCCTGGCCGCCCTCGGTCGAGTACCACCACTACGGGTACTGCGTCGCGACATGCTCCCCGTCCCCGCCAGTTCCTGGTTGGTGTATGGCGCCGCGCTGTTCGCCTTAGGCCTGATCATGTGGCGCCTGAGCCTGGATCTGCAACTGACCCTCGCCCTGCTCGGCGGCGGCCTGGTTACCGCCCTGCTGCTCGGCGGCCTGCTCCTGCTCGGCTTGCAAAGCCTGCGTCGTCTGCTGGCCCGCTCTTCGCTGCACTGGCGCCTGGGGCTCGGCCAGTTATTGCGCTACCCATTGGCCGCCGCCGGACAAGCCCTGGCATTCGGCCTAATCCTCCTGGCCATGTCGCTGATTGCCTTGCTGCGCGGCGAATTGCTCGACACCTGGCAAAATCAATTGCCCGAGCAGGCGCCCAATCATTTCGCCCTGAATGTCTTACCGGCCGACAAGGATGCATTCGCCGCGCGCCTGGCTGAACTCTCGCCCCACCCGGCCCCGCTCTACCCAGTGGTGCCCGGTCGCCTGACCATGATCAATGGCGAACCGGTACGGCAAATCGTCAGCAAGGAATCCCAGGGCGAGCGCGCCGTTCGCCGTGACCTCAGCCTGACCTGGTCGGCCGATCTGCCGGAGGGTAACCAGCTGCTCGCCGGCGCTTGGTGGAACACCTCCACAGCCGACGACTTGCCGGGCGTCTCGGTCGAGTCGGAACTGGCCAAGAGCCTGCAGCTCAAACTGGGCGACCGCTTACGTTTCAATGTCGGTGGACTCGACCGCGACGCTCGGGTCAGCAACCTGCGCGAAGTCGACTGGAACAGCTTCCAGCCCAACTTCTACATGATCTTCGAACCCGGCACCCTGCAGGACCTGCCGGTCACCTACCTGACCAGCTTCTACCTGCCTGCCCAGCAAGAACGGCAGTTGGTCGAACTGTCACGCGCCTTCCCGGCAGTCACCCTGCTGCAGGTCGAAGCCCTGCTCGCGCAACTGCGCAGCATCCTGGCCCAGGTCACCCTGGCCATCGAATTCGTCTTGCTGTTCGTGCTCGCCGCCGGCCTGGCCGTGCTATTCGCCGGGTTGCAGGCCACCCTGGATGAGCGCATCCGCCAAGGCGCCTTGCTGCGCGCGCTGGGCGCCGAGCGTAAATTGCTGGTCAAGGCGCGACGGGCCGAATTCGCCCTGCTTGGTGCAACCAGTGGCCTGCTGGCGGCCATCGGCTGCGAACTGATCAGTTTTCTGCTCTATCGCTTCGCCTTCGATCTAGCCTGGCACGCCCACCCCTGGCTATTGCTCCTGCCGCTGATCGGCGCACTGCTGGTGGGTGGCGCCGGCGTGCTCGGCACTCGCCGTGCATTGAATGTCAGCCCGCTGACGGTGCTGCGCGAGGGCTGATAGACTCGCGCTTTATCGGCCAGACAGCAGTTATATGAGTCGCTATCGTCCACCCCGCTCCGCCGGCACGCCACTGATCACCCCCGAAGGCGAGGCACGTCTGCGCGCCGAACTGCACGAACTCTGGCACGTACGCCGACCCCAGGTCACCCAGTCGGTCAGTGAAGCGGCGGCGCAAGGTGATCGTTCGGAGAACGCCGAATACACCTATGGCAAGAAAATGCTGCGCGAGATCGACAGTCGCGTGCGCTTTCTCACCAAGCGCCTGGAAAGCCTAAAAGTGGTCAGCAGCCACCCCAGTGATGCCGACAAGGTCTACTTCGGCGCCTGGGTCACCCTCGAAGACGAGGACGGCAACGAGTCACGCTATCGGATCGTCGGCCCGGATGAGCTGGAGCTGAAACTCAACCTGATCAGCATCGACTCGCCCCTGGCCCGCGGCCTGATCGGCAAAGCCCTGGACGCCGAAGTCAGGGTGCCAACCCCGACCGGTGAGAAGACCTGGTACGTGATCGCCATCGATTACCCGTAATGGCAGGAGCCGCTCGAGATGAGATTCAGCGCCGGGTGATCAAGCCCTGCCGGGCGACCCGCGTCAGCTCACGCACGGTGGCGTGCAGATCCTCGGCACTGGGTGCTTGCAGCACGGCCATGTCGAAGCTGTTGCTGGCGAAACGCGCCAGCGCCTGATGGTCATCGACGAAGTGGATCAAAAAGGCGCGCGGCCGGCCCCAACGCTTGGGCCAGCCGTCGAGATAGCGCAGCAGGGTCGGCTGGTGACTGCCGCCGAGGAGTATTTTCGGATTGCGTTGGCTCAGCCCGGAAGTAATCGGGGCCAAACGAATCAGCGGTTGGGGACAACTCATGCTCATGTCTCCGCCTCATGAATCCCGCCGGGCAGGTGAGAGGCGACACCGAACCAGCGCTTTAGCGGTATTTCGAAGCCTCCGCAGAGTACTTCTCAGAGCCTTGCAATCTGCAAGTGACTCGGCGCCCCGCAAGTAGCTGTTTAAATCGGCGCATGGGTCAGCATCCTAGAGAAGCCTGCGCAATACTGTCAAGACAGCGCCGCGCATGGGAATCGAACGCCATGAAAAACGATGTTCTGCGCCTGTTCTTCGCTCTGGGTTGCCCGCCGGAACTGGCCGAGGCCATCGTCACCTGGCGCAGCAACCTGCACCTGCACGGCCGTCCAGTCGCAACGGCCAACCTGCACCTGACCCTGGCATTTCTCGGCCAGCAGCCGCGTGCTCGCGTTATGGAGTTGCAAGACCTTGCGGGCGAATTGCGCGCATCGGCATTCGACCTGCATCTGGATCGCCTCGACCGTCACCGCAATGGCCTGCTGTATCTGGCGCCGAGCCACACACCAGAGGCATTGCTGCAGTTGGTTGAGCAGCTATGCAGCAACCTGAGCAGTGCCTCGATTCAGCTGGAAAGCCGACCCTTTCGTGCCCACCTCAGCCTGCTGCGGCACTGCCCCATGCAACCCGTCGACGCCAACCCATGCTTCGATTGGCCGGTGACCCGGTTTTCCCTGTTCGCTTCCGAGCAAAACACGCGCGGCACTCATTATCGGCCGTTGCACACGTGGCCATTGTTGCGCAACGACCGAGACTGAGGCTGCACCACGGAATAAACCGTCGCCCACGAGTTACACCGCCCTGCGCAAACATGCAGCTCAGCAGACCCACTAAGGCCGTGTTGTTCACTCAAGAAAAATGCCGCTTTCCCTTGGCAGGAAAGCGGAATTTTTCTGGGTTTTCAACTGCAAAACGGGCGGCGTCCGTGCTGCTTAACTGCGTTGCTTAGCCGGCAATTTGCTTGTCCAGCGACAGCTTGCCTGCACCCTCGACCAGCACTGCAAGGCTTATCACCATCAATGCCAAGGCGAATTCATAGCCGTTGTTGCTCATGAAGAAGCCGTTGGCCATGTGCACAGTGACAATCGCCACCAGCATGGTCACCGCCAGCACTGCCGCCGCCGGACGTGCCAGTAGGCCGATGATCAACGCCAGGCCACCAACGAACTCAGCGCTGCCAGCCAGCAATGCCATCAGATAGCCCGGCGCCAGGCCGATGCTCTCCATCCACTGGCCGACACCCACCAGACCATACCCGCCGAACCAGCCGAACAATTTCTGCGCACCATGCGCAGCAAAGGTCAGGCCAGCGATGATGCGCAAAATGGTCAGGCCGTAACCTGCTTGAGTGGCAACGACAGATTTGATCAGGGTATTCATGGGTTGCATCCTAGTGGGCGAGTTGATGGGGCAAATAATAACCCAGTTAATCGATATTAAAAGCCGATATATCCGCTAATTAATATCGCATAAACAGATCAATCGCGCGCACTAACTACTGCCTTTTGCGGCTCCAACAAATAACGCTCGCGCTCATAAGCAAGGAAGTACTTGTTCACACTACTTACATGACTGACCACGCCCATCCCGACCTGCTCCATGGCGATCCGCTCGACCTGAAAGAACCACTGATTGGGATTCAGACCACGCCGGCGGGCTTCGGCGCGCATGCTCTGCACCCGCTGTGGCCCGAGGTTGTAACCCGCCAGCACGAAGGCCATGCGCTCGCGCTCGTTGAGCTGCGGGCTGTTGAAGAAGTTGCGCCGAATCATCGCCAGGTACTTGGCGCTGGCTTGCACGTTGTTCTCCAACACGTCGATATTGGCGACCCCGACAGTGCGCGCAGCAGCCGGGGTTATCTGCATTAATCCGGTGGCACCACCAGCCCCCCGCGCAGCCGGATTGAGGGTGGACTCTTTGAACGCCAGCGCCGCCAGGATCAGCCAGTCGAAGCCCTGCTGCGCGGCATGCCGCTGCAGCACCGGGCGCACCTTCTCCAGGCGTTGGCGCTCGGTTCGTCCAAGCGGATAATGCACCTTGTAGAGGCGCCGGTAGACTCGTTGAAATGCACCATCCAGATCGGCCGGGGCGCGATAGCCCGCCAGGAAACGATCGACACTGGCGCCGAGCATCGGCGTTTCACGCCGCAGGTACCAACGCATGTCGCCGTCCTTGGCCAGCACCAAGTGCGGCTCCAGACGCAACTTGGGCATGACCTTGGCCCAGCGCTCGGCAATCGGCTGCTCCACCGCGGTGACGCTATAGATACCGGCCTGCACCATCTCCAGCACATCCTCGACGGCCAGGCTGGGGTCGACCCACTCGATGATGATCGGCGGTCGCTTGTTCTGCAGCAGCTTCTGGTTGAACGCCTGTACGGCAGCACCCGCGGCGCTACCCGCCGCCAAGGCCAGGCTGCGTCCGGACATCTGCTCGAGACTCTGATAGCGCCGATCGCCCTGGCGCGCCACTATGATCAAGGGGACATTGCTGCGGATCGCCGCACTGGCGCTGATACCGTTGCTACCACGCACGGTGAGCAATTCCCCCGGCGCGACAAGATCGCCCTCGCCACGCTGCAAGGCAGCGAGCAGTTGGTCCTTGGCTTTGGGAATGATCTTCAGTTTGAGGGTGCGGCCATCGCGGACATTACGATTGAGATACTGCTCGAATGCACGCAAGCGATGGTATTCCACCCCGATGCTCTGGCCTTTGATTTCACCGGAACTATTGCGACTCTGGTTGACCAGCACACGCAGTTCACCGCGGTTGCGAATGCTCGGCAGATCAAGTGCCTGGGTCGGCTGCCGTCCTTCCGGCGGCCCAGCCACACGTGCAGCAGCCGACAACGGCAGCAACAGCACAAGACAGAATAAAAGCAGCGGGCGCGACATCGAGTCTCCACGGCAAGGGCGGCCACCAGGCGTCATTGGCCGAGTGAGACTACCGCAGCGCTCGCCAAGTTCCAGGAATGCGTGGGCCGCGGAGATTCGCACAGCTCGCTGACGGACACCAGCCAAATGTTCTACTCAACATTACAAAGCAACTATAAGAGACTGTAATTTATGGATTTATTTAAAACAAAAAAGCTCTGCTATGCTGCCAACCCCACCTCATAGGTCGCACCATGCAACTCATCGACATAGGCGTCAACCTGACTCACCCAAGCCTCGCCGAACAGCGTGAAGCCCTGCTCACCCGTGCCTACGCCGCCGGTGTCTGCCAGTTGTTGCTGACCGGTACCAGCCTCGAACAAAGCGAACAGGCTTTGGAACTGTGCCGCCAGCTGGATGAACATGGCCAGCGCCTGTTCAGCACCGCCGGCATCCATCCGCACGATGCCAGCAGCTGGAACGCCGACAGTGCCAAGCAACTGCAGGCCTTGCTGCGTGAGCCACAGGTACGCGCCGTGGGTGAATGCGGGCTCGACTTCAATCGTGATTTTTCGCCGCGACCACAACAGGAAAAAGTCCTCGAGGAACACCTGGCCCTGGCCGTCGACCTGCAGCTGCCGGTCTTTCTCCATGAGCGCGACGCCGACCAGCGCCTGCTGGAGATCCTGCGCGACTACCGCGACCGCTTGCCCGCTGCGGTGGTGCACTGCTTCACCGGAGGAAAACGCGCCCTGTTCAACTACCTCGACCTCGACCTGCATATCGGGATCACTGGCTGGATTTGCGACGAGCGTCGTGGCACCCACCTGCACCCGTTGGTTCGGGAAATTCCGGTCGGCCGGCTGATGCTGGAAACCGACTCACCGTTTCTGCTGCCACGCAGTCTGCGGCCGAAACCGAAAAACGGCCGCAACGAACCCGCCTTTCTAACCGAGGTACTCAGGGAGGTGGCGCTGCACCGCAACGAAAGTCTGGAGACCCTGGCGGCACACAGCACCGCCTGCGCCAGGCAGTTCTTCAGCCTGCCGGTCGTCGTCGCTGCAACTGCCCAGAGCGAGCCCAACTGAAGCGCTGCCCTGCCTAAGGCGTGGCAGCGCTTCGTCGAAGATGCCCAGCATCCGCATAGGGCCAACGCCTGCAGCCCGCGCAACCCTTAACCAGGACTGTGCTTTTTCTAAAGTCCACACCAGACCAGCCGTTAACAAGGACGACCGGCCTGTTGATAAAGATCAATAGGCACACTGCAGTTTTGCGAGACAGTAATGGCACTTTGCCAAAACCCCTTTCGCCGCCATCAGAAGAAGACATCATGGGCACTTGGATTCGCGACCTTTCACTTAAATACAAGTTCTGGGCCGTCAACGCCGTGGCCTTCTTCACTACCTTGATGCTGGTGCTGTACGCCCTGCAACTGGAACAGCAGGTACGCGTCGAAGCGGCCAAGAGTGCCGCGCAAGCGCAGGCCAGGCTATTGAGTGCCTGGCCTGCGGGTCAACCATTGCCGGGTGGAGCACAACTGCTGCAGTTTGCCGATGGCCAGACACCGGCATTAGCCAATAACCAGGGCGCCAGCCTGAGCCGGGCTCGCGGCTGGGTAGTCCTGGAGCATGACCCGTTGTCGACGCAAGACGGTTTGATCGGCGCCGAGGTCATCGACTTGGGCCAGGGCCAACGCCTCGCCGTACTGGCCCATGCGCCCAGCCTGATGCAGGTGATCGCCGAGCGCGCACTGAGCTATGCGCTGGTTGTCGCCTTATTGATGCTGGCCCTGCTGACGGCCTCGCAACTGCTAATCCACTTCCTGTTGAGCCATCTCAACATCCTCAAGGATGTGATGCTGCAGGTAGAGAAAAGCGGCGATCTGGCGGCACGCGTGCCGCTCAACTGCCGCGACGAAATCGGCCAGATGGCCACGGCCTTCAACGCCATGCAGGCCGGTTATCAACGTGTGGTCGGCATCGTTGCGCAGACCGCCGCACGCCTGGACGAAGGCGCCGAGCGCATGGCCGTGAGCATGCGCGACGTGCGCCAAGGCATGCTCAACCAGCAAAGCGAGACTGAACAGACCGCCACCGCGATCAACCAGATGTCCACCACCGTGCACCATATTGCCCAGCACACGGCGGATACCCGCGACCAATCGAAAAACGCTGAGCAACTGGCCGGCAGCGGTCAGCAGGTGGTCGAGCGTGTCGGTCAGTCGATCGCCGGGCTGTCCAGCGGCGTGCAACAGACTGCGCAAATGATCCAGCAACTGGCCGTCAACAGTCAGAAAATCAGCGGCGTCGTCCGTGAGATTCATGGCATTGCCGAACAGACCAACCTGCTCGCGCTCAACGCCGCCATCGAGGCCGCTCGCGCCGGCGAAATGGGTCGCGGCTTTGCGGTGGTGGCCGATGAGGTGCGCAATCTGGCCAAACGCGTGCAAGTCTCAACCGACGAGATCACCCTGATGATTTCCTCCCTGCAAAGCGGCACCCGCGACGCCGTAGAGTTCATGCAGGAAAGCTCGCTCAAGGCCGATGACTGCGTGCAACAGGCTCACGAAGCTGGCGAGGCGCTGGTCGCCATCACCGGCTCGGTGGCGCAGATGCGCGAGAGCAACACCCAGATTGCGGTAGCCGCCGAACAGCAGAGTCAGGTGGCCGAAGAAATGAACCGCTCCATCGTCAGCATTCGCGACGTCACCGAGCAGACGGTGCAGCAAACCACAGGCTCCGCCACCATCAGTTCCGAGCTGGCAGCCCTGGCGGGCGAGCTGAACAAGGCGATTCGCCAGCTCAAGCTGTAAGTGACAGAAAGCCTCGAGCTGCAAGCGCTGGAGGCTTTCTGTTTTTCCTGTTGTTTAAGCGAACACCACGACCGTCTGCCGACTGATCGCCAACAGCTCACCGCGCGGGCTCCACAAGGCGGCGGCAATATGCCCGTAACCGTCGCTGGCGTGTTCGATCTGCGCACGGTAGAGGCACCAGTCGAGGGTATTCAGCTCGGCAACCGGCTGAATGAACTCGATGGTCCAGGTCAACGAACTGCCCGGCGCCGGCGTGCGCAGGTGCGAGAGCACTGCCGGCGGCCAGGCATCGACCAGGGCCAGCAGGTGCGCCTCGCTGACCGGTTGTACTGCGCCCTCCTCGCGCAAGCGCACCCAGCCGCCCATTTCCCGCGATGGATTGTTGCTGAAGGGCATGCCGCCGATCCCCCAGCGCATCGCCAGGAAGCGAGTGAACTCCGGCGTCACATTGCGCACGTAGGCGAGTTCCTGGCAGTCCTCGACCGGTTTGATCTGCGGCGCGGCTTCAGTCGCAACCCTGATCGCCGACTCACGTGCTGCGCCAAAACTGCCTTGCACCAAGGTCACCACCTGACCATTCTGCACCGCGCGCCCCAGCACCTGGCTGACCGCCTTGCCTTCACGCAGCACCTCGACCTGGAAACTCACCGGCACATCCGGCTCGGCCGGGCCGACGAAGGTGATCGCCAGCGAACGTGGCGGCCGCCCCGCAGGGACGTGAGCACGCATGGCTTCATACACCAGCGCAGCCATCAAACCACCAAAACTGGCCCGCCCCTGCGCCCAGGAGGACGGGATTACCACCGCCTGCGGCGTGGTGCGAACGGCCTTGAGCAACGCGGAAAAATCCATAACCACCTCAAGCTATCTATAGCCGCTGATCTTAGGGGAAATGCCCGACGAGGCGAAATGGCGTTTCGGCCAATTGACCCGGGCAAACGGCGTATCGAGTACGGAGCCCCTAGTGGCCTGATCGGTTAATCGGTTTATCCTGCGCCGCGACCCCCCAACCTGGCAGCCCTGCGGGCTGCATTCGCCGCGGGGGCGCAACCCACAGGGATGCGGGAAATGCCGCAAGCGCGCCGACGCGCCAAGGATGGAGAAGACAGGAACATTCCGGCAGCATTTTCGACGCCCCCATGGATGGGGAGAGGCGGAAAAATGTCGGGAACATTTTCGAGAGCGAGCGCGGCCGCCTACAAGGCTCTCGGCAGGTTTGAGTCCCAATACAACGATATCGCTCCGAGGTCGAGCCTCCCACAGCTAAGACTCAAGCCTGCGAATTTGCATTAATCAACTGACCGGACAGGCTGCTACCCGGTCTTGGTGAATTCCTCTTGCAGCGCCAGCAATGCCAGGTCAGCCGTCTCCTCGGCTGCCTGCAATGCCATCCGCCAGGTGTCGACACACACGGCCAGATCCGCTTCCTGCTCGGCTCGCTGCAACCACTGCAAAAGATCATGCCAATCGCCCAAGGCCGATTGCGCCGCCTTTAGACGCGCCAGGGTCTTGGCCGACAATCCGCTCAGCGTCGGGTAGGCTCCGGCGCCGTAACGCACACGCTTGATCAACAAGCGCAGGCGATGACGATCATGCGTAGGGTCGACTAGGGCCTCGGCCAGGCGCCGCTGCTGCTTGGCCAGGCGTCGTCTGACCCGTTTAGCCAGACCACGCAACTCAGCGTCCGCCGCGGCTTGGCGCCACAACTGCGGCCACTGGTCCAGCGCCCCGAACAGCGCCGGCAGCGCAGCGCTGGCCAGCAGCGCCGCATAGCCGCCGAGCAAGCGCGACTGACGCAGGTTGACCGCATCGCGCCTACCCAGACGCTGCAAATGGGCGAGCAGCACCTCGAGATCACGCAACGGTCCACTGCTGCGCCCAAGCTCGGCAGCTTGTTGCTGCAGCGCAGCACACGCAGGCAAGCCGCGCAGCGGCTGCAGCAGGCTGCGCAACTTGCGCAGGGCAATGCGCAGATCGTGCAGGGCTTCAGGATCGGTCGCTGCCAGCAATCGCTCGCGGCAAGCATACAGCGTGACCTGCAGGCGCAGAACCTGCTGCAACTCGCCCTCGATTAAGCGCCCCATAGGATCTTCCCTTCCTGCCCGTTAGAGCGGCTAGCTTAGCAGCGTAGGACGACCTAGACGGGATTCCGTCTGGAGCGCAGCGACAACCCGGCAGATTGATGCCGTGCCGATTATCCACGGCGTACTGCCTGCGGCGAGTACGCCCTACGGATCGCGAGTTGCCCCGGATCCTAGGGCCACCCGCCAGACCCTCAACGCCAGGGCAACGCCCGGCGCAAGGCGGCTAGGTGCGCACGCAACACTGCCGGGCGCGCCTCGCCCCCGGCATAGCGCTGCGCCTCAAAGGCTGCCGCGAAGTTGCCAATGGCCGGCGCCTGGGCTGGCAAGGCTAGCGCCGCGCGCTCGGCATAGGCGCGCGCGCCTTCGCCCGGCAGACGGGGCACGGCATGCCGCGCCAACAACTGCTCGAAGCGCCGGAACAGACGCTGCAGAGGGTCACGCTCGCGCTGCCAGGGCTTGAACAGCCAGAGCGCCAGCAGCCCCAGCAGCAGCCCACCCCCGCCCACCAGGCTGAGGGCCAGGACATGGGCGTCGATACGACCGAACCAGCGTTGCAGCAATTCCAGTTGCTGCGCGCCCTGATAACCGAGCACCAGACGTTGCCAGCCATGGTTGAGGTTGTCCCAGCCCAGGCGCAACTGGTTCAGCCAACCCAGCTGGCGGTAACGCAACGGTGAGAACGGCGAGCCTTCGAGAAAGCTCTGCTCGTCGGCCAGCGCCTCTTCCAGGCCCAACTCGATACGTTCGGGCGCCACCTGAAAGGTCGGGTCGACGCTCACCCAGCCCTTGCCCGCCTGCCAGTATTCGACCCAGGCATGGGCATCGAACTGGCGCACCTGGACGTAGTCGCCGCCGGGGTTGTACTCGCCGCCCTGGTAGCCGGCCACCACCCGCGCCGGAATGCCTGCCGCACGCAGGACGAAGGTCATGGCGCCGGCGTAATGGGCACAGAAGCCGTTGCGGCTCTCGAAGAGAAAATCATCGATGCTGTTCAACCCCAGACGCGGTGGGCGCAAGGTATAGCCGAAGGGCTCGCGATTGAAATGGCTGAGCACGGCCTGCACCAACTGTTCGGCGTGCGGATATTGCCGCTTGAGCTCGGCGCCCCAGGCGCGGCTGCGTGGATCGCCATCCTCCGGCAGTTGCAAGGCCCGTCGCAGGCTGTCGCTGGAGCCTGCCGGGTCACGCAATGCCGCCGGCCAGGAAGTCACCTGATAGAGCAAGGTGCGCTCGACCGGACGCCCGCGCTGCAGGCGGTAATCACTCATCTGCCGGGTGTTTTCCAGGCTGGTTTCGGCGACGTCCAGGGCGAACAGCCAGGACTGCGAACTGGGCTGCATGACGATGCTGTAACGCAGCGGCTCGCCGCGCTTATCCCAGGCCGGGGTCAACGGCAACTGGGCGACGCTGGACTGCGACCAGCGCCGACCGTCGAAGCGCTCGAAGGTCAGCGCCCGCCAGTAGAGCTGCTCGTGTGGCGGCACCTCGCCCGCGAAGCTGGCGCGGAAGGCCAACCCGCTCGAACGGCTCAATTCGGCGATATCCGCCGGCGCCATGCTCTCGGCCAAGCCGCTGACCGCGCGCTCACTCGGCTGCGGCAGTGACCACAACGGCCCCAGACGCGGGAAGAAAACGAACAGCATCAGCATCAGGGGCACGGCCTGCAGCAGCAAGCCGGCAGCCAGCCGCGCGGTTGCCCAGGGCTGCGCGGCAACGCCGCTCTGCTGCAGGCCGATCAGGGCTGCGAGCAAGGCAGTCACCGGCAGCAGGCTGAACAGCGCGGCGAGCATGCTGTCGTCGAACAGATAGGCGCTGACCACCACGAAGAAGCCGAGAAAGATCACCACCAGGGCATCGCGGCGCGTGCGCATTTCGAGCAACTTGAGGATGAAGGCGGCGACCAACAACACCACCCCGGCATCCAGGCCGACCAGGCTGCCGCGGGAAAGCAACACGCCGACGGCCGTGCCCAGCATCAATCCGGCCTTGACCCAGGCATTCGGATAACCGGCACGCATGCGCAAGATCTGGATGCGCCAGACTGCGCAGCCCAGCCACAGGCCGACGATCCACAGCGGCAGATGGCTCAGGTGCGGGATGATCACCAGCACCTGGGCCACCAGCAACCACGTCAGGCTGATCCGCGGAATATCTGCCAGCCTGCTCACGCCGGGGCGCCGAACAGTGCCAGCGCGCGCAGGCATGCTTCGCGGTGCTGCTCGCCGCTGGCGGGTGGCAGCACCTGGCCCGGCAAGCGCAGGGCAAAGGGCTGCTGACGCTCGGACAGCTGCAGCACCCAGTAACAGAGCAGCGACAGGCGCAGCTCGACATCCCCCGACAGCACCGCGAAATCCAGCCACGGGTCGCGTCCGCTGAGCGCCGTGAAATCCTTGACCAGCAGCCCCTGGCCGCGGGAATAGGCCTTCCAGTGCAGACGTCGTTTGGAGTCGCCGGGCTGGTAACTCTTCAGCCCCTGGAAATCCTCGCTGCCCTGGCCGTGGGCACGCATGCCCTGCTCTTGCAGTTCGCCAGCAGCACCTGCGGCCAGCGGCAACTCGCCCTCCAGCGGTTGTGGATAGACCAGCAACGCCTGGTTCAGGTCGACCCAGCTCCAGGCCACCAGGATCCCCAGCGGGAAGCGACTTTCGACCCGCAGCCGCCCTGGCCGCAGCCAGCCGCGGCGCAGCGCCGGCAGGTTCAACTCGCACTCGCTGACACCCTGCGCGGGCACATCCTGAGTCTGATAAGGCGCCGTCGGCCAGCCCAGGGCGATCGCCTGGTGCGCCCGCGCGCTGCTTTCCAGACGCAGGCGAAACTGCCCCTGTTCGCCGACGAACACCGACCTTGCGCCAGCGGCCTTGAGCATCAGGCCCGCCAGGTTGCGATAGGTGTGCAGGATGGCGACGATAAACACCGACGCCAGCAGAAACGTCAGGGCATAGGCCAGGCTGTTCTGGTAATTGATCGCGGCCAGCAGCATCAACAGCAGCGCCAGGGCAAATGCCAGCCCGACTCGCGTCGGCATGATGAAGATCCGCCGCTGAGTCAGGCGCACGCTGGCGGCCGGGGGAATCCGCCGGGCTAGCCAGCGACTCCAGCGCTGCTTGAGCTGTTGCCTCAAAGCGCCGGCACCTCGCGCAGCAACCAATGCACCAGCGCGCCGCCGCCATGCCCGGTCGGATCGGTGCGCTGGTGCAGGCGATGACCGACCACCGACGGCAGCACCGCCTGCACATCTTCTGGGATCACATAATCGCGGCCGTCGAGGAAGGCCCAGGCGCGGGCGGCGGCGAGCAAGGCCAGGCTGGCTCGCGGCGACAGACCCCAGGCGAACTGCGGCTGGCTGCGGGTGGCATCGACCAGGCGCAGCACATAGTCGATCAAGGCATCGCTGGCGCGGACTTTTGGCACCTCGGCCTGGATCAGCGCCAGCTCGGCATGGTCGAGAATCGCCTCCAGGCGCGGCAGCAAGGAGCGCCGCGAATCGCCGAGGAGCAAGGCTTTTTCAGCGGCCTTGGCCGGGTAACCGAGCGACAGGCGCATGAGGAAGCGATCGAGCTGTGACTCGGGCAAGGCGAAGGTGCCGCCCTGGCTCACCGGGTTCTGCGTGGCGATGACGAAGAAGGGTTCCGGCAGCGGTCGGGTCGCGCCCTCGATGGTCACCTGGCCCTCCTCCATGGCCTCGAGCAGCGCGCTCTGGCTTTTCGGTGTGGCCCGGTTGATCTCATCGGCCAGTACCAGCTCGGCGAATATCGGTCCCGGATGAAAGACGAATTGCCCGCTGTCCTTGACGAATACCGAGGTGCCGAGAATATCGCCAGGCAACAGGTCGGAGGTGAACTGGATGCGCTGAAAACTCAGGCCCAGCACCCTGGCCAGCGCGTGGCTGAGGGTGGTCTTGCCCATGCCCGGCAAGTCCTCGATCAGCAGATGGCCGCGGGCCAACAGGCAGGCCAGGGCCAGGCGCACCTGCGGCTCCTTGCCCAGCAGCACCTGATTCACCGCGTCCAGGCAGGCATTCAGTCTTGTGCGCATCGTTCGCTCCGGCCTTTATCCAAGTGCGCCGATGCTACTTGGCCAGCACCCGGTGGGCAAAGTACCCTGTAGCCTTTACTGACGAAACTGTGAGCGCGGTTCGCACTTTACCGCGAAATCTATAAGCGAAAATGCCCGGCCATGCCCTGGAGTTCGCGGCCCAGCTGCGCCAAGCGAATGCTCGAGTCAGCCGTTTCGTCCATCGCCACCGACGACTGATCGGCAATATCGCGAATCGAGGTCACGCTGCGACTGATCTCTTCGGCCACCGCCGTCTGCTGTTCGGCAGCGGCGGCGATCTGTTGATTCATCTCGAAAATCAGGGTCACCGCCTCGGCAATCCTGGCCAGGGCATCTTCGGTCTGATTGGCATCCTCCACCACATGCGCGACCAGGGCACCGCTCTGCTGCATGTCGGCCACCGAGCGCCGCGCGCCCTCGCGCAACGTGGCGATCAGGCCTTCGATTTCCGCGGTGGACTGCTGGGTACGCTTGGCCAACGCGCGCACCTCATCGGCGACCACGGCAAAGCCGCGGCCCTGCTCGCCGGCACGCGCGGCCTCGATGGCGGCGTTGAGGGCCAGCAGGTTGGTCTGTTCGGCCACGCTCTTGATCACATCCAGCACCGAATCGATGCGCTGAGTGTCCTGACTGAGGCGCTCGATGCTCTGGGTAGTGGTGTCCATCGCCGCCGCCAACTGGTCGATCCGCACCAGAGTCTGGCGCACCACCTCGGCGCCGCGACTGACCCGATTATCGGCGTCCTCGGTGGAAGCGGCCGCCGCCTCGGCGTTACGTGCCACCTCATGCACGGTGGCGGTCATCTCGCTCATGGCGGTCGCCACCTGATCGGTTTCCACCCGCTGGCCATTGACGCCCAGGCGAGTCTGCTCGGTAATCGCCGACAGTGACTGCGCCGAAGCGGAAATCTGGCTGACCCCACCCTGCAACTGGCCGACCATCTCGCGCAGGTTGTTCGACATGCTCTGCATGGCGGCCTGCAATTGCCCCACTTCGTCGCTGCGCTGCACCTCGATGTGCACACTGAGGTCGCCCTCGGCGATCTGCCGGGCCTGCTCGATCACCTGCTTGAGCGGCCGCACAATCAGCAGGGTAATGGCCAGGGTCGCCAGCAGACCGATGACCAAGGCCAGCGCCGCAGCCAGCAGAATCAGCCAACCACTGGCTTGCAGTTGTGCCTGCATGGCGTTTTTTTGCAAGGAATAGGCCTGTTCGACCAACCCGACAATGCGCTCGGCTTGCTCTACCAGCAGGGCGTATTCCTGCTTCTGCTGGCGCAAGTTGCCGTTGTATTCCTTGAGTCGCTCATTGAAGGAGTCGACGTTGCCGATGACTTCCGCCAACACCGAGGCATACGCCGGATCAGCCATGGCATCGCGCAGTTCACCGGCCAGGGATTGCGCATCGAGGGCCTCCTGGATCTCACCCTGGGCGACTTCGGCAGAACTACGGCTCTGCTGCAGGCGCACGCGGGCCTGGTCGAGCGCCTGCAACAAGAGTTGATGGACCTTGCCGATCTGTCCGGCCTGCAGCACCGACTCGCCGCCTTGCGCACCCTGGCTACTCTCGAGCAGATCGATGCCATCCTCGGCGAGTCCATCCTTGAGCAATTCCAGGCTGTTGGAGGCACTCACCACCAGCCAAGTGGCCGCCTCCAGGGACAGGCTCATGCTATCGGTCAGCTCGACATAACGGTCGAAGGCCGCGCGGTACTGGTCAACGGCACTGTTGACCTCGACCAGAACCTGTCCCTCCGCAGCCGGCAGTTCGGCCTGCAGGGCTGAGCTGCTCGCCTGCAGTGTCTCAACCTGTTCATGCAGGCGCTGGACATGAGTGACATCGGTAGTCAGGGCGAAGTCCTGCTCGCGGCGGCGAATCTGTAGCACCTGGGTATTGATCGCGCTCATGCGCTCGAGCAACGCCGAGCGGGCACCGACCTCACGCAAGGCCGAATAGCCGGTGGCGGCAACCACTGCGGTGAGTGCCAGCACCACGCCAAAGCCCAGGCCTAATTTTTTCGCCGTACTCAAGCTGGCGACGCGCCGCTGCAGATCAGTCCACATAATTCCGCTCCATCCCCGCACCCCTGGCGAACCCAGGTTTGCCAACCTTATCACGCAAGATAAAAGCGCAAGGCTGCTGGCGACAAGCCAGCAGCCGGGGCGATTGTGCTTTTAGCTATGAGCAGGTCGTTTTCAGAGCGGATCAGTTCAGGGGCGGCGCATCTCGAAGCTATCGCGGGTACGGGTATAGGCCATGCCGCCCAGGCGGCCGACCAGATCGAGCTTGTGCGGGTCGATCCGGCCCTTGTCGTTGAGCACCGCATCGTCGACATGGGCGAGCAGCACTTCGGCGAAGATCAGGTGGCAGTTCGGCGCATCCGGCGGATACGCCAACACCTGCGCCACACGGCACTCGAAGGCCACCGCTGCGCCGGCCACACGCGGTACGCCAACTCGTTCGCTGGCCAGGCTGGCGATGCCGCAGTGCTCGAACTCGCTGACCCCATGGGCCAGGTGGGCGGCACTGGCGTTCATCGCCTCGGCTTGGGCGAAGGACACCAACTGGATCACCAGCTCGCCGCTAGCCTGCACATTGCGCAGCGTGTCCTTGAGGCTGCCGTCGTCACGCAGATTGACGTTGACCATCAACGTCGGCGGCGCGTCGCTGATCACCTGGAAAAAACTGAACGGCGCCAGGTTGCTGATGCCATCGCGGGAAACGCTGGACACCCAGGCGATCGGCCGCGGCGTAACCGTGGACGCTAGCCAGCGGTAAGCGTCCAAAGGTGTCAGGGCACTGAAGTCCAGCTGCACGGCAAATTCCTCGGATGATTGGGGTTGTCCAGTATGCCACTGACGCCAGACAGTGCCTCCGCCCTTCGACCGGCAATACCGTTGGTCGGAAGCCTTTGCCTGATTGTCAGCACCCGGCAGCGGAGCCCTCTTGTTTTGCTGATGATCGATGGCTCCAGAGGACCTGCGGTAGATCAATAAAAGGGGGTTTAGCGCTTCACTTTCCGCAATGCGCCACTAATATGACATAAGCCGCAGCACTATCACGTTAAGAGCCATTTATTTGACCATCCAGAACAATTATCAGCCAACCATCATGGAACGAGGAAAACCACCATGGGCATTCAGCCATTTGAAGAAGATCGACTGACGGTGGAGCCACCGGAGGATCTCACCTTCCTCCTCGAACACTACCAACTGAAAAGCTTTCAATATTCAGAGCTGCAACACGAACAGGCCGTACTCGCCTCGGTCGCCGACTGGCCACTGCTGAGCGAAACGCTACGACCACTGCTCCTGCTTGTTGAAGCCGCGAAACTCGACAAGGCAGACTGATATGCACTTGATTGCCATACAGGGGCTGCGGGGGGGCTGCGGCACCACGTCAATAGTGGCCGGACTGACCTCAGCCCTGGCTATTCTGCACCAGCCCGTACTGGCCATCGATCTGTGCCCCAGCAACATCCTCAGCCTGCACTTCGGCTTACCCTTCGATGAGCCCCCGGCCTGGACGACGCGAGAATTGCACAATCCTGCCCAAGAGATAGTCGCCTTTCGTCATCAGGAGCGGGTTTCCGTGCTGCCATTTGGCCGCCACGCCACCCAGGGTTATGACCCCCTGCGTGCTGTTGACCTGCTCGAGCACGCACTGCGACAACTGACGCCGTCGAGCGGCACCTTTGTACTGCTCAACATTCCGCCTTACCTGAACCTGCTCAGTCACCTCGACCAGCGCCCGGATATCCATTGGCTGCACGTGCTGGTGACGGATCCGGCCTGCCATATCCTGCTCAACTACCAGCTGCGTGACCACCACCCCCTGCCACGCAACCACCACTGGCTGATCAACCGCCTACAACCGTCGCTCAAACTATCCCACGACCTGCTGGAACTCTGGCGACTGGCCCTCGGACAGCTGCTGGTTCCTTGCGTGATCCATGAGGACGAAGCGGTTCGCGAGGCACTGGCACGCAAGCAACTACTGGGTGAAAGCGCGCCGCACTGCCTGGCCATGCGAGATTTCCTCGCACTGGCGAGTTGGTGTATCAAAACGGTGGAACGTTCATGAACCAGTGCACCCAACCACCGCCAGCGCAACCGTTGCCAAACGACGCCGACCAGCCCGCTCCCGCCCGGCAACCAACCCTGCTGATGGCGTTTGTCCGTGCCCTGTGCTGGACGCTCTTTGCCCTGGAGTCTGCCAGCTGGCGCTGGCTGCTGGCGCATAGGCGCCAGCTCTATCCTCAGTCCAGCGAATTACGCCTACGTCCGGGCGATCCGCTGCGCGTATTGCTGCAGAGCCTGTGGCTGGTGTTGGTAAAGCCGGTCGATCAGCGCCCACACACACTCACCAAGTTTGCCACGTCGTGTCTGGCAGCCTTGAATCGATGCCTGCAAATGCCAGGGAAGCTATTGCAACGCCTGCTGGCACGCGATAGCGGCCGCCAGATCAGCGCCCAGCCGGTGCCAGAACGGCCCGGTGGCATAGCCACCTGGCTGCAACTGCCTATGCTGCTGTTGGCCCTGCCAGTACTGGCACTGTGCATCACGCAACCTCTTGAGCCGTATCAACAGGCGCTGTTTGCCTGCCTGCTCTGGCTTATCGCACTGGGCGTGGCCCGCTTTTCCGGGCGCCGCGCGACGCTGATCCTGATCGTCCTGTCAATTCTGGTCTCCAGTCGTTACTTCTGGTGGCGCTACAGCTCCACCCTGAACTGGGACGACCCGCTGGATTTGAGCTGCGGCCTGCTGCTGCTGACTGCCGAGAGCTATTCCTGGCTGGTGCTGATCCTTGGCTATCTGCAGTCCATCTGGCCACTCGACCGCCAGCCCTGCCCATTGCCGACCGACATGGCCAACTGGCCGAGCGTGGACATCTACATCCCAACCTATAACGAAGACTTGTCGGTGGTGCGCCCGACCGTGCTCGCAGCGATCGGCATGGACTGGCCGCAGAACAAGCTCAATATCTGGATTCTCGACGATGGCAAGCGCGACGAATTCCGCCAGTTCGCCGCTGCCGCCGGGGTTGGCTACCTGACCCGCTCGGACAACCGCCATGCCAAAGCCGGCAACCTCAATACCGCGATGGGCAAGACCAGCGGCGAGTTCATCGCCATTTTCGACTGTGACCACATTCCAACCCGCTCCTTCCTGCAGATCACCATGGGCTGGTTCCTGCGCAGCCCGCGGCTTGGCGTCTTGCAAACACCGCATCACTTCCTCTCGGCAGACCCCTTCGAGCGCAACCTGGACAATTTCCGCCAGACGCCAAACGAGAACACCCTGTTCTACGGCCTGACCCAGAATGGCAATGATCTGTGGGACGCGACTTTCTTCTGCGGTTCCTGCGCCATCCTGCGGCGTGCCGCGCTGGAAAGCATCGGCGGCTTCGCCGTGGAAACCGTAACCGAGGATGCGCACACCTCGTTACGCCTGCACCGCCATGGTTGGACCTCGGCCTATATTCGCATTCCCCAGGCGGCCGGCCTGGCCACCGAAAGCCTCAGCGCCCATATCGGTCAACGCATCCGCTGGGCCCGCGGCATGGTGCAGATTTTCCGCCTCGACAACCCGCTGTTTGGCCAAGGCCTCTCGCTCGGGCAGCGGCTCTGCTACTTCAATGCCATGCTGCATTTTCTTTCCGGTGTACCGCGCCTGATCTACCTGACGGCGCCATTGGCCTTCCTGCTTCTGCATGCCTACATCATCTATGCCCCGGCCTTGCTCATTCTGCTGTTCGTCGTGCCCCACATCGTCCATAGCACCATGACCAACTCACGCATCCAGGGCAGGTATCGCCATTCGTTCTGGAGCGAAATCTACGAAACCGTGCTCTCCTGGTATATCGCCCGACCCACCAGTGTTGCCTTGTTCAACCCGCGCAAGGGCACCTTCAACGTCACCGCCAAGGGCGGCCTGATCGAAGACGACCAGTTCGACTGGAAGATGGCCAAGCCTTTCCTGATCCTCGCCGCCCTCAACCTGACCGGCCTGCTGTTTGGCCTCTACCGTCTGCTCTGGGGTGCGAGCGACGAGCGCCTGACCGTACTGATCAGCCTGTGCTGGGTGCTGTACAACCTGATCGTGCTCGGCGGCGCCCTGGCTGTGGCGGCAGAAGTCCGGCAAATTCGTCGGGCGCATCGCGTTGACCTGCACCTCGACGCAGCGATCCGCCTGCCCTCGGGACATGCCTACCCCTGCACCCTGCTCAATTACTCGGACGGCGGCGTGAGCATCCAGCTACCCCATGGACTAGACCTGACCCTGCCTGACGCTGCCAAGCTATCGCTGTTGCTCAGGCGCGGCCACGAGGAATTCGAATTTCCCGCCCGCGGCCGCAGCATTATTCAAGGCGTCCTCGGTGCCGAACTGGACCCCATGGATCTGCGCCGCCACGGCCGCTTCGTCCAATGCACCTTTGCCCGCGCCGACACCTGGGCGCGCTGGCATGACGGCTTCGTACAGGACAAACCGCTCAGCAGCTTGCGCGGGATCGCCCGCGTCGGCCTCGGCGGCTATCGACAGACACTGTTGTATGCCCCGCCCTGGATGCAACCGCTGATTGATTTCGGCCGCGGCACCGGCCAATGGCTCGCCTCTTTCGTGCCAACCAACCCCGTACTCAGCACCGTCCAGACAGGGTCACGCCCATGAAGCTGCAACATTTCGCCCGTTTCGTGCTCATGTTCATCGCCACGGCGCTGATCTCGAACAGCGCCGTGGCCACGGCGACGCAGCCGCCAGCAACGGACGCGACGCAGCCAACCACCTACCAGCGCAGCCTCGGTCTCAGCGAGCTTTCTTCACCCGGCGTTCTCCTGCTGCGCAATATGTTGCGCCACCTCTACGCCGAGTTCGGCGTGCGCAGCGATGAGCTGGTCACTGCCGCCGAACTGCAGTTGTTCTACACCCCCTCACCGGCGTTGAACGCCAAGCGCTCCCACGTCAAGGTGTACCTCAATGACGAATTGATGGGCGTGCTGACGGTCCTCGACCAGGAGCTCGGCCAGGAGATCAAGCGCACATTAGCGCTGGATACGAGTTTCATTCGCGACTTCAATCACCTGCGCTTCGAGCTGGTGGGCAGCAGCGACAGTGCGTCTGAGGACCCCATGCACGCCAGTCTGTGGCTGGACTTCAGTGCCAAGAGCCAATTGCAGCTCAGCGTCCAGCGACTCAAGGTCAGCAACGATCTGGCCATTCTGCCGGAGCCATTCTTCGATCACCGGGACAAGGCACCCCTGCTGCTGCCGTTTGTTTTCAGCCGCGCGCCCAGCTCAACCCAGCAGACCGCTGCAGCCGTCCTCGCTTCCTGGCTCGGCATCCACAGCAGTTGGCGCGGCGCCTCCTTCCCCGTCTCCTTCGACGACTTGCCGGCCAACCGTTCGGCGGTGGTGTTTGCCAGCAACCAACACCGCCCGGCGTTCCTCAAGGATTACCCAAAGGTCAGCGCCCCCACACTGGCCATCATTGACCATCCGAGCGCACCCTTCGCCAAACTGCTGTTGATCCTGGGTGAGGATGACCAGCAAGTACTGGCCGCCGCCCGCGCAGTTGCCCTGGATAGCAACAGCCTGAAAGGGGCTTCAAGCACCCTGCGCAACATCCCCGAAGCCCCCCCGAGAATGCCCTACGATGCGCCCAAATGGGTGAAAAGCGATGGGCCCACACGCTTCAGCGAACTACTCGACAATCCCATGCAACTGCAGGCGAGTGGCCTGGTGCCACCGCCACTGAGCCTGACCCTGAGGGTGCCAGCGGATCTGTTCATCTGGCGCAGCCCTGGCGTACCACTGGACCTGCGCTACCGCTATACGCCACCGCTGCAGAAGGAGTCTTCGCTGCTCAGCATCAGCATCAACGACCACTTCGTCCAGGCTCTCCCCCTCAACGATCCGGCGCCAGGAAAAATCGCCGGCCTGGCCCAGCAAACTCTGCCCCTGCTCACTCAGCACCCCGGCAGCAAGCGGCTGATGATCCCGGCCCAGCTCGTCGGCCCACACAACGAACTGAGCATGAACTTCACCTTCAATGCCTTGCCCGGCTGCGCCTATGCCGATAACTGCGCCACCAGCCTGCCCATGAACATCCAGGCGGCAATCGACCCTGACTCCAGCATCGACTTCTCGGCCTTCCATCACTACAAAGCGATGCCCGATCTGCAGGCCTTTGCCGAAACCGGTTACCCCTACAGTCGTGTCGCCGACCTCTCGCAGACGCTGGTGCTGATGCCGGCCCAGCCAAATCAGGCCGAGCTGTCGCTGCTGCTGGCGATCACTGGCAGAATCGGCGCCTATACAGGCTACCCCGCCACCCGCCTGAGCATCAGCGACGACTGGCTGGCGGCGGCGCAAAGCCAGCGTGACTTGCTCCTGATTGGCGCCGTTGCGCCAGCATTCAGCAACGCGCAGGGACCGGACCTGGGCGCCCTGGGCACGCAGATCGCGGCCAGCCTGAGCCACCCGGATAGCAGTGCCGCGCCCTCACAGATCAGTGATGCATCAGCCGATCTGGCAGCCCTGGTCGGGTTCAAGTCGCCCTTCGACGATCAGCGCAGCGTGGTCGCGCTGATGGCCGGCGACGCCAGCGGCTACCGCCTGATCGAGCAGAACCTGCTCGACAACCAGCGCCGCGCCATGATCGCCGGCTCAGTGACCTTGATGCACGGGGAACACATCGATACTGCCGTGCTTGGCGACACCTACTATGTCGGCAGCCTGCCCTGGTGGCTGCTGCTCTGGTTCCACCTCGCCGACCACCTGCTGTTCCTGATAATCCTGGCCTTGCTGAGCGCCGTGCTGCTGGCCAGCGTGATGTTCAGCGCCCTCAGTTTGCTGGCCAAACGCCGACTGCAAGCCCCCACCTGAGGTGCGTCATGAAGCCCTGGATGGTCATGCTGTTAGTCCTTTCGCCGCTCGGCAATGCCGCGCACGCCGGCTGCCAGTGGCCATTGTGGGAGCAGTTCAAGCAGCGCTTTGTCGATGCCGGCGGACGGGTAATCGACAGCAGCGACCCGCGGGCGATCACCACCTCCGAAGGCCAGGCCTATGCCATGTTCTTCGCCCTGGCAGCCGGCGATCAGCAAACCTTCGAGCGCCTGCTGCGCTGGCTGGAGGCCAACCTGGCCCAGGGCGACCTGCAACGGCACCTGCCGGCCTGGCTCTGGGGGCGCAACCCGGACGGCCAATGGCAGGTACTCGACAGCAACTCTGCGGCGGACGCCGACCTCTGGCTAGCCTATAGCCTGCAGGAGGCCGGCAGACTCTGGCAGCACCCAGATTATTCACGTCTGTCAGCCCGGCAACTGGCACTGATCGAGCACCACGAGGTCGCCCAACTGCCGCAACTCGGGCCGCTGCTGCTGGCCGGAACAGAAGGTTTTACCGGTCAGGATCGCTGGACCCTCAATCCCAGCTATTCCCCCCTGCCCCTGCTGCACAGCTTCGCCCACCGCTACCCGGACAGCATCTGGGCGGCGATGCTCGAACCGACCCAGCGCATGCTCGAAGAAACCAGCGCGCGAGGCTTCGCCCCCGACTGGGTCGAGTGGCATGACGGACAATGGCAGGCGTCACGCAGGAGTGGCTGGCAAGGCAGCTACGACGCCATTCGCGTCTACCTCTGGGCGGGCATGCAAGCGCCGGATCCCGAGGAGGCGGACCGCGTCGTGCAACGCTTTCAGCCGATGCTACGCTATCTACGGCAGCATGAGCGACCACCCCTGCGCGTCGACAGCCTGACCGGCACGGCTGAAGGATATGGCCCACCGGGGTTCTCTGCGGCGCTACTGCCCTTGCTTAGCAGAGCCGCAGAACCGCACTTGCTGCAGGAGCAACTGGCTCGTTTGGCTGCAGAGCCCCTGCAAGAGGACGCCTACTACGACCATGTACTGAGTTTGTTCGGCCAGGGCTGGAGCGAAGGACGCTATCGCTTCTCACCACGCGGAGCATTGCAACCACAGTCATTAGAGGAGTGTTTATGACCAGGCACCTACCGTTTGCCCTGCTGCTGCTGAGCACCAGCGCATATGCCCTCGACGCCGGCGAGGCCCGCCTGCAGTTACTCGAGCAGGTGCGCGCCGGGGAGTCGCGCAACAAGGTGGAGCTGATCGAGGAAAGCCTGTATCGACTGTTCAAACTCAACCCTGACGACCCCGAAGGCCTGGCAGCGCTGATCCGCCTGCAACTGCGCAAGAATCAACTGACGGAGGCCCAGGCCACCCTCGAACACCTGAACCGCAGCGCCCCCGACAGCGAGTCCCTGGTGCTGGCCCGCCTGCTCTTGGCGATCAACGAGCCTGAGGCCAAGGAACGCCTACAGCAGGCTCGCCTGCTGGCGCGCGCGGGCCGCCCCGAGGAAGCGTTGGTGATTTATGACAGCCTGTTCAAACCCGGTTTTCCCAGTAGCGATCATGCCCTCGAATACTGGCAGACCCTGGCCAAGACCCCACAAGGCCAAGACCGGGCCAAGCAGGGCCTGGAACAGCTGGTTGGGCAATACCCGCACAGCAGCAATATCCGCCTGGCCCTCGCCAGTCAGCGCCTGGCTAGCGACCCCTACAGCGAGGCGGCCCATGCCGATCTGGAACAGTTGGCCAGCGACCCCTATGCCCGCGCGGGCGTGGCCAGGGTCTGGCAAGACCGACTCGAACGGCTGCCGGTCAATGAGCGCAGTGCCGCCCTCTGGCGCCGCTACCTCAAGCAATACCCGGAGGCCGACGAAGTTGCCAGACAATCCCTGGCCGAACAGGAACAGTTGCTCGCCAACCCCTCCTTCCAGGCCAAACAGCGCGCCCTGAGCAAGCTCGACAGCGGCTCGCCGGCGTACTCGGCCATCGAGCGCGACCTGCAACTGGCGCTCAAGGGTTTTCCAACTGATTCACAAACCCTCGGCGCGCTGGGTCTGCTGCGCCAGCGCCAGGGCCGACAACAGGAAGCCCTGGCCCTGTATGAACGGGCCCGCAACCACGAGGAAAACATCGACAACCTGGGCAAGTGGCAAACCTTGATCGGTGAGTCACGCTTTTGGGCCACCCTCAAGGAAGCCGACGCAGCCCTCGACCAGGACCAGCTCGAGCGCGCCGAGCAGCTGTACCGGCAGGCGGCCAAACTAAAACCCGGGGCAACCGAACCCCTCAACGGCCTGGGTCACATCCAGGCCAAGCGTAACGACATCAGCGGCGCCGAACGCCACTACCAAGCAGCATTGAGTCGCGACAGCAACAACCTTGCGGCCAAGCGCGGCCTGATCAACCTGTACAGCGCCAGCCAACCCGAACGCGCACGCGGCATCGCCGCCACCTTGCCGGTCGACCAGCGCCAGCGCTTCGAACCCGAGCTGAACCGCCTGCAGGCCGCCCAACTGACGACTCAGGCCCAGCAACACGCCGATCAACAGCGCTGGGCTAGCGCCAAACATTTGCTCGACCAGGCCTTGAACCTGCAACCGGACAACCCCTGGATCGCCTACGACCTGGCCAAGGTCCGCGTTCAACTCGGCGATACCAAGGCCGAGCAGAGCTTCGCCGGCCTGTTGCGCCGCGCGCCATACGACCCCGTAGCGCGCTATGCCCACAGCCTGTTCCTGGCCAGCCAGGATCGCTCCCAGCAAGCCCTGGACAGCCTGGCCAAGGTGCCCAGCAGCAAGTGGGACGACGACATGCGTGCCCTGGATCGGCGCTTGCGCTTCGGCCAGACAATGAGTCATGCCCGCCAGATGCATGCCCAGGGCCACCCGCAGGCGGCCAGCGACTACCTCACGCTGCAGCAACGCCAATTTCCCGAGGAGGTTGCCATCCCCCTGACGCTCGGCGAATGGGCCGAGCAACGTGGCGACCGCGTGGAAGCGGAGCGCCAGTTCCGCCTGGCCCAGCAACTCGAACCGCACAACAGCGAAGCCGAACTCAGCCTGATCGAACTGGCCCAGCAGCGCCGCGATGCCGATGTACGGCAGCGCCTCTCAGCGTTCACTCCAGCCGCACCTTCGCCCAGCCAGCAACGGCGGATCGCCAACCTCTGGCTGCAACTCGGCGAACAGGCCAAGGCCGAACACACCATGGCCCAGGCCCGGCTAGCCGCCCCACAAGACCCCTGGATCTGGCGCGACAGTGGCCGCCTGGCACTGGCCGGCGGCCAACCCGAGCAAGCCCTGGCGGCCTACCGCGAGGCCATGCGTAGCAGCGGCATCAGCCTGGCGCCGGAGGATGCCCTGGCCTTCACCAGCAGCACCCGGGCCAATGACGAAGACGACTGGCTCAAGCGCAGCATCCGTAGCGACTCCGCCGAGCTCTACCTGCGCCAGGCGCCCACCGCCACCGTGCAATACAGCTACCTGGAAAGCCAAGGCACACCGGGTTTCTCCGACCTGCAGGCCGGCTACCTGATCGCCGAAGTCGCGCAACCGCTGAGCAGCGGCCGAGGTTTCCTGCGCGCCGAGCAAGTGACCCTGGATAACGGCAGATTTGACAACCTGCTCGACGCCGACGACTTCGGCAGCGTGCTCATCTGCCAGCAACGCGGTGAAGCCTGCAACCAGGGCGATCGCCACCAGCGCGAACAAGGCACTGCGCTGGCCATGGGCTGGCGGGGTGAACGCCTGGAGTGGGACATCGGCACCACCCCACTTGGCTTCCCGGTGGAGGATGTGGTCGGCGGTATACGCTTCAGGGGCGACCTGGCCAAACTGGGCTGGACTCTGGACGTCTCACGGCGCGCCCTGAACAACTCGCTGCTGTCCTTTGCCGGTACCGAGGACCCACGCACCGGCGAAACCTGGGGCGGCGTGCGCGCCAATGGCGTTCGTCTTGGCCTGAGCTACGACGAGGGCGGCAGCTATGGCATCTGGTCGAGCCTGCAGGCACACCGCCTGACCGGCAAGAACGTGGAGGACAACGACCGCTACCGGTTGATGGCCGGGGTCTACTTCCGGATCATCGAGGAGCCCGACCGGCGCCTGCGCATCGGCGGCAACGCCATGTACTGGCACTACCAGAAAGACCTCAGCGGCTACACCCTCGGTCACGGCGGCTACTACAGCCCACAGCAGTACCGCTCGCTCTCGGTGCCGGTCAACTATGCCCAGCGCTGGGGCGACTGGTCGATCTACGCCGAGGCGTCAACCGGCTTCTCCTGGTCGCGCACCGACGACTCGCCCTACTTCCCGACCCGCAGCGACTTGCAAAGCGAAGCCGGCAACCCGATCTTCGAGGGCGGCCGCAGCAGCGGCTTCAGTTATCGGTTCAGTTTCTCGGCGGAACGGCGGCTGAGCCCGAACTGGTTCGTCGGTGGCCTGCTCGGCATGGAGCGCTCGCTGGGCAGCGACTACGAGCCGCGCGGCGCCCTGCTCTACCTGCGTTACAGCTTCGACCCCTGGAATGGCGACCTGAAGATGCCAGCGGAACCCCTGGAGGAATACGCCCAGTTCAACTGAGCACAACGCAACAGTAACAAGCCGCATCACGCCAGTGACGCGGCTTGTTTTGGGCTATGTCTCAGTTAGATGTTGGCAGCGCTGATGGCTGTAGAGCCTCGGTTTTTCCGGGGGAGTTGCGCAGCGGCGTAACCCACCATTGATGCCGTAAGACCGCACCATTGCCGGCCTAACGGCCGGGTGGCAGGTTACGCCTTCGGCTAAAACACCCTACCCAAGACCTTGCAACACATAACTGAAACAGAGCCTTGTTTTTTCAGTGTTGCGGATAAGGGATCCAGCTTTGGTTCTCCATGCGCAGGTAATGCTCGTTGTGCAGGCGCACCATTACACTGCCCTCGTTCTCCGCCACCACCACGTCCAATTGCGGAAGGTCGTGGGTCACACTGAGCAGGTCGAAGTCGGCATTGCGGTAGGCCTCGCCATCGACCAACCGTGCGATCAGCTCGGACAAGGCCTGATAGCTGCTCGGCGCCTGGATATGCAGCGACTGCTGCGGCAATTGCGCCTTGGCATTGATCAGCTTGAGCCCGGCCGGAATGTGGGTAACCGTCGGGCTGGGAATCTCGCGCATGCCCTTGACCTGCATCAGATCACCGCGCAGGGCCGCACCATGCTCGGCGACTATGACCAGCAGCACGGGTTTGGCAGAGGCCTGCAAATGCTCGATGAAGCTGTCGAGGTCATCCAGCACCTGACGCAAACTGGTCGTGTAGTCGGCGCTGACGGCCTTGCCGGTGGCCTTGTCCACCCGACGATTGCCATCGTGCAAGGTGCTGGAGTTGTAGAACAATGCCTCGCGCGGCGAGCCTGAACTCAGGCGCTGCTGCCACCACCGCGTCAGCACTTCCTGATCACGATAAATGGGCCAGCCGTCGAATCCGGTCAATGCCGGGCGTAACTCGCCGAGTGGGTTGGCCACCGCTTGTAGGCGGCCACCGTCACGCAACAACCCGAGCAGGTTGTCGAAGTGACCGGTGTGGTTGAGCAGGAAGCCATCGGTGTAACCCAGTTGCTTGAGGTTTTCGAACAGGAAGCATTGCTTGGCCGCGGGGCGATACAAAGCGGCATTCGACGTCTGGCCACAACTGGCGCGCAACAAGCGCAGCACTGCCGGGCCGCTGTAGGTGGCCGCGGAGTTGAAATCATCGAAGAGGATATCCATCTTGGCCCACAATGGATGTTGGCGCATGCCTGACTCCTCAAGATCATCCCAGGCCAGGGAGCAGATATTCAACATCAGCACATCAACGGGTACGGCATCGGCCGCCAGCTCGCTGGGGAATTGCGTAACCTGCTGCCCCTGGCTCGCATAAAAGTCGTCCAGGGCCGCGTTCAAAAAAGCATCATCGATTACCGCAGGCACCACATCGCCGGCCATGGGAGCGATGCTTGCGGGGGTCGTCAGCAGCACCGGAACGGCCCCCTGCCGTGGCACGAACAGTTGGGCATTACCCACCACCAGCACCAGCACCAGGGCCACCACGGTAAAGCTGGTGACCCGGATCCACTGGCTGACGAACAGGTAACCGACCAGCAGGATCAACCCCGCGGCGAGCCAGGTTGGATTGATGAAGCGCCCCAGCAACTCCAGCATGTAGTCAGGACTGAACTGGCTGACCTTGGCTGAACTGGCGATCAGACGGCTGAACGGCGGCAGCCAGCTGTCGTAATAATACAGCGCGACCCCCAGCGGAATGGCGAGCACATGGCGCAGCCGATGCAGCCATTGCGGCGGCAAAGGCAACAGCAGGAAAGCGGCGAAAGCCAGATTCTCCAGGGCATGAAAATTCAGCTGGCCATACCAGAGCAAAACCAGCTTGGTGATGAAGTAGAAGTTCCACACGCCCAGACCACGCCAGGAACTCATGGCAGCTGGTGACGCCAAAGCACTGCCTTGCTGCATAGCCAACCCTCAAGTAGTCAATGCTGCTGCATGCGGTTCTTGCGCTGCATCGCCCTAGCGAGCAGAACCGGCATCATGCGTTAAGCATTGCTGCTGATTGGCAAAAGGCAAATGCCGATTGGCTTTTGATCGAGTTTATACGGGGGGTTTGAGGCGGTCGCTGGCGCAACCGCCTGGAGGGTCTAACGGCCGGCGCGCGACTCGCGAATGTAGAAACGCGCCCGCTCGGACTTGCTGGTGCAGCCCTTGTAGGCTTCGAATTGCTGCTGGGTTTTCGCCGCGGTCAGCAGCGACAGGGCTTTGGAGTAGCTCACGGTGCCGGTAAAACCTTCGGCCTTGGCCAGATCCAGCTCGGCCCAGGCCGCATTCAGTTGATTGGCGCAACTATCGCGATAGGCGGTTTTTCCGGCACAACCGGCCAGCACCAGGGCGATCATCGGTAGCAAGATCCAGGCTTTCATGTTGCGCACTCCTTGATATCGGGAAACAACTAGAGATCGATGATGCAATATGACGACCGCAGGGCGGAAAAGTGCCTGCACTCGTCAACAATGACCCTATTAAGAATGGCTGCGCTGACGTAGAAACGCCACTACGTCTGCCTGCTCGCCCACAAACTCGATTCGCCCGGCCTTGTTCTCGCGCTGGAAGGCATACATGGGATCGTAATACTCGACCAGCAGCGCTTCGATCCAGCCGCGGTGCAGATCCACCACGCCTTGGCTCTGCTGCTCCAGCAGGGCTTGATCCATGATCGCCGCCAGACGCTGGTAACGTTCACCACCCAGACGCTTGAGGATGTTCGCCAGACTCTGCTGCAGTTGCTCGGCGAAGGCCTTGAAGCCCTCCTCCGCGCCATGTAAGGCGATGAATTCGGCACACAGGTCGATTACGTAATCCTTGAGAATACGCTCGACCCGGCCCGCCAGGCTGTCTTCCAGCCAGATCAGGGGGAACTCCTGCATGCCCTGGTAGAGTTCCAGCGGCAGGGCGCTTTTGCCGATGATGCGGCCCTCATCCTCGAGCACGAATTGCTCGATGCCCGTCGCGCGTTTTTTCAGAATGTCGATGGCCAGGGCATTTTCGAAGTCAATCTGCGCCGGCTGGACAGTGACGCGCTTGCCGAAGCTGGAGCCGCGATGATTGGCATGCCCTTCCAGATCCAGGCTGTTGTCGAGTTGGGCGATCACCTCGGTCTTGCCGGTGCCGGTCATGCCGCCGACCAGAATGAAGTCGCACTGCGCCGTCGCCTGCAGGGTGGTTTCCAGGAGGAAGGTACGCATCGCCTTATAGCCGCCGATCACCCGCGGGTAGTCGATGCCCGCCTCGCTGCTCAGCCATTGCTGGACGATCTGCGAGCGCAGACCGCCGCGAAAGCAATACAGATAGCCCTCGGGATTGGCCCTGGCGAAGGCCGCCCAAGCCTCGATCCGTGCGGCCTTGACGTCCCCACTGACCAATTGATGACCCAGTTCGATGGCGGCCTGCTGGCCGCGCTGTTTGTAACAGGTGCCGACTCTCTGCCGCTCGTCGTCGTCCATCAGCGGCAGGTTGCGCACGCCGGGGAAGGCGCCCTTGGCGAATTCCACAGGAGCCCGGGCATCCATCATTGGCGTGTCGTTGAGAAACAACTGGCGATAGTCGCTACTGTTGTCACGCATCACAGCACCTCGACGGCGTAACGTTGTCGCTCGAGCAGCTGGCCAATCGGCTCGAGCGCCAGATCCAGTTCGGCGGCGAGCGCCAGGAACTCCGCTTCGCCCTCGGCGGTCACCGCAATCAGCAAGCCGCCGCTGGTCTGCGGGTCGCACAGCAGAAGTTTGTACAGTTCGGGTAGCGGCGCAACCTTCTCGCCGTAACTGTCGAAGTTACGCTGGGTACCACCCGGCACACAGCCCTGTTCCAGGTAGTACTCGACGCTGGCCAGACGCGGCACTTTGGCGAACTCGACGCGTGCGGTCAGGCCGCTGCCGTCGGCCATCTCGAGCAGATGCCCGAGCAGGCCGAAGCCGGTGACATCGGTCATCGCAGTCACCCCGGCGAGCTTGCCGAAACGGCTGCCCGGTTTGTTCAGCGTGCACATCCAGTCGCGCGCCAGGCCGACATCCTCGCTGCGCAGCTTGGCCTGTTTCTCCGCGGTAGTGAGGATGCCGATGCCCAGAGGCTTGCTCAGGTACAGCTTGCACCCCGCCGTGGCGGTGTCATTGCGCTTCATATGGCGTTTTTCCACCAGGCCGGTGACGGCCAGGCCGAAAATCGGCTCGGGCGCATCGATCGAGTGTCCGCCCGCCAGCGTAATACCCGCTTGGTCACACACCGCACGGGCACCGCGAATTACCTCACGGGCGACTTCCGGGGCCAGTACATTGACCGGCCAGCCGAGAATGGCGATGGCCATCAGCGGGTCGGCGCCCATCGCATAGATGTCGCTGATCGCGTTGGTCGCGGCGATCCGGCCAAAGTCGAAGGGATCGTCGACGATCGGCATGAAGAAGTCGGTGGTCGACACCACCCCGCGCTCTTCGTCGATGGCGTAGACCGCCGCATCGTCACGCGAGGTATTGCCGACCCACAGCTTGGGGTCGAGATTCTGCGCACCACTGCCAGCCAGGATCACTTCCAGCACCTTGGGGGAAATCTTGCACCCGCAGCCAGCGCCGTGGCTGTACTGGGTCAAACGGATCGGCTCGCTCATGCATTTTCACTCATATCGTCGACAGGCGGCGGCATTCTAGCAAATGTGGCCTTGGCTCCAGTGATCGCCACGCGTATCTTGATAAAACAATGCGTTACGGGGGATTAATAGATGACTCAACGGGTAGCGCTGGTCTTGGGGGCGGGGGGCGCGCGCGGTTACGCGCACATTGGCGTAATCGAAGAGCTGGAGGCGCGTGGCTATGAGATCGCCTGCATCGCCGGCTGCTCCATGGGCGCGGTGGTCGGTGGCATCTACGCCGCCGGCAAGCTCAAGGAGTACCGCGACTGGATCCAGAGCCTGGATTACCTGGACGTGCTGCGCCTGCTCGATGTCAGCTTCCGCCTGGGCGCCATTCGCGGCGAGAAGGTGTTCGGCAAGATCCGCGAGATCCTTGGCGAGATCAATATCGAGGATCTGCCGATTCCCTTCACCGCGGTCGCCACCGACCTGACCAATCAACAGGAGATCTGGTTTCAGGAGGGCTGCCTGCATAAGGCCATGCGCGCCTCGGCGGCGATCCCCAGCCTGTTCACCCCGGTCATCCAGGGCAAGCGCATGCTAGTCGACGGCAGCCTGCTCAATCCGCTGCCAATCGTGCCGGTGGTCTCCAGCCACTGCGACCTGATCATCGCGGTCAACCTCAACTCGAACAACCAGCGCCACTACCAATTGCCGACAATCGAACGGCATCCGGTACTGAAAGAGCGTTTTGACGTGATGATGGCCACACTCGGCTCGCGACTGCCTTCGCTGCGCCGCAAGAGTGGCAACGCCGATGAACTCTTGCTGATGGAAGAGCGCAAGGTTGCCGAGCAATTCGATCCCTGGTTGCAGAACGCTGACGAGCCTGAACCGGCACAAGCCACCGAGGCGGCTGCACAGGCCACACCGAAATCGGCCAACGACTCCCACATCGCCGACATCAGCGGCCCTGCATCCTTGCTGGAAGTGATCAACCAGAGTTTCGAGGTCATGCAGACCTCGCTGGCACAGTACAAGATCGCCGGCTATCCGCCGGACATCCTGATCAACGTGCCTAGGCGCGCCTGTCGCTTCTTCGAGTTCCACAAGGCTCCAGAACTGATCATGCTCGGTCGGCAGATCGCTCGCGACACCTTGGACAAGTACGAGCAAGACAACTAGGCGAACTGCCCCGGGCTATTCGCTGCGCAGCGCCTCGACCGGATGCATGCGCGCGGCCCGGCGGGCCGGAGCGATACCCGCGAGAACCCCGACCACCCCAGCCAGCAGCAGAGCCAGGAACAGGAACAGCGGCTGCAGGCTGAGCGGCAAACCGGGCACCCCCAGGTGCAAGCCGACGAGCAATAGTCCAACCAACAGCAGGCCAAGCACGCCGCCTAGCAAGGACAGCAGCAGCGCCTCGCCGAGAAACAAGCCAAGCACTTGGCGTGGCGAGGCGCCAATGGCGCGCAGCAGGCCGATCTCCGCGGCGCGTTCGGCCACGGTAGTGGTCATGATGGTAAGGATACCCACCGCCCCAACCAACAGGGAGATACCGCCGAGGGCGCCGACGGCGACCGTCAGGCTCGCGAGGATCCGATCGAGACTGCGCAGCATGTCGTCCTGGGTGGTGAGGCTGAAGTCCTCGCTGCCGTGACGCTCGATCAGCAGTTGGCGAATTTTTTCGCTGAGCGCCAGGGAGTGGGTGGCGGCGCTGAACACCACGTTGATCTTCGCCAGCCCGCTGCGATTGAACAGGCTTTGCGCCCAGTCGGCCGGGATATAGGCAATGTCGTCGACGTCAAAGCCGAGCAACTGGCCCTTCTTTTCCATCACTCCAATCACGCGGAAACGCGTACCGCCAACGCGAACCAGCTCACCCAGCGGGTTGGCTTCGCCGAATAGCTCCAGGCGCAACCTGTGGCCAAGCACCACGTAGGGCGGCGAGCGGCCACCACGCGCTTCTGGCAGGAACTGCCCGAGCGCCAGTTTGAAGCGCCAGGCCTGGGCCATCTGATAACCGCAACCGAGCACCCCGGTATGGCGGCTGCGGGCGCCGAACTGGATATCGCCATTACCCTGAATAATCGGCACCACCGCCTCGACATGGGGCAATCCACGCAGGGCGTCGGCATCGGCGATGCTCAGCGGCCGCACACTGCTGAGCAGACCACCGAGCCCGCTGGTGCGGATCATGCCCGGGCGGATCGAAATGTTACGCGAGCCGAACTGGGCGAAGTTGTCCAGCACATAGCCGCGCAAGCCTTCGCCGATGGAGGTGAGCAGCGTCACTGCGGCGATACCAATGGCCACGCCAAGTAGCGTCAGCAGGCTGCGCAGTGGCCGGCTGAGCAACGCCGAGCAGATCAGCCTCAGGCCATCACGCAGTTGCATCAGCGCGTTCCTCCGGCTGGCCGTAGTGCCACTACCGGGGCCATCGCGGCAGCCCGACTGGCCGGCAGCCAGGCGAACAACAGCGCGCAGAACAGCGCCAACGCCAGCCCGCTAAGCCTGGCCCACCAGGGTGCATAAAACCCGACATGCAGCGCTTCGCGGCCGAGCCAGAGAGCCCCCTCACCGAGCAACAAGCCGCCCAGGGCTCCGACCAGAGCGAGCAGCAGTGCCTCGCCGAGAAACAACAGACGCACCTGGCCGGCCGTGGCACCGATGGCCTTGAGCAGACCGATTTCTGCGGTCCGCTGGCTAACCGAAATCCAGGTGACGTTCATGATCAGAATGCCCGCCACCAGCAGACTGATGGCGGCGATCCCGCTCACGGCCAGCGTGAGCGTCGCGAGGATGTCATTGAAGGCAACCAGCATGCTGTCCTGACTGATCAGGGTCACGTCCTCCTTACCCTCGTGGCGCGCCTTGAGGGTAGCGAGAATCTGCTGCCTGCTGATCGCCAGGAACGCCGGGCCGCGCACCTCGACGAACACCCGTAGCAAACCTTCGCGATCGAACAGCGCCTGGGCACTGGCCACCGGAATAATCAGCAGCTCGGCGAAGTCCATGCCCAAGGACTCGCCCCGCTCGGCCAGTATGCCGATCACGCGAAAGCGCCGGTCGCCCGCGCGCAACCATTCGCCGAGGGCCGGACGGGCACCGAACAGTTCTCGGCGCAACCTGGCCCCGATCACGCAGACTGCGTCGGCCTGACCCGGATCGAGTGCCGGCAGCGGTTGGCCATGGGCGACCTCGAGCTGGCGGATGGCGAAAAACTCGCGGGTGCTGCCGACAATCAGCGCCTCGCGACTACGGTTGTCGACGCTCACCTGCGCCTGTCCGACCTGCAGCGGCGCAACCCGCCAGACATGGGGCAAACGGCCAATGGCCTGGGCGTCCTGCACCGTCAGGTCGCGCGGAGCCATGCCGGTGATTGGCGGCATGCCGCCACTGGTCTCGTTGCGCCCGGGCAAGATGATCAAGGTGTTGCGTCCGAGCAGGGCAAACTCGCTGAGCACGTAGCTGCGTGCGCCCTCACCGAGGCCGGTGAGGAGAATCACCGCAAGTACCCCAATGCCGATAGCCAGCAACAGCATCGCACTGCGCGAACCGTGCCCGCGCAGGGCGCCGAGCCAGAGCCCCAGGGCATCGATGCCGCGCATCAGGCCGGCTCCAACTGCGCCTCATCGACAATGCGTCCATCGCGCAGCCTGAGCTGACGATGGGCACGCGCCGCATGCTGGGCATCGTGGGTCACCACGATCAGGGTCAGGCCCTCGGCATTGAGCTCCTCCAACAACGTGAACACCTCGCCGCCGGCATGGCTGTCGAGGTTGCCGGTGGGTTCGTCGGCTAACAAAAGTGCCGGCTGCATAACCATCGCCCGGGCGATGGCGACCCGCTGGCGTTGCCCGCCCGACAGCTCGCCCGGCCGATGCTTGAGGCGATTGCCGAGCCCTAGCCGCTCCACCAGCTCGCCACTGCGCTGGCGCCGCAGGTTCGGCGCGATGCCCGCGAGCAGCATCGGCAACTCGATATTCTCCTGCGCGGTCAACCGCGGGATCAGGTGGTAGGACTGGAACACGAAACCGATCATACGACTGCGCAATTCGGCACGACGTGCCTCGCTGAGCGCCGCCGTCGGCTCGCCGTCGAGCCAATACTCGCCGGAATCGGGCGCATCCAGCAGGCCAAGGATGTTGAGCAGCGTCGACTTGCCCGAACCGGACGGCCCCATCACGGCCAGGTAATCGCCCGAACGAATGTCCAGCTGCAGCGCATTCAGCCCCATGACTTTCTGCTCGCCGGCCTGGAAGCAACGCGTCAACCCGCGCAGACGGATCATCGTAACGGCTCCGCGGTGTTGCTCGAGATCACCGCGACCCCATCCTTGAGTCCGTCCTGGTTGAGGCTGGCGAGGATGTGCTCACCCTCCGCCAAGCCGCCCAGCACCTCGGTCCAGCGCCAGTTGGCCAGACCGGTATTCAGCGCCACTTCGTTGAGCAACCCGGTTCCAGAGTCGTAACGCAGTACCCGGCGCCCCTCCAGCAACGTTTCGGTCGGGATGCGCAGGCTGCCGGCACTCTGCTCCAACAGAATTTCCACATCGGCGCTGTAACCGGTGAGCAAGGCCACATCAACCGGTAACTGGACGAAGCGCACCTCGACATTGACGGTCCGCGCCTGTTTCTCCAACTCGGTTATGAATGGTGCAATGCGGCTCACCTGACCGGCGAAATGGCGCCCGCGGAAGGCGTCCAGGCTGATGCGTACCGACATGCCGATGCTCACGCGTCCGGCATCTACCTCGTCGATCGGCGCCTCGACATACAGACAACTGTCATCGATCAGATCCACCGCCGGCGGCGTGGGAATCCCCGGCGGTGACGGGGTGACGAACTCGCCCAGTTCGCCATTGATCTGCGCGACTATGCCGGAGAACGGTGCGCGCAGGGTGGCTTGATCGAGCAGCGAACGCTGCAACGCCAGATTGGCTTCGGCCTCGCGGATCAGCGTAGCGCTGGAGGTGCACACCAGCTGCGCCAGATGCGCCTTGGTTTCGGCCTGGTCCAGGCGGTCCGCGGAAGCCAACTGGCGCTCCGCCAGATGGCGCAGGCGCTGATAATCGCGCTGACCCAGGCCGGCACTGCGGCAACGTTGCTCACGGGCATTGCGCTTGTCCTCGAGGCGCGCTTCGGCTGCCTGCACCCGAGCCAGTAGGTCATCCTGACGCAGCCGCATCAAGACCTCGCCAGCTTGCACCTGCTGCCCTTCCTCGACCAGCAACTCACTGACCTGCCCGCCAGTATTGAATGACAGGCGCGACCGTCGGCAGGACTTCAGCGTACCGGCACGGGTATTGGCCACCAACGTTTCCACTGGTCCGCGTTCGACCGCATAGAGCTGAACCGGCATCGGCTGGGGTTGGTTCCACCACCAAACAAACGTCAATAAACCAGCTGACACTACAAGCGTGATCAATAGGCTGCGCATATGTGCCTCTATTTTGACACCATCAGCTTGAGCCTAGGTCAGCTAGAGGCACTCAACAACGCAAGGGGATGCTATTGGTCGCTTGATAAATATTCTTAACCCCAAAAGGGCGCATACGCAGCGATGAAGCAGCGCTGCTAGCCCAGTCGCTCCGCTGGCGGCAGGTTATCGCTCGGCGGCTTGGCCGGCGTTTTATCCGCCACCCAGTCGCCGAGCAGGCTGTAGGCCACCGCGAGCAAGGTCGGGCCGAGGAACAGGCCCATGAAACCGAAAGCCAGAATGCCGCCGAACACCCCCAGCAAGACCACTACTAGCGGCAGGTTGCCGCCGCGGCTGATCAGGTACGGCTTGAGGATGTTGTCCACGCCGCTGATCACGAACACGCCCCAGATACCGAGAAATATGGCAAAACCATATTCACCCTGAGTGAACAACCAGGCAGTCGCCGGCACCCAAACCAGCGGCGGCCCCATGGGGATCAGGCTGAGCACGAAGGTGAGGATGCCGAGGATCAGCGCCCCTGGAACGCCAGCAATATAGAACCCGATCAGCGCCAACAGCGCCTGCGCCGCTGCTGTGCCGATGACGCCGTTGACCACCCGCTGCACGGTGCCGGCAACCAGCTCCAGATAGTGCTCGGCGCGCTCGCCGATCAGACGTTCGAGCAGGCTGCGGGCGAACTCTGCCAGGCGTGGCCCGTCGCGGTAAAAAAAGAACACCAGCACCAGGCTCAGGGCCAACTCCAGCACGCCACCGCCAATTTGCGCACTACGCGCCAATAACCAATTGCCGACCTGACCGAGATAAGGCTTGAGGGTGGCGAAAAACGCCGCGCCCTGCTGGTCAATGGTCTGCCAGAACCCCAGCAGGCTCTCGCCCACCAGCGGGATCTGCACCAACCAGTCCGGCGCTGGCGGCAGGCCGGTGACTTGGTAACCCTTGAATAGCGCCGTAGCATCGCCGACATGCTCGGCCAGGTTGAACCCCAGCATCACCAGGGGCACCGCCACCAAGCCAATCCAGCCCAGGGTCAACAGTCCGGCCGCAGCAGTTTGCCGGCCATTGAGCAAACGGGTCAGCCCGCGCATCAGCGGCCAGCTGGCGAAGGACAGCACTGCCGCCCAGAATAGCGCCGAGCCGAACGGCGCAAGCACCCACAGGCTCGCGCCGAGTAGCCCGAGGAGCAAAATCTGCACCAGCAAGCGGTCGTTATTAAGCATTCTTGCAACTCCGCAACAGTGAGAAACGACGCCAGGAGCCTGTCGGACTTGACCGTCCGTAGCGAGGGGAAGTTCGTGGTCCGACAATTCGGCCTGAGTCAGTTTTGCTGATCTTTCAAGGCGAGTAGCGAGCTACTTAACGAGAAAGAGCAGCAAAAATGGGCAAATCCGGTTTTCCGCAGTAGGCCAGCGTTAAGTCTGACAGGCTCCTAGACCCTGCACCTCAGGTGCAGGGTCTAGTCAGCAGGCCATTACCGGATGGCGGGGGCACGGCCAACGCGCGCCTTCACGGCGGGCTTGGCGGGCGCTCAGCGCAACAGGTTGATGCGCAGACCTGCAACCGCGGCATCGCCCAACTCCAGTCGCGCGGCCCTGACCCGCTGTTCGACCAGCGCCTGGCGCCAGGCTTCTGCCTGGGCGCCAGACAGGCTAACGCGCAAGGTGCTGTCGAGGTTGAGGCTGCGTGCCAGCAATGCCACCCAGGCTTCGCTGGGCTCGGCCTGCTTCGGCAGGCGCAACTCGCCACCGTCCTTCAACTGGCGGAACAAGGTGGCCGGCGTTGGTAACACTTCGGCCAGCGGTGTATTGGCCTCCAGCAGCTCGACATGCAAATAGGCGCGTTTATTGCCCCGCGTGATGCTGTAGAGCGCCAGCAAGCTATCCTGTCGCGGCTCGGCCAAGCGCATCAGCACGTAGGCCTGCTCGTCATCGGAGCCATACAGGATGCGATTGCCGAATACCGCATTGGCCCACAGGCTACTCGACCCACACTCACGGGCCTGACACCAGTAGAGCAGCTCGGCATCCTGCGCCTGCAACGCTTCGCGGGCAGCGGTGAACACGTCATCGGCCGCATGGGTAGACGGTAACTCGTACGTCAGCGAAGTGAGCTGCCCTTGCGTCGCCACTTCGCGCTCGTAGCGCAGGCGGCCACTGATACGCCGAATCGAACCTTGCGGGTAGATTCGCTCCTGCTCGGCGACTTCGCTAAAACTGACGATCTGACTACCGGGAAAACGCGGCAGCACCTCGAGATCGCGGCTACCGGCAACATCCGCGGCAGATACAGCTGCCGCCATGGCAGCGCTTACCAATACCCCACCCAACAGACTGAAGCAACGCATACGAGCCCTCACTGGATCAGCATCGACTGGGCGGCTTTTAGCGCCGTGTCGTCAAGCACTTCGCGGCGCGGCAACAAGATACCGCGCTGCACCGCCGGGCGGCTCTCGAGTGCATCGATCCAGCGCTGCACGTGCTCCAGCCCCTCGATCGAGACCCCCGACCAGTCATGGATGCTCACCCAAGGGTAGGTGGCGATATCGGCGATGCTGTAGTCGCCGGCCAGGTATTCGGCCTCACCCAGGCGTCTGTCCAGGACCTCGTAGAGGCGCCGGGTTTCGTGCTGGTAACGGTCGATCGGACCTTGCAGCTTCTCCGGAAAATAACGGAAGAACACATTGGCCTGTCCCTGCATCGGGCCGACGCCACCCATCTGGAACATCAGCCACTGCAGCACCAGCGAGCGGCCCTTGAGGTCCTGCGGCAGCAGTTGGCCGGTCAGCTCGGCGAGGTAGATCAGAATGGCGCCGGACTCGAACACGGCGAAGTCGCCGTTATCGCGGTCGACGATGGCCGGAATCCGCCCATTGGGGTTGATCTTGAGAAACTCCGGGGTCTTCTGCTCTTTGCGCTCGAAACTCAACTCATGCAGGCTGTAGGGCAGCTGCAATTCCTCGAGCCCAATGGACACCTTGTGGCCATTGGGGGTCGCGGCGGTATAAAGGTCGATCATGCGATTCTCCATTGCAATCGGCCACACCTTCCCCAGTTGCCTTTGGCAAGTCAAGACGAGCGTAAGAAAGGATTGAAACAGTCTGCTACGAGTTGCGCGCCAGCTTCGTCATCCAAGTGCAGATGATGCCCGCCGGGCAGATGGGTCAGGTCGATCGGCAAACCGCTCAACAGCTCGGCGAAGTTCGGCTGCGCCACGAACATGCCCTGCTCGGCCAACAGCAGGCTCACCGGGCATTGCAGGGACCGGACAAAGGCCATGGCATGGGCATGGGTCAGGCGCAGCGGCGATGGCAGAGTCAGGCGGCTGTCGGTGCGCCAGGTGTAACCACCCGGTACTGGCATCAGTCCGCGCTGGGCCAGCAACTCGGCGGCTTCGCGGCTGACCGCAGCGGTTCCGCGCATGCGCGCCTGGACCGCACGCTCGAACTCGGCGTAGACCGGCTTGCGCTTGCCGGCCAGGGCCATCTGCGCCTTGAGCGCCTCGGCCAGTTTCTGCGGCGCGGTGTCGGCCTCGCCGGTGTAGGGAATCAAGCCATCGATCAGCGCCAAGCGTTCGACCCGCTCGGGCAGCGCACCGGCCAGCAGAACCGCGACGATGGCGCCCATCGAATGACCGAGCAGGGAAAACCGCTGCCAGCCGAACTGCTCGGCCACCTGCAAGACATCGTGCACGTTGTCCCAGATGCTGTAGCTGGCCCCCAGCGGACGGTGATCGGAATGGCCATGACCGGCGAAATCCAGGGCGACGATGCGCAACCCCTGCAACTTGGGCGCCAGCCGGGCGAAACTCGCGGCATTGTCCAGCCAACCGTGCAAAGCGATCACCGGCTGGCCATCCGCCGGGCCATACAGATGGGCCGCCAGCTCGATATGCGGCAGGCTCAGGCGTACTTCCTCGAACGGCAGCTTCATGCGGACACCTCGACAGGGGGTTGACCGGACCAGCGCTGGAACAGCGAGCGCAACAGCTCGGCAGTGTCCTGCGGCCGCTCCAGGGGGAACATGTGACCGCCCGGCAGGGTCAGGTATTCGCCCTTGGCCATGCGCCGAATCAAGCGTGCGTGATGCGGCAGCACCACCCGGCTGTGCCGACCACGAATCATGGCCAGCGGCACTTGCAGTTGCTGCGGGCGTCCCGGATTGGTGTGCGGCACGCTGCGATAGATACTGATTTCCGTGGCCGGGTCGAAACGCAGGCGCAGACCCTGCCCATTGCCGTGCAGACCATGCTGCAGATAGGCATCCAGGCATTCCGGATCGAAACGGCGAAACAGGCTCTTGGCGGCGAAGTAGCTGCGCGCCTCGACCAGGTCGGCGAACTCTTCGCGCCGCCCCAGGGTGCGTCCAGCCGGAGTGATGCGGTCGATAAAACCGAAGCGCTTGGCCGCGCGGATGACGATGCGGTCGGCCAGGGTCAGCACCGGCGAATCGAGCATCACCACCCCGAGGTACAGCTCAGGCCTGAGCAAGGCCGCGTGGTAATGCAGCACACCGCCAAGCGAATGCCCGACGCCCCACACCGGCTCGCCACGCTGCTCGAGGTGATGCAGCAGCTCGTCGACCAGGTTGCTCCAGTTGTCATTCACCGGGAAGCGCGGGTCGTGACCATGTTGCGGCAGATGCAGTACGTGGTAATCCGGGGCCAGGGCGGCGAACAGCTTGCCGTAGGTGGCCGAGGGGAAACCATTGGCATGGGCGAAGAACACGGGTTGAGTCATGGTGGCAGGCTTAGGCGAAATGATCCGGGGATTGTCCGGCAGCCACGCCGACACAGCAATGACAAAACGGCCAGTGAATGACGGCACTATGGCCAAACGCAAGGGGAGGCCCGCCAGCACGTCCACGCGGGCCAGCGGTTGCCTGATTCAACGTAGCGCCGGGCCGTTCTCGCCCAACGGCACGATGGCCATGGTCAGCCGTGCGATGCAGCTGATTTTGCCATCCTCGCCGCTCAGGCGAATGTCCCAGACATGGGTAGTGCGCCCCAGGTGCACGGCGCGCGCCACCGCAGTGACCCGCCCGTTGCGCAGACCGTGCAGGTGGTTGGCGTTCACCTCCAGGCCGACGCAATAGAACTGGCTGGTATCGATGCACAGGTAACTGGCGGTCGAGCCGAGGGTTTCCGCCAGCACCACCGAGGCGCCGCCGTGCAGCAGGCCATAGGGCTGATGGGTGCGCGAGTCGACCACCATGCTGGCGCTGATGGAGTCGTCGTCGAAAGATTCGAAGCGAATGTCCAACTGCTCACCGATGGTGTTGCTCAAGCTCGCATTGAGCTGTTCGATATCCGGAGTTTGCCGCCACAGGCTCATGGGAAATCCTTTTTTGCAGTTTAAGGAAAGCGATTAGGAGCCTGTCGGACTTTGGCGTCCGCAGTAGGACAAGCCAAAGTCCCAGGGGCCGAGGACACCCGGCCCGAACCCGTCACTCGTGCCACAGCACGGTTTCGCGGCGCTCGACCCAGGCGGTGAAGTGCGGCCCGTAAGTGCCTTCGACCACCGTGCGCTTGATCTTCAGGGTCGGCGTGAGAAAGCCGTTTTCCACCGCCCAGACCTCCTTGACCAATATCAGGCGCTGCAAGCGCTCGTGCTTGTCGAGGCCCAGATTGACCTGTTCGAGCAGGGCCATGAGGCTGCGCTCCAAATCGCTACGGGTACCATTGGCGGCTTCCTGGCGACCAACGTCGGAGAGCACGCACAACGCCATCGGCTGGGCCATGCCATCCCCAATCACACACACCTGCTCGATGCGTGAATGCACGGCCAGGCGATTCTCGATCGGCGCCGGGGCGACATACTTGCCCTTGCTGGTCTTGAAGATTTCCTTGATCCGTCCGGTCAGGCGCAGGCTGCCCGCGCTATCCTGTTCGCCCTTGTCGCCGGTGCGTAGAAAGCCATCATCGGTGATGGTTTCCGCGGTTTTCTGCGGATCCTGGTAATACCCCTGCATGGTCGCACCGCTGCGCACCTGCACCTCGCCATCCTCGGCGATGCGCACCTCGACGCCGGGGCTGTTCTGACCGATCCAACCAGACTTGAATTTGCCCGGCCGGCCGACATGCGAGTAACCACAGTTCTCGGTCATGCCATAGACCTCGAGCACATCCAGGCCCAGGCGCTTGTACCAGTTGAGCAAGGTTTCAGGCACAGGCGCGGCGCCAGACAGGGCATAACGCACCGCGTCCAGGCCAAGACCGGCGAGAACCTTGTTGCCGACCAAGCGCCCGATCAGTGGCAGCCTGAGCAGGAAGTCGAGTCTGGCCGCCGGCATCTTGCTGTACACCCCCATCTGGAACTTGGTCCAGATCCGCGGCACGCCGAAGATCACCGTCGGCCGGGCACGCTTGAGGTCTTCGAGGAAGGTCTCCAGGCTCTCGGCGAAGAATACCGTCTGCCCAGAGTAGATCGACGCCAACTCGACGAACATGCGCTCAGCCACATGACACAGCGGCAGGTAGGAAAGGACTCGATCATCTTCACCGACCCCGAACAACTCGGTGGCATGGCTGGCGGCAAACCCCAGGTTGCTGAAATTGTGCATCACCCCTTTCGGCGTGCCGGTGGTGCCAGAGGTATAAATGAGGGTAGCCAGCTGATTGGCCGCTGGCGTGGGATTGTCCTGAATCGGCGTACAGGCTTGCAGGTCATCCCACAGGTAACTGAACTGCCCCGTGGGGCGCAGCGGCAAGCCGATGCTCGGCAGGTCCTCAGGCACTCCTGGGGCCATGCCCGGCCAGTCGTCCAGTTTGCCGACGAACACCAGCACCGCCTCGGAATGGTTGAGCACCTGACGCACCGATTCGGCAGTCAGATTGGGGTACAGCGGCACCGAGACGTGCCCGGCCATCCAGATCGCCAGGTCGGCGATGATCCAGTGCGCACAGTTCTTGGAAATGATCGCGATACGGCTGCCTTGCGGCAGTTCCCGGCTGCGCAGCCAGTTAGCACTACGCCGTGCCTGCTCGCCGACATCCGCCCAGCTCAACTCCTGCAGCTGACCGCCCGGCAACGGCTGAACCATATAGCGTTTATTCGGGTGTCGAGCTTCACGCTGGTAAAAAACGTCCAGCGGCAAACGGATTGCATCGACCACAGGTCTTCCTCCTTTGTTGTTTTTGTGGAGCCAACCAAGCAATTGCTTGGCTGGACTATATCCACGCACAAAGGCGAGTCGCAAGTGAAGAAATGTTTCGCTGTGTAGTCCAACTTCAGGCGTGTTGCGGGTGCACCAACGCGAGCAAATCCATCAACCCGGCAGCCAGAACTTCGCCCTCCAGCTCGGCCAGGCTGGCGGTGTACATGGGCAACGGCTGCTGACGATGCCCATGCATCAACAAGCCGGCCAGGGCCCCAACCAGCGGTTGGTGGCTCACCAGCAGCACCTCGCCATCGGCGTAGCGATCGAGCTGCCTGAGGACTTCGCGCGGGTCGTTATCCGGCGTCAGCCAGGGCACGGTATGCATGCCGCCGGTGAAACCCAGGGCTTCGCGGACCAGTGCGGCGGTTTGTTGTGCACGCACATAGGGGCTGACCAGGATCGCGCCGAGCGCACGCCCTTCCAGCTGTACCGCCGCCTGGCGAACCTCCAGACGACCGCGAGTCGTCAAGGCGCGCTCGGGATCGCTGCGTGCCTGCGCCTCGGCCTCGCCATGGCGCAGCAACCACAGCCTCATTGGCCAACCCTCACAATTTCGGTTCTTCGTCACGCACCGGGTGCGCGGCCGGCGGCACGCTATGCGGCGCCTGACCTTGTGGGGCTTGCGGGGTCGGCCAATCGGCGAAGGGCCAGGGCTTTTCTTCACTATTGAAGGTGCCGAAGCGGCCGATCTGCGCCAGGTACTGGCTCAGGCTGTCACCAAAACCGAGCAGGCTGGCACTTGGCGCAGCATAAAACAGCCGATACCCCAACTGCAGCAAGACCACGGCGCCGAGTACCAGCTCGGCCAGCTGCCAGACGATGACGAACAGCACCATCCACAGAATCCGCAACAGAATTGACTCGCGCTCCAGCTCTTCAGGCGCTTCGCTCATGAACATCTCCTTGTGCAGTGCGGGTCAGAAACCCGTGGTGGGAATAAAATCGACATCGGTCTTGGGCTCGGCAAGCATCAACTCTTCGATCACCTGCCTCAGCGTGCGGCCCTCAAACACAATGGCATGCAAACCTGCGACCAGTGGCATGTATATCTGCAATTCCTCGGCCTTGTCCTTGAGTACCTTGATGGTGTTGACCCCTTCTGCCACCTCGCCCAATCGGTCCACCGCGTCCTCGAGGCTCAGGCCCTCGCCCAAGGCGAAGCCGACCTGATAGTTACGGCTTTTCTTCGACGAACAGGTGACGATCAAATCGCCGACCCCAGCCAGACCGAGGAAGGTCATCGGGTTGGCACCCAATTGCACGGCAAAGCGGGTCATCTCCGCCAATGCACGCGTGATCAGCATGCTCCGGGTGTTCTCGCCCATGCCCATGGCCGAGGCCATACCGGCGATGATTGCGTAGACATTCTTCAGTGCGCCGCCCAGTTCCACGCCAAAGCGGTCGCCACTGGCATAGACGCGGAAGGTACGGCCATGCAGAGCCTCCTGAACCCGCAGGCACAGCTCTTCATCCTCACTGGCGATCACCGTGGCAGTCAGTGCGTGCTCGGCGACCTCCCTGGCCAGGTTCGGCCCAGACATCACCCCGATACGCGCCTGCGGGGCGATCTCTTCGAGGATTTGACTCATCAGCTTGAAACTCTGTGCTTCGATGCCCTTGGTGGTACTGACCAGCAGCTTGCCACTGAGCTGCTCGGCTACTGGCTGCAGCGCCTGACGCAGGGCGCTGGAGGGCAAGGCAACAAACACCAGCTGGCAAGCACTCAGGGTCGCGAGAAGGTCAGAGAGGGGGACCACACCTGAGTGAATTTTTATCCCTTTGAGATAACGCGGATTTTCGCGCGTAGCGAGGATGGCCTCGACCTGATCCGGGTCGCGCATCCAATGCAACACCTGCTGACCATTCTCTGCCAACAGGTTCGCAATGGCAGTGCCGAAGCTGCCGCCGCCAAGTACGGCTATGGGTTGCTGATCTGTCATAAGGTATCCGTTTTGGGCCATGCACGATGGCAAACTCCTAGCATTATACGGACCAAGGGAGCTGCGGCCAGCTTTTAGCAGGAGCCTAAGCCTTGCGCGGATTGACCGAAATGCACGCAAGTGTGTGCACTCGACTGAAAAAGCCGCACGCCTCGGTTAACATGCCGCACTTTCAACGCGAACAAGGCAGTTGCGTGGCAATCAACACCCGTGTACTCCCCCTCCTGCCTTTGCTGGCACTGTTGGTCACTGGCGAAACCCTTGGCAACGACTTGTTCGGTGGCGACCAGGCCATGCCCGAGGTGCTGACTGCCACGCGCCTCAAGCAAACACCGGCGGCTGTACCTGGCAGCGTCACGGTACTCGACAGCGCCTTGATCAAAGCCAGCGGTGCCCGCGACATTCCGGAATTGCTGCGCCTGGTACCAGGCATGATGGTCGGCTACCGCAACGGCAACCAGGCTACCGCCAACTACCACGGCAGCAACGTCACCGAGGCACGCCGCCTACAGGTGCTTATCGATGGTCGCTCGGTCTATCGCCCCGGTCTGGCGAGCGTCGACTGGACGGATATTCCCGTGGCCATCGAAGACATCGAGCGGATCGAAGTGTTTCGCGGACCAAACACCGTCAGTTATGGCGCCAATGCCTTGATGGGGGTGATCAATATCCTCACCCGCCACCCCCTCGACAGCCGTGGCACGCGGCTGAAAACTGCCCAGGGCCAGCGCGGCATCCATGATTGGTACGCCAGCCACGGCAGCGCCTGGCAGGACGGCGCACTGCGCCTGTCACTGTCCGGCCTGCAAGATGACGGCTTCGATCACGATCAGTTCGGCCGCGATTACCGCGACAGCCGCCGACTCAATCGTTTCAACCTGTCCGCCAGCCAGCAACTCGACAGCCGCCACAGCCTCGACTGGCAACTGGCGGCCAAGGAAGGCAGCAACCAGCGCCCCTATGGCTACACCCCGGTGTTCGGCGACATCGCGCCTGGCGACAAGGGCTCGGACGTCAACGCCCGCGACTACGCCGGCTCGCTGCGCTGGACCCTCGATTTAAGCCCCGAGCATAGCCTCCATCTGCAAGGCTCGGCGCAGCACTGGCAACGCAAACAGGTGTGGCGCGCCTGCGAGGCGGAAGTCGCGTTCAGTCCGGAGCTCGGCCAGTTGTGGGATCTCAATCCTTTTTACGTGGTCAAGTTCGGCGACTATTTGAACCAGCTCAAGAGCGACCCCGGCAATGCCGTGCTGCCAGCGGGAACAACCCAGGAGCAGACGCTGGCCGGCGCGGTGCTGGCCCAACTCGACGGCGGTGCCGCGGCCCCCGTTTGCGGCGACGTCAACCAGAGCATGCGCGAGACCCGCTACGATTTCGAATTGCAGGACACCCTGAGCCTGTCCGACAACCTGCGCCTGCTCAGCGGCCTGGGCTATCGCTACGATCATGCCGACTCAGAGACCTATTTCAACGGTGCATTGAGCAACCACATCTGGCGCCTGTTCGGCCACCTGGAGTGGCAGCTCGGCGCCCACTGGCTGGTGCAGGGCGGCGCCATGCTGGAAGACGACCAGCTTTCAGGCAGCTCGCTGACCCCACGCATTGCCGTCAACTACCTGATCACGCCGCGCCACGGCCTGCGCGCGGTGTACTCCGAAGCCGTGCGCTCGCCGGACATGTACGAGAACAACGTCGACTGGCGCTACCGCGTGCGCAACCTGCAGCCGCAGGCCTTCGGCCAGAGCAGCGCGACCTACTTCGCCCGCTCCCGCGGCCCCGGCGACCTCGACCAGGAAATCATGCGTTCGCGTGAACTGGGCTACAACGGCTCGTTCGCCGATGCTGGCATCACCCTGGATATCAAGCTGTTCTACGACGAAATCCACGGCATGATCAGCGAGCCACTGCGCAACGACCGGTTCTTCCCGAGCAACGACAACCGCATGCGTTTCAGCGGTACCGAGACCCAAATCGACTGGCAACTCAGCCATGCCGACCGCCTGCGCCTGAGCTACGCCTACGTCGACTTCAGCGCCAGCAGTCGCCTCGATCGGCGTCTCACCGCGCGCAACAGTGGCTCCGCTGGCTGGCTGCGCGACTGGGGCCAGGGCTGGTCGAGCGCCCTGTTCTATTACGGCGCCGACCAACTCAATCAATACCGCTTCGAACGATTGGACCTGCGCGTTGCCAAACATATCGCCATTGGCGGCGCCGCCCTGGAACTGGCCGGGGTCTTGCAGCAGCGCCTCGACGATGAGCCGCTGACCTGGCAAGAAAATAACCACGACCAACGACACCTGCTGTATTTCAGCGCGGAGCTAGACTTCTAGGATGGATTATCCCCCCTCACGGATGAGCCCCATGCGATATTCATGGATGCGGCCCTGGCTCCTATTCTGCTGCCTGTTGTGCAGCGTGCCGTTGCGTGCTGCCGATATCATCCTCAGCAGCGCCGAAGACAACCCAGCCATACGCGCATTCAGCGCTGCCCTGGCCGAGCTGCGGCCGCTGGATCGAGTGCAGTTCAAGCCGCTTGCACAACTGCCGAGCCCCGCACAAATCCCCGCCGATACCCGCCTGATCCTGCTCGACCTGCAAGCCCTCGACTGGCGCCTGAGCACTTCCGGCCCACCGACCCTGATGCTGCGCATCAGTCGGCTGCACGCCCAGGAACGCCTCGGCAATCGCCGCCCGGCACATATCAGCCTGCTCTGGAGCGACCCGGCTCCCGCCCGCCAATTGCGCCTGACACGCTTGCTCTTACCGCAGGCGCAACGGATCGGTGTGCTTTACGACGAGCACAGCCAGTTCCTGCTCGACGAACTGCGCCGCGCCGCCACGCCGCTAGGGCTGGAGATCGTTGGCCAAGCCTGGCCGGACAGCCGTGACAATCGGCCCCTGCTGGCCCTGTTGCAACGCAGTGACCTGCTGTTCGGTGTGAACGATGAGGACCTGTTCAATCCACGCACAGCGAAGAACCTGCTGCTTACCAGCTACGCCCAACAGCGCGCCATGATCGGCCCCAACTCCAGTTTCGTGCGCGCCGGCAGCCTAGCGAGTATTTACAGCGACCAGCAAGACTGGCTGAACAGCCTCAATCAACTGCTCGACCAGCCACCGCAGAGCTGGCCGCGCAGCGCCTACCCCGCCTATTTCAAAGTACTCGGCAACCGCCAGGTGGCACGCGCACTGGCCATAGAATTGGCCGATGACGCCAGCCTGGCGCAGCAAGTGGCTGAAGGAGAAAACCGATGAAGCTGGGCCGTGACTGGGACATCCATACCCGCACGCAGTTGATCAGTGTCGGTCCGGCGCTGTTGATGACCCTGCTGCTGACTGGGTTTTTCACCTTAGTGCGCCTACAGGATCTGCGCCAAGAGCTCGACCACACCGGCCAGTTGATTGCCAGTCAACTGGCACCGGCGACCGAATACGGGGTTATCTCCGGCAACCTGGAGGTGCTCAACTCCCTGCTACAGGCCACCTTGAAGACCCCGCACGTGCGCTTTCTCGAAGTGCGTGACCACGCCGACAACATCCTGGTGTATGTCGAACAGCCCAACAGCAATGGCCAGGGCAAGGCACAGGTGGAAATCTTCCATGCGCCCATTCATCTGCAGCGGATCGCGCTGGACAGCGACTTTCTGCAATCCCCGACTGCCGAGCCGGGACAAGCTGACGAGCATAACCTTGGTCGTGTCGTGGTCGGCATGTCGAATGACGCCTTCAACACCCGTCAACAGGAAATCCTTCTTAAAGCCGCGGCCCTGGCGCTGCTTGCCCTGTTCCTGACCTTTATCCTCGCCCGCCGCCTGGCGCGCCGCCTGTCGCAACCCCTGAGCGCCATGGGCGATGCTGTCACGGCGATCCAGGGCGGCGACTACCACACCGCCCTACCCGAACCCGAGGATGGCGAGCTGGGCGCCCTGGCTCGGCACATCAATAACCTGGCCAATGGCCTGAATCGCGCCAGCCTCGAGCAGGAGCAAGCCATGGCGCTGCTAATCAAGGCACGCGAAGAGTCGGAGCAGGCCAACAGTGCCAAATCCGACTTCCTGGCCATGATGAGCCACGAACTGCGCACCCCGATGAATGGTGTACTGGGCATGCTGCAGCTGCTGGAAACCACCGAGATGACCCAGGAACAGGAGGAATATGCGGCGCTGGCTACCGAGTCCACCGAACACCTGCTGAAAGTCATCAACGACATTCTCGACTTCTCGCGCATCGAGCGCGGGGCACTGGAACTGGAATGCATTCCCTTCAACCTGCTGGAACTGGTGCAGGCTTGCGTACAGGTGTTCCAGCACAGTGCCCAGCAACGCGGCCTGGAACTGCAACTGGACACCCAGGGCGGCCTGGAGTCGCTTGAGGTTCAAGGCGACCCGACGCGCATTCGGCAGATCCTGGTCAACCTGATCGGCAATGCGCTGAAGTTCACCGAAGCCGGCAGTATCCGCGTGCAAACCCGCTGGCAAGCGCTGGATGATCAGGTGCTGTGGCTCACCTGTGCGGTGCACGACAGTGGCATAGGCATCTCGGCCGAACGCCTGGAGCATATGTTCGACGCCTTCCAGCAGGCTGATACCTCGATCTCCCGGCGTTACGGCGGTACCGGCCTGGGCTTGCCAATCGCCCGCACCCTGGCCGAACGCATGGGCGGCACCCTACGCGGCGAAAGCCAGGAGCAATGCGGCTCGGTATTCACCCTGGAAATACCCCTACCCTTCTCCCGCCAGCTCCGCCAGATCACCGCCAATGCCCCGGCACAAGAGCACCAGGGACAAGATCGGGAAGTACTCCTGGTCGAGGATAACCCGGTCAACCAGACCGTGATCGAGGCCATGTTGCGCAGCCTCGGGTACCAGGTCTGCCTGGTCGGCGATGGTGCCCAAGCGGTGCACAGTGCAGAGCGCCAGCACTTTGCCGCCATCCTGATGGATTGCCGTCTGCCGATCATGGATGGCTATGAAGCCACCCGACAAATTCGTCGCCTCGCGGGGCAGGCCGATACACCGATCATCGCCCTCACCGCCAATGCCTTGCAGGGCGATCGCGAGACATGCCTGGATGCAGGCATGAATGATTACCTGGCCAAACCCTTCAAGCGCGCCGATCTGCAACGGGTACTGCTACGCTGGCTGCCACCCCGACCTTCGACCAGTGTTCAAGACAACTAAAGTGTTGCAGGCTTGACCTGCATAGGCTTACCAATGCGCCCCTCTGTGGCAAGATGTCGGGTACGGATTACCGCTTACTCAGCGCGCTGTGACTTTCACCACAACGCAACAGTCTATGACTAGGCTACCGGTAGACGCACAATAGTGGCGTGACCGCCCAGGACGATTCACCCAGCCTTGGCGCATGGGAAATATTGAGGAGCTCGCATGACCAAACAAAACGCCTTCACCCGGGAAGACCTGTTGCGCTGCAGCCGCGGCGAACTGTTCGGCCCAGGTAATGCGCAATTGCCCGCCCCGAACATGCTGATGATCGACCGCATCACCCACATCAGCGACACTGGCGGCAAGTATGGCAAGGGCGAGATCGTTGCAGAACTCGATATCACCCCGGACCTGTGGTTCTTCGGTTGTCACTTCGAAGGCGACCCAGTGATGCCAGGCTGCCTTGGCCTCGACGCCATGTGGCAGTTGGTCGGTTTCTTCCTCGGCTGGCAAGGCAACCCAGGCCGCGGTCGTGCGCTCGGCTCGGGCGACGTAAAGTTCTTTGGTCAGATACTACCGACGGCCAAGACAGTGACCTATAACATACAGATCAAACGCACCATTACCCGCTCGCTGATCCTGGCCATCGCCGATGGCACCGTCAGCGTCGATGGCCGTGAGATCTACAGCGCCGAAGGCTTGCGCGTCGGCCTGTTCACTTCTACCGACAGTTTTTAAAGGATTCCCCCCATGCGTCGCGTCGTGATTACTGGCCTGGGCATTGTTTCCTGCCTGGGCAATGACAAAGAAGCCGTCTCCGCTAGCCTTCGCGCTGGCAAGTCGGGCATCCGCTTCAATCCTGAATACGCCGAGAAGGGCCTGCGCAGCCAGGTTTCCGGCTCCGTCGACCTGAATCTGGAAGAGCTGATCGACCGCAAGGTCTACCGCTTCATGGGCGATGCGGCTGCCTTCGCCTACCTGTCCATGCAACAGGCCATCGCCGATGCGGGCCTCAGTGCCGAGCAAGTATCCAACCCGCGGGTCGGCCTGATCGCCGGCTCCGGTGGTGCTTCGACCTTCAACCAGATGGAAGCCATGGACATCCTGCGCGAGAAAGGCGTCAAGCGTGTCGGCCCCTACCGCGTACCGCGGACCATGGGTAGCACCGTTTCCGCCTGCCTGGCCACCCCCTTCAAGATCAAGGGTGTCAACTACTCCATCTCCTCGGCCTGCGCCACTAGCGCCCACTGCATCGGCAACGCCATGGAGCAGATCCAGCTGGGCAAGCAGGACATGGTTTTCGCCGGCGGCGGCGAAGAAGAGCACTGGAGTCAGAGCTTCCTGTTCGACGCCATGGGCGCCCTCTCCACTCAGTACAATGACACCCCGGACAAGGCCTCGCGGGCCTACGACGCCAAGCGTGACGGTTTCGTCATCGCCGGTGGCGGCGGCATGGTGGTGGTCGAAGAGCTGGAGCATGCGCTCAAGCGTGGCGCCAAGATCTATGCGGAAGTCGTCGGTTACGGCGCTACCTCCGATGGCTACGACATGGTTGCCCCGAGCGGCGAAGGCGCTGTGCGCTGCATGCAGCAGGCGCTGGCCACCGTGGATACGCCAATTGACTACCTGAACACCCACGGCACCTCGACCCCGGTCGGCGACGTCGCGGAAAGCCGCGCAGTGCGCGAAGTGTTCGGCGCCAAGGCCCCGCCCATCAGCTCGACCAAGAGCCTGACCGGCCACTCCCTGGGTGCTGCCGGCGTCCAGGAAGCGATCTACTGCATGCTGATGATGGAAGGCAACTTCATCGCCGGCTCGGTCAATATCGACGAAATCGATCCGGAAATCGCCGACCTGCCGATTCAGCGCAGCACCGTCGAGAATGCCAAGATCGACACCGTCATGAGCAACAGCTTCGGCTTCGGTGGCACCAACGCCACCCTGGTACTCAAGCGTTGGACCGGCAAGTAGGCTGGATCGAAAGCTGAGGCCGCCGGATAAGGTGCATGGATGCACCTGATGCAACCGAGTAACAGCAAACGACAAAGGGCGCCCAATCGGGCGCCCTTTGTTTTTGTCTGGCCTTCAGGCCGCTTCTTCAACTTCTTCAATCCGTTTGGCTTTCCTGAAGCGTGGCAGCAGCATGGGCATCTGCTGGCGATAGGCCCGATACTCCGGATGAACCCGGAGCAGATCGCGCGCCTCCAGGAAGATGCCGATCAGGATATAAACGCTGGTCAGTATGGCAAACAGCAGGTGCGCTACCGTCATCTGCGCAGTGCACCAGAAGACGAAGAACCAGCCCAGGTAGAGCGGATGACGCAACAGCTTGTAGGCCGCCGGGGTTTGGAACGGCAACGCGGTGTAAGGCTTGCCCAGCAGCTGCAACCAGACCTGACGCAAACCGAACAGGTCGAAGTGGTTGATCAGGAAGGTGCTGTACAACACCAGCGCCCAACCAAAACCAAAGCCCGCCGCCAGCAGCAACTGGCCACTGCGATTGTCAACCTGCCAGATGACGCCACCCATGGGTTGCCAGAAATAGAACAACGCGATCAACGCCAGGCTGGAGAGCAGTACATAGGTGCTGCGTTCAGCCTCCTGGGGAATCATCCTCGCCCACCACGCTTTGAAGGCCGGGCGGGCCATCACGCCGTGCTGGATGGCAAACACCGCCAACAGCAGTGCATTGATCACCATGGCGTTGCCCAAGGCCATTTCGCCAACCCCATCGATGCTACGGGGCACCAATGGCAAATTGCCTATAAAAGCGATGGCGTACAGGAAGGTGGCGAAAAACACGGCATAACTGCCGACGCCGTAGATAAAGATCGCAAGGCGTTTCATGGTTTAGACCTCTTGGTTACCGTACCGCATGGGCCGGTTCGAGCATGCTGGGTTAAACAGCGGCACAACGGAGATCGAACACACGGCTGACGTCATGGATGCTGTCTGCCGCAAACCCACGGATCTGCCCATGGCGACGGATCAGCGCCGAACTCTTCGCCGGGAAGATACAGAACGGTTTGTCGTCGGCGACATAGGCGTGCAGCCAGTGGATGTCGCCGCCCAGGCACTTGAATGCCTGGTGCGAGTGCCGCGCGACGAGGCTCAGCTCGCGCGGCCCCATCTGCCCGGCATTGGCCATTGGGCGTTCGATTACGTAGCGTTTCATCCGGAGTTCCTGCCTCTGTCTTGCAAAGCTGCAGGGTTATCTGCAGTCGAAGTCAGGTTGCGCCGCGTGTGTATCAGGATCACGGCGTACAACACACAGTTTGTATGCGCTTGGTTTCAGTCGGTTTCACTACGCAGATGGGCGCACAACAGGCCATGCAGGCGGGCCTGATCCAGCGGCTTGGTCAGCAGCGCCTTGAGCCCTTGTTCCAGCACTTCAGCCTCGACCAGCGCATCGCTGAAACCGGTGTAGAGCACGATCGGCAGATCGGCACGCGCCGCGAGCAAACGGCGGGCCAGTTGCAGCCCGCTAAGCCGGGGCATGCTCTGGTCGAGGATGATGAAATCCCAGGCATAGGGATCGGTCAGCAGCAGTTCGCTGGCCTGCTCGGCATCGCAGAATAACCGTGCCGACAAACCCCAGCCCTCAAGCAGCTCGCCCATGAACTCGACCACCAGTGCATCATCATCGACCACCGCGACCCGGCCCTGTAGCGCACTCCAGCGCAGCGCCTGGGGCCTAATGGCAGCGCCCTGGAAGGCAGGGCTCAACACCTGGCCGAGCACGGGGATCAGGATACGGAAGGTTGCTCCTGCACATGGTGCACTCTGCAACAGAATATGCCCGCCGTACTCATGCACGATACCGTGCACCATCGACAGGCCCATGCCGCTGCCCTGCCCGTTGGCCTTGGTGGAAAAAAACGGTTCGAACATACGCGCGCGCACCAGCGGATCGATTCCCGGCCCGCTATCGCTCACGGTGAGCGCCACGAAGCGCCCCTGGACACGTTGCTGGCAGGAGGCGCAGACCGCCGCTTCGTGTACCTCCAGCCCCAGGCCGACGGATAGCTGACCGACGCGGTCCATGGCATCGCGCGCATTGATACAGAGGTTCATCAGCACCTGCTCCAGTTGCACCGGATCCACCCGCACCGGCGGCAGATCCTGGGCCATCTGGGTGTCGAGCTCGACGGTGGCGGGCAGCGTCGACTCCACTAACTTGATAAAGTCACTCAGCACCACGTCCAGCGCCACCGTCTGCGGCTTGCCTCGACTGCCGCGGCTGAACGTGAGCATTTGCTGAATCAGGTCGCGAGCCTTCTCCGCTGAACGCTGGACCCGTGCCAGGTACTTGCCGAGCCGCTCGTGCTGCAGCTGTTCGGCCTGTTCCTGGGCCATCACCGTATAACCGAGCATGCTGGTCAGCAGGTTATTGAAGTCGTGGGCGATACCTCCAGTCAGGTGGCCGATGGCTTCCATGCGCTGGGCCTGGCGTAACTGCTGCTCCAGGCGCACCCGCTCCTCCTCGGCCCGCTTGCGATCGGTGATGTCACGCAGGTAACAGATAAACCGCGGCCCTTCACCGCCCTGCACCACCGCCAGCGCCAGTTCAGCGGGAAATTCCTGGCCATTGGCCCGCTGGGCGACCACCTCCATGCGTTTGCCGAGAAAAGTCCCGCTGCCGGTCTCCAGGTAGCGCTCGAAACCCCGTTCATATACCTCGCGAAACCGCTCTGGAATGATCAGGCCGAGTAGCGAACAACCCAGCACCTGGTCGCCGCGCATACCGAAACACTGCTCGGCCGCCGGATTGAAGACCAGCACCCGCCCCCGCTCGTCCATGCCAATGAAGCAGTCCAGCGCCGTATCGGCGATCGCCCGGTGTAGCAATTCGCTGGCGCGCAGGGCCTGTTCGGCCTCCTTGCGCTGGGTGATCTCGCGGGTAAAGGCGAGAATCCGGTCGACCCCGCCGATGGTCGCGCGCTTGAGCAGCACCTCATCCCAGTGCAGGCTGCCGTCGCAGTTGCGCCGGTGCCATTCATAGCGTTGCGGCTCGCCAGCCCGGGCGCTGGCCAGGTAAGCGGCCGCCTCCTGGCCGGTGTAGGGCGCATAGCCGGCGCTGAAGTCAGCGATCTCCAGTTTGAGCATGTCTTCGTAGCTATAGCCGTAGGCCAGGCACGCCTTGGGATTGACGTCGACCAGCGCACCGCTGTGCAGGTCATGGACGAAGATGGCATCTTCCGAGCTGTCGAAGATCGCCCGATAGCTGGCCTCGGCCTCCAGCCGCTCGATCTCGGCGGCGGCGCGCACCGAAAAGATCCGCAACACCGATTCGATCCGACTGCGGTTGTCCATCGGCCCGCAGCGACCAGCGGCGATCAAGCCCAATGGTCGACCATCACTGGAGAACAGCGGATACCCGGCGTAGCTGTCGACGCCAAATGCCAGCAGGCTGTCATCGCTCGGGAAACGCTGCCTTAAGCCGTTGGGAATGAACTGGAAGACCTTGCCGAACACGTCCTGGCACGGCGTTCCCAGCAGCGGGTAGCTGATATTGCGGTGCAACCGGCCGCCGTAGTACAGGGCCAGGGTAGTCAGGCTCTGGCCATCGGCATTGACCCGGCTGACAAAGGCGAAGTCGGCCTCCAGCGAGCGCGTCATATAACGCGCGATCGCCTCGAACACCTCGCTGCTGCTGGCCGCAGACACCCCCAATGCGACATGCCCTAGGGCTTCCTCGAGGTTCTTGCGGGCGCTGATGTCGGTAGAGATACCGCACACCGCAGTCACCCGGCCGGCGGCGTCAAACAGCGGGAACTTGGTCGACAGGTAGGTGTGCGACTCCCCACCCGCCTGCAAGTGCTCCTCGAACTCCAGCGCCTCGCCACACAGGGCCACCCGCTGGTCGTTGGCCCGCAGCACATCGGCCACCGGCGTCGGCAAAAGCTCATGGTCGGTGCGCCCGAGTACCGCTTCGGCCTGTAGCTGTAACAGCTGTTCGAAGGCGCGGTTGACCAACTGCAAGCGGCCGTGCAGATCTTTCACATAGATCACCGCGCTGCTGTTGTCGACGATCTGGCGCAGTTGATGCTCCACCGCACTGCTGCTGGCGGCAGGGGTCGGCATTGGCTGGTTCACGCAGGTATCCTCCCGAAACGGCAGTCAACCCAGAGTATAGAAGCCGCCCCACGGCCTTAGCGCGCCGACAACCCAGGTGAAACAATTGAAACAAACACGCCGATCGGCGTGCCTGAACCCGCAGCGGGTGACTGCAGACGGTCGCGAGTTCAATCGCCCGGCACGAACATATAACCGACACCGCGTAGCGTGCGGATGATCTGCGGTTTGTTCGGGTCCAACTCAAGTTTGCGGCGCAAGCGGGCGATGCGGATGTCGATGGAGCGATCGAATGGATTCCAGTCACGATGCTGGGTCAGGTTGAGCAGCTGATCGCGCGACAGCGGCCGGTTCGGCCGCTGGGCGAAGGCCTGCAGCAGGTCGAACTCCATCGCAGTCAGGGGAATCTCGCTGCCAGCGCCATCGAATAGCTGACGGCGCTCAAGGTCCAGCCGGCAGTTTCCTAGCTGCAGGGTACGAGACCCGTCCTCGGCTGCCGCTGCCGGCGTGGCGCGCCGGTAGCGGCGCAACACGGTTTTCACCCGTGCCAGCAGCTCGCGTGGATCGAAGGGCTTGGCCAGGTAATCGTCGGCGCCCACCTCCAGACCAATGATGCGATCGAGCGCACTGCCGGCCCCGGAAATCATGATCACTGGCAAGTCGTGGTGTTCACGCAGAAAGCGCGCCAGGCTCAGGCCGTCCTCCCCCGGCAGGCCGACATCCAACAGCACTACATCGGGCAGTTGGCGCTCAAGTTCCGCACGCAGTTGCACGCTATCCGCGACAACGTCCACCTGGTAACCGTGGCCACCGAGATAGTCCAGCAGCAACTGACGCACCTCGGCGTCATCGTCCACCACCAGGACCCGGATCGGGTCGGCCATTGCACTGTCCCCGTCTCATCCACACTCAGGGACTATAGCTCGCGGCCACAGCCCACACATGACAAGGCCGCCGAGTGGGCGCCCTTGTCATTGCAGCTGGGAGTGTTCAAGCGTCGGAGCTTAGACGGAGAAGCGCGCCACCAGCGTATTCAGGTCCACCGCCAGTCGCGACAACTCCTGACTGGAAGCGCTGGTCTGGTTGGCCCCGGCCGAGGTCTGTATAGACAGATCACGAATGTTCACCAGATTGCGATCCACTTCACGGGCGACCTGGGCCTGCTCTTCGGAGGCGCTGGCAATTACCAGGTTGCGCTCGCTGATCTGGCCGATGGCTACAGCGATCTCATCCAGCGCCTTACCGGCCGCACGGGCCACCTCCAGGGTGTCACGCGCACGCCCATTACTGCTCTGCATGGCCGCGACTGCCTTGTCCGTACCTTGCTGAATGCCGCTGACCATCTGCTCGATTTCCTGGGTCGACTGCTGGGTACGATGAGCCAACGCCCGCACCTCGTCCGCCACCACGGCGAAACCCCGCCCGGCATCGCCGGCCCGCGCCGCCTCGATCGCGGCATTCAACGCCAGCAGGTTGGTCTGTTCGGCAATCGAACGAATCACATCCAGCACCTTGCTGATATCGCGCACCTTGCCCGCCAGATGCTCGACGTCGCCGGCGGTGGTGGTCACCTCTTGGGCCAGTTGGCCAATGGCATCGACAGTCTTGATCACCTGCTCCCGGCCGTGACGGGCGATCAGATCGGATTCGCGCGAGGCTTCGGAGGTGGTCACCGCGTTGCGCGCGACCTCATCCACCGCGGCAGTCATCTCATTCACCGCCGTGGCGGCTTGTTCGATCTCATTGCTTTGCTGGTGCAGGCCACGGGTGGCGTCTTCGGTCACGGTGCTGAGCTCCTCCGAGGCGGAAGCCAATTGGTTTGAAGAATCGGAGATGCCTTGAATGGTCGTGCGCAGGCTCTGTTGCATGTTCTTCAGCGCGGTGAGCAAACGCGCCGGCTCGTCCTGACCCTCGACCTGAATATTCTGGGTCAGGTTGCCGGCGGCTATCACTTCGGCCACTTTCACGGCTTCGTTCAAGGGTGTGACGATACTGCGGGTGAACAGCAGCGCCAGCGCGATGGTCGCCAGCGCCGCTAACGCTATGGCAACTATGACCCCATTGCGCGCCGTCTCGAATGCCTGATGAGTGTGCAAGGTAGCAATCTTGGCGCCCTTACCATTGAATGCAACCAACTCATCCAAGGCGCTGACCATCTCATCCCCTTGTGCTTGCATGGCGCCTGAGACCAAGACCTGGGCTTCAGCCAATTCATTACGCCGGTTCAGTTCTATGACCTTATCCTGCTCCCTCAGATATAGATCTTTAGCCCGCACAAAAGTACCAGTGAGCGACTTTTCTTCGGGACTGTCGGCGGTGAGCTCGAAGGTAGACACTGCCTTGCTAAGTTCGCCGCGCAATTCTTCCGCCCGCTTATAGTCCTTCTCGTTCAGCGCGGTCTCACGCTGCAACAGCAGACGTACCGACACGGTGCGCAAGCGCAGAAAGTTCTGACTGACCTGATTCAACGCCACAATACTGGGCAACCAGTTTTCATCGACCTCGGCAGACTGCTTGCGCATTTCCGACATCTGCAGCAAGGCGAAGCCGCCCAGAATAAACACCAGCAAAGCAACCACAGCAAAACTAAGCGCCGCCCGGGGGGCGATATTCAGGTTACGCAGCGTCATCTTGAAGCTCCCTAAAAGGCTCCCGTTGTGGGCCGAAACGGCCAACAGCCAGGCGCCCAAGCACTGTTGTGAGTGCAACACTGAACTGCACTCTAGCTGCAGTATCAGCACTTAGCTGCTTCTTGCTGAGGGGTGCTCAAAAAAAATCCCAAGCCATTGACTGGCTTGGGATTTTCATCGGTAAAAACCTCAGCGTACGTCGAAACGCTGCTCCACCAGCTTACGGTCCCCTTGAAACACCATCAGTCGCCACTCCCCCGGCACCACTTCATAGGCCTCGGTGAACTCGAAGGCCATAACTTCCTGAGCCACTCCCGACGTCAGTTTCTGCATCACCTCAAACTTGTCATGCCGAAGTCCATCGGGGGTGATCACGCCAGGGGTGAGGTAGAGCAATGTCAGAGGAGTGTCGCCCGCGCGCTTGCCCAGCAAGTTGTAGCGCAGGCCAAACTTGCTGCCGAGTTTGGCCGGGATCACCGCAGTGCGCTCGATCTGCTGGTTGCTGCGGGTCAGCACCCGTTCGCCCGGTTTGAAGTCCTCGTATTGGCTGGCGAAGATGCCGTATTCCACCGGCCCCTCGACCCGTACCTCGGCCTGTACCAGACCGGTCATCAGCAAGAGTGCGGCCAGCGCACTGAAACGGGCGTATTGCATGTCGCGCTCCTTGTTTGGGATGGCGCGAGCCTATGACACCCTTGTGACAGGCGAATGACAAGCTGCTACTCGTCATTCGCCTCCCCTGCCTTACGCGGCAGTATGGCGAGGAAGTTGTCCTGCGCGACCTTGTGCGCCACCTCAGCGGGCAACGCATCGAGGAACGGTTCGAACCCCTGCATGAGTTCGCCCACGCTGTCGAAACGGCCGACCACGTCGGAGCCGAGCATGAACCGTTCTGGATAGCGCCTGACCAGTTTCAGCCAGTCCGGGTCGGGCGCGCCCTGCTCATCCAGCAGATAGGGGCGGAGCATGCTCCAGGACAGATCGATATACAGGTTCGGGTAGGCTTCGAGCATGCGCTCGAGGGTCGGCAAGAGGAAATCCAGCTTGTCCTGATGCCGATGTAGTTCCAGGCTGGTGCCGGCATGTGCCCAGATAAAGCGCACATGCGGATGATTGCGCAGCGGCGCCTCCATTTCCGCCAAGTACAACGGGTTGCGCTCACGCTTGGAGGTGATGTTGGAATGCAGCATCACCGGCAAATCGTACTCGGCGGCCAGGTGAAAGACCCGCGCCAGCGCCTCGTTGTCGGCCTGCGGCGCATCGCCTTGGATCAGCGCAGTCAGATCGTCGTGCCGGGTGAATACCTCACCGATCCCCTGCCATAAGCCCGGATCCATTTCGAGCGTGCGCCGAATATGCGCATCGGCGTTCTTGTCGTTGGGGTTGAAGCCGGACAGGAAGGGGTGAAAGCGCCTGCGCTGCTCGGCCGGCACCTGCTTGTAGGCATGCGCGATCAATGCATCAGTGCCGCTATACCAATAGGCATGGGCATCGTCTCCGGCGTAGTAGCGCGGGCGCTTGGGTTCATTCTCGTCCCATTTCTTCGCCACCGGGATACCCGACAGCATCACATGCTCGACGTTGGCCTCGGCCATGCGCTTGAGCAGTTTGTCCATACCGGCGCTTTCCTGGAAAAAGTCGACGTAATGCAAATGGGCATCGCTGTAGCGATAATCGCGGGAATGCGCACTGCTCGCGGCCAGTGCGAGGAACAGAATCAAGCTCGAACGTAGAAGATGCAAAGCGGTGTCCTCCTGACAGCATGGGCTGGGTAGACCCAGCAGATGCCCGGCAAGTTCAGCGAGCCCACTGGCGCGGGCAACGACATCAGGGTGAAGAGTCCGGGCCTATCGTTGTTCGGTCAACGATAACGGCCACACCAGTGTTACGCGCTGCTGGCACTGGTGTGCAACTGCTGCGATGGCCTAGGCTGGCTGCTTAACCATATTCCCTCCCCGGAGTCGCCATGAGCGCTAACCGCAACGCAACCGGCCTGCTGCTGATCCAGCCGCGCCAGGAGGATGTCGGCGGCCAGCCGATCCTGCGCCCACTGCCATCGGCCAAATGCCGCAGCGTCGGCCCCTGCGTATTCTTCGACCATATCCTTGAGCAGGACTATCCGCCCGGCCGGGGCCTGAACATCGAGCAGCACCCGCATATCGGCCTGTCCACCCTCACTTACCTGTTCGAGGGCCAACTGCAGCACAAGGACAGCCTCGGCTCGGATCAACTGCTCAAGCCTGGCGAAGTCAGCTGGATGACCGCCGGCCGCGCGGTGGCGCATATCGAGCGCACGCCGGCCACGTTACAAAAAAGCGGCTCGCGCCTGCATGGCCTGCAAATCTGGTTGGCGCTGCCCGCAGCTGACGAGTAAGGCGAACCCAGCTACAGCCATCACCCGGCCAGCAATTTGCCGCGCAGCGAAGCCATGGGTGTGCAAATTTGCCTGATCGCCGGCACTGGTTTCTGCCTGGAGTCGCCCGTGCCGGTAAGCTCGCCAACGTTGTACGCCGAGCTAAAATTGGCCGCCGGGGCCAGCCTGGTTATTCCCGCCGACCATCCGGAACGGGCCCTGTACCTGATCGATGGTGAAGCGTTGTTGGACGATCAAGCGCTGCCGCGGCGTGGCCTGGCGATATTGCCCGAGGGCGAAGCTTTCACCCTCAGCGCCTGCGGCGAGAGCCACCTGGTGCTGATCGGCGGCCAATCCCTGGGACCGCGGCGGATCAACTGGAACTTCGTCGCCAGCGACCCGGCGCTTATCGAGCAAGCCCGTGAGCGCTGGAAAAACAACGACTGGCCCAAGGTGCCGGGAGAAACCTCGCGCATCGAACTGCCGCGCTAACCGTGGCGAAGGCGCCAGCGTCCTTTACCTTGGCGCCGTCGTTAGCGCGCCTGTCACTGCGCCGCGAACACCTCGTCGAACAGCTGGTTCATGGCCTTGTAGGCCCGTGCCGCCACCTGTGGATGGTACTCGTTGCGCCCCGGCACATTGGCCTGCGGGTTGGTGAAGGAATGCACCGCACCGCCATAGCTGATCAGTTGCCAATCGGTGCTCGCCGCTTTCATCTCGGCGATGAAGCCCTCGACTTGCTTCGGCGGTACCGATGGATCGTCGGCACCGTGCAGCACCAGCACCGGCGCCTTGATGTTCTGCGCATCGAGCGGATTCGGCGTATCCAGGTTGCCATGGAAGGACACGAAGCCTTGCAGATCGGCGCCCGAGCGGGCCAGTTCGAGCACCGCGCCGCCGCCGAAGCAGAAGCCGATGGCGCCCAGCTTGCCGGCATCCAAGGCGACCTGGGCCGCTTGCGCCTTGAGCACCTCGACCGCAGCCTGGGCGCGTTTGCGCATCAAGGCCCGGTCGCCGCGTACCGCACCGGCTGCTGCTCCCGCTTCCTCGGCGTTGGCCGGGCGCACCGCCTTGCCGTACATATCGGCCATGAACAGCACGTACTTATCACCGGCAATCAGCTCGGCCTGCTTCGCCGAGTTCTCGGTCACCCCCAGCCAATCCGGCACCATCATCAAGCCAGGCCGGGGCGTCGTCACCGCATCGTCATAGATCAGCATGCCCTCGAAGGCTTCACCGTCGATCTGGTAAGGCACGGGTTTGACCACTACTGCGGCCTCGGCGAGGCCGACCAGACCAGCCAGTGCCACAGGTATAAGTGATGTGTTCATCGAGTTGCTCCTGTTCAGTGGGTCACCCTCAAACAGTAGCGTCTGCCGCCGCGCAACCAAGAAAAAAGCCCGCTAAAGCGGGCTTTTTTCATTGCTACAGGTATCAGGCCGATAGTTCGACCAGCAGTTTGTTGAGCCGCTGCACGTAGGCAGCCGGATCTTTCAGGCTATCACCGGCCGCCAGCGCGGCTTGGTCGAAGAGGATGTGGCTGAGGTCGGCGAAACGTTCTTCGTCCGGCTCGGCATCCAGCTTCTCGATCAGCGGATGGTTGGGGTTGAACTCGAAGATCGGCTTGGACTCCGGCACTTTCTGCCCACTGGCTTCGAGAATCTGGCGCATCTGCAAACCCAGGTCCTGCTCGCCGATCGCCAGGATCGCCGGCGAATCGGTCAGGCGATGCGACACACGCACCTCGGCGACCTCCTCGCCCAGCGCGGTTTTCAAGCGCTCGACCAGGCCTTCTTTAGCCTTGGCGACTTCTTCTTGAGCCTGCTTGTCCTCTTCCGAGTCCAGTTTGCCCAGGTCCAGATCGCCACGGGCGACATCGACGAAGTGCTTGCCGTCGAACTCGGTGAGGTAGCTCATCAGCCACTCATCGATGCGATCGGTGAGCAGCAGCACTTCGATGCCTTTCTTGCGGAATACTTCCAGGTGCGGACTGTTCTTCACCTGGGCGTAGGATTCGCCAGAGAGGTAGTAGACCTTGTCCTGGCCTTCCTTCATGCGGCCGATGTAGTCGGCCAGGGCCACGTTCTGCTCGCCCGCCTCGCTGCTGGTGGAGGCGAAACGCAGCAAACCGGCGATCTTCTCCTTGTTGGCGAAATCTTCCGCCGGACCTTCCTTGAGCACCTGGCCGAAGTTCTTCCAGAACGCCTGGTACTGCTCGGGATCGTTCTTCGCCTGTTTCTCCAGCATGTCCAGCACGCGCTTGGTCAGCGCCGACTTCATCGAGTCGATTACCGGATCCTTCTGCAGGATCTCGCGGGAGATGTTCAGCGACAGGTCGTTGGAGTCGACCACACCCTTGACGAAGCGCAGGTACAACGGCAGGAACTCGTCGGCCTGGTCCATGATGAACACGCGCTGTACATACAGCTTGAGGCCCTTGGAGGCATCGCGCTGATACAGGTCGAACGGCGCGCGGCCCGGCACATAGAGCAACGAGGTGTATTCCAGCTTGCCCTCGACCTTGTTGTGGCTCCAGGCCAGCGGGTTGTCGAAGTCATGGGCGACGTGCTTGTAGAACTCCTGGTACTCCTCGTCCTTGATCTCGCTGCGTGGACGGGTCCACAGCGCGCTGGCGCGGTTGACGGTTTCCCACTCAGGCTCGGCCGGTTTGTCAGCCGCTTCACCCTGGTGCTCTTTCGGCAGCTCGATCGGCAGGGCGATGTGGTCGGAGTATTTCTTGATGATGTTGCGCAGACGCCAGCCGTCGGCGAACTCGTCCTCAGCCTTCTTCAGGTGCAGGACGATACGGCTGCCACGCTCGGCCTTTTCGATGGTCGCAACCTCGAAATCACCCTCGCCCTGCGACGACCAATGCACGCCCTCGCCTGCCGTCAATCCGGCACGACGGCTGAACACATCGACTTTATCGGCGACGATAAACGCAGAATAGAAGCCCACACCGAACTGGCCGATCAGGTGAGAATCCTTCTTTTGATCACCCGAAAGGTTCTTCAGGAAGTCGGAAGTCCCCGACTTGGCGATGGTCCCAAGATGGGTAATCGCGTCCTCGCGGCTCATGCCAATGCCGTTGTCTTCGAGGGTGAGGGTATTAGCCTCTTTATCGAAGCTGACGCGAATCTTCAGCTCGCCGCCACCTTCCAGCAGTTCGGGCTTGGCCAGCGCTTCGAAACGCAGCTTATCCGCCGCATCCGAGGCATTGGAAATCAGCTCCCGAAGGAAGATTTCCTTATTCGAATACATCGAATGGATCATCAGGTGAAGCATTTGCTTCACCTCGGTCTGGAAGCCCAGGGTTTCTTTTTGAGTTTCCACACTCATGGTCGTTTAACTCCACATTGTTGACTAAGCCGAAATCCGGCGGATGTCATGCAGATGGGGGCAAGCTTTGAGATTTCAAGTAGTTGGCCAAGCCTCTCAGGGTTCCAGCAGCTCGATCGTGCTGATTTCCTCGGGGCGCAAGGTGTAGCTGGCCGCGCCCGAACCACTCAGACGCTGACGGATGACGAGGCGCCCCTGCTGATCGACCCCCTGAAACCGCCCCTGCGCCGTATTACCACGCGCAGTCGATACGCGCATGCTCAGGTTCTCGTAGCGGCTTGGACTGCGCAGCAGACCTTCCAGGCTAAAGCGCAGGCGCCGATCCAGCGGACGGCTGATACGCGCGCTGCTCGCCGTCTGCATTGGCATGGCTTGCGCCTGAAGCGCTGGCGTCAAGACTGTCCGCTCCGGTAATGGCGCAAAGCGATCGGCCTCAACCGCCCAGCCGCGGGATGTGCTCTTGTTCAGGCGCATGGGCAGACGTTGAGCCTGCCCATTGATCTGCGCCTCGACGGTCAGTTCGAAACTGTCAGCCGGCAGCGGCAGCGCCGGCAAGTCACCCAACTGCACCGAACGAGTGGCAAAGCGCCGTTGCAGATAGTCCACGATGACATAGGCCAGGGTATCGCTCGAGTCGACATGCCGGTCGACCTTGCCGTCGCGATAACGCAGACCATTGCGGAACACTTCGACCCTGCCGCTCAGGGTGGTCTTGAATTGTGCAGGCAACACCAGATGAAAATCACCGGCCAGCTTGTTCGGCGGCAGGGGTTGCAAGTCCAGATGCAGGGTGTAGCCATGACTCAGCCGACGCGCCTCGGGCAGTTCCTGCTCTGGCAGTAACCAGCTCACTTCGATTTCCGGCAGCGGGCCTTGGTCGCCTGGCAACACGTCAAGGCGCAAGGCGCCGGTCACTGGCTGCGGCAGGCGGATAACCAGTTCGCGGCTAGCAAAAAAATCCTGGCCTTCACGCAGGCTGAGTACGCTGCCGAGCAACTCGCCCTGCTGCGGCAGAAAAGGCTGGCCATGCAACTCGCCGTGCAACGCGATGGACAACTCCGCCGGGGCCTGCACCTCTGGCTTGAGCCACTGCAAGCTCAACAACGCATGCAGGCGCTGCGAATCCTGGCTGGCCAGCAAGCTCAAACCGACGATCAGCGGGATAAACCCCAGGGCGCTGAGGCCCAGAGCCTGACGCGCACTGCGCCAGTGGCGCAGCACATACAGCAGGGTGAACGGCGGCAGCAGACTCGCCCAGCCCCAGAGCAGACCGGTGCCGAAAGCGCGCATCACCAGCCAGACCAGACCGGCCAGAATCAGCAGAAAACCACCGAGGATCAGCAACGCATCCATTCACATTCCTTAACTAGATATACCGAGCGGATCGGGCCGCCATGGCAGACTCAAGGCTCGTCGACCTTGAAGTGCGCCCGCGCCGTGGCAATAGGCTCGGTTTGATTGGTTTGCCAGGCCGTAATTGCCACGTTGGCGACGCGTCGACCTTGCCGCCACACCTGGCACTGGGCATAGGTGTCACGATAATGACCGGCGCGCAGGTAATCTATCGAGAAGTCGATGATTTTCGGCAAATGTGGGATGCCCATGAACATCAACAAATGGAGCATGGCGGCATGTTCCATGAAGCCGGCGATCACCCCGCCGTGCAACGCCGGCAGGATCGGATTGCCGATATTGCCCTGATTGGCCGGTAGGTAGAAAACCATGTCTTCACCCCGCCGCGGGCATTGCATACCGAGTAATTTGGCATACGGCATCAGGCTGATCAACGAGTCGTAATCGCCACTTTCATGGGCCTGGGATAGCAACTGATTGAGCGTCAATTCACTCATGCGCCAGCCCTCCGAATATCACTTTTGGGTTGTTTATCACCCAGGACGCCCTTACCCATGCGCATGAAAGTGCCGACGACATGGGCAATCGGCTGCGTCGGGTCGTCCTGATAGGCATAACCGCGGGTGAAGATGATATTCGGCGTAACCCGGTAGCATTCGGCAAAACCGAACACGTCCTTGTTCGGCTCTGCCGGGTGCATGTAGTCGATACGCAGGTCGAGGGTTGGGCAAACCTCAAACGCAGCCAGCGCGCAAACAGTTGAAATGCCACAGGTGGTATCCATCAGGGTGGTTATCGCACCACCGTGAATCACCCCGGACTCCGGATCACCCACTATCTGCCTGCTATAGGGCAAACGCAGGGTCAAACCGAGGGGGCTGGCGTCATGCACCTGGATACCGAGCACCTGGCAATGACGCAGCGCCATCAAGAAGCGCTGCGCCTGCTCGAGAATGAGGATATTGCTCATCGATTCAGCCCACCACAACGACACCAAGGGCGCGCATGATAGCCTCTCACCGGACCATGGCATATTAGCGCAGTACTGAGAGGCAGTGAAAAGACTCCCACCCACTGCGGCCGCCTCCCGGCGTCCGCAGCTAACGATGCGCTACGAACACGTAGAGTCGGTCTTGCGACTGCCTTTCGCTATGTTCACAACCTCTAAAGTTGAATCCCTAAACGCCATTGGCAGGGAACTTAGTCGCACAGGTCATACTCGAAGAGGCTATGCCTGAGGCAACTCAGCCATCATAAATATCTACAAGGAATATTGACCGTGCAAAAACCATTTACCTATACCCTGCTGCTCGCTGCTGTCCTGGCCCTGGCCGCCTGCGAAAAAACGCCGGAAGACAAGATGGAGTCGGCCAAGGAATCCGTCTCGGAAGCGGCTGAATCCATGGGTGACGCGGCCAAAGATACTGGCGGTGCCATCAAGCAGAAAACCGAAGAAGTGATAGAAAACTAAGCAGATCACCGGCAGATATCGAAAATGATCGCGGAACACGCCATCTGAGATGCCGGTGACCCGCTCAACGACAAGGCCCGCATAACGCGGGCCTTGTCGTTTCTGCTGTATTTACAAGGCTGGAGTCAGCATCAGCAATAGGCTGCACAGCAAGCCAAGCCCCCACACCAGGCTGCGTTGCCAGTGCATATCCGCCCAATAGAACAGCAGATACAGCACCCGCGAGACCACGAAAGTCAGCGCGAGCACATCCACCAGTACGCCATGGGTCTGGGTGACATGCGCCATCAGCACGCCCACGGCAAACAGCGGGAAGGCCTCGAAGCTGTTCAGGTGTGCAGCCAACGCCCGCGCCCCGAAACCAGTCAGCCGGGCTTGCTGGCTACGCGGCTGATGATTGTCATACACCCCGCTCTCCTGCTGCATGGCCCTGGCCACTGGCGCCTTGGCCAGAAAGATCAACAGCGCACTGATAAAAACGCACCAGAATGGCAGGCTCATTCGCTTTTCTCCTTGGCGGGTTCGAACGTCGGGGTCTGGGTATAGACCATTACTTCCAACACATCGGAATGAAACTCCCGACGGTACAGCACCAGTACCACACCCGCGCTGAGCAACATGAATAACCAGGGATTGATAAACCAGGCCAGAACCGCCATGCCGAAGTAATAGGCGCGCAAGCCCTGGTTAAATTGATTGGCCGCCATCGAAATCACCCGCGCAGTACGCTCGGCAAACGCCTTGCGCTCCTGCGCGGTGACATCTCGCTCGCCGATCATCGGTGCCGAACCGATCAGAACCGCGGCAAAGTTGTATTGGCGCATGCACCAACTGAAGGTGAAGAAGGCATAGATAAACACCACGCCCAGACACAACAGCTTGATCTCAGACATTTCCCGGCTGGCAGCCTGAATAAACGGCAGGTCGGCGAGCAGTGACACGGCGCGATCAGATGCCCCGAGCACAGTGAGGATACCGGCCAGGATGAGCAAAGTGCTGGAGGCGAAGAAGGAGGCATTGCGCTCCAGATTGCCAATCACGCTGGCATCGGCAATGCGGTTCTCGCGCAGCAACATGCGGCGCATCCAGTCCTCCCGATACAGATGCAGAACGCTGGCAAGGCAGGGCGTGGTTCGACCCTTGAACAAGGCGTAACGGGTGTAGCCGCCCCAGCACAACAGAAACCAAGAAATAGCGACTAGCTGTTGCCACACATAATTGTCGATAGCGTCCATGAATCCTCCCTATGCAGGGCAGGATTATAACCAGCAAGTTTCGAATTGACTGCCTTCACCGCTTAACTTGCATAACAGAAATTGGGCACGAAACAGCTTCATAGCACACGCGCAGCCGTTTAAAGCACCACGTCAACCACGCCTCTTTATCGTGCTTATTTCAACGTCACCTGCCACTCCAGAATAGGCACCGGAAACTGTGCGTATTCGCCGTAGCTAGCGCTATTCAGTGGCTTGCAAAATGGGTATATCTGGTCAAAGCTGTGACAGGCTGCTTAGCATATATGTGCGCAGCGCACCAGACACAAACACCCATCATCCGTTAGACCGGCATTAGCCAACGAGCGCGACGCAATTGCCACTCTGACAGGAAGTCCCCCAGCAGCTAAGGAGAGCCGTTATGTCCGTGCAACGTCTGTTTTCCCTTATTTTCACCACTATCATCTTCTGCACCATCCTGCTCGCGGTGCTGGTAGTGCTGATGATCGTCAACCAGAGCCACCTGACCGAGAGCCAGGAAAATCGCTATCAGTCCTACCTGCTGGCGGACGAACTGCGGCAGAGCTCCGATGACCTCACCCGCCTGGCCCGTACCTATGCGGTAACCGGCGAGGCACACTATGAACAGCAGTATTGGCAGGTACTGGATATACGTAATGGCAAGCTGCCCCGCCCGCAGCAACCCGAACGCCTGTACTGGGATTTCATCGCCGCCGGTCAACCGGCACCCAGGGCCAATGGCGAAGCGCAACCGCTGCTGGAGTTGATGCGCCGCCAAGGCTTCAGCGCGGCCGAACTGACCAAGCAGGCCGAAGCCCAGGGCAATTCGGACACCCTGGTGCTGATCGAAACCGAGGCGATGAATGCGGTGAAAGGCCGCTTTGCCGACGGCCAGGGTGGCTTCACCCGCCAGGGACAACCCAATCTGGTCCTCGCCAGTCAGTTGATGCACGACACCAAGTACCACCAGGAAAAAGCCAAGATCATGCACCCGGTGGATGCGTTCTATGCGCTGCTGGATAAACGCACCGGCGATGCCGTGCTGCACTACAGCCAGATCGGTGAGCGCTACATGGCGGCCGTGACGGCGGTAGTGCTGCTGTTGGTGGTGATCTCCGTGCTGGGCATTTTTGCCATCCGGCGCAAGGTGACCGGCGCCCTACTGCGCCTCAGTGATGAGGCGCGCAAGGTCGCCGACGGCGAACTGGGCACCCACCTCGGCGCGCAGAGTGGCGGTGAGTTTGGTGTGCTGTCGCACTCCTTCAGCCAGATGGTCGGCAAGCTGCGCGAAATCGTCAGCAACGTGGTGCACTCCAGCACCCAGCTGAGCGTTTCCGCCTCGCAATTGACCAGCACCACCACCTCCACTCAGCACAACCTCAAGCAGCAGGAACTGCACACCACCGAGGTTGCCGCGGCGATGACTGAAATGGCCGCCACCGTCCAGGAGGTCGCCCGCCACTCGAGTCAAACCGCCGAGGCTGCCCAACGCGCCGATCTCGCGGCGAACAGCGGTCAGCAGCTAGTCGGGCAGATGATCGGCTCCATCAACGCCCTGTCCAAGGACATCGGCGAAGCCGCCGGCGTGGTGCAAAACCTGGCGCAGGACACCGCCAATATCGGCAGCATACTCGACGTGATTCGTGGCATTGCCGACCAGACCAACCTGCTGGCGCTGAATGCCGCCATCGAGGCGGCCCGCGCCGGCGAACAGGGCCGCGGCTTTGCCGTGGTCGCCGACGAAGTGCGTTCGCTGGCCAAACGCACCCAGGACTCCACCATGGAGATCCAGGGCATGATCGAGCGCCTGCAGGCAGGTGCACAGAGAGCCGCCGGGGTCATGAGCCAGAGCCGCAGCCAAGCCGAAACCGGGGCCAGCCAGGCCGCTGAAGCAGGTCATGCACTGCAGACTATTACCGACGCCAATCGCGAGATCAGCGAGATGGCTATCCAGATCGCCAGCGCGGCCGAACAACAGGCGACCGTGGCCCATGACATCAGCCAGCGCATCGAGATGATTCGCGACCTGGCCAGTAATAACGCCGAGGGCTCCAACGAGGTCACCGAGGCCAGCCAGAGCCTGGCCGTATTGGCCGAACGCCTGCATGCCCAGGTGCGTCACTTCAACCTAGGCAATGGCACTGCTTAACAGGCTTCGCCGCTAGAGAAACCCGTTTGCAGTTGAAACCAGCAGCGCCAGTGTCCCTCAGAGGAACACTGGCGTTGTGCTTTAAGCCAGCACGCTCCGCGGCTTACCCAGGCAGCGGTCCAGCACTGCGACCAGCAGGAGCGTGACCAGCACCGGCACCAGCCAGCCCAGGCTCTGACCGGCCAGCGGCAATTTACTGAACAGCGCTGGTACCAGCTGACTGAAGCCTGCGGCGCCTAGCCCGTCGACCACTCCGAAGATCAGCGTCACCGCCATGACGGGCACGAACACCCGGCGTGGAGATAGCCACAAGGAGTCGAGCAGGCTCAGGGCGATCAACACGATAGCCAGTGGATAGAGGCCGACCAGGACCGGGATGGAGAAGCTGATCAACTGAGTCAACCCCTGGTTGGCGACGAGCAGACTGAACAGCCCAAAACTCACTACCACCACGCGGTAGGACACCGGCAGCAGACCGCTGAAGAACTCGCCACAGGCGGTCAACAGGCCTACGGCAGTGGTCAGGCAGGCCAGAGTGATTACCACTGCCAGCAACAGGCTGCCGGCGGTGCCGAAGGTGTGTTGCACATAGATGGTGAGAATCTGTACGCCATTCTGCGCCTCACCGGCGATGCCCTGGCTGGTCGCGCCGAGATAGAACAGCGCCAGATACACCAGCGACAACCCCGCGGCGGCGATCAACCCGGCGATCACCGAGTAGCGGGTTATCAGCTTGCTTTCAGTGATGCCGCGATCGCGGATAGCGGTGGCGATCACGATGCCAAATACCAGCGCGCCCAGGGTATCCATGGTCAGGTAGCCCTGCAGAAAGCCCTGTACGAAGGGTGCAGCCTGGTAATCCGCAGCCGTCTGGCCGATCTCTCCAGCCGGCAGGATAAAGGCGGCAGCACCCAACACCAGCAGCGCGGCCAGCAGCACCGGGGCGATGTACTTGCCGATGCGCTCGACCAGCTGCCCCGGATTGAGCGAGAGAAACATCACCGCGGCGAAGTACGCCAGGCTATAGAGCAGCAGCGGCGTGCCATCATTTCCGGTGAAGGGCGCGATGCCCATCTCGAACGACACCACGGCGGTACGCGGGGTGGCGAACAAGGGGCCAATCGCCAGGTACACCGCAACGGCGAACAGCACTCCGGCGCGCTTACCTAGGGGCGCTGTCAGCAGCGCCATACCACCGCCAACTCGAGCCAGCGCCACTATGGTGAGCAACGGCAACCCCACTCCGGTGAGCAGAAAACCCAGCGCCGCCAGGCCGATATTGTCGCCGGCAGCCATGCCCGCGCTAGGTGGGAAGATGATGTTGCCGGCGCCGAGGAACAACGCAAACGTCATAAAACCAAGGGCCAGGATGTCCGAGCCTTTCAAACGATTCATAGAGGCAAATACCACAGGCAAAGAGTCATGAGTTCCGAGGGTTTCCCGAGGGATCGGGGGAAACGTCGCCCTGCCGGTTGGACTGAGCCGCTGCTGCGCCGCTTATCGCTTGTGACGACCGAGGCGCGAATAGTTGTCAGCCTAACGAATTTTCCTGTGCTGCGGCAGGGCCGGAGGTCGGGCTGTCCAACCGGCGTACATAGCTGTCGCATCGGCAACAATTCTGTTGCCCGCAAATAGAAAAGGCCGCCCGAAGGCGGCCTTTTCAGGGGTCAGCAACGCTTAGGCGTTTTTGACTTCCCAACCGGTCAGCTCGGACAACGCCTTGCCGATTTCTGCCAGCGAACGCACGGTTTTAACGCCTGCGTCTTCCAGGGCAGCAAACTTCTCGTCTGCAGTGCCTTTGCCGCCAGAGATGATTGCGCCAGCATGGCCCATGCGCTTGCCTGCAGGGGCAGTTACACCAGCGATGTAGGAAACAACCGGCTTGGTCACGTTTGCCTTGATGTAGGCAGCCGCTTCTTCTTCAGCCGAACCACCGATCTCGCCGATCATCACGATCGCTTCGGTCTTCGGGTCTTCCTGGAACAGCTTGAGGATGTCGATGAAGTTGGAGCCCGGAATCGGGTCACCACCGATGCCGACGCAAGTCGACTGACCGAAACCGGCGTCAGTAGTTTGCTTCACAGCTTCGTAGGTCAGGGTGCCGGAACGCGACACGATACCGACCTTGCCTGGCAAGTGAATGTGACCTGGCATGATGCCGATCTTACATTCGCCTGGAGTGATCACGCCTGGGCAGTTAGGACCGATCAGGACTACACCCAGCTCGTCGCACTTGACCTTGGCATCCAGCATATCCAGGGTCGGAATGCCTTCGGTGATGCAAACGATCAGCTTGATGCCGCCGAATGCTGCTTCCAGGATGGAGTCCTTGCAGAAAGGAGCTGGAACGTAGATCACGCTGGCGGTGGCGCCAGTGGCGGCTACAGCTTCTTTCACCGTGTTGAAAACAGGCAGATCCAGGTGAGTGGTGCCGCCTTTGCCTGGTGTTACGCCGCCAACCATCTGGGTGCCGTACTCGATGGCTTGCTGGGTGTGGAAACTACCTTGCGAACCGGTAATACCCTGGCAGATAACTTTGGTGTCTTTATTGATCAGGACGCTCATTACTTGCCCTCCGCAGCTTTGACAACTTGTTGAGCAGCGTCGGTCAGGCTGGTAGCCGCGATGATGTTCAACCCGCTCTCTGCCAGTACTTTAGCGCCCAGCTCAGCGTTGTTGCCTTCGAGGCGAACAACCACCGGGATTTTCACGCCGACTTCTTTCACTGCACCGATGATGCCTTCGGCAATCATGTCGCAACGAACGATGCCGCCGAAGATGTTGACCAATACTGCAGCGACGTTGGTGTCGGACAGGATGATCTTGAACGCTTCGGTAACGCGTTCTTTGGTAGCACCGCCGCCCACGTCGAGGAAGTTGGCTGGTTTGCCGCCATGCAGGTTGACGATGTCCATAGTACCCATGGCCAGGCCAGCACCGTTGACCATGCAACCGATGTTGCCTTCCAGCGCTACGTAGTTCAGTTCGAACTTGGCAGCGTGCGCTTCGCGCGGATCGTCTTGCGACGGATCGTGGAAAGTCTTCAGCTTAGGCTGACGGTACATGGCGTTGGCGTCGATGTTGATCTTGGCATCGAGGCAATGCAGATCGCCGTCAGCCTTGATCACCAGCGGGTTCACTTCCAGCAGAGCCAGGTCGTGATCCTTGAACAGCTTGGCCAGACCTACGAAGATCTTGGCGAACTGAGCAACTTGCTTGCCTTCCAGGCCCAGCTGGAATGCCAGCTCGCGGCCCTGGAACGGCTGTGCGCCGACCAGCGGATCGATAGTGGCCTTGAGAATTTTCTCAGGGGTGTCGTGAGCGATCTTCTCGATGTCCACGCCACCTTCGGTGGAAGCCATGAACACGATGCGACGGCTGGAGCGATCGACTACTGCGCCCAGATACAGCTCTTTGGCGATGTCGGTGCAGGACTCAACCAGAATCTGGTTGACCGGCTGACCAGCGGCGTCAGTCTGGTAGGTCACCAGACGCTTGCCCAGCCAGTTGGCGGCGAAGGCCTTGGCGTCTTCCCGACTCTTGACCAGCTTCACGCCGCCCGCTTTACCGCGGCCCCCGGCATGTACCTGAGCCTTGACGACCCACTCGGTACCGCCAATTTTGTCGCAGGCTTCTGCGGCTTCTTCCGGAGTGCTTACGGCGAAACCCTTGGATACGGGCAGGCCGTATTCAGCGAACAGCTGCTTACCCTGATACTCATGGAGATTCATGCTTGTCTACCGTCTTCGTTAGGTATTGCGCATTCGGTGCTGCACTTGTGATGCCGCACCACCTGTGACTGCTTTCACGAGCAGTCCGGCGGCATTGCGCGCTTGAGCCAGGCTCTGCGCGGGCAACCCGCCTTGGTTCTTCTTGCAGCGTCGCCAGCACCGGTGGGCTGCAAACAGCATCCGGCGTGGCGACCTACAAACGACTACTTAGCGCTTCTTGCGATTGACGACGTGGATGGCATGGCCATTCACGGCCAGCGCCGCTTCGTGCAGCGCTTCGGACAGCGTCGGGTGGGAGAACACCATCATTCCCAGATCCTCGGCACTGGTGCCGAACTCCATACCGATTGCGCCCTGCTGGACCAACTCGGCAGCGCTCGGGCCGATCACGTGTACACCCAGTACGCGGTCGGTCGCGGCATCGGCAATCACCTTGACCATGCCGCCGGTATCATTGGCAGCCATGGCGCGGCCACTGGCAGCGAACGGGAAGGTACCAACGTTGACGGCAACGCCCTCGCCTTTCAGTTGCTGCTCGGTCTTGCCAACCCATGCAATTTCCGGATGGGTATAGATGACCGACGGGATCAGGTCGTAGTTCATCTGGGCTTTGTGCCCGGCGATGCGCTCGGCAACCATCACACCCTCTTCCGAGGCCTTGTGCGCCAGCATGGCGCCGCGCACCACGTCACCGACGGCGTAAACGCCCGGCACGCTGGTGGCGCACTGGTCGTCAACATAGATGAAGCCACGCTCGTCCAGCTCGACACCGCTATCGGTGGCCAGCAGATCGGTGGTCACCGGACGACGGCCGACCGCAACGATCAGCTTGTCGAACGTCATCTGCTGCTCGCCTTCGGCGTCGGTGAAGCTGACGGTGACCTGCTTCTTCTTCACTTCGGAAGCAGTCAGACGCGCGCCCAAGCGAATCTTCAAACCTTGCTTGGTCAAAGTCTTCAGGGCTTCCTTGGCGATCTGATCATCGGCAGCCGGAAGGAACTTGTCCTGAGCTTCGATCACGGTGACATCGGCACCCAGACGGGCCCATACCGAACCCAGCTCCAAACCAATCACGCCAGCGCCGATTACGCCCAGAGTCTTGGGCACGCTCTGGAATTCCAGGGCGCCAGTAGAGTCGACGATGGTGTCGTGGTTGACCGGAGCCGGCGGAATGTCGATCGGCTTGGAGCCGGAAGCGATAATCACGTTCTCGGCCTGGACTACTTGAGTAGTGCCGTCCAACGCCGTGACTTCCACTTGCTTGCCGGCCAGCAACTTGCCGTGACCTTCGAGCAGGGTCACACCGTTGGCCTTGAACAGCGTACTGACACCACCGGTGAGGTTCTTCACGATGTTGCTCTTGCGGGCAACCATCGCCGGCACGTCGATGCTGACGCCCTTGGCCTCGATACCGTGAATAGCAAAGCCTACTTTGGCTTCGTGATATTTCCAGGAGCTGTCCAGCAGCGCCTTGGACGGAATGCAACCGACGTTCAGGCAGGTACCACCGAGCGCGATCTTGCCCTCATTGTCCTGGTACTTTTCGATGCAGGCGGTCTTTAGACCGAGTTGAGCAGCCTTGATAGCAGCTACATAGCCGCCAGGGCCGGCACCGATGACTACCACGTCAAATTTCTGGGTCATACATGATTCCTTCTCGAATAAACCGGACGGCCCCTTGTGGGGGCCACCTTGGGAGAGACTGGCTTAGATATCCAGCAGCAGGCGAGCCGGGTCTTCCAGCAAGTTTTTGATGGTCACCAGGAAGGTCACGGCTTCCTTGCCATCAATCAGGCGGTGGTCGTAGGACAACGCCAGGTACATCATCGGACGGATAACCACCTGACCGTTGATGGCCATCGGCCGCTGAAGGATGTTGTGCATCCCCAGGATGGCTGCTTGCGGCGGGTTGACGATCGGCGTCGACATCATCGAACCGAAGGTACCACCGTTGGTGATGGTGAACGTACCACCGGTCATGTCGTCGATCGACAGTTTGCCGTCTTTGGCCTTTTTACCGAAGGTCGCGATGCCGCCTTCGATTTCAGCCAGGCTCATCAGCTCGGCATTACGCAGTACTGGTACCACCAGGCCACGGTCGCTCGATACGGCAACACCGATGTCGGAGTAGCCGTGGTAGACGATGTCCGAGCCGTCGATCGAGGCGTTAACCGCGGGGAAACGCTTCAGCGCTTCGGTGGTGGCCTTGACGAAGAACGACATGAAGCCCAGACGCACGCCGTTGTGGGACTTCTCGAACAGATCCTTGTACTTCGAACGCAGCGCCATGACTTCGGTCATGTCGACTTCGTTGAAGGTCGTCAGCATGGCCATGGAAGACTGAGCTTCAACCAGACGCTCGGCAACCTTGGCACGCAGACGGCTCATCGGTACGCGCTTCTCGACCCGGTCACCGACGGCGAGTACAGGTGCAGCGGCTGGTGTGGCAGGTTTGGCGGCAGGCGTAGCAGCCGGGGCATTCTTCTTAGCTTCAACCGCAGCGACCACGTCTTCCTTGGTCACCCGACCGCCCTTACCAGTGCCGGCAATGCTGTTCGGGTCGATGCCATTCTCTTCGGCCAACTTGCGCGCGGCCGGCGAGAGGATTTGCTCATCACCCGCAACACCCGGAGCAGCAGCGGCAGGCGCGGCAGCCTGAGCGGCGGCAGCCGGTACAGGAGCAGCAGCGCCTTCGCTCAAGGTCCCCAGCAGTTCGTTGCTGAGGACGGTGTCGCCTTCGTTCTTGACGATTTCGGCGAGGACGCCATCGGCCTCGGCCAGCACTTCGATCACTACTTTATCGGTTTCGATGTCGACGATCAGTTCGTCGCGCTTGACCGCATCGCCCGGCTTCTTGTGCCAAGTGGCCACGGTGCCGTCGGCAACCGATTCCGGGAAAGTAGGGGCTTTGATCTCGATAGCCATTATGTGTGGTTCCTTAAATTCGATTTCTTCTACGAGGCGGCCTCATCAGGCCGCCTCTTGCGCAAAGGCGTTAAACGGTGAAGGCGTCTTGCAGCAGTTTTTCCTGCTGTTCCGCGTGCATCGAAGCGTAACCGCAGGCCGGGGCAGCTGAGCCTTCGCGGCCGGCGTACTCGAGGAACAGAGTCTTCTTGTACGCAGTGGCAACGCGGCGCATGTGATGCTGGCTGCAATACCAGGCACCCTGGTTCATCGGCTCTTCCTGACACCAGACGATGTGTTTGAGGTGCTTGTACGCAGCGAGAGCTTCGGCCAGATCTTCTTCCGGGAACGGATAGAGCTGCTCGATACGCACGATGGCGATATCTTCGCGAGCCTCGGCACGACGCTTCTCCAGCAGGTCGTAGTAAACCTTACCGCTGCACAGGATCACCCGATCGACCTTCTTCGGATCGATTGCATCGATCTCCGGAATCACGGTCTGGAACGAGCCTTCGGCCAGGTCTTCCAGGGTCGAGATGGCCAATTTGTGGCGCAGCAACGACTTCGGAGTCAGGGCGATAAGTGGCTTGCGCAGTGGGCGGATCATCTGGCGACGCAACATGTGGTAGACCTGCGCCGGAGTAGTCGGCACGCACACCTGGATGTTGTGCTCGGCGCTCAGCTGCAGGAACCGCTCGAGACGCGCGGAGGAGTGCTCCGGGCCCTGCCCTTCATAGCCATGCGGCAACAGCATGGTCAGACCGCACAGACGACCCCACTTGTGCTCGCCGCTGGTGATGAACTGATCGATTACCACTTGGGCACCGTTGGCAAAATCGCCGAACTGGGCTTCCCAGATTACCAATGCATCCGGCTTGGTGGTGGCGTAACCGTATTCGAACGCCAGCGCTGCTTCTTCCGACAGCAGCGAGTCGTACAGGTCGAAACGCGGCTGGCCGCTGTACAGGTGCTTGAGCGGTACGTGCGAACCTGGTTCCTTCTGGTTATGCAGCACCGCGTGGCGGTGCGAGAAGGTGCCACGGCCAATGTCCTGGCCGGTCATGCGGATCGGGTGACCTTCGAACAACAGGGTGGCGTAGGCCATTGTTTCGGCGTAGCCCCAGTTGATCGACAGCGCACCGGCACCCATCTTCTGACGATCTTCAAGAATTTTCGCGACCTGGCGTTGGACAACAAACCCTTCCGGGATTTCCAGCAGCTTGGCGGACAGATCCTGCAAGGTCTTGAGGTCGAAGCGAGTATCGTGACGCGCGGTCCAGGTATGGCCCAGGTACGGGCGCCAGTCGACGAACAACTCCTTGTTCGGCTCCTTGACCAGACTCTTGACCACATGCTGACCATTGTCCAACGCGGTGCGGTAGTCGTCGATCTTGCTTTGCACATCATCGGCAGAGTGACGCACAGCCGTGGTCAGCGCATCGGCATACAGCTCACGGGTGGTGCGCTGCTTGCTAATCTGCTGGTACATCATCGGCTGGGTACCGCTCGGCTCATCGGCCTCGTTGTGACCGCGACGGCGGTAACAAACCAGGTCGATCACCACATCGCGCTTGTACTGCATGCGGTAGTCGACGGCCAGCTGGGTGACGAACAGCACCGCTTCCGGATCATCGCCATTCACGTGCAGGATCGGCGCTTGGATCATCTTCGCCACATCGGTGCAGTACTCGGTGGAACGCGAATCTTCCGGGTTACTGATGGTGAAGCCGACCTGGTTGTTGATCACGATGTGGATGGTGCCACCCGTCTTGAAACCACGGGTCTGCGACATCTGGAAGGTTTCCATCACCACACCCTGACCGGCGAACGCCGCGTCACCGTGTAGTGAAACCGGGAGAACCTTGTCGCCGTTGCTATCGTTGCGACGATCTTGACGAGCGCGCACCGAACCCTCGACCACTGGCGAAACGATTTCCAGGTGAGAGGGGTTGAACGCCATAGCCAGGTGAACTTCGCCGCCGGCGGTCATAACGTTGGAGGAGAAACCCTGGTGATACTTGACGTCGCCGGAACCGAGGGAGGCCTGCTTCTTGCCCTCGAACTCGTCGAACAGTTCACGCGGGTTCTTGCCAAACGTATTGACCAGCACGTTGAGGCGACCACGGTGAGCCATGCCAATGACGATTTCCTTGGCACCATAGGAACCGGCACGCTGGATCATTTCATCGAGCAGCGGAATCAGGCTCTCGGCGCCTTCCAGACCGAAACGTTTGGTACCCGGGTATTTGGTGCCCAGGTATTTTTCCAGACCCTCGGCAGCAGTCAGTCGCTCCAGCAGATGACTCTGCACTTCAGGCGAAACACTCGGACGCCCGCGCACGCTTTCCAGGCGCTGGGCAAACCAGTTGCGCTGCTCGGAATCGACGATGTGGGTGAACTCGGCACCGATGGTGCGGCAATATGTCTGCTGCAAGGCCTCGTGAATTTCACGCAGAGTAGCCTCTTCCTTGCCGATGAACAGACCACCGGTGCGGAAGGTGGTGTCCAGGTCGGAATTGGTCAGACCATAGTGATTGATCGAAAGATCAGCCGGTGCATGCCGTTGCCACAGACCAAGCGGATCGAGCTGGGCAGCCTGATGGCCACGCATGCGAAATGCCTGAATCATGCGCAGGACTTCAACCTGCTTCTTTTCGTGCTCACTGCTCACGCTACCGGCGGACACCGGCTGGGCGCGACGCTGGTTTTTCGCCAGCAACACGAAGTGATCGCGAACCGTAGAATGCGATACATCAGTAGCAGCGTTGCCATCTGCCGGCAACTTCTGAAAGTAGGTGCGCCACTCTTCGGGCACAGCGTTGGGATCGTGCAGGTAAAGCTCATAGAGCTCTTCCACATAGGCAGCGTTACCACCGGATAGGTGGGCACTGTTCCACATGCGCTGCATCACGCTTTCTTGCATGCTTGGTCACCCTCGGTAAGGGGACACCACCGGCGAAGAAACCGTTCAGGCTTCCGAAGTCTTGAAGCAGCGACTTCGGTAAAGCCACCACGGATCCCGCAGATAGTCCGGGCACCAGCCCGGATGCCCCTGCTGGTCGTCATATTTTTCAAAGTTAGAGCCACGGCTTTATGAGCTGTGGCTCTGGCTAAACTGCGACGTTGGCTTCAAACCAGGCGCCGCAGGGTGTCACAGGTAGAACATTTGAATCAGATACCGCTCTGCAACAACATGTTGCGTATGTGACCGATCGCCTTGGTTGGATTGAGACCCTTGGGGCAAACGTTCACGCAGTTCATGATGCCGCGGCAACGGAACACGCTGAACGGGTCATCCAATGCAGCCAGACGCTCTTCGGTCTTGGTGTCGCGGCTATCGGCCAGGAAACGATATGCCTGCAGCAACGCAGCGGGACCGAGGAACTTGTCCGGATTCCACCAGAACGACGGGCAACTGGTCGAACAGCAAGCACACAGAATGCACTCGTAGAGGCCATCCAGTTTCTCGCGTTCTTCCGGCGTTTGCAGGCGTTCGATAGCCGGAGCCGGCGTATCGTTCTGCAGATACGGCTGCACCTTCTCGTATTGCTTGTAGAAGATGCTCATATCGACGACCAGGTCACGAATGACTGGCAATCCAGGCAAAGGACGGATCACCAGCTTGCCACCCTTTACCACCGCCGATAGCGGGGTGATACAGGCCAGGCCGTTCTTGCCATTGATATTCATACCATCGGAGCCACACACGCCTTCACGGCAGGAGCGACGGTAGGAGAAGCCCTCATCCTGTTCTTTGATCAGCGCCAGCACGTCAAGAACCATGATGTCCTTGCCGCCAGTATCGATCTTGAAATCTTGCATGAACGGCGCAGCATCCTGCTCCGGGTTGTAACGATAAACACTGACTTGCAACATATCAGCCACCCTTAATAAGTCCGAATCATGGGTTCAAACGTCGGAACTGTCTTAGGCGAGAAGTTGACGGCACGTTTGGTCACGCGCTTTTCACCTGGGAAGTACAGGGAATGGCACAGCCAGTTCTCGTCATCCCGATCTTCGAAGTCTTCACGGGCGTGGGCACCACGGGATTCTTTGCGAACCTCCGCAGCCACCGCAGTCGCCTCGGCCACTTCGAGCAGGTTTTGCAGTTCCAATGCCTCGATACGCGCAGTGTTGAACGCCTGGCTCTTGTCCGCGATCTTGACGCTGGCGATCCGCTCACGCAGGCCGACCAGTTGCTCGATACCTTTCTGCATGTACTCGCCGGTACGGAATACCCCGAAATAGTTCTGCATGCAGGTTTGCAGCTCTTTACGTAGCGGCGCTACGTCTTCGCCGGTGGTGCGCTCGTTGACGCCCGACAGTCGCTTGAGCGACAGCTCAAGGTCAGTCTCGGTGGCCCCACGGTAATCGACACCTTCTTTCAGCACACGCTCCAGGTGTATACCTGCGGCGCGACCGAACACCACCAGGTCAAGCAGCGAGTTGCCGCCCAGACGGTTGGCGCCGTGCACCGACACGCAGGCCACCTCGCCTACGGCAAACAACCCTTCGATGATCTTGTCGTTGCCGTTGGCATCCTGGGTGATGGCCTGACCATGGATGTTGGTCGGTACGCCGCCCATCATGTAGTGGCAGGTCGGCACGACTGGAATAGGCGCAACCACCGGATCGACATGAGCAAAAGTCTTGGACAGCTCACAGATACCTGGCAGACGACTGTGCAGCACTTCTTCGCCGAGGTGATCGAGCTTGAGCATCACGTGATCGCCATCCGGACCACAGCCGTTGCCGGCGATGATTTCCTTGACCATGGAGCGCGCAACCACGTCGCGGCCAGCCAGGTCTTTGGCGTTCGGGGCATAGCGTTCCATGAAACGCTCGCCATGCTTGTTGATCAGATAGCCACCTTCACCACGGCAACCTTCGGTCACCAGGGTACCGGCACCGGCAATGCCGGTCGGGTGGAACTGCCACATTTCGATATCTTGCACTGGCACGCCTGCACGCAGGGCCATGCCGATGCCGTCACCGGTATTGATCAGGGCATTGGTGGTAGAGGCATAAATGCGCCCTGCACCACCGGTGGCCAGCACTGTGGCCTTGGAGCGGATATACACGGTCTCGCCAGTTTCGATGCAAATGGCGATCACACCGACAATCACGCCATCCTGGTTCTTCACCAGATCGACCGCGTACCACTCGTTGAGGAACGAGGTGCCGCTTTTCAGGTTGGCTTGATACAGGGTGTGCAGCAACGCATGACCGGTACGGTCGGCGGCGGCGCAGGTACGCGCGGCCTGGCCACCCTTACCGAAGTCCTTGGACTGACCACCGAACGGACGCTGATAGATGCGGCCCTGCTCGGTACGCGAGAACGGCAGACCCATATGCTCCAGTTCGAACACGGCTTCCGGACCGACGGAACACATGTACTCGATAGCGTCCTGGTCACCGATATAGTCGGACCCTTTGACGGTGTCATACATGTGCCAGCGCCAATCATCGTTTGGATCAGCCGAAGCGATGGCGCAAGTAATACCACCCTGAGCGGAAACAGTGTGCGAACGGGTCGGGAACACCTTAGTGACTACAGCGGTCTTGTGGCCGCCTTGAGCCAGTTGCAGCGCAGCGCGCATACCCGCGCCGCCGCCACCAATAATGATGGCGTCATAAGAAAGAGTACGAATAGTCATGAATCAGTTACCCCAAAAAATCTGCACGCCCCAGACGAAGAACGTGAACATGGCAATGCCACACGCCGCCTGGAACAGGAAACGCACACCAGTCGCCCACTTACCCAGTGCCATCGGCGTCAGGTAGTCGGTGGAAATCGTCCACATACCAACCCAGGCGTGCGCGCTGAGCGCTACCAGAGTCAGCAGACTGAAAATGCGCATTGCGTTATTGGAGAACAGAGCATGCCACTCGGCATAACCCATGCCTGGGCTCGCTACTATATAGCCGAGCAGGAACAGCACATAAGCCGCGAGAACGACTGCAGACACACGCTGCGCCATCCAGTCATACAGACCTGAGCGCGAGAAATTCGTGACGTTGGTTACCATATCCACACTCCCACCAATACGATCATGATCGTCGAAACGACGAGAACGATTTTCGAGCCCAGCTTGCCGCCTTCCAGCGTCTCACCGATGCCCATGTCCATGATCAAGTGGCGTACTCCGGCCACCAAGTGGTAAAGCAGAGCGGACAGCAATCCCCAGATCACGAACTTGGCCAGCGGGCTGGTCAGACATTCTTTCACCTCGGCGAAGCCTTCCTCTGATGCCAGCGACTTGTCGAGCCCATAAAGCAGCACGGCAATGCCGACGAAGAGAATGACACCGGATATACGGTGAAGAATGGACGTGTAAGCGGTGACTGGGAGTTTAATAGTCCTAAGGTCGAGGTTTACAGGTCGTTGGCTATTCACGGCTTTTATCACACTGAGGGCCCTAACAATCAGGGCAAAGTTGTCGGGAAGTGCACTGGTCAGGTACCCATCACCCAAGGAGTGACAACCACCAGAATGAGGGCCCAAAGCCCTTGGTGGTCGGGCGCAGAGTATAGACAGTTAGGTCGCTAATGACAACGCAAAGGCCTATGCCTAATAGCGCATTGCGCACCCAATCCAAATGGCGTAGATAGCGCGATTTCCCGCAATAAATAGCCCGCAAACCCTTCTGCTGCCTGGGTTTTCCCAAATTGACTTTCGTATTTATCTCACTATAGTGATGCGGGCCCTGCGTGGGGGGCCGTCAGATGATTTCAAGCATAATTAGGAGGCCACACATGGCTGACAAAAAAGCGCAGTTGATCATCGAGGGCGCAGCCCCCGTCGAGCTGCCCATTTTAACCGGCACCGTTGGTCCCGATGTAATTGACGTGCGGGGCTTAACCGCCACGGGCCGTTTCACCTTTGATCCTGGTTTCATGTCCACCGCCTCTTGCGAGTCGAAGATCACCTATATAGATGGTGATCAGGGCATCCTGCTGCACCGCGGATACCCCATCGAGCAGCTGGCCGAGCAATCCGACTACCTGGAAACCTGCTATCTGCTGCTCAACGGCGAATTGCCTAATGCAGAAGAAAAAGCCAAGTTCGTCAGCACCGTCAAGAACCACACCATGGTTCATGAGCAACTGAAGATCTTCTTCAACGGCTTCCGCCGCGATGCTCATCCGATGGCCATCATGTGCGGTGTGGTTGGCGCTCTTTCCGCCTTCTATCACGACTCCCTGGACATCAAGAACCCGCATCACCGCGAAGTCTCGGCCATGCGCCTGATCGCCAAGATGCCAACCATCGCCGCAATGACCTACAAGTACGCCATGGGTCAACCGATGATGTACCCGCGTAACGACCTGAACTACGCGGAAAACTTCCTGCACATGATGTTCAACACCCCGTGCGAGATCAAACCGATCAGCCCGGTACTGGCCAAGGCGATGGACAAGATCTTCATCCTCCACGCCGACCATGAACAGAATGCCTCGACATCGACCGTTCGCCTGGCTGGTTCCTCGGGCGCCAACCCGTTCGCCTGCATCGCCGCCGGTATCGCCGCACTCTGGGGCCCGGCTCACGGCGGCGCCAACGAAGCAGTACTGGCGATGCTGGATGAGATCGGCGACGTGTCGAATATTGACGTCTTTATCGCCAAGGCGAAGGACAAGGACGACCCGTTCAAGCTGATGGGCTTTGGTCACCGCGTCTATAAAAACCGTGACCCGCGCGCTACCGTAATGAAGCAGACTTGCGATGAAGTCCTGAAAGAGCTGGGCATCACCGATGATCCGCAGCTGGAACTGGCCATGCGCCTGGAAGAGATCGCTCTGACCGATCCGTACTTCATCGAACGTTCGCTGTACCCGAACGTCGACTTCTATTCGGGCATCATCCTCAAAGCGATCGGTATTCCGACCAGCATGTTCACCGTGATCTTCGCCCTGGCGCGGACCGTCGGCTGGATCTCGCACTGGAAAGAAATGCTCTCCAGCCCGTACAAGATTGGCCGCCCACGCCAGCTATATACCGGCTATACGCAGCGTGACATAAAGAAATAAACGTCGGGCTTCATCGATGCACTAAAAAGGCTGCCACTGGCAGCCTTTTTTACATCCCGACTTATTCAAGGGTGAATGAGTCGCCGCCGCAGCGCTTCGAGCGTGTTGTAGGGCGCATCCACCACAAAACTACCGGCCAGCCAGGACGGTACACGGCCTCCCGGCTCGCTATGCATCTGGTAAATCACCTCGACCTCACCCGTCGTTTTCGGGATAAACGCCCAATAGCCTTCGGCCTTGCTCACCCGAACCAAGCCCTTCTGCTCCGGGAGGTAATCGGCAACGCCGCTGAGAATACGGGTGACACTGCCATCGGCACCTTGCCGGGTGGTCACCCGCAACACTGCATCGCGCGGCCTCACCGGCCACGGCATATTGAAACGACTATAGATCCAGCTTTGCGCGCCCTCATGCTTGAGCAGTTTTTGCTCTCGACACGCATAGATCCAGGCGCAGGAACCGCTGACATCCTCCTGCAACGCCAACAAGGTCGGCATACCCGCCTTGAGCCTGACGACGCCGCGGTACGCCTGGTACGTTGAACCCGGCACCTTGCTCAGGAACACCTGGATACCCGCCTGATCCTTGACCAGACGCCAGCTCTCGGCCTGCAAGGGACAGCCCACCACCAGCAGCGTACTTACGCATAAAAGCATGCCCGTCAACGACCTCACATTGCCAACCTCCCGCCTAGACCGCTCCCTCAGCTCGCCAGAGAGGTCTGCTGCTCCAGCTAGCCTAGCAGCTGGATTGCCTGTTGATTGCTCGAACCACAGACATCCAGCGCTGCTACAACCGCCGGATTGCCACGCTGAGTGGCCAGGTGCCGGTTGAGCGCCTCGACACCCTCACTCAGGCTGCCTTGTTGATCACCTAACAGAGGGTCGAGTCCGGCATCCTGCAATCGCTCATAGAGCAACGCCGTCAGCAGCAGAATCAATAACGCCCAGGGCAGAAACAGCAGCAGGCGCGTCTTAGCGGCTTGGCCTGGCACAAGGTGCACCATCCTTGCCGCAGCATCAGGCCACGCGCGCTGACCAGGTTCCGAGCCAAACCAGCAAGTCCGCACAGGACATCGGCATGGCAAATAAACAGCCCTGCGCCTCCAGACAGTCGTGCTGCAAAATCCAGTCAGCCTGCTGCTGGGTTTCCACACCTTCGGCAATGACCTGCATGCCAACGCGCGCCGCAATCTTGATCACCGCTTCGGCAATCACGTGCTGATCGGCAACCTCGCCGATCTCCTCGACAAAACTGCGGTCGATCTTCAAGCGGTCGGCCGGCAGCAGACGCAAGTAGCTCAACGAGGAAAAGCCGGTGCCAAAGTCGTCGATGGCCACGGTGACGCCCATCTGCCGCAATGCCATCAATTGCTTACAGACCGTCTCGAAAGAGCGCATGGCCACCGACTCGGTGATTTCCACCTCGACCTGTTGCGGCTGCACACCTTCCACCTGTAAATGATGGATAAAGCGCTCAATAAAATCGTGCTGTAACAGTTGCGGTGCAGAGACGTTGACGGCCACGCGAATCTGCGGATAGCCCGCATCATCCAACTGCCGGGCAGCCTGAAGCGCCAAGCGCAGGAGCAAATCACCCAGCGGTATGATGTAGCCCGTCGCCTCGGCCAGGGGAATGAAGGTTAGCGGCGGCACCATCTTGCCATCGGCCTGACGCCAACGAGCCAGCGCCTCGACCCCGGTGACGGCACGGCTACGCAGATCAATCTGTGGCTGCAACTCTATACTGATGCGCCCGGCATCGACCGCATCGCGCAGTGACAACAGCATCCGATAGGACTCGGCATGGGCACTCTGCAAGCTGGGGTCATAAACTGCATGCTGGTTGTGGCCAAGCTGCTTGGCTTGTTTGAGCGTCAGACGGGCATCCTGCAACGCCACGCTGGCGCTGCCGGTGAAATCAGCCAGACGCAGGGTGACGCTGCTCAGGCTATGCACCTGACCAAGCTCATAGGGCCGGTTGTGACCACGAAATAACGCAACAATTTCCGCCGCACGCACCTGCGACTCAGGCCCGAGGATAGCGAACAAGTCGTCCCTGACCCGAGCAATCAAGACATCGCTGGAGAAGGCATCGCGCAGCTTTTTCGCCACCAGGCCGAGGATGAAGTCGCCATAACCGGTACCAAAAGCAGTATTGGCACCGGAAAAATTATCGATATCGATCAGCACCATGACCCACTCGGCTTTCGCCTCGCTCTGCAGCGTCATCTCAAGCAGACGGATCAATGCGTTGCGGTTGGGGATTTTCAGCAAATCGTCCTGGTACGCCATTTCCTCCAGACGACTGAACAAGGCAACGTTGTACAGGCTGCGACTGATGCTGGCGCTGAACACCTTGAGCAGCTCCAACTCGGTATCATCGAGCGTCCGCTCGGTGGCGATATAACAGGCGTAATCGGCCCCGGCCTGCAAGCGCGAGAAAAACAGCACTGTGCAGTTATCCAGGCGCAAGGTCTGCTGCTCATGCAGGCTGCGGCGCAAGGCAGCCGCCACTTTAGGATCACCCAGACTGTCGAGATCGCCATCGATGCCACCGAAGAAGCGGCCGCTGGCGCTGACGACGCGCACCGCCGGCATGGAGCCCGGCTTTCCCTCATTTGCCCGCTCGCAGACTATGCCTTCGACCTGCAGATCGAGGAGCAAGGCGATTTCCGAGAGAATCTTGGCCGACAGTTCGCGGGTGTTCCTCGAGCAGAACAGCGAATTGCTCGACTCCACGATCATCTGCAAGCCGCGCCGCGCTCGAGCCACCGTGCGCAACTGGGAGTAGCCGCGAACACCTGCAGTCAACACCGTGAGCAAGCGTTCGGCGGTCAGTTCGCGCTTGCTCCAGTAATCGTTGATATCGTAATCACGCATAACCTCCCGCACCGGCGCCATCCCCGGCTCGCCAGTCAGCAAGACCACGCGCGTCTCGGCATTGCCGATCACCCCGCGCAGGGCCTTGACTAGGCGCAGGCCGGCATCATCGGCCTCCATCATCACATCGAGCAGAATCAGCGCGATATCTTGCTCTTTAGTCAACAACATCGAGGCTTCGCGATAACTGAAGGCTTGCTGCAATTCGATACGCCTGCCGAGAACTTCCAGTCCACTGAGGGCAAATGCAGTGGCGCGCTGAAAGTCGACATCACCGTCAATTGCCAGTACCCGCCAGACAGATTGTTCCGTGGTAATGGCAACTTCATCATCGAAAAACATCAACTGATCATCCATGAAGGGTGCCCGCCTTGTTCATCTAATCGATGGGAGGAACACAACCGTTCCAAGCTGGCTGCAGCAGGAGTATAGACAGCAGAAAGCCAACCGCAGCCGCTTATTCGGCAAGCGAGTTGCGACCAATTAAGACCGTTATTTGCACACGACAACTGCAGTCGAGCGAGTTCAGCGCCAGCGGTCCCAGCGCTGGTAAAAACCTCAAGCGCCGTCGTGAGGCCGCCTCCAGGCGTCAAGCAAGAGCCTGGAGGCGCCGCGCAGCAAGCGAGAGCTTCAGGGCTTGTTCGGCACCTTTAGGCGGGCAATCAGGCTGGACGTATCCCAGCGCGCGCCGCCCATGGCCTGGACATCGGCATAGAACTGGTCGACCAGCGCCGTAACCGGCAGCTGCGCGCCATTGCTACGCGCTTCATCGAGCAGGATCGACAGATCCTTGCGCATCCAGTCGACGGCAAAACCGAAATCGAATTCGCCGGCCAACATGGCCTGGTGACGGTTTTCCAATTGCCAGGATTGCGCGGCGCCCTTGCTGATGACCTCCATCGCCCCCTGTGCGTCGAGGCCTGCACACTGAGCGAAATGCAGCGCTTCGGACAAGCCCTGAACCAGGCCGGCGATGCAGATCTGGTTGACCATCTTGGTCAGTTGCCCGCTGCCGGCCGCGCCCATCAAGCGCACCATGCGCGCATAGGCCTGAATCACCGGTTCGGCACGCGCATAGACATCCGCTTCGCCGCCAACCATCACCGTCAGCGCAGCATTCTGCGCACCGGCCTGACCGCCAGACACCGGCGCATCGAGGAAGCCCAGTTGCAGCTCGCCGGCCATGACCGCTAATTCACGGGCGACATCGGCCGAGGCAGTGGTGTGATCGACCAACACAGCACCCGGCGTCATGCCGGCAAACGCGCCGTCCTCGCCCAACACCACGCCGCGCAGGTCATTGTCATTACCCACGCAGACCATCACCAGCTCGGCACCCTGGGTCGCTTCACGCGGGGTAGGCGCACTGCTGCCGGCAAACTCGGCCAACCACTGCGCAGCCTTGGCCGGCGTACGGTTATACACACACACTTGATGTCCGCTGCGTGCCAGGTGTCCCGCCATCGGATAACCCATTACGCCCAGCCCGATAAAGGCTACCTTCGCCATACACACCTCCGAATTCAGGGATACTCAGCCTAACATGCGGCCTAGCCAGTCAGAAAAAGCTTCAGCCTCACTAGCAAGTGACCTGTACGGCTAGTCGACTAATGAAGCTAACCAGCAAACACCGGAGGACATATGGATCATTGGTTGGTAATCGACCTGGAAGCCACCACCGAAGAAGGGGGCTGGCCGCTGGAAGAAATGGAGATCATCGAGATAGGGGCCAGCCTGGTCAGCGCCGCAGGTCATGAGCTGGATCACTTCCAGCGTTTCGTGCGTCCAGCACGGCGGCCTCACTTGACCAGCTTCTGCCGCGAACTCACCCATATCAGCCAGGCCGATGTCGATGCCGCGGCGCCGCTGACCAGCGTCTGGCCGCAGTTCGAGCACTGGCTGCTGAGTCATCAGCCGCACCTGGTCGGTTGGGCCAGTTGGGGCGAGTACGACCGCCGCCAATTTGAGCAAGACTGGCAACAATGCCAGTTGGTCAGCTGCCTGAGCCAGATTCCCCACCTCAACCTCAAGCGGCGCTTTGCCGAAGCCCGCCAATTACCCCGCTCGCTCGGTCTCACTAGCGCCCTGCAACTGGCAGGCCTGCAATTCAGCGGCGAGCAACACCGGGCGTTGACCGATGCACGCAACACCGCCCGACTGCTGCCCTTGGTACTGCCGCTATAAGGCCCCGCAAAGCAGATGACGCACCGCCGCAGCTTGGGCATACTTGCCGGCCTTTTTCAGCCCATTGCGAGGAATTGCACATGTTCAAGGTCAATGAATATTTCGGCGGCACGGTCAAATCCATCGCCTTCGGTATGGCTGAAGGCCCCGCCAGCATTGGCGTGATGGCCCCCGGCGAATACGAGTTCGGCACCGACAAACTGGAAGTCATGCATGTGGTCGCCGGTGCCCTGACCGTTAAATTGCCAGGCAGCGACAGCTGGGAGACCTTCACCAGCGGCAGCAACTTCACTGTGCCGGCCAACAGCAAGTTCCAGCTCAAGGTTGCCGTCGATACCGCCTACCTGTGCGAATACCGCTAAGGTATTAGTTGCAAGGAGACCGGCCAGTTCAGATTGAGCTGGCCGGTTTTTTTATTGGCGATATATATCTGTAGGAGCCAGCTTGCTGTCGACGATGCTGTTCACACACTGTATCGCCAGGCCGCTGACCCATAGCGCCCGCAGCTACCAAACACATCAATTCCCTGATCATTTGGAACAACTGAATGCCGCGCTCATCGCACTTCGCCCTGGTGATTCTGCCGATCATGCTGTTGCTGATCGCCATGACCTCGATCCAGAGCGGCGCCTCTCTGGCCAAGGGCATGTTCCCGCTGGTCGGCGCAACAGGCACCACCGCCTTGCGTCTGGGCTTGGCCGCCTTGATCCTGTGCGTATTGATGCGCCCCTGGCAGGCGCGCCTGACCCTGCGCTCGTGCCGCTCACTGGTGGCCTACGGTCTGGCTCTGGGCAGCATGAACCTGCTGTTCTATCTGTCGTTGCAGACCATCCCGCTGGGCATCGCCGTAGCCCTGGAGTTCACTGGGCCACTGGGCCTGGCTTTACTGTCTTCGCGGCGGCTGCTGGATTTCGTCTGGATCGCCCTGGCGGTCTTCGGCCTCTGGCTGCTGCTGCCCAGCGCGCAAGCCGACGTGCAGCTCGACCCGCTGGGCATGGCCCTGGCATTGGGCGCAGGCCTGTGCTGGGCGCTGTACATCATCTTCGGCCAGAAAGCCGGGGCCGAGCACGGCCGGCAAACCGTCGCCCTGGGCACCATAGTCGCCGCCTTGCTGGTCTTCCCGATTGGTGTGTGGCAAGCGGGCAGCAGCATGTTCTCGCTCGACCTGCTGCCCATCGCTCTGGGAGTCGCGGTACTGTCATCGGCGCTGCCATACAGCCTGGAAATGATCGCCCTGACCCGCTTGCCGGCGCGCACCTTCAGCATCCTGATGAGCATGGAGCCCGCCATTGCCGCCCTCTCCGGCCTGCTGTTCCTCAGCGAACGGCTAAGCCTGAGCCAATGGCTGGCGATCGGCGCGATTATCCTCGCTTCGGCCGGCGCGGCAGCGACCTTCAGGCCGAAAGGCAAACCGCTCTAAAGCGCTGGCTCGGCCTCTTCACTGCTGAACTGCAACTCGGCCAGGCGCGCATACAGCGGGTTGCTGACGACCAGCTCGGCGTGTTTGCCAATCGCTATCAGTTTGCCCTGCTCGATCACCGCGATGCGGTCGGCGCTTTTCACCGTCGCCAGGCGGTGGGCGATCACCAGGGTGGTGCGCCCTTGCATCAAACGCGGCAGCGCCTGCTGGATCAGATGTTCGCTCTCGGCATCCAGCGCGCTGGTGGCTTCATCGAGCAGCAGAATCGGTGCATCCACCAGCAGCGCGCGGGCGATGGCCAGGCGCTGGCGCTGGCCGCCGGACAACCCCAGGCCGGCATCGCCCAGATGAGTCTGGTAGCCCTCGGGCAGCTGCATGATGAACTCATGGGCATGGGCGACCTTGGCTGCGGCTTCGACCTCGGCATGGCTGGCGTCGGTTCTGCCGTAGCGAATGTTGTCCGCCACCGAACCGAAGAACAGCGCCGGGTTCTGCGACACCAGGGCGAAGCAGCGGCGCAGCTCATGGGGATCGAGGCGCTCGATCGACTGGCCATCGATCAGGATGCGTCCCTGCTGCGGGTCGAAGAAGCGCAGCAGCAGATCGAACAGCGTGGATTTGCCGGCGCCCGACGGCCCGACCAGAGCCAGGGTTTCACCCGGCGCGACGTTGAGGTCGATGCCATCCACCGCAAAACTGCCTGGGCGTGACGGATAGGCGAAGCGCAGCCCCTGCAACTCGATACGCCCTTGCACCGGCTGCGCCAGCACCAGGCCATCGGCAGTCGGCGGGGTGATTTCATTGCGCGCCTGCAGCAGTTCGGCGATGCGTTCGGCCGCACCGGCGGCGCGTTGCAACTCGCCGATCACCTCGCTGAGGGTGCCGAACGAGCCACCAACGATCAGGCTGTAGAAGACGAAAGCCGCCAGCTCACCTCCGGAAATTCGCCCGGCGATCACGTCCATGCCGCCGACCCAGAGCATCACCCCCACCGCGCCGAGTACCAGCACAATGACCACGGTGATCAGCCAGGCGCGCTGTTTGATGCGCTTGCGTGCGGTATCGAAAGCCGCCTCCGCCGACAGGCCGAAACGTCGCTTGTCTTCACTCTGGTGGTTGTAGGCCTGCACCGTCTTGATCTGCCCGAGCACCTCGCCGACATAGCTGCCGACATCGGCCACCCGGTCCTGGCTCAGGCGCGACAGCGCGCGCACTCGCCGGCCGAAAATAAGAATGGGCGCCACCACCAGCGGCAGCGCCAGCAGCACGATGCCACTGAGCTTGGGGTTGGTCACCACCAAGAGCACGCTGCCGCCGATCAGCATGATCACATTGCGCAGCGCCATCGACAGCGAGGAGCCAATCACCGACTGCAACAGCGTGGTGTCGGCGGTCAGGCGCGACTGGATCTCCGAACTGCGGTTGCTCTCATAGAAGCCCGGATGCAGATCGATCAGATGGTTGAATACCCGCTCGCGGATATCGGCGACGAAGCGCTCGCCGATCCACGACACCAGATAGAACCGGGTATAGGTGCCGATAGCCAAGGCCAGCACCAGCACGAAAAACAGCCCGATCGACTGCTGCAGTGCCTGCGGCGACTGAGTCGCCAGGCCTTGATCAACCAGCAGCTTGATACCCTGGCCCATGGACAGGGTGATGGCGGCGGTAAACATCAGCGCCAGCAAGGCCCCGACCACGCGCCAACGATAGGGTGCGACGAAACGCCAGGCCATGCGCAGGGCATTGCGCTGGCGGGAAGACAGGATCGAAACCATGGTTACTCGCTGCTGGGCGGGTCAGCCCTGAGGTTATAGAAGGCGCCGCATAGGCCGCGCGCAAGAACGTGTCCCAGCTAGATGGGGGCTAATCAGGCGCAGATCAAGCGGATCGTGCTGAAGGTTCAGTCCTATCAGTCCTGTAGAAAACGCCGCGCGTGGTCGGCGTTCGGCAGTAGGCAGCTGTCATAACGACCGAACAGCCGATAGCGATTGAGCGCAATACGGTCGTAACACCAGTCGCGCACAGGCCGGGGGATTACCCGCAACAATGCTAAAAATCGCCACAGACCAGGCAATTGCGCAAGGATGCGCAGTACCGCGTCCGAACGCACCAGCAATTCTCCCTCCTCGATATAGGCCATGGTATCGAACTGCTCAGTGGGCAAGCCGAACCAGGCCAGCAGCGCCTGGCCCTGGACCGACTGCACCGAGGCCAGGCGAATGCGCTGCTGAGGGTCATGACGAATCAGAAACCTGACCCAGCCGTTGCACAGCTTGCACACGCCGTCGAACAGCACCACGCGTTCGCCCGGCTGGATAAAGGGAGGAAGTTTTTGATCCGTCATGTCCAGCTCCTGCGCCTGACCTGCCCAATACTACTCCCGTCAAGCCACGGTAATCTTGAGGTTGAACAGGCTCACCATGGCCACCAACCTCGTAACTGGCACGCCACGCAACTCGCTAGGCGCGTGGACTAGCGCCAAAGCAGTAGTTGTCGGCAAGGCAGCCTTGGCCATCACCGGCCCACGGGATAGAGCAGCTCTTCCTTATAACCGGCCCACACCCGCACCACGTCGGGAAAGGCATCGTCCAACTGCACATCGCCGCTATCGACCAGCAATGGCCGGCCCTCGAGCGTGCCCAGCTTGCGCTTGGTCGCCACCACGCGCAGATGATCCAGGCCTATGGCGCGCAGCACGCGCGGGCTGATCTGCTGGTTGCCGCGGCCGATGATATGGCCCTGGCCGCCGATGGCGGTGACCAGCAGCCGCGCCGGATGCTCGGCCACCAACTCGAACAACTGCGCCTCGGTGACATCGAGGGCAATCACCTGGCCGTTTTCGAGCACATCGACGCCGAGCAGGCTGGTCTCCAGACCGAGGTTCTGCGCCAGACCGTACAGAGTCGAACCGGGGCCGAAGACGTAACGCACATCCGCCTCCCAGCTGTCCTGCAGCCAGTCGGCCAGGTCGCTGAGCACCAGCTCTTCGGATTCCACTCCGCCCTGCTTGACCTGCTGCATATAACCGCCCTCTTGCGGCACGGTCAGCTCGCCATACCAGCGCGCCGTCACCTTGCCTTCGCGCAAGGCATGTTCGTCGATATCGCGCACCTCGCCGCTGGCCAGACGCACCAGGCCGCCCTCAATCAGCCGTGCGGCCAACTCGCCAGCGGCGCGCGGGCTGATGGCATAGACCCCGGACTGGATCTTCACCCCGGCCGGAATGCCCAGCACCGGCTGCCCCTCGCGCGCGGCGGCGCAGATATCCCGCGCCGTGCCGTCGCCGCCGGCAAACAGAATCAGCGCAACGCCGGCATCCTGTAGTTGTTCGACCGCCTTGTGGGTATCCGCCGCGCTGCTCACCCGTTCATTCAACTCTCCGACCACCCGGAAACTGAAGCCCATTTCGGCCAGCAGATCGGCGCCCATCGGCCCGGGAAAGGTCAGAAATTCCAGGCGCTCCTGCATCGCTCGCAGACACTCCAGCGCCGTGCGCGTACGCACTGCCGCCAGCGGTTGGCTGCCCAGGGCCAGGGCCTGTTCGGCCACGCCATCACTGCCCTTCAGCCCCGCGGGACCGCCAAGACCTGCCAGGGGATTGATAATCAAGCCCAGATGGAACCGCGACATAAACACCTCGTTGTGTCCCAGAGTGTCTCAGGGGTCTTTTCAACCCACACGTTGTTTTGGCACAGTGAGCGCAGAGTCACTGGTGAACTGTATTTTTGACGGAACTTCGTCGTTCGCTACTGTCAGAGCCCGTTCACCCGACTCTTTTAAACTGCACACACCACCTGACGAGGAGACCGTTCATGAGCCCACAGCAGCAGACGCCAGACCCCCATGTTGCCCCTGAGCAGTCGCAACAGCCGGCAGGTGGCGCAATCATCGACGAGCAAGGCCAGGAAATCCCGATCACCGAGAACATGATCCAGCGCGCGTGCGAGGAGCTGGAAAAAGACCTGACCAAGCCCAATACCGACAAAGGCTGATCGGCCAGTGTTACCCGACCCAGGCAATGCCTGGGTTTTTCTTGGGCCACGGCCCAATAGTGCGATTAGTGGGTGGGCTGAAGCGCAACGCCGCCCGGTCCACCCTACCCGACCAGGTTGATTCGAGCCGTGAATAACAGTTCAATCAACGCAACGTCGCCCCCAGCGCCTTGATCATCTGTACCAGTTGCGGCGCATCGCCTTGCAGCTTCACGCTCAGCCCATCGATCTCGCGGCGCATCGGGTAATGTTTGCGCAACGCATCGAAGGCCGCACGCTGGCTGGCCGTTTCACCCTGCAGGCTGCGGCGAAAGTCCGCATCGTCGCGCCGCGGGTCATAGACCGCGCGACACACAGTCGCCAACGCCCAGGCCGGATCGGCGCCGGCATCCAGGCTCAACTCAGATAGCCAGGGCGCCGGCATCAACTCGTCGAGGTTGACCGTCGGCGGCCAGCCGAAATGCGCGCAAACCGCCGCATAGATCTGCGCCGTGCCGCGCAGCTTACCGTCCAGGCTGTAGCCGGCGACATGCGGGGTGGCGATGCGGCACCGGCCGGCCAACTCGACATCCACCTGCGGCTCGCCTTCCCAGACATCCAGCACCACCTGCAGATCATCGCGCCGCTGGAGCAACTCGCGCAGCGCCGGGTTATCCACCACCGCGCCGCGGCTGGCATTGATCAGCCAGGCGCCCGCCTTGAGCTGGGCCAGGCGCCGCGCATCGAACAGATGATGGGTCGGTTGCGCGCCGCCGCGCTCGAGCGGGGTGTGCAGGCTGAGCACATCGCACTCGGCGAGCACCTGTTCCAGACTGACGAAATCACCGCCTTCGGCGAGCTGGCGCGGTGGGTCGCAGACCAGCACACGCCAGCCCAGGCCGCGTAACACCTCGACCAGACGCCCGCCCACCTCGCCGGCACCGACCACCCCGTAGGTGCGTGTCGCCAGCTCGACGCCCTGTTGCTCAGCCAGCAGCAGCAAGCTGCCGAGCACATAATCGACCACGCCGCGCGCATTGCAGCCAGGCGCACTGGCCCAGCCGATGCCGGCCTGGGCCAAGTAATCGAGATCGAGATGGTCGGTGCCGATGGTGCAGGTGCCGACAAAGCGCACCGCGCTGCCTGCGAGCAACGCACGGTCGACCCGAGTGACCGAACGCACTAGCAGCAGTTCGGCATCGGCTACGGCCGCCGCCTCGATACCGCGACCGGGCAAGCGGCGAACCTCGCCGAATCCGGCAAAAAACTCATCGAGCAGGGGAATGTTCTCATCCGCGACTATTTGCATGATCGGCTCCATACGTCAGGCCGTCATTCTAACCCGTCGGCGCCCTTGTCGGCAGCGCGCTAAAACAGGCCATATCCCGCTTTCCTGACCGAAGCGTCAGCGCGTAGACTACGCGGTTTTCCCGGAGAGCCAGCGGATGACCTCTATGCCTGCCGTATCGCGCCTGCAGCGCGTGCGCACCGAGCTGCGCACCCTGCTGGTGCTGGCCACGCCGATCATCATTGCCCAGTTGGCGCATACCGCCATGGGCTTCGTCGACACGCTGATGGCCGGCCGGGTCAGCCCCAAAGACCTGGCCGCGGTGGCGCTCGGCAACTCGATCTGGGTGCCGGTATTCCTGCTGATGACCGGCATTCTGCTGGCGACCACATCCAAGGTGGCGCAGCGTTTCGGCGCCGGCCAGCAGGCCGAGATCGGCCCATTGGTGCGCCAGGCCTTGTGGCTGGCGCTGGCGGTTGGCGGCGCTGCCGCGATCCTGCTGTGGAACGCCGAAATCGTCCTGCAGCTGATGAATATCGAGCCCAGCCTGATCGAACCCTCCATGGGTTATCTGCGCGCGGTGGCCTGCGGTTTCCCGGCAGTGGCGCTGTACCACGTGCTGCGCTGCTTCAGCGACGGTCTCAGCCATACCCGCCCGAGCATGGTGCTGGGGGTACTCGGTTTGCTGCTGAATATTCCGGCCAACTACATCTTTATCTACGGCAAGTTCGGCCTGCCAGCCATGGGCGGGGTCGGCTGCGGCTGGGCCACCGCGCTGGTGATGATCTTCATGCTGCTGGGCATGCTCTGGTGGGTGAAGTGGGCGCCCTTCTATAAACCTAGCCAGCTGTTCAACCGTTTCGAGTGGCCACAGTGGGCGGTGATTCGGCGTCTGCTGGAAATCGGCGTGCCGATCGGCATTGCGGTGTTCGCCGAAGTGAGCATCTTCTCGGTGATCGCCCTGCTGATCGGTGGCCTCGGCGCCAGCGTAATCGCCGGCCACCAGATCGCCCTCAACTTCACCTCCATGGTGTTCATGATCCCCTACTCCCTGGGCATGGCCGCCACCGTGCGCGTCGGCCAGATGCTCGGGCGCGGCGATCCGCGTCAGGCGCGTTTCGCTGCGGGCGTGAGCATGGCCACGGCGCTGGGCTATGCCTGCCTGTCCGCCAGTTTGATGTTGCTGCTGCGCGAGCAGATCGCGCAGATCTACACCGCCGACCCGACGGTGATCGCCCTGGCATCCGGCTTGATCGTGTATGCCGCGCTGTTCCAGTTCTCCGATGCGATCCAGGTCACCGCGGCTGGCGCCCTGCGCGGCTACCAGGACACCCGCATCACCATGTTGCTGACCCTGTTCGCCTACTGGGGCATTGGCTTGCCGGTGGGTTACGCCCTCGGCCTGTCCAGCCTGTTCGGCGAGCCCAGCGGCCCGCGCGGGCTGTGGCAAGGTTTGATCGTCGGCCTGACCTGCGCCGCCATCATGCTGGCGATTCGTCTCACCGGCAGCGCGCGCAAACGCATCCGAGCCGCTAAGATGGCGCGATGATCACCAGAACCCTTGCCCTGCTTACCCTCCTCATCCTGTCGGCCTGCCAACCGGCCGATGATGGCCTGGCCCTGCAGGCGGATTACCTGAAACGCCTGAACAATGCCGTCGAGGGCGATGCCGTCGTGGTCTTCGACAAGGCCCAGCTGACCCGCTATCGCTTGCCGCCGCGCCGTGAGCGTGTGGTGGATATCCCCGAGGTACGCATCGGCCTGCTCGATCTGCTGATCGACGTGCGCCGCTGCCCCGCCCTGCAGCAGCAGATCAGCTTGCGTAACAGCATCCTCGGCAAGCAGTTGGTACCCAGTAGCCGCCTGGGCTATGAAGGCGATCTATTGCGCGCCATCGATGCTTGCCTGGCGCGTCTTGCGGACGAGCAAGATCCGCAGCTGCACGGCACACTCAGCAACCTGGCCCGGGAGAAACGCGCCCAGCTGCCCAGCGTGTTCTGGAATGCGCTGAACGCCAGCCAGGAAGTCGAACGTTACCTGCGCTTTGCCGATCAGGCCCTACCGACCGCCCCCAGCGAGGACAATGCCGCCCTCGCTGCCCTGGCCCAATTGGCCGCCATGGCCAATGCCCTGCCGCAAACCCTGCCACCGCCAACAGCCGAGCTCGACCCGCTGTTCTTCGCCCTGCATGCCAGCCCCCAGGGCGGCCAGTTGATCAGCAGCCTGGCCAGCCTGACCCACACCCTCAATCAGGGCAGTCGCCTGCTCGAAGAACGCCAGCAACAACGGCCCATCTGCCCGCAGGGGCAAGCGACAGCGCGCGGGCGCATTCTGCAGAACATCTTCGTCAAGTATTACGCCGGCGGTTTGCAGCCCTATCTGGCCCAGGTGCACCAGCGCGGTCAAACCTGGAACAACAGCCTGCGCCAGCTCAGCGCAGCAGCCGAGGTGCCGGCGGCCACGCGCAACTACCTGCTGAACCTGGCTGGCCCCGAACAATCCTTGTGGGTTGATTTTCAAGCCGCCACCACCCGGCATATACACGCCTGGCAGACCAGTCTGAAAAGCTGTGGTCTGGCGCCCGGTCAGTCCGGGTGGAATGGCGAGGCCGCCAACGCCGACCAGTAGGCTTCGGAGAGGAACTCACGACCCTGCAGCAGATGCGCCAGGTAGTCGGCGCTGGGCAGCAGGCCATCCTGACGAAAGGCCGGATTGGCGATATACACCCAGGCAGGCTGTACGCCCTGGGCAGTGACAATCGCTAGGCGCTCGCGACTGTAATAAATCGGTGTACCCTCGAACGGGTCAAGCTTGGCGATCTCATCCAGTTCGGCCAGTCGGTAGAGCACGCCCTCCACCACGCCATCGCGCTGATAGCGGATATTAGCGTAGGCACGACCCGGAGCACGATCCATCGCGCGCTTGTTGAAACACAAGGCATAGCCGATCAAGCGTCCCGGCAATACCTCGCTCACCCGCAAGCCACGGGCCTGCATGCGCGCCGGGTTCATGTTCGAGCCGTAGGCGAAGTACCAGCCCATCGTCAGTCGGCCTTTTTCCGGATCAAATACAGGTAGGTACCCGCCTCTTCGCTCTGCTCGAGCAGTTCATGGCCGAGAAACACGCAGAACTTGGGAATGTCGCGTCGGGTCGAGGGATCGGTGGCGATCACCTTGAGCAGGCCACCAGCCGGCAGATCGCGCACCTTGTTGTGCAGCATCATCACCGGCTCGGGGCAGTTCAGCCCAGTGGCGTCGAGGGTGTCATCGAGAATGGCGTCGGATTGCAGGGACATCGGCTGGCTCCAAAAACAGGCGGCTATTGTCGCGCAAAGCGGCCCCTCAGGCCACCCGCCCCGCTCATGCGCCAAGGCGAACCCGAACTAGCCTGTTACAGGTAGACCCACACGCGGCGCAGGTGGCGCAAATGTCCGCACCCAACCAACCCCGCAACTGGTGCCTGGTGCGCCTGGACGACAATGGCAACGAATTCGTCGTGCGCGCCGACCTGACCCGCACCGCCGCCGAAGCCCTGGTGCGGCAATTCGAGGCGCGCGGGCACAAGCAGAGCTATTGGGTCAGGCAACAGCAGCCCCGTAGCCCGGATGAAATCCGGGAAGATCGTTGAGGCCGCCCCCAGCTTTCATCCGGGTTACGACGTTCCAGAATGGCGTGGCCCAGCAGAGGCATTGACGGTGGCCCTGGTTACTTGCTCAACCGGCGCAGATGGCAGGTCACTTCCTCGCGGTCGTGATAGAGCTGCTTGCAGGCAATCGACACCTTGATCTTGCGCTCGGCAAAGCCATCTTCCAGGCGCTGCAGCAGACGACGCACTTCGGCGTAGCGCTGCTTCATCGGCAATTTAAGGTTAACCACCGCCTCACGGCACAGGCCTTCGCCGATCCAGGTTTCCAGCAAGGCGGCGCTGCGCGCCGGCTTCTCGACGATGTCGCAGACCATCCAATCCACCGGTTGGCGTGGCTTGTAGAGGAAGCCATCGACCATCAGGTGCTGCACCAGGCCGGTCTCCATCAGGCTTTCGGCCATCGGGCCGTTGTCGATGGCAGTCACCAGCATGCCGCGTTTGACCAGCTGGTAGGTCCAGCCGCCGGGCGCGGCGCCGAGGTCGACGCCGGTCATGTCGCCCGACAGGCGCTCGTCCCACTCTTCGCGCGGAATAAAGGTGTGCCAGGCCTCTTCCAGCTTGAGGGTCGAGCGACTCGGCGCTTCGCGGGGGAACTTCAGGCGCGGAATACCCATGGGCCAGATGGCCGAGTTATTGCTCTCGGCCAGGCCGACGAACACCTCGCGACCGCTCTTGAAGGTCAGCAGCAAACGCGGTTTGTGCGGGTCTTCCACCAGTTTGCCTGCCTTGCTCAGGGCATTGCGCAGCGGCGCCTCGAACTTCTTGCAGAAGTTCGACAGTTCCTTGCCATCGTTGGTGTCGAGCACTTCCAGCCACAGGCTGCCGAAGGTCGGCAAGTCCGCCAGATGGGCCAGCAACACGCTGATGCGATCCAGCTCCGGCAGGTTGATGAACACGCCACGCGCCCATTGCCGCGGAAAAATCAGCTGACTGAAACGCACGCCGCGCATCAGGCGCTCGGCGCCGTCCGCCTCGGTGCAGATAAATTCGGCGCAGGCCGTGCTCGGCTTGGCCTTGGCGTAACCGGCCACATCCAGGCGTGCGGCATGCTCGGCGATCTCCGCACACACCTCGTTCTCGAACCCGGGGCGGCAATGCAGTAACAAAGTATTCATCGGTGATCTCCTCAAGGCGCGCATCATAACGGAGTCGGGAACCCGGGGCGCACCTGACCTGTCCAGTTAAGCGAGCGCTTGATTTCGCCGGTTGCCGCTTTTACGCCATGCTCGCCGGACGCCAAAGCCTCACGACCAAGGCACCCGGCATATGCCTACAGCTGCATCCATGGGCTCACCTACGGACTTACGGCACACCCCACATCCTTGTAGGCGGCGCGCCCCGCGGCGATGCGGGTCGCCGGAGCGCTGAACACACAAGCATCGCCCCGGGTCGGGCCGCCTACTGGTTCTGACTGGATCTGGCGATGGGGGTAATGGCTGAGTGAGCAAATGCCACCCGGCCATAAGACCTATGACATGGCAAGCCTCGCCAAGCAGAGCTAGCTTGAAGACTCTGCAGCAAACAATCCGGTTTGCACCGTGCAAGCCACAGGAGACGCGCAATGCCTTCCTTAGATAGCCTGAACAGCCGCCGCAGCCTCGACGTCGGCGACCAGACCTACCAGTATTTCAGCCTGCCTGACGCAGCCAAGACCCTCGGCAATATCGACAGGTTGCCGATGTCGTTGAAAGTCCTGCTGGAAAACCTGTTGCGCTGGGAGGACGGCAAGACCGTCACCGGCAGCGATCTGCAGGCCATGGCCGATTGGCTGAAAAGCCGCAGTTCCGAACGCGAGATCCAGTACCGCCCGGCGCGCGTGCTGATGCAGGACTTCACCGGCGTGCCGGCGGTGGTCGACCTGGCCGCCATGCGCGATGCCATGGCCAAGGCCGGTGGCGACCCGCAGAAGATCAATCCGCTGTCGCCGGTGGACCTGGTGATCGACCACTCGGTAATGGTCGACAAGTTCGCCAGCCACGCCGCCTTCGACCAGAACGTCGCCATGGAGATGCAGCGCAACGGCGAGCGCTACGCCTTCCTGCGCTGGGGCCAGCATGCCTTCGCCAACTTCAGCGTGGTGCCGCCTGGCACCGGCATCTGTCACCAGGTCAACCTCGAATACCTCGGCCGCACCGTCTGGACCAAGGAGGAAGACGGCCAGACCTTCGCCTTCCCCGACACCCTGGTCGGTACCGACTCGCACACCACCATGATCAACGGCCTCGGCATCCTCGGCTGGGGCGTCGGCGGCATCGAGGCGGAAGCGGCGATGCTCGGCCAGCCGGTGTCGATGCTGATCCCCGAGGTGATCGGCTTCAAATTGAGCGGCAAACTCAAGGAAGGCATCACCGCCACCGACCTGGTGCTGACCGTCACCCAGATGCTGCGCAGCAAGGGCGTGGTCGGCAAGTTCGTCGAGTTCTACGGCGACGGCCTGGCCGATCTGCCGCTGGCGGATCGCGCCACCATCGCCAACATGGCGCCGGAATACGGCGCCACCTGCGGCTTCTTCCCGGTCGATGCAATCACCCTGGGTTACCTGCGCCTGTCCGGGCGCCCGGAACAGGCCGTCAAGCTGGTCGAAGCCTACTGCAAGGCCCAGGGTCTGTGGCGTGAACAAGGTCAGGAACCGCTGTTCAGCGACAGCCTGGAGCTGGACATGGGCAGTGTCGAGGCCTGCCTGGCCGGGCCGAAACGGCCACAGGATAGGGTCGCCCTGCCCCAGGTCAAACAAGCCTTCGACGACTTTACCGGACTGCAGGTAAAAATCGCCGCCGACGCGGACGCGCGCCTGCTCGACGAAGGTGGTGGCGGCGCCGCGGTCGGTAGCGCGGCACTGGTCGGCGAGACCGACTACGAACATGAGGGGCAGACTTACCGCCTGAAAAACGGCGCCGTAGTGATCGCCGCCATCACCTCCTGCACCAACACCTCCAACCCCAGCGTGATGATGGCTGCCGGCCTGCTGGCGAAGAAGGCGGTGGAGAAAGGCCTGCAGCGCAAGCCCTGGGTCAAGAGCTCACTGGCGCCCGGTTCCAAGGTGGTGACCGAGTACTTCAAGGCCGCCGGCCTGACCCGCTACCTGGATGAGCTGGGCTTCGACCTGGTTGGCTACGGTTGCACCACCTGCATCGGCAATTCGGGGCCGCTGCTCGAGCCGATCGAACAGGCCATCCAGCAATCCGACCTGACGGTCGCCTCGGTGCTGTCCGGCAACCGCAACTTCGAGGGCCGTGTGCATCCGCTGGTGAAAACCAACTGGCTGGCCTCCCCTCCGCTGGTGGTGGCTTACGCCCTGGCCGGCAGCGTGCGGGTGGATATCAGCAAAGAAGCGCTGGGCCAAGGCAAGGACGGCCAACCGGTGTACCTCAAGGACATCTGGCCGAGCCAACAGGAAATCGCCGAGGCGATCATGCAGGTCGACACCGCGATGTTCCACAAGGAGTACGCCGAGGTGTTCGCCGGCGACGCGCAATGGCAGGCCATCGAAGTGCCGCAAGCCGCCACCTACGCCTGGCAGGCTGACTCGACCTATATCCAGCATCCACCGTTCTTCGAGGACATCGGCGACGCACCGCCACATATCGGCGACATCCACCAGGCGCGCATCCTCGCCCTGCTCGGCGACTCGGTGACCACCGACCACATCTCCCCGGCCGGCAACATCCAGGCCGACAGCCCGGCCGGGCGCTACCTGCGCGAACAGGGCGTCGAACCGGTCGACTTCAACTCCTACGGCTCGCGCCGCGGTAACCATGAAGTAATGATGCGCGGCACCTTCGCCAATATCCGCATCCGCAACGAAATGCTCGACGGCGAAGAAGGCGGCAACACCCTGCACGTACCGAGTGGCGATAAGTTGGCGATCTATGACGCGGCCATGCGCTATCAGGAAGCCGGCACCCCGCTGGTGGTGATCGCCGGCAAGGAATACGGCACCGGATCAAGCCGCGACTGGGCGGCCAAGGGCACTAACCTGCTCGGGATCAAGGCGGTGATCGCCGAAAGCTTCGAGCGCATCCACCGTTCCAATCTGGTCGGCATGGGTGTGCTGCCCTTGCAGTTCATGCCCGGCCAGGATCGCAAGCGCCTGCACCTGAGCGGCCAGGAAAAGCTCAGCATCTACGGCCTGGACGGCGTCGAGTTGCATCCGCTGATGAAGCTGATGGTGGAAATCGCGCGCGCGGATGGCACGCGGGAAAGCGTCGAAGTGCTGTGCCGCATCGACACCCTCAACGAGGTCGAGTACTTCAAGGCCGGCGGCATTTTGCACTACGTGCTGCGGCAATTACTGGCCAGTTGAGCCTGAATGGGCGCCGGTGTCTGTCGGCGCCCATTGTTTATCCGCTGTCCCTGTCCCCTGCGGAGCAATACCCAGGCTCCGAGTAGCGCTACACCTGGTCGCTCATGGCGCTGAGTGGACGCTGCGTCCGTAAACATCCTCGAGCCGCTCGATATCGTCCTCACCCAGGTAGCTGCCGGATTGCACCTCAATGATTTCCAGGGCGATCTTTCCGGGATTCGCCAACCGGTGTACCGAGCCAATGGGAATGTAGGTGGACTGGTTCTCCGTGAGCAGAAAGGTTTTCTCGCCACAGGTCACCATCGCCGTGCCGGAGACTACGACCCAGTGCTCCGCACGGTGGTGATGCATCTGTAAGGACAGCTGTGCCCCCGGTTTCACCGTGAGGTGCTTGACCTGGTGACGGCTGCCCGCATCGATCGAGTTGTATCCACCCCAGGGACGGTACACCTGGCAATGGCTGCGGGTTTCCTGGCGGCCAGCGGCGTCCAGGGCGTTTACCAGCTTCTTCACATCCTGCACGCAATCCTTGCGGGCGATCATCACCGCGTCCCTGGTTTCCACCACGACCACATCGTCCATGCCGAGCAAGGTCACCAGTTTCGAGTTGCCGTGGACGTAGCAGTTATGGCTGTCCTGTACCAGCACATCGCCCTTGAGGGCGTTGCCATCCGTATCCTTGGCGACGACATCCCATAACGACGACCAACAGCCGACATCACGCCAACCGGCGGAGAGCGGGACCACACAGGCCCGCGAAGTTCTCTCCATCACCGCATAGTCGATGGAGTTGTCCGGGCAACACTCAAACGTCTTGGCATCGATTGCCATCGCCCCATGGTCGACCTGACTACGCTCCAAGGCCAACACACAGGTATCGTAAATATCCGGTTCGTAGTTACGCAGCTCATGCAGATAACGGCTGGCGCGGAACAAAAACATGCCACTGTTCCAGTAATAGCTACCGGAGCGGACGAACTCGCTGGCGCGAGCAATATCCGGTTTCTCGATGAACTGCTCGACCCGGTACGCGCCCGGGATCAGCGCATCAGTATCCTCGCCGCGTGCGGCCTTGATATAACCGAACCCGGTTTCCGGCCGTTCGGCGGGTATGCCGAATAGCACCATGTCGCCCTCTTCTGCTGCCGCACGGGCCACCTCCAGCGCCTGACGCAGAGCGGCTACATCGCTGATCAAGTGATCGGCCGGCAGCACCAGCAACAACTCATCGCGATTGTCGGCCAGCACCTTTAGCGCAGCCAGCGCCACAGCCGGCGCGGTATTACGACCAAACGGCTCCATCAATATGGCCTGTGCGCTCACATCGATGGCGCTGAGCTGTTCGTTGATGATGAAGCGGTGTTCCTGATTGCAGACAATAATCGGCCGCTCTACGCCCTCGAACCCCAGACGTTGCACCGTCTGTTGAAACAGCGTGTGTTCCCCGGCCAAAGCCAGGAACTGCTTGGGATAGAGCTTGCGGGACAGCGGCCAGAGCCGCGACCCGCTACCGCCAGACAAAATCACCGGAATCATGATTGTCGCTCCTATGAGCGTTTCAACACTGCCAGATTGAAGGTTCAGCGCTGCAGACTAGGCTCCGACTTGCGCTGAACATTCCCGCTGGATGGGGCCGAGTAGTCCTCCTGACTGCATGGCCGGTTGCCGGGAATTACCCGGATAGCAAAGCGGCACCTCCCAGTGCCAATCAAGGAGCCCGGCTCAATCAGCTGGGTTCCGCAGGTTCTGCTGACTGGCGAACAGCTGGGTGATATCACCGCCCAAGCGGTAGGTTGTCAGCGGCTCGAGCGAGCGTCGCCATTTATCAGTACTGGCCGCGCAGCGATAGAGGGCACAGTAGGGCTCAAGCCAGGCGAACTTACCGTCTTCCTGCAGATCCTCCAGCTCCTGGGCGAAGCCAGTCTCGTCCTCAAACAGCTGAGGATCCTGCATGCCCTGCTCCACGCGCATGGCCAAGCGCTGAATGGCCTTAGCGTTCGCCTCGCGCAGATCGATGCCATTGACCTGGGCGAAGGCCATCAGCATCAACAACGGCCCCAGGCTGTAATTGTGATAAGCCAGCGCTCGGGTTTCCCGGCGCAGCTCATTAGGCAGGTAGCCCTGGGCATTCACCTGGGAAATGCCGATACGCAACTGGGCCACAGCCCAATCGAACAGGTCGCGGCGGTCGAGCACTACGGCAGTCGCCATCACCGCCCAGGCGGCCCAATACTGATGGTTGTTCAAACGCTCCAGCGGCTGCTCGCGCCAATCGCGCACCACCTGGTCGCCGAGACGGGCCAGCCACTCCTCGATAGGCCGGGTCTCAGCCTCGCGTCCACGCAGCGGTTGTGAGCGCGAGTACTTAAGGCGCAGATAGGCCGAGGCAATGCTGCCCAGCGCCCATTTACGCAGCGACTTGCCGCTGTGGCTGTACTGCTGGCTCAGCAACGCTTGGGCCTTGGCCCATTGCCCCAGCCACTCCAGGGCACAGTCGACATGCCCCTGGCGGCCGAGACGCAGATAAGCCGCGACCTGCTTGTTGACGGTTTTCTCCAGCACTTTGATTTCGTCCGCCTGCTTCTGGTAGCGCGCGTTCGTCTCTGGATTGAGCTGATCGCGCGCCGAACCAGAGCCCTCATACTTGCTCGGCACGTTGAGGTCGCCCACGTAGGGCCGGGCCACCGCCGGACATGTCTTCGCCTCACCCTTCTTCAGCGTCGCTTCCAGGTAGTACCCGGCCGGTGGCTGCAACTGTGCGGCCACTGCGGCAGTCGGCAACAGGGCCATGAGCAGCAGCACGTAGCACCCGCGACGCGGCATCACTCGACTGATGCCTGTGCGGTGCGCAGGCCGGGACGGCCTTCGTCACTTTTCACCCGGCACAACGTGGTGTTCAAGCGGCCATGAGCGGACACGCCGCCCAGCGGCCGCACAGTGAGGGAGAGGAAGGTCAACTCATCCCAGTCGCCATCTTCACGCAGTTCCAGCAGAAAACGGCCCCGATCGCCAGGAGCACGCTTGAACGTCAGGGTTTCCTGGCGGCCATTCATGAAGGTCAAGGTGGCGCTCAACTGTTGCACGGCCGGGTCGTCAAGTTGGAGATCAATGCGAAAATCGCTGCTGTGAATCGGCAGCACGCCACTGGTACCGTTGAATAGCACCTGATTAGCACCGGCTTGCAACGTGATGGAGCTTTGCAGCAACGCCCTATGCCCGCTACAGCCGTTACTCACGGCGGGAACAGCCTGACGATAGAAATTACGACGATTGAGACTGCTGGAGTCCCCCAGCTCCCAGATCAGCAGTTTCGGTGGCTGCTGTTGAAACGACTCGCTCTGCAGGTAGTGCAGCAAAGCACTTTCATGGCCACTGCCGGGTTGCGAGGCGTTGTGCACAGGGGTCCCCAGGTGCTGTTCGAGAAAGCCGGCGAAGTTGAGCGAATCCGCACTATTGCTGCTGCCGACCAGAACCACCTGCGCCGGCGCTGACTGGTTCGGCGAGGTGGGCGCGGTGATAAAGCGTTGCACGTACTGACGGGCGTACCCGGCGCCGCACAGTCGTTGGGCAACTTTCTGTAGCGAACCGCTACGCGCCATCAAGCCCGCCGGTCTGCTCTGGTATTGCCCCTCTGGGAGCTGGTCAAACAGCGGAATTTTCTTTGCTGTCTCCGCCACCAAGCGCGCGGTGCGCTCCGCCCCTTGCGGGGTCCAATGCTGGTCAGCCTTGAAAAAGAAGTCGGGACTATCTGCCGGGGGCTGTAGCAGGCTGACAAGGTCAGGCACCCAGATATCCAGATCACGCAAACGCGCCAGAGCGGCACGATAGTTTGCCTGGGCCCTGGCCTGATCAAAGCCCGCGCGCTGGACCGGGGTCAGTTTATCGGCATGCAATAAACCACGGCTGGGCGGGTACACCAGCAGTAGCTCGACGCCGCTGTGCTTGAGTGCATTGCGCAGGCGTTTGAGTTGTTTGTAACTCTGTGGGTTGAGGCCGAACTCGCTGCGCAGGTCCTGGGTACTGCTGAACATCCAGCCATCCTGCGCCTCGAGCAGTCGACCATAACCGCTCAACCCCTCGGCCTGGTAGACGCGAGTATCGGCAGCCGCCGGGCACAGCTGGCAACAGGCCTCGGCCTGGTAAGTCGGCGCAGCGTAGAGGTTGCTGGCGCCGGCCAACAGGAAGACGCCGAAAAGCATGCATGCCCGGTTCATTTCATCACTCCTTACTTGCCAAGCTGCCAACGGGCTCGATCAGCACCGCCTGTTGTTGGCGCAGCAGAATGTCCATTATTTCGCTCTGACGCTCGCCCAGCAGCCCCGAGAAGGTGATGCCTGAGGCTTTCTGCGGAGCGAGGATGGTCAGCTTGTAGAGTTCGAGCTTGCTCGGCGAATGCACGGAGACCGGACTTGAACCGTTGCCGACCATTTGTCCGCCGACTATGCGCATCGACAGTCTGGCCTCGTAGGGGTCCTCCTCGAGATTGCGCTCGCTGCCACTCAAGTCCTTGATATGGCCATAGACACCGGTCAGGTGGTTGGCCACCAGGATGTTCTCGTAGAGACTGACATCGAGGCTGTTACGCACTCGGATGCCGTGCCGACGGTTACTCATGCTACGGTTCTGCCACAGCAGGTTGTTCGAGCTTTCGTACAGGGTGATGCCGTCGGATTGGTTCTTGTAGGTCTCGTTGAAGGCGATCAGGTTGTTCGCGCTGCTACGGTCGAGGACGATGCCAGAGAGCTGGTTGTCGTAGGACTTGTTGCTGAAAATCCAGCTGTCATTGACCTCACGGGAAAGGATGATGCCGTGCTTCTTTCTGGTTCCGAACGCCTGGTTCTCGGCGATGATCAACCGCCGCGAGCGGTCATGCGGGTCGATGCCGTAGACGATGCTGTTTTCATAGGTGTTGCCGCGGATCACCACGTCGTCGGCTTCATAGCAGTAGAAGCCGTACCACATGTCGATAAAGCGCGAGTTGAGTAACCAGCCGGTCGGCCGTGCGCGCTTCATCTTCGGCGCCATACCCGGGCTGTACTGCGAGATGCTGAAGCCGTAAGCCTTACTCGCCTCGTAGCCGAAACTGCTGATGACGCTGTCGGTTACGTAAGTCTCGGTCCCGCCCCAGGCCAGGAAGTACGGGCGAAATTCCTTGACGTCGCGCCAGTAGGCCGGCGTGCCGTCCTTCTCGCGCCAAGCGGTGACCTTGGTGTCGGTGATGAACACTCGACCATCATTGACCAGGAAAGCGCCCGCCTCCTGGGACAGGCGAAGTTCTTTGGTATCTCGGTCAATGTGCAGCGTGGCACCCGGGCGCACGATGATCGGCAGACGCGCCAGGTAAATACCCGGCGCGGTCTCGGCGAAAGCGGATGTCGGCAACTGCCGCGCCAGCGCCGCGCTATTCATGTAGCCCTGCTCGATGAAGATCGCCTGAGGCATGCGTTTTTGCCGCACCACCCACTCGCGCAAGCGATCCTTACCGCCGATGAACTCGTCCAATGAGTTCTCGTGCAACATCCCTTTGATTACCGCCCTGCCTGCAGGTTTTTTCTGGATCTTTGCCTGCACTGCAGTTGCGGTGTAGCCGGACAGATCGGGTAGAACCGGGGGCTCCAATTGGAGCGAGCTGCCCGATTCGGCACTGATCCTATAGTCTCCAGGTAGCGGCGCGAGGGTATCCGCCTGGGACAGGGCGCAGGCAAAAACGCCTGCCAGAGGCAACGCCAGCTTGATTAATGCGTGCATACATCCTCCTGACAGGCGCCGGGTTCAGAAACGCCAGATAGCGTCTACAAAGACACGGTGCATATACGAATCAACATCGGAGCCGTAGGCATTGCCGGGTTTGAATACGCCGCCGCGTAAGCGCACCAGCGCCGAAGGCTCATCAATTGACTGGCTCATGGAGGCCGGAAGCAGGCCCTCTTTGAAGTACCGGGTAAGGATCAGATCGACTTCCTGACCCACGTCTTTTTCGCCATCTTTTAGCGAGCGGTTGATGCCGTTGTCATTGACCCGAGCGTTGACGCCGCTGTTACCGAGGGGCTGGTGGTCATCGACCCGCCAGAACTTGTGGTAAATCAGGCTGGCGTCGTAATCCTCACGCAGCTGCCAGGAGCCAAACAGCGTCGCGACCTGGAGATTGCTCAGTTCGCTGCGAAAGGCCTCACCGAAACGATTTGCGCGTGAGCGAGTACCGGTGTAATTGGAGCGATTGCTCTCCAGGCCGGTTTGTTCATAGTTCTCCGAGCCGTCGTCACCACCGCCGCCACTGCCACGGGCATAGGCCGCGCCGACTTGCCAAGTGGGATCCAGTCGCAGACGGATACCCAGGTCGGTGGCCCAAGCATTGACGTCTCCGCTTTGCTTACCGGTAGCGATTGTCTGGCCGCCGACAGTGCTGCTGTTCAGCGTGTCGCGGTCACCGGTAAGCCAGGTGGCGCTGGCCCAGTAGTTGAGCGGGTTCTGGTTGCGGTAGTTGTAAGCATCGCTGTTGGCTTCCAAGCCCAGCCAGGTAAGGTTGCCGGTACTGGTCTTGTCGAGTTCGTCGACGCGCTCACCCGGGCGGGGCAAGTTGCCGTCATCGCGGCTGTGGTGCGCGCGGATGCCGACCCATTGGCCCGGTTGCCACTGGGTCGAGATATCGCCATACAGATGCAGGCGATCTTCATCCTCTGGATCCAGCTCGTCGAGGTCTGTGCGGTAGTCGCTGAAGCGCTCGGCCACACCCACGTTGGAACGCAGCAAGGTAGTGTCGAAGGTCCAGTTCAACGCCTCGATGTTGGTGTCACGCCACAGGCCGTCTTCGGTGCGCAGGCGCTGGCGTCCTAAGCGCAACTGTTCACCTGGGTAGGCGGTTAAACCGGAATAGCCGATCCAGAATTCATGCAAGGCCAGGAAGCTCTTGTCCGGCTGGCGACCGTTGTTGCCACTGCTGCCGGACTCGCTGTCGAGATCGGTGCGTTGCAAGGTATCGGTTTCGATGATGTCGGTCGCGGTCACCGCCCGGCCCATGGCGAAGGCGCTCCAGTCACCGCGCTGGCCATAGAACCAAGGCCGTACGTCTAGACCTATGCCTTGTACATCGCCCTCCCGACGCGTACCCAGGTCGCGATCATCCTCGGACTGTCCGGTAAGCTTGATGTCCAGGCCGAAGCTCTTGTCCGGACCGAGCGCCGCCAGCAGCGTTTCACTCGAGAGCAACGAAACACTCAGGAGCACCCCTGCACCAAAACCGCGAGTAATTTGCGTCTTCATAGCACGTCCATTCCTTTTTCCAGCGATTGAAAAGCACTGAGTCCCGCAGGATTGATTTGCCGTGTCTGCTGCTCTTCTTCGAGTATTTGCCTGGCTTTTTGGCGTTCGGCCGGAAGCATGCTCTGCTCCAAATTGCTGAGCAGTTCGCTCGCCTCAGGCACGGCCCGACTGAGCGCCATTTGTGCGAAGACATAAGCGTTGACACGGTTCACCTTGACCCCTCGGGACTCACTGAACAGCTGCGCCAAAGCATAGTCGGCGCGGCGATGCCCGGCACGCGCGGCCAGCAGGAAATGATCGACAGCTTTTTGCGGATACACCTCGCCGAAGTAACCGCGACGGTAGATCTGCCCCAGGTAGAAATGCGCCGTCGGTTGCTCATCGGCCGCACGCAGCAGGTGCCGCTCTGCCAGCTGCGGGCTCTGCTCAAGTCCCCGGCCACCGTAGTACAAACGCCCGGTGAGCAGCTCGGCACGACTGTCACCGGCCTCACGGCCACGCTGCAGATAGCCAAGCATCTGTGTGGAATCGCCCAGGACCGGGTAATCGAATAGCAACTTGGCGAGCGAGGCCCAGGCTAGTGGGTAAGCAGGGGCGATTTCCCGCAGCAGCGCGTAGGCATTACTCAGATCCACCGGCGCGGGAATGCCCGGATCGACCAGCGTCAACGCCACGGACTCGACGCGACTCGGGGTCACCCAACGAATGGCGTAAGCCGTACGCAATTGCTCAAGCAAGGCAGCTTGCGCTTGCGGCTGATCGCGCAGGCGATTGACCGTGGCCAGCTCGTTGTAGCAGACACCCTGCTGGCTCAGGAGCAACCGACACGTCTGCTCGATCTCGGTGAGGTGAGTGATATAACTACCGTCACTGCGGTAGATAAGGATCTGCGCCAGCTCGGCCTCCACTATGCCCTGCCCGCGCCAGACGTTGACCTGCTGCTGCGGATCGACTGAAGGTGACAGCTGTGGGTAACTCACATAGAGCAACGTCAGCGGCACCACGGCGCTGTACTCACCCTGCTCGATGGCCTGGCTCAGCAGCTGTTCGGCCTCTTTCAGCTGGCTATCGCTCGCGCCATCCTGGCGCGAGAGCAACCGACCGAGCCTGGACTGCGCCTTCGGCGAATGCAGCGCGGCCTGGCGGTAAAGACGTTCAGCCTGCTCGATCTGCCCTGGGTCACGGCTGCCGAACTGCATATCACCGAGGGCGATCTGCGCATCCACATAGCCCATCTGTGCCAGTTGTTCATACTGCTGGCGGGCACTCGCGCTATCGCCACGCTGCTGGGCCTCCTTGGCCAGCTGCTGGTCTGGCAGGCCGGCGCAACCCTGCAGCGTGGCCAGCAGTGCAAAGTAGAGCAAACCGCGCTTCATTTGCCTGCAGCCATGATTTTTTCAATCAACAAGTTGCCCGACAGGCCGTCAATGGTCACCTCAACTGGACGCCCGGCGACCTCAGCACTCAGGGGCTCATCGGTGATGATCGAGACACGGATATCCGACGCCAGACTGCCCTGTTGTAGAGATACAGTGCTGATCTTGCCGTTGCGCGCAGCGCTCTCGCCGGATACTTGCACGAGCACGCGAATGCCCGGTTGCACCTTGCTAAAGGCTTTGTAAGGGAAACGCGCATCAATGGTCGCCTCCCCTTTCAGCGGAACCAACTCAAATACCGGCACCCCTTTGCTGGCCGACTGGCCATCACCGACATACTGCGCAACCACTCGGCAATCACAAGGGCTGGTCAGGGTGCCCTGCAAGGTCTTGCTGAACAGGCGTTCGATGTTTTCCGGGGTCATCTGCTCGGCTGGCAGGCTGTTCTTCAGCACATCCAACATGGTCGCGGAGAACGTCGCCAGTGGCGCGCCCTTGGCCACCTCGCTGCCGACCTTGACCAGACCGACCTGCAACACGCCTTCACGGGGCATGCTGACCTGCTGACTCGGCAGGCTGACCATGGCCGAATCGGCATGGGTGACGTAATACAGGTTATAGAGTTGGTTGAGGATGTAAGCACAAGCCCCGACACCGATCAGAAAGATCAGCACACTGAAGGTGAGCGCTCGTAGCCGTGAGAAAAAGCCCATGGCTCCCCCACCCTTACCCTTGCGCGCCGTAGCAAAATTGTCGCGTTGCAGGGTACCGAGCATGTCACCCATGGTGATCATCTCGCCGCTGGTGTAAGAGGTGATCAGGTAGCGCAGAGCCGCGATCTCACGCGGGCGCAACTGATGAAATTCACAGCCGACACGCTGGCCTTCGGCGGAAATCGAACGAACCTGGAACTCCACATCGATGGTCATGCTCAGCCCGTCGATGTGAAACACCAGCGCACCTTTGTGATGGCCGCCCAGCTTCATCGGCAAGCTGCTTTGAATGAAGCTGAAGCCACCGGCGGACAAGTCCAACAGCTCGCTCTCAAACATGTCCCGGTCAGAGCCCAGGAAACGAATCCTCGCCGGCATTTTCAGGCGCGCATACTGACGCTGTGCTTCCGATTCATGGACGACATTGGTATTGCTGGCTGCAACGGTCGCTACGCTCATAAAAATCCCTCCCGAACTCCAATGAAAACCCAGCGGAACTGGTCTCGATGCCTCTCCCGTTCCCAATCCATCAAACGACACTCATCAATACGGCCAGGAACACGCTAACCGCGGAAAACGTCATGGCCCGTGACGACCAGCTGTTGAACCAACGCTGATAGCGCTGCAAGCCTCGATCCAGCTTGGTGTCCTGGCGTGTCCAGGACTGCCTATCGAGGCGGAAGAAGACGTACACCTTCACCATCGCGCCGACGATCTGGTTGTAATAAAGGATCAAGGGGAACGCCGGTCCTACCCGGTGCCCGGACGCCAGCAACAGCAGCGTCAGCAGCAGCCGGGTGAGCCCGATCCACAGCAGGTAGATCAGCAGAAACACGATGTTGTATTTGATGCTGGCCAGGATCGCCACCACGGGCCCGAGCAGGCTGGTCCACATCGATACGCGTTGATCGAACAGCACCACACAGGTAAACCAGCCCAGGCGCCCAGGGCCAAGGTGCAAGGCGCGGGAGTTCTGCCGCAGGTTATTGCCGTACCAGCGGAACATCAGCTTGCGACTGGCCTTGAGGAAGCTTTTCTCCGGTGGGTGCTCCACGGTGTGGATCGCCGCGTCCGGCACGTAGAAGGTGTCGTAACCGAGGCGCATCAGGCTGTACCAACTGGACTTGTCGTCGCCGGTGAGAAACTTGAAACGCCCCAGCCGCCAGTGATCCAGCGCGTCACTTTCAACATCGGCAATAAACCCCGGGTTGGTCACCACCCGCGCTCGAAATACCGACATGCGCCCGGTCAGCGTCAACACCCGCTTGGACAACGCCATCGAACACATACTGATGTGGCGCTGGGCAAAGCGCAGCTTGTGCCACTCGCTCATGATGTAACTGCCGCGCACCTCGCAGAACTCGTTAGTGGTCAGCCCACCGACGCTGGGGAACAGCTTGAAATATGGCGCCGTGGCCTTGACTACCCCAGGCGTCAGCACGGTATCGCCGTCAACCACCGCCACCACCGCATCGTCATCCGGCAGATGCCGGGAAATAGCGCGAAAACCGTAGGCCAGTCCATCACGCTTGCCCGTTCCGGCGATGCGTACGAAATCGAGCTTTACCCGCTCGGGCGGGTTGAGTTTGCTCCACAGGCTTTTGATCAGCAGCTCATCGGCCATTTCCACCAAGGAGCAAACCACCGTGGTTGGATAGCCGCAACCGATGGCCTCTTCGAGCACCGAGCGGTAGACCTGTGCGGTAGTCAGGGCGTCGATGCGGAAGCTGGTCACCAACAGAAAGACATGGGAGGGTTGCGCCGCTTCACCCAACTTGCGCGCTTGCCTACGGTAGTGAGGGAATACCAGGTATAGAAAGATCAGCCCGCGCACATAATGGATAGCGCCCATGGAGTAGCGCCAAATCCCAACCGCACCGAGCAGCAGGATGAAGTCTTTCGACTCCGAGTCGAACACCGTTTGTGGCAGCGCCAGCGCCAGCAGCATCAGCGCCAAGCAGTAGAAAAGCCAGCCTGAGCATTCGCGCAGAAATCGTCCGAACCCATGCATACGCTTGTGTCCCTCCACGTCCATTCAACCGCTGAGGGCGAAGGGTGATTTCACCTATGCCCAGCGCGCAACGCTTACCAGCAGATGCCTTCCATCGACTCGTTGCTGGTCTGCGGCATAAAACCCACCAAATCGACGATTTTCTTCCCTGCTGGCAGGTTGCCGACAACGCTGGCGAACTGCGGGTCGTTGTTGCCAATCACGATGACATCTGCCTGCTCCAGCACATCCGCGAGGTCGGCGCATAACAGCGATGAGACATGCGGAATCTTCGCTTCGATGTACTCCTTGTTGGCGCCATGCACCCGGGCGTACTCGACGTTGCTGTCGTAGATGCGCAGGTCATAACCCTTGCCGATAAGCATCTCGGCCAGCTCCACCAGCGGGCTTTCGCGCAGGTCATCGGTGCCGGACTTGAAGGAGAGGCCAAGCAGGCCAATGCGGCGCTTGTCATAGCTGGCGATGATGTCGAAGGCTCTTTCCACCTGCATCCGATTGCTGCGCATGATCGAGTGCAACAGTGGATGTTCGATGTCGAGCTGACTGGCGCGATAGGTCAGCGCGCGCACATCCTTCGGCAAGCAGGAACCGCCAAAGGCAAAGCCAGGGCGCATGTAGTACTTGGAGAGGTTGAGCTTGTGGTCCTGGCAAACTACCGCCATCACCTCTCGACCATCGACGCCCACGCCCTTGGCGATGTTACCGATCTCATTGGCAAAGGTGACCTTGGTGGCATGCCAGGCATTGCAGGTGTACTTGATCATCTCCGCCACTTCGATGCTACGGCGGATGATTGGCGCGTCCAGCTCGCTATAAATAGCCTCCAGCAGATCGCCGGATGCCTTATCCAGCTCGCCGATCACCGTCATCGCCGGGAAGTCGTAATCCTGGATGGCCGTGCTTTCACGGAGGAACTCCGGATTTACCGCAACGCCGAAGTCGACCCCAGCCTGCATCCCCGAATGCTGTTCCAGCATCGGAATGACCACACCTGTCACCGTACCCGGCAGTACCGTACTGCGTACCACGATGGTGTGGCGGCCTGCCTTTTCCGGTAACACGCGAGCGATCTGCTCACACACCTGGGCAATATAGGACACGTCCAGATCACCGTTCTTCTTGCTCGGCGTTGGTGCCGCGATAAACGACACGTCCGTACTCATCACGGCATCACGCACATCGAGGGTGCCACGCAGATTGCCACTCCTGACACCCTTCAGTAGAAGCGCTTCCAGGCCTGGCTCGACAATCGGCGACTGGCCATGGTTGATCAGTTCTATTTTAAGCGGCGTGACATCTACCCCAACGATCTGATGACCGCGTGCAGACAGGCATCCCGCACAGACGGCACCCACATACCCAAGGCCAAAAATACTGATGCGCATCGCTAATCTCCTTTCGCAGATTAAACAAACCGCACAGCACGCGACGATGAACACTCACCTCGAACGAAATGCAAAAGCACGGCAGATAAATTTCCCAATGAACTAATAAAGCATGAGCCTTATTACTTCCTGAACGCACAACACCTCTAACATGGCTGAACAAAAGGCAAACTTCGCACCCACCGTCATACTCAACAGACACCTATTAATAAGACAAGCACCCGTAAAGACAAAACAATTGGCGTCAAATAAAAAACTTGCCAAAAAAAACAATACACATGGCCTTAGCCAGCGACTTCAATGCAGCAAGAAGATGCACAAAAATCCAAAGCGGAAAAAAGGGAACACTCCGTGCCTTGGCCCTGCTAGCGCTTTGAAATTCTGGACCATGATTTTAATCTGCGCAAATACTTATAGTGCCAAAGATAAGGCGACAAATAACTAACGCAAAAAATCTCTACAAATATCAGAAGCGCCTCGCCAGCCTTGAGGCCAATGTAACGGTGGCAACTCCGCCACGAAGGCAATGCAATAGCGCAACTTTCAACCTGGGGCATTTACCCAGGCGTTAACCAATCTTCAGGCACTCTACGGTAAATACACCCCTGTTTGCCGTTTAGCCTAATCGAAGCGGTTTCGATAGCGCCGCCCAATTGACGTGTAGCTCTCCGCGTAGGGTGCGCTCAATTGATCTGCACTCAATGGCCTGACCAGGGCACCGCTCCGGCTCAAGTCGGGGCTGCTTTGCTCTGCTCACAAGCGCTGCACTCCCCCTACAAACCGAGAATCCCTCGGGGTATCGACCCTGCAGCGAGGGCGCGATGAGCCGCGTGGTTTGCACGGTTTAGCAACGGCAATTCAACCCGTCTCAGGGTGCCCAGCCAGGGCAGCAGCAAGGGTTAGCTGAGTGTTCGCCAACGCCTTGAAACTGGTTACACTGCGCCGCAAACAAACGGCTCAACTTTGCCGGATAGACGCCGATAGCCGTCGTACGCCTTACGGAAGAACACCATGAAAAATAATCAGCCCATCACCCAACGCGAACGCACCTTTTCGGCCCAGCAACGCTTGATTTCCACCACCGATGCCAAAGGCCAGATCACCTATTGCAACGAAGCGTTCGTCGAAATCAGTGGCTTCAGCCACGGCGAGTTGATGGGTGCACCACACAACCTTGTGCGTCACCCGGATGTGCCGTCGGCCGTGTTCGCCCACATGTGGAACACCCTGAAGCAGGGTCGCCCCTGGATGGGCATCGTCAAGAACCGCAGCAAGAATGGTGATCACTACTGGGTCAATGCCTACGTCACGCCGGTACTGGAAAAAAACCAGGTGGTTGGCTACGAGTCGGTGCGGATCAAACCGACCGCCGAACAAGTGCACCGCGCCGAAGCCCTGTACAAGCGCATCAACAGCGGCAAGTCCGCCGTGCCCAGCCGTGACCAATGGTTACCGACCCTGCAAAACTGGCTGCCCTTTATCCTGATCAGCCAGATCGGCTTTTTGATCGGTACCTGGCTCGACTCCAGCTGGGGCTTTGCCGTCGCCGCCCTGCTCTCGATACCGCTTGGGCTGATCGGCCTCAACTGGCAACAACGCGGGCTGAAGCGCCTGTTGCAACTGGCCGACCAAACCACTTCCGACCCGCTGATCGCACAGATGTACACCGACAGCCGCGGCACCCAGGGCCGCCTGGAGATGTCCCTGCTCGGTCAGGAAGCACGCCTGAAAACCTGCCTGACGCGCCTGCAGGACAGCGCCGAGAACCTGGCCAAACAGGCCAAACAGGCCGATACCCTGGCCCACAGCAGCTCGGCCGGGCTGGATCGCCAACGCCAGGAAACCGAACAGGTCGCCACTGCGGTCAACCAAATGGCTGCCACCACCCTGGAAGTCGCCAGTAACGTCGCCCGCACCGCCATCGCCACCCAGGAAGCCAATCGCCTGACCAGCGAAGGCCGCGCCATTACCGCGGAAACCCGCGCGGCCATTCAGCGCCTCTCGCAGTCGGTCGGTGATACCGGCGAAACCGTCACCCGCCTGGCCAAGGACAGCAACGAAATCGGCGGCGTGGTCGATGTGATCAAAGGCATCGCCGACCAGACCAACCTGCTCGCCCTCAACGCCGCCATCGAAGCCGCCCGCGCCGGTGAAATGGGTCGAGGCTTTGCCGTGGTAGCCGACGAAGTCCGCTCGCTGGCACAACGCACCACCGAATCCACCGGGCAAATACACCAGCTGATCGCCAAGCTGCAGCGCACCGCCGAAGAAGCGGTGATGACCATGGAAATCGGCCGCAAGCAAGCCGACGACGGCGTCGAACGTGTGCAACAGGCCGACCAGGCCCTGGCCGGGATCAGCGACGCGGTCGCCAATATCGCCGACATGGCCAACCAGATCGCCGCCGCAGCCGAAGAACAAAGCTCGGTCGCCGACGAAATCAACCGCAACATCACCAACATCGCCCAACTGTCCGACCAAACCGCCAGCGAAGCGCAAAGCTCCGCCGTGCTCAGCCAAGCACTCACCGCCACCGCGCAAGGGCAGTACTCGCTGGTCGAACGCTTCAACCGCTAAACGCAAACAGCCGCCGAGCAGACTCGGCGCGCCCTCCCCCCGTCCCAGCGCCTCCCGTAGCGGCCTGCTTGTGACCCACATGGATGCGGGTCATGCAGTAAGCAATAAGCGACCCGCCATGAACGGGAAGCAGTTAGGGAAAATGTCGGGAACATTATCGATATCGGCTTCTGCCTGGCGATCCTGCGATCCCGCTCCCCACTGATCGCAAGGACGCCGCATCGCAGCAAGCCGACCGCTATCACCGCCCAGCCCCAAGCTGCGGGCAACCTCAAGTCTATGTGTGCTAGCGAACAGACTTACCCTCGCCTTATTTGCAATCTTCTGGCACGTCGAACTTGCAGCGATGACTCAGCCCAAGAAGTTAGGGAAACTCTGAAAAAAGACTTCCCGAATCTAGTGGAATACGACCATCCGTGTTTTCGAGTAAACCAATGAAGCAGATCTCCTTCGCCGATGCTGAGTACGCTGGTAAGCGTAAGCAAAGCCGTCGTGAACGCTATCTGATCGAGATGGATCAGGTGGTGCCGTGGGAAGGCTTGATTACGTTGATTGAAGCGCATGAGACGAAGGGTGAAGGTGGACGGCCGCCCTACCCGCTGATGGCGATCTTGCGTGTGCGCCTGATGCAGAACGGGTTCGGCTACAGCGATTCGGCGATGGAAGAGTCGCTCTACGAGGCTACGATTTTGCGCCACTTTGCCGGGCTGAGCCTGAAGCGCATCCCGGATGAAACCACCATCCTCAACTTCCGCCGTCTACTGGAGAAACACGACCTTGCCGCCGGGATTCTGAGCGTCATTAATGATGACCTCGGCGACCGCGGCTTACTGCTGCACCACGGCACCATCGTCGATGCCTCGATCATCCATGCACCCAGTTCGACCAAGAATAAGGAAGGCAAGCGCGACTCTGAGATGCATCAGACCAAGAAAGGCAACCACTACTATTTCGGCATGAAAGCGCACATTGGTATGGATGCCGATTCGAGCCTGGAGCACAGCGTGCTGGGTACCGCCGCCAATGTGGCTGTGGTGACTCAGGTCGACCGATTACTGCATGGTGAGGAAACTCACACGGCCGGTGATGCCGGTTACACCAGTGTCCACAAGCGGCCCGAACATGAAGGCCGGATAATGATTGGGTCGATTTCCGCCCGTCCCAACTCGTACAAGAAGCACGGCAAGAAAAGCCTGATTGGCCGAGTTAAACGCAAGATCGAATACACCAAGCGGCGCTTTCGCGGCTTGGTGAAAAATACCGCCCAACAGGTCACGCTGTTTGCGCTATCGAACCTGTGGATGGCGCGCAAACAGTTAATGATTGCAGGAGAGGTGCGCCCGTAAGGCGGAGAATTAACCCTGCGAAGCGCCTCTCAAGGGTAAAACTATGTATTTGCAGGTGGAATATGATCTGATTTTCGATTGAGGCGATATCTTTTCGAGTCGTTGAGTAAACCAATCCGGAAATTGAGGCTACTTCAGGCCTTCCTTAGAGCCATAGGCAAATCATCGTTCTTCTTTGGCCTAACAAGGCGGGCTTTATTTTATTAATTGTGTTTAACGCTATATACAGTGCATCTATTACGAAGCAGGTTCTGCAATCTGCCCTGTATTCTTGAGCACTCGAAAATACTGAAAAATAGCACTTACTTAAGATCACCCTGCCGCTGGTGACATTGTGTCGCATTCAACTTTTGCAACCGCAGGGTTATTTGAATTCGTTTTTATGGCAATGTGCCGATGAACGGTAAATTTAAATATTGATCGCCACTTCTATTATTTGCTCATTATATTTTTTAAGCCTAAGCTGCAATGTCAATTATGACATCTGCATTTATAGGCCATAATATGAAAATCAGCTTAATTTCTCTAGCGGTGGCAGCTGCCATTGTGGCTTGGGCACCAATTAGTTTGGCTCGCCAGACTGTCGCGCCTCTAGGCGTAGTCGGAGCGGAAGGTGAGCTGAATGGTGTAGATACAACGGGTGGTGCCACATTGACCATTACCGACGGCCAGAATATCAATACTAATAACGATCTTGGCGGTGCTTTTACCACTGATGCCCACCAAACGGGTGACCTCCTGTTCCTTGGCGACTCGACCGTAACCGGCTCTACTGGTCAACCGGGGGTGCTGTTCCTCAATATCAGTGCCGGCGCTACTGGTAAAGAGGTAACCTTCAATGGCGATGTTCATGCAACTACAACCCAGATTAGTGAGACCGGGACCATAAACTTCAATGGTGACGTTATCTCAGCCCCTGTGTTTGTCGGTGATGGTTTCCTTAATCTCGGTGCCGGCCACTTGCTGACTGGTGCCATTACGACCAATACCGCAAATACCGGTACCTTGACGCTGAATAGCGGCAGTAATGTAAACGGCGCCATTGGTGGTGCAAGTGGGCTGAAGCAAATCATTGTATCGGGCGGTAATGCGTCCATTACCGGTGCGGTGCAAGCTCAAGGCTTCAGCCTCGGCGCGAACACCTTGAACATTACCGGGGCCTTGACCACTAACGCCAACGGCACGATTGCGACCACGCTTGCCGGTAATACCGTGTACGGTAATATCCAGCCGTCCGGCTCCTCGAATATTAATGCCGCCGGCATTACGGTGATCCCAACCGTATCTGGAGTATTGACCCCCGGCACGACGTTCAGGATTGTTGGCGGTCTCTCCGGCACCAACGGGGCGAACGTGACTGTCCTCAACACCAACCCGCTGTACACCTTTTCCAGCGTGCCTACGACCACTGGCGACGTACTCATAACGGTTGAGTCGGTCCGCTTGGGCTCGCCTGCTGCCGACACAACAGCAGGGGCATTGCTGGGTGCGCCGGCTCCAGCAGGTTCCGCTTTGCTTGTCACTCAGGCCGCAGTCCTTGCTCTTCCCAATGCACCCGCCGTCAAGAATGCCCTGGCTCAGCTGGCCCCCAGCAGCACTAATCTGGCAGCACCTTGGGTTGCAGGGCAGGCGACGCGTCTTATGGAAGACATGTTGCTGAGTCGGGTGGACGAGATCCAGGACATTTGTTGTGACGCCAACTGTGAGCCCAATAAGCCCCAAGAAGTGCGTAAGTGTGAAGGTGACGAGCAACAGAACAACTCGTGGGTTAAGAGTTTTGGTAGTTTAGGCAATCAAAATGAGGTGAATGATAGTAACGGCTACGACACTAAGACCTATGGCCTGGTGCTGGGCTATGACCGGCCGGTGAGCGCCGACACCCGCATTGGTGTAAGCGCTGGTTATGCAAATAGCACAATTGACGGGAACGGTTCCTCTAGTGAGACAACAATAGATTCTTACCAACTGACGGGTTATCTCAACTACACGCCAGGCCCTTGGTATGTACAGGGTGCTTTGACAGCCGGGATAGACCAATATGAAGGGAAACGCCAAATCATATTCCCAGGCGTGAATCGCGTCGCGAAATCTGACTACGATGGCCAGCAGTACACCGCGCTCGTCTCGGCAGGCAAACATTTTTACTTTGACCACGCGGTCACTGTTACACCGTTCGCGTCATTGCAGACATCGCTTATCAAAGTCGACAGTTATACCGAGCGCGGTGCTGGTGACGTGAATCATCGTGTGGATGACCAAGATTACAACCTTACTCAATCAGGCTTGGGCGTGAAGATCGAACGCATCATTCAATCCGGTGCTCGCACCTATTCCCCTGAGGCTCATGTCAAGTGGTTGCATGATTTCAGCGATACAACCACGGAGCAGAGCGCAGTGTTCACGGGTGGTGGCGCAGTGTTTAACGTGGAAGGGATAGAGCAGGATCGGGATCTGTACAATGTCGGCGCGGGTATTACATTCCTGTCCTGCAATTGCGATAACAACTCTTGGACAGTCAAAGGGCAATACGACTACAAGTGGAATGATAGTGAATACTCGTCAAATCAATTGTCACTCATAGCGAGTCTCAAATACTGATGTAATGTAGCTGGAACAGGCCTTGATTCTTGCTACGGAGTGTTATCGCATAGATCAAGGCCTGGCCATTTATTACAAGAAGTGCGGTAGGAATGTCAGCCACCTACACCCGATGCCAGGTTAGTTGTCGCCTCAGCTGATTTATCAAAACGATAGATAGATTGGGGGCGTCAAAGAGAGCCGCCTCGATCTGGTAACATTGAACCTTGGCCTGCTTCCGGTAATGCGGAATCTTTTGGTGAAAGAGCCTGGAGTCAACCGGTAACTGGCCCTCTGCCTATCGTTTCAAGCGTTGTACTTATTCTATGAGTTCAAGGGGGGGATTACCAAGGGTACAAAGCCTTTATTTCCCCTCTTACAAGAAAGGACCCAATCGGGTCCTTTCTTGTAACGGCTTTCACACTATATATTGCGTATCTTACGGAGCAGGTTCTGCAACCACATTCTGCTGTAAGGTAACCGCGGTATGCGCTAACAGTCGGCCATTAACCGTTGTACCGGTTTTGATGGTAATACCTTTTGCAGCGAGTATGACGCCTTCGAAGTGCGCATTCGTTCCGAGGGCTACGCTGGTACCGCCACCGACCTGCCAGTAGATGTTCTTGGCCTGTGCACCACCCGCCAAGACGATACTGCTGCTGTTAGCCTGGGTAAGATCACCCGCTATCTGGAAAATCCAGACATCATTCGGACCACCCGAGAGGGTGACATCAGTGGAGATCAAAACATTGGAACTCCATTTGTAAAGGCCTGGATAGAGTGTCTTGCCACTGATATCGCCGGCATGCAATTCAGTATGGTCAGGCACTGTTCTGCCAGCGGCATCTGCGTAAGCGGTTCCCAAGTCAAGTACCGCGTTGGCTACTTGTGCATTGTCAGATGCTGCGCCGACAAAACAGGTGACATCACCGCTGCCTGTATAGGCAGCATCAGCGCCGTAGATCGTGCCGGTTATTTCTGCACAGGTAACATTCCCCATCGCTGCAGCCGTAATTGGGCTAGCGCCTATGTTGCCGGTGATGTTAGAGGCCGGGACATTGGTAATGCCTGTCTTTGACAGAATGACAAAATCCCCAGCGGTTCTCAGGTCCACTGCGGCGGGGCCAGCGGCAACGGCTGTGCCTGTGGTAAAGGTCCAGACATAGTCGTTGGCCAGTGCATTTGCAGGAACCGCGAGGTCGGTAACAGCGGTTTTCAGCGTGGCCGTATAGACGGTGTTGGCTGCAAGATTGCTAGTCGGCTTGAAAGTTACTGTTGAACCGCCGTAGATCACAGCGCCTGCAACCGGTGTTGTGCCATCGGTCAGCGTAAAGCTGGTGTTGTTGACGGTGACGGGATCCAGCGCCTCACTAAACTCAGCGCTGATGCTTGCGTTGAGCGCAAAGTCTTTGATAGTGCTGGCCGGGTTTGTGGAACTTACAGTGGGCGCGTGCGTGTCTATGGCCGCGGCGCTGGTAAAGGTCCAGGCGTGGGCATTTGCCAGTGGCATACCTGATGTGTTTTTCGCATCAGTGGTCAGCGTGGCGGTGTACACGGTGCTGGATCCAAAATTACTACTCGGCTTGAAAACCGCAGTGTTGCTTGCGTTATCAAGATTCACAGTACCTATTACCGCAGCCTCTCCTGGGGCTGTCACCGTGAAGCTGAACCCGTTGATTGTTGAAGCGTCCATCGCCTCGCTGAAAGTAGCGGTGATCTTGTGGTTAATTGGAAGCGCGGTGACAGTGCCGTCAGGGTACGTTGAACGTGCAGTGGGCGCCGCGCCAGTTTCATCGGCATGACATCCTGCCGCATATGCACTCAGCAGTAACATGGCAACCCATAACGGTCGACCGGAGGTTTTGTTACTTGCATTCATTGGTATGGCCCATTAAATGTTTTGATTGCAGATAAATACAATGCGCAATCATTAGCTGACCAGCGATGCATGCTGGCCAATGGATATTTCTTTTATACAAACTGCGCTCCAATACACCCCAAATAACAGCACAGGATAAATCAGGTGTATGGGGCGAGCGTTACTCGCCCTGGCCTAGCTTCAATCGGGTGCGATTATGCGCTCAAACATTATGAATAGGTGTGACCCACGCAACCTATTTACCACCTACCTCATCTCCAGCGCTGGCATGGACACTTATCGTATAGATACGAATGGGTTGAATACTCATCTTGCATGGCCTGCACAGGGATTTACTCTGTAGTGCAGAACTAAGGGAAATCAGTGATTGCACAAGGCCACGTACCGCAGCAGGTCCGCACCAAATCCAGAGAACTATCGAAGATATCTATTGAAAGGCAGGGTTAGATTTTTTAATGAAATGGTTCGACTCTGCCCCATTTGCACCTCTGCGCCTATCTCTTAGTTACGCTCATTCTTTCAAACCATGCACACGAAAAGTTTATCGACACCATTAACAATACGTATGCGCTACTCACCGCTCAATACTACCTAATTCATGATTTTTGACTGAGCAGTCGTGCTGCGCACCGACAAGGAGCGCCCCGAGCCATCTCGTCAGCAATGATCAGACCGCCTGAATTCAGGGCGGCTTGTCGCGCCCGAGGCCGACACTGCCAGCATGCATGCGGGCACAACACAGGGTCTGAGCCCGGTTATGGTCCATATGCGCATGACGGCGACAACGTCGCCAATTGATGACCTGAGTGCTATTCCTGTGGGCAGGAACAGCAGGTGCAATGCCATGCAAACTCTCGACCTGACTCAGCTCAGCGATATGCTCCTGCCAAGGCGTTCCGGAAAATGTCCGCATTCGGCGCCCTCTCGGACAATTTCGTCGCGCAGGTACTGGCGGGAGAGTGAGCCGCTCAACTTGCCGAAGGGCAAGATGTTTGCATCACCAAGGAGAACGCGCCGATTGTTTCTATGTCGCTCTCAAGGGCACTTGACGATTTATCAGGACACCGCGGCCGGCCGCGAGGGGCAAGTGTCGGTTTTGCTGCGATGCTGGCGATGCGCCCCCGGTTGTTCAGTGGCGCTACGACCGGCGAATGCCTCGCGCTGAAGATTTCCTGCCAGGCTCTAGCCAGACTTCAGAAACTGGATAGCCAACAGTTCAGGATCTTCTTCATCAACCTATCCCGGGATATGAGTCGCTTTAAGGGCGATTGCATTCCCCGACCTCCGGCTGAAGACACCTCGTGGCCGGTCAGACTTAACCCTGGACTACTGTGGAAAAGCCGAACCTGGTCATTTTTTGCGCTATGTTTTACTATCAGTCATTGCGGCTGGCGCCATCCTCGCCACAAAAATTGCACGCTGGGCCATCCCCTCAGATCGAACAGCCGGACCACGGTGCGTATTTCGCTCATCGTGACCGGTCATTTCGCTAACAACGTGACCGGTTTCTCCACCCGATTGCGCGGGGTCTAAATTCTAACCGCATCGGTCACGATGCCGCTTCTTCTTCCGTCTTTTTACGTCGCAACGACTCGCCCTTCATCACAATTCGATACGCGCTGTGCACCAGCCGATCAAGTAAGGCGTCGGCCACTGTCGGATCGTTGATCCAGCCGTGCCAGTGATCGACCGGCAGTTGGCTGGTCAGTACCGTCGACCGCGAGCCGGCGCGGTCGTCGATCACTTCCAGCAGGTCGTGCCGGGCGTTTTCTTCCAGCGGTGCCAGGGCCCAGTCGTCCAGGATCAGCACGTCGACTTTGGCCAGTTGTTGTAGCGTGCGGCCGAAGCTGCCGTCGCCGTGGGCGATCCGCAATTGTTCCAGCAGGCGCGGCGTGCGCAGGTATAGCGTGCTGTAGCCTTGGCGGCAGGCCTGGTTGCCCAGGGCGCAGGCGAGCCAGGTTTTGCCGACGCCGGTTGGGCCGGTCAGCAACAGGTTGTGCTGTTGGCGGATCCAGTCACCGCTGGCCAGGGTCGCGAGCTGGCGTTCGTCCAGGCCTCTGCCCTGGCGGCGGTCGAGGTCTTCCAGGCAGGCACCGCTGTATTTGAGCTTGGCTTGTTTGCGCAGTCGCTCCAGGCGTTTGTTGTCGCGCCAGGCCAGTTCGCGGTCGAGCAGCAGGCCGAGCCGCTCATCGAAGCTCAAGCTGTGGCAGGCAGGCAGTGTCCATTGCTCTTCCAGCGCCTTGGCCATGCCGCTGAGGCGCAGGTGGTGCAACTGATTAAGCGTGTGTTGCGTCATCATTGAACAGCTCCTTTTGGGTGTAATAGTCGGCACCGCGCACGTTCTCGTGGCAGGCGGGTTGAGCGACGGCGGAGGCCTTGGGCAGCGGTTGCTGGTCGAGCCCTTGTTTGAGCAGGTTGCGTACGGTGCGGCTGTTGAGGGCGCGCAGTTGTACGGCGCGGCTGGCTGCCGCCTCCAGGCGCTCGTTGCCATAGTGGCGAGCCAGCGAGAGCAGGCCCAGGCAGGAGCGGTAACCCATCTCCGGATGGGGTTTGTGGGTCAGTTGATGTTCGACGATCTGCCGCACGTGCGGGCCGATCCGCTCGCCCCAGTCGAGCAGGCGCTGAGGTGTCCAGTCGCGATGGGCCTTGTGCGAGGCCGGCATGTGTTCGCTCTGGGTGCTGTAGGCGCCGCGCCGCGAGAGCAACAGGTGGCTGGCGACCCGGCGGTGGCCATGCAGGATTTCGACGGTATGGGCGCTCACTCGGGCGTCGACGCTTTGCCGGGCCAAGGCCGAGGGCACGCTGTAAAAGCCGCCATTCACCTCGATGTGGTAATCGATGTTGACCTTGCAGCGCTTGAAGGTCACGACCTCATACGGGTGCGCCGGCAACGGCCTGAGCGCTGGCTGGTCGAGTTGCTCGAACCAGTCCCGTCGGCATCCGTCGAGTTTTTTGAACGGACGTCGGTTCAAGTCCTCCAGCAAGACGGCGATGGCCTGATTGAGCGCATGCAGACTGAAGAACTGCTGATGCCGCAACCGCGCCATGATCCAGCGCTCGACCACTTGCACGGCCACCTCTGCCTTGGCTTTGTCCTGAGGCTTGCGCGGTCGCGCTGGGAGCATGATGGCGCCGTAATGCTGGGCACATTCCAGTGCGGCGCGATTCAGGCCCGGCTCATAACGGTCAGGCCGGGAGATCAGGGCGCGCGGGTTGTCCGGCACGATCATTTCGGGGACGCCACCAAAGTAGCTGAGGGCCTGGCTCAACGCCGTCAGCCAGTCCACTTGGGTCTCGCCCGGCGTGGCGCACGCGTAGGTGTAGTTCGAGGCACCGAGGGCCGCGACGAAGATATGCGCCTGGCTGATCTCGCCGGTGCCGGCGTCGATCACCGGCAACGTCGGCCCGGCGTAGTCGATGAACAGCTTCTCGCCGGCGCGGTGCTGCTGGCGCATCGAGCGCTTGAGCGTACGGGCGTAGATGCGGTAATGCTCGACGAACTGAGTGTAGCGGTAGGTCGGTTGGTCGGGATGAGCGGCGGTGTATTCCTCCCACAGCAGTTGTAGCGTCACGCCTTTACGACGTAGTTCGCGGTGCAGAGTGATCACGTCGGGCAACACGCGGTCGCCGCGTGTGTGCACGACTTTGGCGGCCGGAATCAGGGCGGCGCCAAGCGCCGCCTCATCCAGTAACGCCAGCGCGGGCCACTCGATGCCGGTGTCGCGCGCCGCCTTGATGTACTTGCTGACGACGCCCTTGGACAGTTGCAAGGCGCGGGCGATTTTCTCGTGAGATAGGTCGGCCTCGAACTTGAGGCGCAGGCATTCTTTGATATTACGCATGGCTACTCGCTGCGCCGCCATCCTTCGATTCCCCGAAATGGGACGCAGGGTGGCGGCGGGTCAGGTCATGCGCAACGGAGTGGAGGGTATTTCGCTAACAACGTGACCGGCCATTTCGGTAAGGGCGTGACCGGCTGTTTCGGAACAGGCGGAAAATCGGTCACGTTGTTAGCGAAATGAGCGGTCACACGTTAGCGAAATGGTCGGTCATGATGTACCGAAACGGGCGGTCACGATGGGCCGAAATACGCAACCACGGACTTCCCGTAATGCAGGGAATGAACCCTGCCCGCCGCTGAAGCATCGAAACGGACGACCACCGGGTCAAGCAGCCCCTCTGCACCGGGGTTGTTTGGCGTCGCCGTGCTGACCCGTACCGGTCCGGTCGAAGTTGATCCGCAACTGCTGCTCGGCGCCGCGGCCTGCCTGATTGCCACCACCTGTTACGGTTTCGCCGACTTTCTCACCCGCCGCTAGATTGGCCAACAGAGCGGCCCGGACAATCGCCTCACCGCGTTCAGCAGCCTCTGCGGCCCACTGTTCCTCCTGCCACTGTTCGCTGGCGCCTTGATCGTACAACCACCAACGCGCTGAGGCGGACTTCAGGAGTGGCTGTTCCTGGCCGGGCTTGACTTCACCTGCACCGCTTTCGCATATGTGCTGTATTTCCGCCTGCTGACTGATATCTGCCCGATCAAGGCGTCGACCACCACCTTCTGATTCCGCTGACACTCAAGCGCAGTTTTTCATACAGGCGCCTCAGCAAAGCCATTACCCGCTGACCAGCCTTCTGGCTGCGCACGTAAACGCTCGCATCGTCGGTATAGCGCACAAAGCAATGACCTCGGCGTTCAAGCTCGCCACCCACTTCATCCCGCAACACGTTCGCCAATAGTGGCGACAGCGGATCGCCTTACGGCGCCCAATCCATTTGCATAAACGATCAATAAAAATATCGTGGTCGAGCCGGTCGAAGAGTTTTTCCAGACCAACATCCACTACCACTTTCCGAGCCGAGGGCACGTAGCGCTGGGCAGCCAAAACGGGGCCTGCGCACAACGCCTGAGGCAAAAACCGTAGCTGTGCTCACTGAAGATCGGATCGAGTAACGGCCGCAAGACTTGCAGCAACGCTTGTTGGATCAAACGGTCGGTGACCATCGGGATACCTAGCCCGCGTTCACCCCCGTCAGGCTGGGGATCACCACTCGTCGTACCGGACTGGGCCGGTAGACACCTGATAAAAGCTGTTCGCGGATCTCAATCCATTGCGAAAGCAGGTATTCGGCCGCTGGTCAATATCAAGACCGTCGACTCCCGCCGCACCTTTGCTGGCCTTGGCCCGTTTTCATGCCCGTTTCAGATTTTCTCTTACCAAGGTCTGCTCCAGCAGCCTTTGCTCTGAGTTGTCGGATTCATTTTGCGGGCGATTGACCTCGGCGCTGATGGGACCTCTCACGGCCTCACCGCGCCCAATCTCCATCCGCCCTGCGTTGACGGAAATCAAACTGACGGGTTCTCACACCAACATGGCCTATCACGCGTTCTCTGGCTCAGCCCTTCGTCAAAAAAGACTACTGCGGCCTCTGCTGACTTCTCGCTCCGGCTGGCGCCTTCGCCCCTTCAGACACAATGCGAGATATCTCCAGGCAAGAAACACAATCCTTCACCGCACAACCGCCAGATTTACGTTGCTGTCCTTTGACCACAAGAGCTTCGCGGTTACCTGCCCGCTCGCCCTGGTCCGCCTCGCCTTGAATCCAGTTCCTGTTCATCAGCTCACGGCTTCGATTCACGCTGGCTCCCCACACTCGGTCGCCCTCATGCAGTTGCGCTTCACTTCGTTCGCTGTGGCCAGCTTAACGGCGAGACTTTCATCCGCAAGATTGCGTCCATATTGGGCGCACACAAAAAAGGGCGACCGAAGTCGCCCTTTTTTTGGATTAGCTGAACTTAGTTCTGCTTTTCCATTTGTGCACGGAGCAGATCACCAATGGTGGTCGGACCTGAAGCATCAACTTCCTGCTTGCGCATTTCCTTGATAGCTTCTTTCTCGTCTTCAACGTCTTTCGACTTGACCGACAAGCTGATTACACGGCTCTTGCGATCAACGCTGATGATCTTGGCTTCTACTTCTTCGCCTTCTTTCAGCACGTTGCGCGCATCTTCAACGCGGTCACGGCTGATTTCGGAGGCTTTCAGTGTGGCTTCGATGCCATCGGCCAGGGTGATGATGGCGCCCTTGGCGTCAACTTCTTTAACGATACCGCGCACGATGGTGCCTTTATCGTTAACAGCAACGTAGTCGGAGAACGGATCTTCTTCCAGCTGCTTGATGCCGAGGGAAATGCGCTCACGCTCCGGATCAACCGAGAGGATAACGGTTTCCAGCTCGTCGCCCTTCTTGAAGCGGCGTACAGCTTCTTCGCCTACTTCGTTCCAGGAGATGTCGGACAGGTGAACGAGGCCGTCGATGCCGCCATCCAGACCAATGAAGATACCGAAATCGGTGATCGACTTGATGGTGCCGGAGATCTTGTCGCCCTTGTTGAACTGACCGGAGAAATCTTCCCACGGGTTAGTTTTGCACTGCTTGATACCCAGGGAGATACGACGACGCTCTTCGTCGATATCCAGAACCTGAACTTCCACTTCGTCGCCAACCTGTACGACTTTGGACGGGTGGATGTTCTTGTTGGTCCAATCCATTTCGGATACGTGCACCAGGCCTTCCACGCCTTCTTCCAGCTCTGCGAAGCAGCCGTAGTCGGTCAGGTTGGTTACGCGTGCATTGACGCGGGTGCCTTCTGGGTAACGAGCCTTGATAGCAACCCATGGGTCTTCGCCCAGTTGCTTCAGGCCCAGGGAAACACGGTTACGCTCGCGATCGTACTTCAGTACCTTGACATCGATCTCGTCACCAACGTTGACGATCTCGGACGGGTGCTTGATACGCTTCCAGGCCATGTCGGTGATGTGCAACAGGCCATCGACACCACCCAGATCGACGAATGCGCCGTAATCCGTGAGGTTTTTAACGATACCCTTGACTTGCTGACCTTCCTGCAGGGATTCCAGCAGAGCTTCGCGCTCGGCGCTGTTCTCGGCTTCCAGCACGCTGCGGCGGGAAACGACAACGTTGTTGCGCTTCTGGTCCAGCTTGATGACTTTGAATTCGAGCTCTTTGCCTTCCAGGTGAGTGGTATCACGCACCGGACGGACATCGACCAAGGAACCTGGGAGGAACGCACGGATGCCGTTAACGTCGACAGTGAAGCCGCCTTTAACCTTACCGTTGATAACGCCCTTGACCACTTCCTCAGCGGCGAAAGCTGCTTCCAGAACAATCCAGCACTCTGCACGCTTGGCTTTTTCGCGGGACAGCTTGGTTTCACCAAAGCCATCTTCAACCGCGTCCAGCGCAACGTGAACTTCGTCACCGACCTTGATGGTCAGCTCGCCAGCGTCGTTGTGGAACTGCTCCAGCGGGATGAGGCCTTCCGACTTCAAACCAGCGTGAACGGTTACCCAACCAGCTTGGTAATCGATATCGACGATGATAGCGGTGATGATTGAGCCAGCCTGAAGATTCAGGGTTTTTAGGCTTTCTTCAAATAGTTCAGCAAAGCTTTCGCTCATTTTAATTCCTGTAGATTTAGGGCAGGGGATCCGCCCAAACCACATTCCAGACAATGTGGGTACGTTTATATAAAAGAAGGCACACGGGACTAGGACTGGTCTCCCGCACGCTTCTTGGTGAGCTGATCAGCTTAAGCAGCTGAGGCTCTTGTCATCCGACAAGATCGCGGTTGGCGACCTCGTGCAGAATTAGTTCCAGCACTTGCTCGATCGAGAGCTCGGTGGAATCCAGCAGTATTGCATCGTCCGCCGCTTTGAGCGGAGCCACTGCACGCTGGGTATCGCGTTCATCACGCGCCCGTATCTCGTCAAGAAGACTCGCGATATTAACATCATCGCCCTTAGCCTTCAACTGCAAGTAACGTCGCCGGGCACGCTCTTCGGCACTGGCGGTCAGAAAAATCTTCAACGGCGCGTCGGGAAACACCACGGTGCCCATATCGCGACCATCAGCGACCAAGCCGGGCATTTCTTGAAATGCCCGCTGACGCTGCAGCAAGGCCTCGCGCACGGCGGGCAATGCCGCCACTTGCGAGGCCCCGGCACCAATTCCTTCATTGCGGATGGCGTCGGTGACCTCCTCGCCTTCAAGAATGATCCGTTGCCCCTGCCCCTCTACTCCGGCAATGAATTGCACATCCAGATGCGCAGCCAACACCTTCATTGCCTCTTCATTGGTCAGATCGACACCATGATTGCGCGCGGCAAACGCCAGCAAGCGATACAGGGCGCCGGAATCCAGCAGATTCCAGCCCAGTTTCTGCGCCAACAAGCCGGCGATCGTGCCCTTGCCCGAGCCGCTTGGTCCATCGATAGCGACTATCGGCGCTAGAGCCATCATGACCTGACCTCCTCAGCGACACGGAGACCGACCTGCGCCGCCAGGGCCAGGAAGTTCGGGAACGAGGTCGCAACGTTGGCACAATCATGAATATGGATCGGTGCAGTAGCGCGCAGCGATGCCACACTGAAGGCCATGGCGATACGGTGGTCACCATGACTCCAGACCTCACCACCGCCCATGCTGCCGCCGCCAGTGGCGACCCCATCGATAATAATGCCGTCAGGCGTCGGCTCGACCTTGACCCCCAGTGCCAGCAGGCCATCGGCCATGACCTGGATACGGTCGGATTCCTTGACCCGCAGCTCCTCGGCACCGCGCAGCACGGTGCGCCCTTCGGCACACGCAGCCGCCACAAACAGCACGGGGAATTCGTCGATGGCCAGCGGCACCAGATGCTCGGGAATATCGATGCCATGCAGCTTGGCGCTACGTACGCGAATGTCCGCCACCGGCTCGCCACCGACTTCACGCTGATTTTCCAGGCTGATATCGCCACCCATCAATTTGAGGATGTCGATCACCCCGGTACGGGTCGGGTTGATACCGACATGTTCGAGCAGCAGCTCGGAGTCTTCGGCAATACTACCGGCCACCAGGAAGAAGGCGGCCGAGGAAATATCCGCCGGCACTTCGATACGGCTCGCCGTCAACTTGTGGCCAGACTCGACGCTGGCCGTACGGCCGTCGACTGCCACCGGATAGCCGAAGCCACGCAACATCCGCTCGGTATGGTCGCGGGTCGGTGCCGGCTCGGTGACCGAGGTCTGCCCTACCGCATACAGACCGGCCAACAACAGGCAGGATTTGACCTGGGCGCTGGCCACCGGCATTTCGTAGTGCATGCCGCTCAGGCGCTGGCCGCCGCGAATGGTCAAAGGCGGCCGCCCTTCGGGACCGGTCTCGATCACCGCGCCCATCTCACGCAGCGGCCGGGCCACCCGGTTCATCGGCCGCTTGGACAACGAGGCATCGCCAGTCAGGGTACTGTCGAACGACTGCCCGGCCAGCAAGCCGGAGAGCAGGCGCATGGAAGTGCCCGAATTGCCCAGATAGAGCGGCCCGGGTGGCGCCTGCAAACCATGCAGACCAACGCCATGAATGGTCACCCGGCCATGGTGCGGGCCTTCGATCACCACCCCCATATCGCGGAAGGCCTGCAGGGTTGCCAGGGCATCTTCGCCCTCGAGGAAGCCTTCGACTTCGGTGGTGCCCTCGGCCAGCGAACCGAGCATGATCGAGCGGTGCGAAATGGACTTGTCGCCCGGAACGCGAATTCGCCCAGACAGTTTGCCACCGGGGTTAGCCAGAAAAATCAGATCATTCGAGTGCATAGCGTCCACATAGGCCCGTCGGGCTAGAATTTTGCTGAAATGTTCGCGGGCCACACGAGCGCGGGTAAACACGCCCAGCAATTGATGCCCATCCCCAGCATCGACCGCATCGCGCAAGGCGTCGAGGTCGCCGCGAAAAAGATCCAGGGTATGCAGCACGGCCTCGCGATTGGCGAGAAAGATGTCGTGCCACATCACCGGGTCACTGCCGGCAATCCGCGTGAAGTCGCGAAAGCCGCCAGCGGCGTAACGGAAGATTTCCAGATTCTCGCTGCGCTTGGCCAGCGAATCGACCAGACCAAAGGCCAACAGATGCGGCAAATGGCTGGTTGCGGCGAGCACCTGATCATGGTGCTCGACCTGCATATGTTCGACGTCAGCACCCAACTCGCGCCAGAGCCGGTCGACCAACTGCAGCGCCTGCGGATCGGTTTGCTCCAGTGGCGTCAAAATCACCTTATGTCGACGGAACAGCTCGGCATTGGCGGCCTCCACGCCACTTTGCTCGGAACCGGCAATCGGGTGACCCGGCACGAAGCGCGCTGGCATATCGCCGAAGGCCAGACGCGCGGCGCGCACCACATTGCCTTTGGCGCTGCCGACATCGGTGAGCACGGCATCGCCCAGATCGAGCTTGGCCAGCTCCAGCAGCAGTTTTTCCATAGCCAGGATCGGTACCGCCAACTGGATCATCTCGGCGCCCTGACAGGCGGCGGCCAACTGCTCTTCGCAGCGGTCGACCACCCCCAGCTCGACGGCCAGGCGACACGACTGCGGATCGAGATCGACCCCCACCACTTCCCGGCACAGGCCGCGCTCACGCAAACCCTTGGCGAACGAGCCACCGATCAGGCCGAGACCGACCACCACCAGGCGGCCGATCATAGGCTGGCTGGATTGCACTTTGGTTACGGCGGTCTTCGATTCGCTCACGCGCCCAGCACCTTGGCCAGCGCTTCGAGGAAACGGCCATTCTCTTCGGGCAAACCGATGGAGACACGCAGGTAGGTCGGCATGCCGTAATTGGCCACCGGCCGCACGATCACGCCTTCGCGCAACAGCGCCTGATAAAGCGGCATGGACTCGCGAGCGAGATCGACGGCAATAAAGTTGCCCTTGGACGGGATCCAGCCCAGCCCCAGCGCGCGGAAACCCGCTTCCAGCTGCGCCATGCCGGCATCGTTGCACCGACGACTTTGCGCCAGGTACTCGGCATCATCAAACGCCGCACAGGCAGCGGCCAAGGCCAGACTGTTGACGTTGAAGGGCTGACGCACACGATTGAGCACACCGGCAATCTGCGCCGAACTGATGGCATAACCGACGCGCAACGCCGCCAGACCATAGGCCTTGGAGAAGGTGCGCGAAACCAGCAGATTCTCGTGCCTGGCCAGATAGTCGAGACCATCCGGCAGATCAAAGCCTTCGGCGTACTCGATGTAGGCTTCGTCGAGCACCACCAGTACATCTTCCGGCACACGGTCGAGGAAATAGCTCAACGCCTGCGGACCGAACCAGGTACCGGTCGGGTTGTTCGGATTGGCGATGAACACCACCCGGGTATTGGCGTCGATGGCGGCCAGCATGGCCTCCAGATCGTGACCATGGTCTTTGGCGGGCACCACCTTGCCTTGCGCACCGACCGCCTGAGTGGCGATCGGATAGACGGCGAAGGCATGCTCGCTGAACACCGCATTCAGGCCGGGCGCCAGATAGGCACGCGCCACCAGCTCGAGAATATCGTTGGAGCCGTTACCCAGGGTGACCTGGCTGGGCTGAACGCCGCAGCGCACGGCCAGCAGGCTTTTCAGGGCGAACCCATTGCCATCGGGGTAACGGGTCAGCTCGGCCAGCTCGTCACGAATCGCCTGCAAGGCTTTCGGGCTGGGGCCCAGCGGATTTTCGTTGCTGGCCAGCTTGACGATGGTGGCCGGATCCAGATCCAGCTCGCGGGCCAACTCATCTACCGGCTTGCCCGGTACATAGGGCGACAATTTCTGCACCCCTGGCTGGGCCAGGGCAAGGAAGTCGGTCATACATAAGCCTCAAGCTTCAAGCGGCAAGCTGCAAGACAAAGCCGGGCGAATCCGCTGCTGGCTTGAGGCTTGAGCGTGCGGCTGCTATTTAAAGTACCGCCTTCGGATACGATCCTAATACCTTCAGCGCCACGGCTTCCTGATTGATCTTCTCCAGCACGTCCTTGATCAGCGGATCGCGGTGATGGCCGACGAAGTCGATGAAGAACACATAGGTCCACTTGCCACTGCGCGAAGGGCGGGTCTCGATGCGGGTCAGGTCGATACCATTGTTATGGAACGGCACCAGCAGCTCATGCAGGGCGCCCGGCTTGTTGCGCATGGAGACGATGACCGAGGTCTTGTCATCGCCAGTCGGCGGCACTTCCTGGCTACCGATGATCAAGAAACGCGTGGAGTTGTCCGGGCGGTCTTCGATCTTTTCGGCCAGCTTGGTCAGACCATACAGACTGGCTGCCATATCGCCGGCGATCGCCGCACTGTTCCACTCGCCCTTGACCCGCTTGGCCGCCTCGGCATTGCTCGACACCGCCACCCGCTCGACATTCGGGTAATGCGCATCCAGCCACTTGCGGCACTGGGCCAGGGACTGGGCATGCGAGTAGATGCGGGAGATCTTGTCGACCTTGGTAGTTTCGCCGACCAGCAGATGATGGTGGATGCGCAGCTCGACTTCGCCGCAGATCACCATGTCGTGTTCGAGGAAGCTGTCCAGGGTGTGGTTGATCGCGCCTTCGGTAGAGTTCTCCACCGGCACTACGCCGAAGTTCACCCCGCCCGCAGCCACTTCGCGAAACACTTCGTCGATCGCCGCCATGGGTACGCTGATCACCGCGTGACCGAAATGCTTCATCGCCGCTGCCTGGGAGAAGGTGCCTTCCGGGCCGAGATAAGCGACCTTCAGCGGGTTCTCCAGCGCCAGACAGGAGGACATGATTTCGCGAAACAGCCGCGCCATTTCCTCATTGCCCAGCGGCCCCTGATTGCGCTCCATGATGCGCTTGAGCACCTGGGCCTCACGCTCCGGACGGTAGAACACCGGTTTCTCGCCTTCCGGCAACGCCAGCATCTTGACCCGCGCCACGTCTTCGGCGCAGCGCGCGCGATCGCTGATCAGCTCGAGAATTCTTTCGTCGAGATTATCGATGCGCAGGCGCAGGGCTTGCAGTTCTTGCTCGGAGACTACATCCGTCATCAGCCGTGTTCCTTCTCGAATTGCGCCATATAAGCCACCAACGCCTCAACGGCATCCAGACCCACGGCGTTATAGATGGACGCACGCATGCCGCCGACCGAACGGTGCCCCTTCAGATTGAGCAGGTTGCGGGCCTCGGCACCGGCGAGGAACGGCTTGTCCAGACGATCATCCACCAGACGGAAGGGCACGTTCATCCAGGAGCGGGCATTGAGCGCAATCGGGTTGCTGTACAGCTCGCTGCTGTCGATGGCGCCATAAAGCAGTTCTTTCTTGGCGCGGTTGCGTTGCTCCATGGCCTCGACCCCGCCCTGCTCCTTGAGCCACTCGAACACCAGGCCGGATAGGTACCAGGAAAAAGTTGCCGGGGTGTTGTACATCGAACCGTTATCGGCGGCGACCTTATAGTTGAGCATGGTCGGGCAGACGCTGCGCGCACGGCCCAACAGGTCTTCACGGACTATGCTGACGACCAGGCCGCTGGGGCCGATATTCTTCTGCGCGCCGGCATAGATCAGGCCGAACTTCGACACATCGATAGGTCGCGAGAGGATGTCCGAGGACATATCCGCCACCAACGGCACGTCGCCGACTTCGGGAATCCAGTCGAATTGCAGACCGCCGATGGTTTCGTTGCTGGCGTAGTGCAGGTAAGCGGCGTCTTTCGACAGGTGCCACTCATTCTGCCCGGGAATCGCGAAGTAGTCGTAAGGCTTGGCGCTGGCCGCGACATTGATATTGCCGTAACGGCTGGCCTCCTCAATGCTCTTCTTCGACCAGATGCCGGTATCGATATAGTCAGCGACACCGTCTTCCGGCAGCAAGTTGAGCGGGATCTCGGCGAACTGCTGACTGGCACCGCCCTGCAGGAACAGCACTTTATAGTCGGAGGGGATGACGAGCAGGTCGCGCAGATCCTGCTCGGCCTTGGCCGCAATGGCCATGTACTCGTCGCTGCGGTGGCTCATCTCCATCACGGACAGGCCTTTACCCTGCCAATCGAGGAGCTCCGCCTGGGCGCGTTGCAGAACAGCTTCAGGAAGCGCGGCCGGGCCGGCGCAGAAATTATAGGCTCGCTTGCTCACATCCACTCTCGCTCAAATGTTGGACGACTGACCACTGCCGGTCAGCCGTCGAATCCAACGCCGCAAGGCGCGAGGTCAAGCCTCGCCCATGCAGATCACTCTTCGCTGACCGGACTCTCGTCAGCCGCAGCATCCGACGCATCGACCACATCGACCACATCGGTCACATCGGTCACATCGGTCACATCGGTCACATCGGTCACATCGTCATCCAGAGCCTCGTCACCTTCAAGCAGCTCGTCAATCTCCTCTTCGGATGGCTCCTGCACCCGCTGGAGGCCCACGAGCTTTTCATCCTTGGCCAGCTTGATCAGGGTCACACCCTGGGTGTTACGGCCGAGACTGGAGACTTCACCAACGCGGGTACGCACCAAGGTGCCCTGGTCGGAAATCAGCATGATTTCCTCTCCGTCGAGCACCTGCACAGCGCCAACCAGCTTGCCGTTGCGCTCGCCGCTGACCATGGCGATCACGCCCTGGCCACCGCGCTTGTACTCCGGGAACTCGTCGATCGCCGTACGCTTGCCATAGCCACGCACGGAGGCAGTTAGAATCTGGCTGCCCTCTTCTGGAATCAGCATGGAAATCAGCTTCTGCCCTTCCGGCAGACGCATGCCGCGCACGCCGCGAGCGGTACGGCCCATGGCGCGTACATCGGTTTCCTTGAAACGGGTAACCTTGCCACCATCGGAGAACAGCATGACCTCACGGCTGCCATCGGTGATGGCAGCGGAAATCAGGGTGTCGCCTTCGTCGAGGCCCAGGGCGATCAGACCGACGCTACGTGGCCGGCTGAACTGGGTCAGCGGGGTCTTCTTCACCGTGCCGTTAGCGGTGGCCATGAAGATGAACGGGCCCAAGGCTTCTATCGCACCCTCAACATCGTCCAGCACACCTTCGATATCGTCGACATCGTCCTGCTTGCTCTTGGGCGCGATCTCCACCGGCAACATGGTGGTGATGTATTCACCCTCGCTCAATGGCAACAAATTGACCAGCGGACGACCACGAGCAGCTCGCGAGGCTTCTGGAATCTCATAGGTCTTCAGCCAGTACACTTTGCCCTTGCTGGAGAACAGCAGCAGCGTGGTATGACTGTTGGCGACCAGCAGGTGGGCGATGTAGTCCTCCTCCTTGATACCGGTGGCCGACTTGCCTTTACCGCCGCGCCGCTGAGCCTGATAAGCGGTCAACGGCTGCGATTTGGCGTAACCGGTGTGGGAAATGGTCACCACCCGATCTTCTTCGGTGATCAGATCACCCAGGGTCAGATCCAGGCGGGCATCGAGAATCTCGGTGCGCCGCGCATCGCCGAACTCGGCCTTGATGCTCTCAAGCTCTTCGCGAATCACTTCCATCAGGCGTACAGCGCTGGTCAGGATGCGGATCAACTCGCCGATCTGGGCGAGAATTTCCTGGTACTCGGCCAGCAGCTTCTCATGCTCCAGCCCGGTCAGGCGGTGCAGACGCAGTTCGAGAATGGCCTGGGCCTGCTCCGGCGACAGGTAGTACTTGCCGTCACGCAGACCGTACTGTGGCTCGAGGGTGTCCGGGCGGCAGGAGTCGGCGCCGGCACGCTCGACCATGGCTTCTACCGCAGTCGACTCCCACGCGGTGGAAATCAACGCTTGCTTGGCTTCAGCGGGCGTCGGCGAAGCCTTGATCAGGGCGATCACCGGATCAATGTTGGACAGGGCAACCGCCTGACCTTCAAGGATGTGCCCACGCTCACGCGCCTTGCGCAACTCGAACACGGTGCGCCGGGTGACCACTTCACGGCGGTGCAGGACAAAGGCTTCGAGCATGTCCTTGAGGTTGAGGATCTTCGGCTGACCGTCGATCAAAGCGACTACGTTGATGCCGAATACGCTCTGCATCTGGGTCTGGGCGTAGAGGTTGTTGAGCACCACCTCTGGCACTTCACCGCGGCGCAACTCGATCACGATGCGCATGCCGTCCTTGTCGGACTCGTCACGCAGCTCGGTGATGCCTTCGAGCTTCTTCTCTTTAACCAGCTCGGCGATCTTTTCGATCAGACGTGCCTTGTTCAGCTGGTACGGCAGCTCGCTGACGATGATCTGCTGACGACCGCCGACCTTGTCAATGTCTTCGATGATCGCCCGCGCGCGCATATAAATGCGCCCGCGCCCGGTGCGATAAGCCTCGATGATGCCGGCACGGCCGTTGATGATCGCCGCGGTCGGGAAATCCGGACCCGGGATGTACTGCATCAACTCATCGACCGTCAGCTCGGAGTTGTCGATCAGCGCCAGGCAGCCGTTGATCACTTCCGTGAGGTTGTGTGGCGGGATATTGGTCGCCATACCCACGGCGATACCGCTGGAGCCGTTGACCAGCAGGTTGGGCACCCTGGTCGGCATGACCGCCGGAATCATCTCGGTGCCGTCGTAGTTCGGCACCCAGTCGACGGTTTCCTTGTGCAAGTCGGCCAGCAGTTCGTGGGCCAGCTTGGTCATGCGCACTTCGGTGTAACGCATGGCGGCGGCGTTGTCGCCATCCACCGAACCGAAGTTGCCTTGACCATCGACCAGCAGGTAACGCAGGGAGAAGGGTTGCGCCATACGTACGATGGTGTCGTACACCGCAGTGTCGCCATGCGGGTGGTACTTACCGATGACGTCACCGACCACACGGGCGGACTTCTTATATGCCTTGTTCCAGTCGTTACCCAACTCACTCATGGCAAACAGCACACGCCGGTGCACGGGCTTCAAGCCATCGCGCGCATCCGGCAGCGCTCGCCCAACGATTACGCTCATCGCGTAGTCGAGGTAGGACTGCTTGAGTTCGTCTTCAATATTGACCGGGAGGATTTCTTTGGCCAGTTCGCCCATGAGTAGCCTGGTTCCTTTTTCTGGTGATTCTTCGCCTCGTTCATCCCGAACGAGGCGAAGCGTGCCGCGCGGCTCTAGGCCAGCAGCGACTCACGACAAATCAATGAGTTATGCCATGTATCTGCGCAGTTAAGGCGACCGTTGCCAGCGCCCCTGAAAACGGCCGGATATTACCACAATCAGCGCCCCGCACCTATCCCCAGCCAGCGGCCGCAGCAACGCCCACCGAGCAACCGTGACCAGCTCAATGCAGGCGCTTGCGGCACATCAGTCTGGTCATTTTTGCCGTATCCGGCCGCTCGACCACGCCCTTCTCGGTGACGATGAAGTCGATCAGGTCGGCCGGCGTCACATCGAACACCGGATTGAGCGCATCCACTCCCGCCGCCACTCGCTGACCATTGAGCTCCAGTAACTCACTGGCATCACGCTCCTCGAGAGGAATATCGTCACCACTCTCCAGTGCCATGTCGATGGTCGAACTCGGCGCCACCACCATAAAGCGCACGCCATGGTGCATGGCATTGACCGCCAGCTGGTAAGTGCCGATCTTGTTCGCCACATCGCCATTGGCGGCAATCCGGTCGGCACCGACGATGACCCAGGTGATACCGCGAGTCTTCATCAGGTGCGCGGCGGCCGAATCGACATTCAGGCAGACCGGGATGCCTTCGCCGGCCAGCTCCCAGGCAGTCAGGCGCGAGCCTTGCAACCAAGGACGGGTTTCGTCGACATAGACGCGCTCGACCAAACCCTCCAGATAGGCTGCGCGAATCACCCCCAGCGCCGTGCCGAAGCCACCAGTGGCCAGGGCACCGGCATTACAGTGAGTCAACAGGTTCTGCTGATTACCCTGATGCTTGCGAATCAGGTCGACACCGATCTGAGCCATGGTCAAGTTGGCTTCGCGATCGCTCTGATGAATACCCAGCGCTTCGCTCTCCAGCAGCGCAACCGGATCGTCACCTTCCTTAATACGCGCCATGCGCTCGCGCATTCGATTGAGCGCCCAGAACAGATTGACGGCGGTCGGCCGCGAATCGGCCAATATCTGAAAATCCGCCTCCAGGGCCACACGCCAATCTCCGCCCTCGGCCACCCGCGCGCGCGCGCCGAGCACCACGCCATAGGCCGCACTAATACCGATGGCCGGCGCCCCGCGCACTACCATCAGGCGAATCGCCTCGGCTACGGCCACTGCCGAATGACAGGCATGCCAGGTTTCCTCGAACGGCAATACACGCTGATCGAGCAGATGCAGAGCGCCATCACGCCAATCAATGGCTTGAACCTTCTCTGCCGCTAGCAATTGCTCGCGCATTACACACCTCGCCCCGAAAAGCCGATCATTATACCCAGAGAAGCATCCGCAGGCTGCACGCGTCAGCCGCGACACCAGCACCCGACGCTCGTCGAGCTTTTGCACATTCACTTACAGCTTGAATCCCATGGCTTATAGCTGCGCAGCTTCAAGCGCACGCCGTTCCCCTATAAACTCAGCCTCTCAGATACTCACAGGAAGCCCCAGGCATGCCCGAAGCCCCTCTCGACCTCCTCCTACTCCCAACCTGGCTGGTGCCGGTCGAGCCTGCCGGAGTGGTGCTGCACGAGCATGGTCTGGGCATCCGCGACGGCCGCATCGCCCTGATCGCGCCGCGCGCCGAAGCGCTCAAGCACCAGGCACTGGAAGTCCGTGAACTGCCCGGCCGACTGCTGACACCAGGACTGGTCAATGCCCATGGCCATGCTGCCATGAGCCTGTTTCGCGGCATGGCCGATGAACTGCCGCTGAGCAACTGGCTGGAACAGCACATCTGGCCAGCCGAGGCCAAGTGGGTTGATGAGCATTTCGTCCTGGATGGCACCGAACTGGCCATCGCCGAACAACTCAAGGGCGGCATCACCTGCTTCTCGGACATGTACTTCTTTCCCGAAGTGGCCAGCGAGATCGTGCACAAGAGCGGCATTCGCGCCCAGATAACCATTCCGGTACTGGATTTTCCCATTCCCGGCGCCCGCGATGCCGACGAAGCGTTGCGCAAAGGGCTGGCGTTGTTCGACGACCTCAAGCATCACCCGCGCCTGAGCGTTGCCTTCGGCCCCCACGCCCCCTATACGGTGAGCGACGACAAGCTGGAGAACATCCGCATACTCGCCGAGGAACTGGATGCCGGCATCCATATGCATGTGCATGAAACCGCCTTCGAGGTGCAGCAGAGCCTGCATCTATATGGTGAGCGTCCGCTGGCGCGATTGGCGCGACTCGGCCTGCTTGGCCCGCGTTTCCAGGCCGTGCACATGACCCAGATCGACGATGACGATCTGGCCCTGCTGGTGGCCAGCAACAGCAGCGTGATCCATTGCCCGGAGTCCAATCTCAAGCTGGCCTGCGGCTTCTGTCCGGTAGAAAAGCTCTGGCAGGCCGGGATCAATGTGGCCATCGGCACCGACGGTGCCGCCAGCAACAACGACCTGGATCTGCTTGGTGAAACCCGCACGGCCGCCTTGCTGGCCAAAGCCGTCGCAGGCTCGGCCAGCGCCCTGGACGCACATCGAGCGTTGCGCATGGCAACCCTGAATGGCGCGCGCGCCCTCGGCCTGGATGACCTGATCGGTTCGCTGGAGCCGGGCAAAGCCGCCGACCTGGTGGTATTCAACTTGAACGGCCTGGCCCAGCAGCCGATCTACGACCCGGTTTCGCAACTGATCTATACCAGCAACCGCGACTGCGTCGAAGATGTCTGGGTCGGCGGCAAGCACCTGCTCGACAGCGGCCGACTGACTCGCCTGGACGAACAGCGGATCATCGCCAACGCCCGCGCCTGGGGAGCGAAGATCGCCGCCAAGTGATAGAGCCCATGCATGACCGGCAGGAACCAGCTTGCCGTGCCACGGCATCCCGGCGATAGCCGATGATCGCCAACAAGCTGGCGCCTACAGGCTGCGACAAACTGACATATATCGGGCGATCAATAGACGCCCACTCCAGACTACGAAACTGGCAACATGGATACATTCAGCCCAGGCTTGCCATTTTGCAGCTTCACCCAGGAATATTTATGAGCAACGTCGATCACGCCGAAATCGCCAAATTCGAAGCCCTCGCCCACCGCTGGTGGGACCGCGAAAGCGAATTCAAACCCCTGCACGACATCAATCCACTGCGGGTCAACTGGATTGAAGAGCGCGTCAGCCTGGCCGGCAAGAAGGTCCTCGACATCGGCTGCGGCGGCGGCATCCTCAGCGAAGCCATGGCCCAGCGTGGCGCCGAGGTAACTGGTATCGACATGGGCGAAGCGCCCCTGGCCGTGGCCCAGTTGCACCAACTGGAATCCGGCGTTTCGGTGCAGTACCGGCAGATCACCGCCGAAGACCTGGCCGCTGAAATGCCCGAGCAGTTCGACGTGGTCACCTGCCTGGAAATGCTCGAACACGTCCCGGATCCGGCCTCAGTGATCCGCGCCTGCCACACCCTGGTCAAACCCGGCGGCCAGGTGTTCTTCTCCACCATCAACCGCAACCCCAAGGCTTATATGTTCGCGGTGATTGGCGCGGAATACCTGCTGCGCCTGCTGCCGCGTGGCACCCATGATTTCAAGAAGTTCATCCGGCCCTCGGAACTGGGCGCCTGGAGCCGCGACACCGGCCTGCAAGTCAAAGACATTATCGGCCTGACCTACAACCCGCTGACCAAACACTACAAACTGCAAGCGGATGTCGACGTCAACTACATGATCCAGACGCTCAAGGAGGCCTGATGCGTTTGCGCGCAGTTCTTTTCGATATGGATGGCACCCTGCTCGACAGTGCTCCCGACTTCATCGCCATCTGCCAGGCGATGCTCGCCGAGCGCGGCCTCGCGGCCGTGGATGACCAACTGATTCGCGATCAGATTTCCGGCGGCGCCCGCGCCATGGTCGCAGCGAGCTTCGCCATGGACCCACTGACCGAGCAGTTCGAGGCCTTGCGCCTGGAGTTTCTCGAGCGCTATCAGGATCACTGCGCGGTGCTGACCCGCCCTTTCGACGGCATCCATGAACTGCTCGCCGATATCGAGCAGGCCAAGCTGATCTGGGGCGTGGTAACCAACAAGCCACTGCGCTTCGCCGAACCGATCATGCAGCAACTCGGCCTGGCCGAACGCTCCGCCATCCTGATCTGCCCGGAGCATGTCACCCACAGCAAACCCGACCCAGAGCCGATGATTCTGGCCTGCAGCCAGTTGGGCCTGGATCCGGCCAGCGTCCTGTTCGTCGGCGACGACCTGCGCGACATCGAGTCGGGACGCGCCGCCGGCACCAGAACTGCTGCGGTGACTTATGGCTATATTCACCCGAACGACAACCCGAGAAACTGGGGCGCCGACGTGGTGGTCGACCACCCACTGGAACTGCGCACGGTACTCGAACGGGCGCTGTGCCGCTGCTGAGCGGCTACGGCATACAGGTTCTAAGGCCAGGCATTATCGAGTACCGCTTGCCAGCGCAAGGTTGGGCTGCGCCGAGCGAAGCCCAACCTGCCCCTATCAATATTCAGCCGCGCAACTTGCCGCTATGGCTGCAGCTTGCCGCTCTCCGAAGGAGTCCCCATGTTCCAATATTCTGCCCGCCCCGACCTGCTCAAGGATCGGGTGATTCTGGTCACCGGCGCTGGCCGCGGAATTGGCGCCGCCGCCGCGCAGGACTTTGCCGCCCATGGGGCGACCGTACTGCTGCTGGGCAAGACCGAAGAAAGCCTCAGCAGGGTCTACGACGCCATCGAGGCCGCCGGCCACCCGCAGCCCGCGGTGATCCCGTTCAACCTGGAAACCGCCCTGCCACACCAGTACGACGAACTGGCAGCGATGATCGAGCGCGAATTCGGCAAACTTGATGGCCTGCTGCACAACGCCTCGATTGTCGGCCCGCGCACACCGCTGGAGCAGCTCTCCGGCGATAACTTCATGCGCGTGATGCAGGTCAACGTCAATGCCACCTTCATGCTCACCAGCACCCTGCTGCCGCTGCTGAAACTCTCCAGCGACGCCTCGGTGGTATTCACCTCGAGCAGCGTCGGCCGCAAAGGCCGCGCCTACTGGGGCGCTTATGCGGTCTCCAAGTTCGCCACCGAGGGCTTGATGCAGGTACTGGCCGATGAAGTCGACGGCGTGGCGCCGGTACGTGCCAACAGCATCAACCCAGGCGCCACCCGCACCGATATGCGCGCCCAGGCTTATCCAGGGGAAAACCCGGCCAACAACCCGCTACCCGAGGCAATAATGCCGGTCTATCTGTACCTGATGGGGCCTGACAGCAGCGGCGTCAATGGCCAGGCATTCGACGCCCAATAACACCAGCAAACAGCGACTGCAGCGGCAGAAAAATGGCATACACCCACAAACCGGCAATCGCTTGCCGGTCGGCGCGGCAAGCAAACTGCAGATACTGGCCATTTGCCGCGAAAAACCAGCGTAAGTGACTGACTTCAAATAATTTTCATATTTTCTGAACCCTCTGGCATGAAATTCGCTCTATAGCCAGTGTTGCCGCATCAATGCGCTAGAGGTTCAGCATTTATGGTTACTCCCAGTCAGACCAACACCATCGATTTCGATACGGCAAAGCTTCAGCGCCTGGGCTTTTCCGGCAATCGCGCGCCGTCCCTGCGCCCGATCAGCCTGGCGCAACTGCGTCAGCAACTCAGCATGCAACTGCAGACCAGCCTGGATGTCGAGCGCATCCTCAAACTGTTCTTTACTGCCGTGCAAAGCCTGGTGCCGCTCAATGCCCTGACCTATCAACAACCAACCGCCGACCTGCGCCTGGAGCTCGGCGAACGCGCCAGCCACTCGGCCGGTTACCGGCTGAGCCATGAGGGCGAATACCTCGGCGAGTTGGTTTTCCGCCGCCAACAGCGCTTCAGCGACGCGGAACTCAGCCAACTGGAGTCCCTGCTGGCCAGCTTGCTGTTCCCGCTGCGCAATGCCCTGCTATACCGTGCGGCAGTCCAGAGTGCACTGCGTGACCCGCTGACCAACACCGGCAACCGCATTGCCATGGATCAGATTCTGCTGCGTGAAATCGATCTGTCGCGACGCAATCTGCAACCACTCTCGCTGCTGATGCTCGACCTCGACCATTTCAAGCAGGTCAACGACAACCACGGCCATAGCATCGGCGACAGGGTATTGATCGACGTTGCCGCCACCCTGAAAAGCCAGCTACGCAACATCGACATGGTGTTTCGTTACGGCGGCGAAGAGTTTCTCGTACTGCTCTCGGGAACCTGCCGCGAAGCCGCCGCCATGGTCGGCGAGCGCCTACGGCATGCCGTGCAAGAGCTGCAATGTCTGGCCCAAGGCCGTCCGATCGAGGTGTCCATCAGCCTCGGCTGCGCGAGCCTGCTGGCGGGCGAGTCAGCAGAAAGCCTGCTGCAGCGCGCCGATAGCGCACTCTATGTAGCCAAGCGCGATGGACGTAATCGTCTGAGCATGGCTGGCTAAAAACAGTGCACAAAAAAAGGACTCAATCGAGTCCTTTTTTTACGATCCCAGGATCGCGCTACCCCAGCCTACTGCGGCTTGCGCGGGCCACGGCCAAAGCCTGGGCGCTGCCCTTCGCCCGCGGACGGGGTGCGGCGCTTGGCTGGCGCGGCCGGCTTGCGCCCAGGGCGCTCGCTCAGCTCGACGCCCGGACGCATAGGCTTGGGCTTGTTCGGACTCTTCTTGTTGACATCCCGCGGCCGCTCGGCAACTGGCGTCCCTTTGCTCGGAGCAGGACGACCCTGATCCGTACGGCCCTTGTCTGCGCGCGGCGTACGCACAGCACCACCGTCACTGCGCGGAGTACGCACTACACGTTCACCGCCTTCGCCGCGCGGGGTACGCTCTGCACGCTCACCACCCTCGCTGCGCGGAGTACGCCCGGAACCCGAACGATCAGCGGCAACAGGGCTGCCATGGGATGGGCGCAGAGTCCGCTGCGGACGTTCGCCGCGACCAACCGGCTTGGCCGACTTGCGCTGCAGACGCTCGAGCTTGTCGCGGGTTTTTTCTTTCATGTCCGGCAAGGCGACCGACTTGAGGCCAACTTCCTCGCTGAGAATATCCACTTCGCGCTGGCTCATTTCACGCCAGCGACCCATGGTCAGATCCGAGGTGATAAATACCGGACCGAAACGCACGCGCTTCAAGCGGCTGACTACCAAGCCCTGGGACTCCCACAGACGGCGCACTTCGCGGTTACGCCCTTCCATCACCACGCAGTGGTACCAGTGGTTGAAGCCCACACCGCCCGGCGCCACCTTGATATCGGTGAACTTGGCCGGACCGTCTTCGAGCATCACCCCGGCTTTCAGCCGCTCGATCATTTCATCGTCGACTTCACCGCGCACGCGCACCGCGTACTCGCGGTCCATCTGGTAGGACGGATGCATCAAGCGGTTGGCCAGCTCTCCGTCGGTGGTGAACATCAGCAAGCCGGTGGTATTGATGTCGAGACGACCAATATTAATCCAGCGACCTTCTTTCGGCCGCGGCAGACGGTCGAACACGGTCGGACGCCCTTCGGGGTCGTCGCGGGTGCAGATCTCACCTTCGGGCTTGTTATAGAGGATCACGCGGCGCACGCTTTCGGCGGCTTCTTCGCGCTTGATCAAGCGGCCATCGATGGCGATGGCATCGTGCAGGTCGACACGCTGACCGAGACCCGCGACCGCACCATTGACCTTGACCCGGCCGGCGCTGATCCAGCCTTCGATTTCGCGGCGTGAAGCCAGGCCTATGCGCGCCATGACTTTCTGCAGTTTTTCGCCGGCTGGACTGTATTCTTCGGATTCACTCATCTGGGCACCTCCCGGTGTATCTCTAGTGATGGACGACAGCAAGTCGTCGAAAGGGCGCGGATCATACGCGAAACGCACAGCGTGCGCACCGTTTGAGACTAGCCGGCAGACGAGCAGTCATCGGTCTTTTCGACAGTCGGCACCCCAGCGATCCGCTACACATGCGCCGTTATCCGTAGCCCGGATGCATCCTGAGCAAGACCTGGCTAGAGCAAACCGGCTGCAGAACCGCAGCCGGCCAGGGTCAATGCCGCCCATGTTCAGTGACCCGGCGGCTCCTGCTCATCGGTGGTCTCCGTCAGCTCCTCGCCTTCGACCTCGTCCACCGCCGGCGCGGAAAAATCATCGAAATCGGTCTTCAAGCCCTGCTCCATGGAGTCCAGTTCGGCCAGCAGGCTGCTGAAGCTGGTTTCCTCGCTTGCCTCCACCACCGGCTCATCGGCGAGCGCCAGGTCGGCGCGGGCCTGCAGGCTTTGCGGCGCAGCGAGGTCGTCATCGAAGGCCAGCAACGGCTCGGGCTCCAGCTCACGCAGTGCCGCCAACGGCGGTAGCTGGTCGAGACTCTGCAGATTGAAGTGATCGAGAAACGCCTTGGTGGTCGCCAGCATCGCCGGCTTGCCCGGCACGTCGCGGTAACCGACCACGCGGATCCACTCGCGCTCCAGCAAGGTTTTGACGATATGGCTGTTGACCGCCACGCCGCGAATATCCTCGATCTCGCCGCGGGTAATCGGCTGCCGGTAGGCAATCAGCGCCAGGGTCTCGAGCATGGCCCGCGAATAACGCTGTGGCCGCTCTTCCCACAAACGGCCGACCCAGGGTGCGTAGATCTCGCGTACTTGCAGGCGGTAACCGGAAGCCACCTCGACCAACTCGAAGGCTCGCCCTTCGCAGGACTGGCGCAGCCGCTCCAGGGCTTTTTTGAACACCGCCGGTTCGGGGCGCTCCACTTCCTCGAACAGCTCGAACAGACGCTCCAACGATTGCGGCTTGCCGGAGGCGAACAAGAAGGCTTCCAGCAGGCTGGCCAGTTCGCGGGGATTGCTCAGGTTCATGGTCATTCAGCTCGCGCGCGCACGTGGATGGGGCCAAAGGCTTCATTCTGCACCAGCTCGACCAACGATTCCTTGATCAGCTCGAGCACCGCCATAAAAGTCACCACCACGCCCAGACGCCCCTCCTCAGCCGTGAAGAGCTCGACAAAAGGCACGAAAGCGCCGCCCTTGAGACGCTCCAGCACTTCGCTCATGCGCTCGCGAGTCGACAGCGTCTCACGACTGACCTGGTGACTTTCGAACATATCGGCGCGGCGCAACACCTGCGCCATCGACAGCAACAGCTCCTCCAGATTGACCTCCGGCAGTAGCTTGCGCGCTTGAGCCAGCGGCGCATCCAGGCGCGGCACCGTCAGGTCGCGGCCGACCCGCGGCAGCATATCGAGGCCTTCGGCAGCGGCTTTGTAGCGCTCGTATTCCTGCAGGCGACGAATCAGCTCGGCGCGCGGATCGTCTTCTTCCTCTGGCGCCTCGCTCGAACGCGGCAGCAGCATGCGCGACTTGATCTCGGCGAGCATCGCCGCCATCACCAGGTACTCGGCGGCCAGCTCTAGGCGCACCGACTGCATCAACTCGACATAGCCCATGTACTGGCGGGTGATTTCCGCCACGGGAATGTCCAGCACATCGATATTCTGTTTGCGGATCAGGTAGAGCAGCAGGTCCAGGGGGCCTTCGAAGGCTTCGAGAAATACCTCCAGGGCATCCGGCGGGATATACAGATCCAGCGGCATCTCGGTCACCGCCCGGCCGTATACCAAAGCGAACGGCAGCTCTTGCTGGGCGCCCGCTTGACTGTCGGCGGGCTGTTCAGGTGACTGGCTGTGCATATTGATTTATCGAATTCCTGCTCAGCGGTAATTCAAACCCAAGGCCAGGCGCACCTCGGTCAGGGTTTCCCGTGCTTCATTGCGCGCACGCTCGGCGCCCTCGGCGAGGATATTGCGCAGCAACTCGGGGTTGTCCTGGTAATCGGCGGCACGCGCCTGCAAGGGTTGCAGCTCTTTCTGCACGGCCTCGATCAATGGTCCCTTGCAGTCCAGACAACCGATGCCGGCACTCTTGCAGCCTTGCTGCAGTGCAGCACGCGTCTCTTCACTGGTGTAAATCTCGTGCAGCGGCCAAACCGGGCAATGAGCAGGATTACCTGGATCGTCCCGGTGCACCCGCGCCGGATCAGTGGGCATGCGCCTGATTTTCTCTTCGACTTCGGCACTGCTGTCACGCAGAAAAATTGCATTGCCGCTGGACGTGGACATTTTCCCGCCATCCAGCCCCGGCAACGTTGGCGCACCGCTGAGCAAGGGGCGCGGCTCGGGCAGCAACACCTTGCCGCCACCTTCCAGGTAACCGAACAGCCGCTCCTTGTCGCCGATGGTGACGCTCTGTTGCTCTTTAAGCAACGCCTTGGCGGTTTCCAGGGCCTCGACGTCACCCTGCTGCTGGTACGCCTTGCGCAAATTGTTGTAGAGCGTGGCGGTTTTCTTGCCGAGCTTGCGGATTGCCGCCTCGGCTTTCAGCTCGAAGCCCGGCTCACGGCCATAGAGATGATTGAAACGGCGAGCCACTTCGCGGGCGAACTCGATATGCGCTAATTGATCGGCGCCAACCGGCACCACCCCCGCTCGGTACAGCAGGATATCCGCCGCCTGCAGCAACGGATAACCCAGAAAACCATAGGTGGCGAGTTCCCTGCCCTGCAGCCGGTCTTGCCGCTCCTTGTAGGACGGCACCCGCTCCAGCCAGCTAAGCGGGGTGATCATCGACAGCAGTAGATGCAGTTCGGCGTGCTCCGGCACTTGCGACTGGATGAACAAGGTCGCAGAACTGGGGCTGACCCCAGCGGCCAGCCAATCCACCGCCATGTCCATGACATGCTGGGAGATCGGCCCGACACCCTGGTAGTTGGTCGTCAGTGCGTGCCAGTCGACGATGCAGAAAAAGCATTCGTATTCGTGCTGCAACTTGATCCAGCTTTTCAGCACGCCATGATAATGACCAAGGTGCAAACGGCCACTGGGACGCATGCCGGACAGCACGCGGCGTTCGGAATCAACAAGGCTCAAACCAGGTTACCTGAGCGAATCAACAAGACGCGAAGTATAACGAGACCAGAAGCTGCCGCGGAAAAAACGACCACGGAACCGTTCAGGCTCACGGCCAGTCTTAATCAATGAAGCCGCCCAGAAAAATCGACGGCAGAATCGTGCGCCAACAGCAGTGCAAGGTTTGACGCGAATCCCGACCACTCGTCGAGGGTCACAGCATGAAAATTACCGCCCCAACTTTCGCCATTCTGGCAGCATTGCTGCTTCTGCCGCCGCTAACCGCTCAGGCCGGCATGATCGGCACCCAAGAAGTCATTGCCGAGCAGACCGCTCAAGCCGATCGCGTCAAAGTCAGTGAGTTCCTCAACCGCGCCGACGTCGAGGAGCGTTTGCAAACCATGGATGTTCCCGCGGCCCTGGCCCGTAGCCGGGTGGATGCCCTGACGCCCGCGGAGACAGCCACCCTCGCCCAGCGGATAGATGCCTTACCGGCCGGCGGTGCACTCAGCGGCACCGACTTCGTCGTCATCCTGCTGGTGGCGCTGCTGGTGGTGCTGATTCTGTAACCGCTGACAGTCAGGCGTGCGGAATTTCGCGCATTTCGTGCGAGGCCTTCACGCCTCGCCGAAAGGCGTGGGATCACCGCAGCCGACGCGAATGATGTGCGGCTCATCATCCGCCAGATTGATTACGGTCGAGGCCTTCAGCCCACCAAAACCACCGTCGATGATCAGGTCGACCTGATGTTCGAGGATCTGGCGCATTTCATAGGGATCGCTCATCGGCAGCGTCTCGCCCGGCAGAATCAGACTGACGCTCATCAGCGGCTCGCCGAGTTCGCTGAGCAACGCTTGGGCAATCGGGTGATCGGGTACCCGCAGACCAATGGTGCGGCGCTTAGGGTGCAGCAACATGCGCGGCACTTCGCGAGTGGCATTGAGAATGAAGGTGTAAGGCCCCGGCGTATGGTTCTTCAGCAACCGAAAGGCCCCAGTATCGACCTTGGCGAACAGACCGATCTGCGACAGGTCGCGACAGAGCAGAGTGAAGTTGTGTTTGTCGTCCAACTGGCGCAAACGGCGAATACGCTCAACCGCATTCTTGTCACCGATATGGCAACCGAGCGCATAGGACGAATCGGTGGGATAAATCACCACGCCGCCGGCCCTGATGATCTCCACCGCCTGTTTTATCAGGCGCAGCTGTGGGTTTTCCGGGTGAACCTGGAAAAATTGACTCAAGCTAACTCCCTGTTCAAATTGCAGTAGGCTGTCGGACATGCTGAAAACGCGCCCAAAGGGGCGACAAGTCCTCGGGTACAGGGCGATACATACCCAGTTCGGACCAGTCGCCAGGTGCATGAAAGTCACTACCGGCACTTGCCAGTAGGCCAAATTCGCGAGCCAGAATCGCCAGACCGCCGACCTGTTCAGCCGGCTGCATACCGTTGACCACCTCCAGCGCATGGCCACCGGCAGCGGCAAAATCGGCAATCAACTTGCGTCGCTTACTACGAGTAAAGTCGTACTGCCACGGGTGCGCCAGGCTGATCGAGGCGCCCGCTTGTTGCAAGGTTGCAACGGCCTGCTGCAACGCCGGCCAATGCTGTTTGACGTCACCCAACTTGCCCGACCCGAGCCACTTGCGGAAGGCTTCGGCGCGATCCTTGACGTAACCGGCGCGCACCATGAACTCGGCGAAGTGCGGCCGAGCAGGAGCGTTGCCACTGTCGCCCAATTCCAGCTGCACGGCCCGCGCGCCTTCCAGTGCGCCGGGCATGCCTTTGTTGTCCAGGCGCTTACTGATTTCTGCGGCCCGTAACCAGCGCCCTTCATGCAACTCGGCAATCGACTGGAGCAACGCTGGCGAATCACTGGCGAAGGCATAACCGAGGACATGGATGGTGGCGCCACCCCAGGTGCAGGACAACTCGATGCCAGTGACCAGCTGCATATCCAGCGCCTGGGCGGCGGCACGCGCCTCCTCTAGGCCTTCCAAGGTGTCATGGTCGGTCAGCGCAAGCAGCCGCACACCGCGCTCGTATGCCCGTGCGACCACCACAGCAGGCGCAAGCGCACCGTCTGAAGCGGTGCTATGGCAATGCAAATCAACATCCATAAGGAACGCTTTCTCAGTAATTTATGTTTGTTATTATGCCGACACCGGCGAACTCTTGCTGACATCACTAATAGATGGTTGAAATAAACTGGCAATTTAAGGCTAGCCCACAGGGCGCGCGAAGCGCATCAACGGCGCAATTTACCGGCGGTAAATGAGCATTCTGATGACCGCCTAGCCGTCGCTCACTAGCTTGTTCAGCGGCCTGCCAACCGGGTAACTTTTCATCCACTTGCCAAACAATTGCTCGACTTTGCCAGTCCATACTGCTTTTCTGCGCTAATACCAACTAGCGCCCCAACCATTAAGGATTGAGATGCTCTACGCCATTATCGCCACCGATGTCGAAAACTCCCTGGAAAACCGTTTGGCTGCTCGCCCCGCGCACGTCGCGCGGCTGGAGCAGTTGAAGAGCGAAGGTCGTCTAGTGCTCGCCGGCCCGCACCCTGCGATCGACAGCAACGACCCGGGTTCGGCAGGCTTTTCCGGCAGTCTGATCGTTGCCGAGTTCGACTCGCTCAATGCTGCCCAAAGCTGGGCCGATGCCGACCCTTACCGCGCTGCTGGTGTTTACGCCTCGGTGCTGGTCAAACCGTTCAAACTGGTTCTGCCTTAATCCGCACACCTGCCGTTCGCTGCTCGCCCACAACAATCCACTAGGACATAGGAGTTCCGATGCGCCCAGGCCCGTGGTCTTTTCTGTTTGCGCTGTTGCTGCTGCCTCTTGGCCTGCATGCCGAGCAAACCCCGCCTGCACCCTCCGCAGCGGCGACGGCAGAGCAAGCGCAGATAGACGCCCTGCAGCAGCGCCTGGCCACCAGCGAGCAACAACGCGAAGCGTTGGGCGCAGAACTGCAAGCCAGCGGGGGCGAACGCGAAAGCGCGCTATCGCAGCGTTTACACCAGGAAAACCAACACCTCAAGCTGCAACTAAAGAAAAACCAGGCCGTAGCACCTGAGCCATTACTCGGCGATCAGCAACAATGGTTTGTCGTCGGCGCTGGCGCAGCACTACTGGGCGTCATCCTCGGCGCACTGCTGCGTGGCAACCGCCGCTCGCGGCGTGAGTGGATAAACTGAAATCAGTATGAGCGCACTTCTCCTGATCGACGACGACATCGAACTGTGCGAGCTGTTGGCCACCTGGCTGAGCCAGGAAGGCTTCCAGGTCAGCGCCTGCCATGATGGCCACAGCGCACGCCTCGCCTTGGCCAACCAGACACCCGACGCAGTGGTACTCGATGTGATGCTGCCCGACGGCAGCGGCCTGGAGTTGCTCAAGCAATTGCGCAGTGATCACCCGGAGCTGCCGGTGCTGATGCTCTCAGCCCGTGGCGAGCCGCTGGATCGCATCCTCGGCTTGGAGCTTGGCGCCGACGACTATCTGGCCAAGCCCTGTGACCCCCGTGAGCTGACCGCCCGTTTGCGCGCCGTATTGCGCCGCAGCCTGCATCCTGCCGTGTCCAGCCAACTGCAACTGGGCGACCTGTGCTTCAGTCAGGCACGCGGCGTGGTGACGATCGGCGAGCACGAGGTCATCCTCACCCTGTCGGAAAGCCGCCTGCTCGAAGCACTGCTGCAGCAGCCCGGTGAACCCGTGGACAAGCAGGAACTGGCGCAACTGGCGCTAGGCCGCAAGCTGACGCTGTACGACCGCAGCCTGGACATGCACGTCAGCAACCTGCGCAAGAAAATCGGCCCCCACCCGGACGGACGCCCGCGCATCCTCGCCTTGCGCAGCCGCGGTTACTACTACAGCGCCTGAGATTCTGGGTAAGGCCAAGCCTGACTCGCCTTTACTCAAGCTTTACCCTTGCCTGACGGCCCTTGACCTTGATCGCTCTAGACTGGGCACATCCGGTAACTAACCGGCATCGAGACAAGGAGACACACCATGCGCAAGACTCTCACCGCCCTGTTACTCACACTGACCCTACCAACGCTGGCCATGGCCATGCCCGACGGCGGCTCGCACCACGGCGGCGGCCACGGTGACCGACATGGCTCGCGGATGTTCCAAGACCTCGACCTGAGCCAGGAGCAACACCGCGAAATCCGCAAGCTGATGGGCGAGCAGATGAAAAGCCGCCACGAAATCACCCAGCGCTATCTGGAAAAACTGCCGGCCGCCGAGCAGAAAGCCATGCAGGATGAGCTGAAAGCCGCCAAGGACAAGCAGCACAGCACCATTCGCGACCTGCTCAAACCCGAACAGCAGAAGGCCTTCGACGAACACCAGAAGAAAATGCAGGAACGTCGCGCCGAGCGTGCGGCCTTCAACGCCTGGAAAGCCGAGCAGGCTAGCAAGGTCGAATGACAACAACCGACTGGCCCTGGCCAGTCGTGCTGGCCACCACAATTCCACCCATCAAGCCCCGGCTTGATGGGTTTTTTCGCGACCAAGGAGTCCTCCGTGCGTTCATTGTTCTGGCGCATCTTCGCCAGCTTCTGGTTGGCCCTTGCCCTGGTTGCCGGGCTATCCATGCTGCTGGGACGAGCGCTGAACCAGGATGCCTGGATTCTCAGCCAGCACCCGGCCCTGAACGGCTTGGCCGAAACCTGGACCAGCCGTTATGAAGAGCAGGGAGCCGACGCCGCCCAGACCTTTCTCGAGCAACGCAAGGAGGCCTCGCGCCTCAACGTGCAAGTGCTCGATGACAACGGCCAACCCCTGGTCCGAGGCACCTTCCCGCCGCGCGCCGCTGCCTTCGAGGCACGCCAGCAAAATGACAAACGCCTGCCCTGGCGCCGCCTGACTACCGACTACAGCAGCCCCCAGAGCGGCGCAACCTACCTGTTTATCTACCGCATTCCACACCGGGAACTGGCCGCCTGGCAACGCGACAGCCTGCTCTTGCCGCTCAGCGCGCTGGCCATCGCCCTGGTGGTACTGACCCTGTTCAGCCTGCTGGTGACCCTGTCCATCACCCGCCCGCTGAATCGCCTGCGTGGCGCCGTACACGACCTCGGCCAGACCGCCTACCAGCAGAACAGCCTGGCCCGCCTGGCCAATAGACGCGACGAACTGGGTGTGCTGGCCCGCGACTTCAACCGCATGGGCGCGCGCCTGCAAGGGCTAATAGGCAGCCAGCGCCAGTTGCTGCGTGATGTGTCCCACGAACTGCGCTCGCCACTGGCGCGCTTACGCATAGCACTGGCCCTGGCCGAACGCGCCGACACCGCCGAACGGGAGAAGCTCTGGCCGCGCCTGGCGCGCGAGTGCGACCGCCTGGAAGCCTTGATCAGCGAGATTCTCGCCCTCGCCCGCCTCGACGCCGATCCTGGCGCAGCCCAACCAATCGACCTTGCCGCGCTGCTGCGCAAGCTGCAAGAAGAGGCACAACTCGATACCCCGCAACAGCGGGTGGAGATCAAACTGACACCCGGAGCGAGCCTGCACGGCTGGCCGGACATGCTCGAACGGGCGCTGGACAACCTGCTACGCAATGCCTTGCGCTTCAACCCGGCGGGCCAGGCAATTGAACTCAAGGTCGAACGGCAGGCCGACGAACTGCGCCTCAGCGTACGCGACCACGGACCTGGCGTTGCCGCCGAATACCTGACCAGGCTGGGCGAGCCCTTCTTCCGTGCACCTGGGCAAAGCACGCCCGGGCATGGCCTGGGCCTGGCGATTGCCCGGCGCGCCGCCGAGCGTCACGGCGGCCAACTGGTACTGAACAATCACCCAGAAGGTGGCTTCAGTGCCAGCCTGCTGCTACCGCTAAAGCCGCAGACTGGCAAGTAGGGCGGCTGCGTACGGAGCGTAGGGTGATCCGGGCGGCGATCCGTTCGGAGCGCAACGACAGCCCGCCTGGTTTGTACCGCCCCGATCATCCGCTACGGACTGCCTGCTAGTAGCGCCCTGCGAGTCGCCGGTTACACGCCCGGCCAGGCGCTGACGAAATCGGCTACAGCCAACGGCACGGGTTTGCGCAATTCGCGTTCGGCAGTTCCCAGGTAAAGGAAGGCGACGATGTGTTCGTCACTGCCCAAGCCAAGCCCCGTCGCCACCTGAGCGTTATAGGCCAGCTCACCGGTGCGCCATACCGCGCCTATACCCTGGGCATGAGCGGCGAGCAGAATGGCATGGGTAGCGCAACCCGCGGCGATCACCTGTTCCTGCTGCGGCACCTTGGCATGGGCCTTTACACGGGCGATCACCACCACCAGCAAAGGTGCTCGCAGCGGCATGGCACGCGCCTTGGCCAAGGCTTCCTCACTTATGTCACCCGCGCCGGCCGCCATGACCTGGGCGAACAACTCGCCCAGGTGCTCACGCGCAGCCCCTTCGATCGTAAGAAAGCGCCACGGCCGCAACTGTCCGTGATCCGGTGCACGCAATGCCGCGCGAAACAGCAGTTCGCGCTGTGCGGCATCCGGTGCAGGCTCGCACAAACGCGGCACTGAAACACGATTGAGCAGAGCATCGAGAGCATCCATCGGCCACCTCTTGAACAAAAATAAGCGGGGATTCTAGAGCGTGGCGCAGGGCGGTGGGGAAAAACTGTGCGCGACGAGCAAACCGACAGCAGAAATAAACTGCACGGATTAGCGCAAACAAATACGCAGGCTGGCCGCCGCGGCAAGCACCCGTGAGCAAAGCGTTGAGTAGCGTTGCAACGGCCGGCTACTCCATTCTAGGCAACCCGCTCCGGCGCCACACTCGGCCGCACGAACGGCATCAACGGCGGCAGGCCGTGGGCGCGCCGGGCATCGTCACAGCGCGGCTCAGGCTCGCCATTGGCCCAGGACGCCTCGAATTCGCGGCATGGACTGGCGCGTTGCTCATAGAGCGTGCAGCGCACGCCCTGCCCCACTTCACCGAGCAGGGCGACACAGCGGGCCGGTTTGTACTCGGTGCCGCGCATGGCGACCCGATGCGGAGTGATCAGCACCACCTGGTCGTCCGGCACCGTACCGCCGGCCGATTGGCATTCACCCCAGAAGAAAGACACACGAAAATGCGCGCAGCAGGCGCCACACGTAAGGCAAGGATTAGCGTTCGACATGATTTGAGAGGGCTCAGAAACCGGCAAGGGCCGGCACCTGGCGGCTATTCTATGCCGAGCCATGCGCTTGTAAAGCGCCATATCGATAGCCCGGATGAAAAGCGGATACGCCGATACCACGCGCGCGCCACGGCAACTGATGGCAACACGGCATAAGCCGACGCAATGGTTTATTCGCTGCATGCGCCAGCTGGTTTACAGCCTCTGCGGCGCGAGTAGAATGGCGCCCTTTGCCGCCTTCAATCCGAGCCTCCTGTCATGGCCTTGCCGACGCTGCGCATCATCGGTTTCATCCTCGGCATTTTTCTGATTACCCTGGCCGTCAGCATGACCATCCCGATGCTGACGCTACTGGTCTTCGAGCGCACCGATGATCTCGATGCCTTTCTCTGGTCAAGCCTGATTACCCTTGCCAGCGGCCTCGCCCTGGTGCTGAGCGGGCGCCCGGCCAACGCTCAGCTGCGCCCACGCGACATGTACATGCTGACCACCGCCAGCTGGCTAGTGGTGTGCATCTTCGCCGCCATGCCGATGATGCAGATTCAGCACATCAGCTACACCGACGCCTTCTTCGAAACCATGTCAGGCATCACCACCACCGGTTCCACCGTACTGACCGGACTCGACAGCGCCTCACCTGGGTTGTTGATCTGGCGTTCGCTGCTGCAGTGGCTGGGCGGCATCGGCTTCATTGGCATGGCCGTGGCGATTCTGCCGCTGCTGCGCGTCGGTGGCATGCGTCTGTTCCAGAGCGAATCATCGGACTGGGGCGAAAAGGTCATGCCACGCTCGCACATGGCGGCCAAGTACATCATCGCGATTTTCGTCGGCATAACCCTCGCCGGTACCCTGGCGTACTGGCTGTCAGGCATGAGCTGGTTCGAGGCGATCAACCATGCGATGACCTCGATTTCTACCGGCGGCTACTCCACCTCCGACAGTTCCATGGCCCACTTCGGTCCAGCCTCGCACTGGGTGGCGATCGTCTTGATGATGCTCGGCGGCCTACCCTTCACCCTCTTCGTCGCCACCATCCGCGGCAATCGCCGGGCCTTGTTCAAGGACCAGCAAGTGCGCGGCTTTATCTCGCTCCTGGCCTGCACCTGCCTGCTGTTCAGCCTGTGGCTCTGGATGCACTCCGAGTACGCCTACTTCGACGCCCTGCGCATCGTCACCCTCAACGTGGTTTCGGTGGTCACCACCACCGGCTTTGCTCTCGGTGATTACAGCCTCTGGGGCGATTTCGCCGTGATGGTGTTCTTCTACCTGACCTTCGTCGGCGGTTGCTCCGGCTCAACCTCGGGCGGCCTGAAGATTTTCCGCTTTCAGGTGGCCTATACCCTGCTGCGTAGCGGCCTCAACCAGTTGGTCCACCCGCGTGCGGTGATCAAACAGCGCTACAACGGCCACAACCTCGATGAGGATATCGTCCGCTCGATCCTCACCTTCTCTTTCTTCTTTACCATCACCATCGGCCTGATCGCCCTGGGGCTGTCGCTGATTGGACTGGACTGGACTACCGCACTGACGGCGGCAGCCACCGCCGTCTGTAATGTCGGCCCGGGACTTGGTCCGATCATCGGCCCGGCGGGGAATTTCTCCAGCCTGCCGGATGCGGCCAAATGGTTGCTAACCCTCGGCATGCTGCTCGGTCGCCTGGAGATTCTTACCGTGCTGGTGCTGGTCACCCGGGCTTTCTGGAGACACTAAACACCGGCAAGATTACCGATGACTCGGCGCCGTGCCGGCAGTCCCACCTAGAATGACGTCATTATTTGCTTGATTTGCTTGGAAGCCGACTAGATGGCCTTGCCGACCCTACGCATCATTGCCTTCATCAACGGTATTTTCCTGATCACCCTGGCGGTGAGCATGGTAGTGCCGATGCTCACCCTGGTGATCTTTGAGCGCGCGCATGAACTCAATGCCTATCTCTGGTCGAGCCTGATTACCTTCGTCGCCGGGCTGTCCATGGTTGCCCAGGGCCACCCGAAAGGCGTCGAACTGCGCCCACGCGATATGTACATGCTGACGGTGTCGAGCTGGCTGCTGGTATGCACCTTCGCTTCGCTACCGTTCATGCTGGCCCAGCACATGAGCCTCGCCGACGCCGTATTCGAAAGCATGTCCGGCATCACCGCCACCGGCGCCACGGTGCTCAGCGGCTTGGACAGCATGTCGCCAGGCATCCTGATCTGGCGCTCGCTGCTGCACTGGCTCGGCGGTATCGGCTTCATTGCCATGGCCGTGGCGATCTTGCCGATGCTGCGCATCGGTGGCATGCGCCTGTTCCAGACCGAATCGTCGGATCGCTCGGACAAGGTCATGCCGCGCTCGCACATGGTCGCCAAATTCATGGTCGCGGCCTACGTGGGTATCAGCCTGCTGAGTGCCCTGGCGTTCTGGGCCGCGGGCATGGGCGTATTCGATGCCATCAACCACACCATGTCGGCGATCGCCACCGGCGGCTTCTCAACCTCCGACAGCTCGATCGGCAAGTGGTCGCAGCCGGCGGTGCACTGGGTCAGCGTAGTGGTGATGATTCTCGGCAGCCTGCCGTTCGTCCTCTATGTGTCGATGCTGCGGGGCAACTTCAAGGCGCTATTGCGCGATCAGCAGGTACGCGGCTTCCTCGGCATCTTGCTGAGTACCTGGCTGGCGCTCGGCACCTGGTACAGCCTGACCACCGAACTGCATTGGCTGGAAGCGGTACGCCACGTGGCGGTGAACACCACCTCGATCATGACCACCACCGGCTTCGCCCTCGGCGACTACACCCTATGGGGTGGCTTCGCCGGCATGCTGTTCTTCTACCTGGGCTTTATCGGTGGCTGCTCCGGATCGACCGCAGGCGGCCTGAAGATCTTCCGCTTCCAGGTCGCCTATATCCTGCTCAAGGCCAACCTGCTGCAACTGGTGCACCCGCGTGCGGTCATCAAGCAGCAATACAACCAGCACCGCCTGGACGAAGACATCGTCCGCTCGATCCTGACCTTTTCGTTTTTCTTCACCATCACCATCGCCCTGCTGGCGCTGGCCCTGACGCTCTGCGGCCTGGACTGGATCACCGCGCTGAGCGGCGCCGCCAGTACCGTGTCCGGCGTCGGCCCAGGGATGGGCCCGATCATTGGTCCAGCTGGCAACTTCTCCAGCCTGCCGGACACGGCCAAGTGGCTGTTGACCGCCGGCATGCTGCTTGGACGCCTGGAAATCCTTACCGTGCTGGTGCTGTTGATGCCGGCGTTCTGGAGACACTGAGGCCGCCACTGGTTAGCAGGCCGTTGAAAAACGTAGACGAGGCAGCCGAGACAAGGCAAAACAGGCGAGGAAGCGGAGTTTACGAGCTGTAAATGAGCATTCCGACTGAGCTCGCACCCGAGCCTGTTTTTTAACGCCGTATCGGCAACGTAGGTAGTTTTTCAACGGCCTGTTAGTGGGTCCGGGCATCGCTGCACCCTGCACCAAGCTACAGCCGCGCGCGATACTCGCCCGGAGTGATGTCGAACCAGCGACGGAACGCGCGGAAGAAATTGCTCGGATCGGCAAAGCCGAGCAGATAGGCCACTTCCAGCAGAGTCAGGTTGGGCTGGGCCAGGTACTGTTCGGCCAACTCGCGACGGGTGTCGTCGAGCAGGCGCTGAAAACTCGTTCCCTCATCCTGCAGGCGTCGCTGCAAGGTCCGTTGCGATACATGCAGCGCCAGCGCCACCGCCTCGCGCTTGGGTTCGCCCTGGGGTAGCAGGCGACACAGCACTTGCCGGGCCTGGTGACTCACCCGACTTTCCGAGAAGCGCGCCAGGTATTCGCCGGCAAACCTGTCGTGCAACTGGGCCAGCGACTCATTGGCCGTCGGCAATGGCCGATCCATGTCGGCCCGCTCGAACAGCAGCGCGTAGTGCCCGGCATTGAACTTCAGCGGCGCCTGAAACACCTGTTGAAAGGGTTCGAGGTCCGCCGGTGGCTCGCCTTGAAAAAGCACCTGTTGCGGACGAATCGCTTGACCGGTCAGCCAACGGCAAAAGGCCAAGGCATAGGCCATCGAGGCCTCAGCGCTCTGCCGAGCCGGCGGCAAGCGGTCGCCATGAATCGCCAGGATCAGTTCATAGCCCTGGGCCGTGGGCCGGAAACTGAGATCGGCGCCCTCGGCGATGATCCGCTGATATCGCACCAGACGCGCCAGCCCCTCGGTCAAGGTGCGGCTGGACATCAAGGCGTAACCGACCACATGGAATGAAGCCGGGCGCACCACCTTGGCCATGTTCAGGCCAATCGCCGGATTGCCCGACAGCTCCACTGCGCGCTGCCACAGCCGCGTCATGCCGTCCTGGGCAAAGCGTGCATCCGGATCCTCCAGCGCGGCGTAATCCAACCCCAGTTGGCGAAATATCGCGCGGCAGTCGACGCCGCCCATTTCCAGGGCCTGGACAATGCCCAGGGCCCAGTTCGACGAGGTGGTGCGTTCGCTCATGGCGTTATTCTTATTCGAGTCATCTGAAAGTCGCTTCTCGCGGCCTGGCGGCGCAAGGATACTAACCCTTAACGGCAATGCACAGCCCCAGCAACCACGCGGCCTGCAGGCCATTCATTGATCGCATTTGGGCTGCAGGTGGGCTGTTTGGGCTGCGTTATGACAGCTTAATGACAGCATTGCCATACTCCAGTACTGCAGCAGTACCTGCGGAAAGCAGGCTATAGCCGCACGGTTACTGGCCCGCGCCCGACCACTGTCTAAAACAAAAACCCGAGATAGCCGCCCTGAGCGCCAGCAACCACGCGGCAGGGTCAGGTAGTTTTAGACAGCAGTTTCAACCCCTCCCGCCCGTCCTGGGCACGATCACCCCCCCCCTTTAGCAACCTCTTTCACCCAGCCCTGCAGCGCCGTCAACTTCACGGCGCAGCGGTCGGCATCACCTGTGATGGCTGCAATAGCTCGAGCATCCTCCGGGTGTATGTCGGCGCGCTCGGCTCCATCATCCACGCTGGCGGCACCGGCCCCGGCCGGCACTCCGTTGCTATTGGCATTACCTGTGGTGCGGACTGACAGCCGCTGGCGAGCAGCAGCGAGATCAGCAGCCAGGCGATCGGTAGTCTGTTGCGCATGGGTCAGCTCCTGATAATGCTGGCCGTCCAGTGCGGACAGCTGGGTTTCGAGCGCCTGCCGCTTCTCCTGTTGCGCCTGGAGCATGCGCGACGATGCTCGAGCAATCTCGGCCAGGGTGTCGCTGTGCAGTCCGGACTGGACAGCCAGTTGCTTGCCGTAGGCATTTGCCTGCCACGTCCAGGCGCCGGCAGCGGACAGGGCCATCAGCGCGGCCACGCCCGCGGCGATCAGCGCGAGGCGGTATTGCGCGAGGATGGCCATCACGGCACATCCCTGTAGAACAGGTGCCGGCCGATCTTGCGCGTGAGCTGCGCCCTGGCCGCCCACTTCGGCGCAGTCTTCATGCTGGTCGAGTAGTAGTGGGTCGCGCCATCAGTCGGGTCAGGCTCGTGTCCGTCGATCACCGCCAGCGCAGATTCGCGCGCCGTCAGGAATTGCCCGGCCGGGATCAGCTTTTGTCCGACCAGATAGGCAAAGTTCGGGTCGTTCTTGTTCCAGCAGGAGAACTGCCAGGGCGCGCGGCACACGCCGACATAACCCTCGCCCCACCAGTCGGGCTTGCCGTCGTTGTGCAGATCCATCTCCACCCGGTTGCGGATGCACCAGGCCACGGCAATCTGCCCGGCCGCGCCCTCCCCTCTAGCCTCGCCCCATAGCGTGCGGGCAAGCGTGTCTAATTCGCGCTCAGTGTGCGGCATGGTTTTCTCCAGGCGTAAAAAAGCCCACCGGAGCGGGCTGGATTAGATCGTTGGCGCGACCGTCTTGTAGGGGTGGCCGCCCGGCAGGTTGGCAGTCAGGCCGTACTTGTGCGCTGCCCAGCCGAACAGCTTGTCGATGTCCTGCGCCGAGGGGAGACTATTGCTGAGGACCGTGCACGCAAGGTCCACGTCGGACGCACTCCCCGCGAAGGGCGTCGCCCCAATCGCCAGCGCGTGGTATGAGTCCGACGTAGAAGTAACCGGGGATGATCCAGGGATGGTGGTCCCCGTTGCCTCTACGGCCCCGTCAAGGCGAAGCTCCATATTGTTCGCCGTAATGCCCATGATTGCCAACGACATGCAATAGCCCTCGTATGAGGGATTCGGGCTGGTGATAAGTGCCAGGGCGTCAGCATCAAGACGACGCCCCTGGATCATGCGTTTATTGGCGCCATCCGCCTGCCCTGAGCCGGAAAACACAGAAAACCTCACGGCTAGCCCTGGCCCTGTTCCGGTGCTCACATAGACCAGATTTCTGAAGGTTGGCGACGGGTCCACGCTTCGTTTTTTGTACACGTTGAAGGCCCATGCCACAGGCGCGGCCTTAAGTACCCCTCTCGCAGCCGTAGACCCGGAGGTTATGACGTCGTTGCTACCGTCAAAACGAAGCACTTTTTTGCCATTCAGCTCCGCCGGCAGAATTGCCGGGCGATACCCGGAGCTGGTCTGCGAGAAATCACCATTCGCCCCCATCGCCCCCAGGTTGGAGATAGCCGAGCAGGCGCCCGACACATCGGTGACCACGCTGTCCTGCGCGTCCAGGTAGATCTGCGGCACCGTCGCCATGTTGAGCGGGGTCCAGAGTGGGGCGCCCCCTCCAGCCGTCCGCATCTGCGCCGCCATCATTCCCATAATCATGCGGCCACCGTCTGGCCGATCACGTCCCATACGTCAGACGCGACACGCTTGAGGGTCACGCTCATTCGATCAGTCATTACTAGGGTGCCTCCACTGGGGGCGTTGAGGGTTAGGGCTCTAGGAGTCATGCCGGCCATACCATAGACGGCAGCTCGTCAAACACTTGCGCAAGGGTGGGGGTGGGCCGCAAGCCGGCGCGCACATCATCTGCAATCTGGTGGCCGACCGACCAGCATCCGTCGCGCCATACCACTCCGGCCTGCCCTTCGGCAGCAAACTGGGCGACGCTGCTGGTGGCGTAGCTGCACAGGCTGAGAATGCCGTCGTAGCCATGCGAGCGGGCAATGGTGTCCATGTAGGCCTGTACCGCCTGGGTGAGAGCGGCCTCCGCTCGTTCCAGTTGCGTCGCTATCTCGACAGCAGTCGGCGTATTGCCAGACGCCAGCCAGTCGAGGTATGCGCGGTAGTCTGGCGAGTCGTTCGGGTAATCCGGCGTATCCGCAATCGGCACATGATCGCTACCGTCGCGGATGACATAACCCTCTCCTGTCAGCTGGTAGGTCGTCATGCGTAAATCCCTCCCGTCGCAACGAAGCCGGCAACCGTGCCTGGCAGATAGGTCTCGCCGGCCGCGCTGGTAAAGATCAGGCCCAGCGTTGCCAGTTCGTAGCGCTTGCCGGTCACTGTGCCAGCGTTGATGAAAGTCATGCCGATGCAGTCAACCTGACCCTGCTGCGCGGCTTGGCAGAATCGAGCGCTGAACGCTGGCGAGTTTGACAGCGTGAGTGTTGTGCCGCGGATGTAGATCATGCCTTGCGATGTGGCGGATAGGCCAATTACCGCGCCCGAGAGTATGGACCATGGGGATGTGGCTCGAATCATCCCGCCGAGAGTGGCGGCCGCCAGCCCGTAAACCCCGGAAAGACCCACGTCAGCCAGGTCAATAATTGACCCTGCGCCGGCCGATTCCAGCGCGTATAGCCCGGCCGCCGTGCTCGTTACGTGGACCCCGCGCAACTTCCACCTGCCAAAGGATGTGCCATATATGGTTCTGGCTGCCGATGAGATGACGTAACTGGCCAGGGCTGCACTGTCGCCGAGGATTTCAAACGTCCCGGACCCGACAAATGCCTTGAGCACTGCGCCGCTATAGGTGCCCGCCAGCCCAAGCTGGATGGTCACGTTGTAGATGCTGGCGTCTAGCGCAGCGGCCACGTCGATGGCCTTCTGGATAGTCAGGAAGGCGCCGCCCGCTGCGTTCGTTCGCCCGTTATTGCTGTCGTTGCCGTCAGTGCGGACGTAGTAGGTGCGATCCGCCTTCAGGACCTCGCGCCCGCCGAGCGGCGCCAGACCGTCGGCGCGAAGGTAGCTGATGCAGCGCCAGTTACCCGAACCCAGCGAAACGAACTCGGCGACGTCGCCGGCTGCGGTCGTGATGTTGGCTACGGTCGGCAGGATGAGCGACGTGGCGTTGTGGGTCAGCGTCAGCGCGCCCTGGAAAACAAGCCGGCGGAGCGCGCCGGATGCAATGGTGCCAAGCGCGGTTATCGTCGTGGTGCCGCTGATGCTGATTGTGTTGGCCTTGGCCGCGCCAATATCCACCGTGGCGGCCGACGCAAGTGTGACGATGGCGGCTTCGTTGAGCGCCGTGGTCAGCGCGCCCGGCAGCATACCGATCAGCGTCCAGGCGTCTGCCTCGGTGCGCTTGAGTGTGGCGGCGGCATACTGACCGGACAGCGAGAAACTACCGGCTGTCACGCCGTTGATTGATACGCCAGCCGCCGCCGTGATGGTCACACTACCGGCCGCGCCTTGCTCGATGTGGATCTCCGCGTCAGCCGCCCAGGCTACGGTCGCCTGCGTCGGAAGGGTCACGGTCTGCGCTGTGCCGTCGAGGCTCCTGTTGTAGGTGTTGTTGTCAGCCAGGGCGAGGGTTTTGTTGCCGGCGAAGGTCTGCACGACAGCGAGCGAAGCGCCGGCAGATGGGGTGGCGTACTCCTGAGCAGTGCCCGCCGCATTCATCCGCAGCACTTGCAGGGCCGTACCTTTGGCCAGGCGGGCCGGCGCACCACTGGCACCGCCGACGATCAGGTCAGCGGCCACGGTCATCGGGTTGGCCATCTTGGCCGCAAGGTCGGTAGTCAGGTTGGTGACTGTGCTCTGCGCCTGGGTGCCGGTGTGCGTGCCGCGGTCGCGCAGGGCTGCATCTGCTGCGTTCGCAGTGGCGCCGCTGGCCACGCTGTCGGATTTCGTCTTGTCGGCGGCCGACATGAAGCCCGGCACGCTGGTGGTCGCCGCGCTGTGTGCGGTCCCGCCTGCGCCGAAGTGGTCGGTTATCTGCTTCTGCAGCTTGCCGAATGCCTCCAGCACGCTATCGGTCGCGGCCACTGCCGTGCCGACTGCCAGGCTGAGGCCGGTGAGTACGGCGGCGCGCACGCGGGCGGCGGTAAACCACTTGTTCGTCGGGGTGCCCGACTCGGCCAGGCTGTCGGTGTCGGCGTTGGCGGTGGCGCCCGACGCCACGCCGCCCAGCTTCGCCTTCTCGGCGTCGGTGTAGGCGGTGGTGTCGGCGTTGGACTCATACAGGGTCTTAACCTGCGCCGCAGTGATCGGGTCAGCGCTGCCAGCCTGAGCCACCCATTCGCTGTCGCTGCCATCCCAGATGTAGCGCAGCACGGGGTCAGCGGCGCCGGCATCGACGTCGGCGTAGTCGCCCGCCACGCCAGTAGGCACGGCGGCCTGCAGTGCGGCGAGGTTGGTGTAGGTGCCGCGGTAGTGCTGGGCCTCCAGGCCGGCGAGCTTGGATTTCTCCGCCGTGGTGTAGTTCTCGTCGCTGAGCACCTTGGCGCCATCCACATCGACCTTGCCTGCCAGCCCCGAGGTTAGCGCCGCAGGTTGCACGGCAGTGTCGGCAAGCGCGCCTTGTGCCGCGGTGGCTGCGCCAATGTCAGCCGGGACCACTGGAATGTACGGTCGGCCCGACAGATCATCATAAAGGCCACTGGTTGCTACGAACGCCAGGTCGAGCGGCTGCACAGCGGTATCAGCCTTGGCGCCCTGCGCAGTAGTCGCCGCGCCGATGGCGGCCGGCGTCGGCAGGTCGTGGACGTGATCGGCCCGCGCAGCGTCCGGGCTGGTTCCGGCCGCAGCGGCGCCGAGCGGCTGCGGCACGGCATCGCTGACGACCGCGCCTCGCAGCCCTTCCACGCTGGCCTTGGTCAGCCGCGCACTGATCGGTGCGCCAGCCTCCCAGTCGAGCGCGGTCGTGCTCTCCTGGCCGCGATCGACATCGAGCACGCCAGCCGCCTGGGCGGTAACGCGCACAACCTCCCACGCGGTTTCGCTGCCGTTGATGTCGAGCAGGGCCAGGGTCAGCAGGTAGTGATCGCCCGTACCCAGGCCGGCGAGCAGTGCCGCATCGGCGGGCGTGATGGAAAGCTGGACGGCCGAAGCCGTGGCCGGCAGCGACAAAGCGCTGGACCAGTTGTTGAGGAAGAGTTGCATGGATGACTCCTGGCTATGTCCAGCTTACTGGCGTGTCAGCAAATAGCGCAGCTTCACCCGTGACCGGGTTGTAGGCGCTGTAGGTGGTCGGCTCCGACATCGTGGTGGCGTGCGGCGGCAATGCGCCTGCCGGGCACAGCGGCTTGATGACCTTTTCGCCGGTGTAGGGGTTGGCGGCCGTCAGCGCCAGAATGTTATTAGACAAGCGCACCACCCCGAATACGTTGATCGTGTCGGTCGGCCGCTTGTATTGATCGAAGGTCAGCGCCATGGTCGGCACCAAATTGCTGCGCCATATATCGCCGCTGATTTCGTAGGTGTATGTGGGCGCGCCTTCGAGGCGCCGGATCTCACTAACCGTGCCGGAACGCACGTCTGAATCATCGCGCCATTGGCCGCCATAGCTACCCCAGGCCTGCCCGGCCCAGGCCTTTGTGGAGTGGCGCGAGAACTCCCGCGACTCGGTGAAACTGACCGAAGCTCCGGCATAACTGAGCGTGAGGGTGCGGCTGTAGATGCAGGCCCCGTGGTATTCCTCGGTGTACGAAGCATTGCCCACCACGCCGGCACTGGCCTCGAAGCAGGAGCCACCAGATGCCGCAAAGACGCGGCGGTAGATATGCTGACCTTCGATGGCCGTCACCTTGATCGGTGCGTCATTGGTCACGTAACTGCCGCTTACGTCCAGCGTCACCGGGGTAGGTGTGCCGGCATGAAACAGCATGGCGACAATCCGCGCCGACACCCCGCGGTCGTCCGTGCCGAGCCGGCCCTGCGCAAAGCCGCTGTAGTAAATAATCGACTCTTTGACGTCATCGATATAGCCACAGGCCGGCGCGCTGCCGGTGTGATCCTCCAGCACGGATGCCGACCGGCCGGCTGTCTCTTGCTTGCTGTGCGCGGCTACTCCATTCGTGCCGGTCGCCACGCCAAGGGTCTCGCTGCGCGAGCGCAAGCGGGTCAGGGTCACGGCAAGCGTGGTGCCTGGGCTGCCGGTCAAGGTCAGCAACAAAAAACCCACAGGCCAGGCCTTAACGCCGTCGGCATACAGCATGACAATGGCCGAGCGACCATCTGCGGCAATGTCCTCGACTGTCGCGTGGTAGGAGCTCACGCCGCTCAGGCCCGGCGTGAGCTGCCCCATAGCGCTGGCGGTGATGGCAACGCTCACCGGCACCGTGACTGGCGCGGCGGCAAAATCACCAAAGCGGCGCAACTGGAAGCTCATGCTCAGCGAGGCGCCTTGGAGGAATATATGGTCGCGCAGGGCCGTGCACAGCCAGCGCGTGCCGTCGTCTGCAGGGTAGATCCAGCCACCAGCTTTTGTCCCGTGGATAGCGGCGTTGGCGTAGGTGCCGCCCACGATGAACTGGTCGCGCCACTCACGTCCCGCCAGCGTATCGGCGGCTAGCTCGGTCTCGCTGCGCAGCACCTCAGGCGCGCCAGGCAGCCGCTGGGCAAAGGTGTAGCCGCTAATGTCGGCGTGCGCCGGATCAGCGGGCGGCTGCCACCATGGCATGGTCGCGGCATTCGGCAAGGTCAGCACGCCGCCCTGCACTTTGCCATGCCAAGGCACGCCCCATACCGGCGCACTCACACTGCAACCCATGCAGGGTTGGCAAACTCCAGCACCACCTCGGCGCCATTGGCATCGGTGAAACGCTGGGTTTTAAATGCTGGCAGCACAAACAGGCCGTCGCTGCTGGGGTAGCCGGCGGGCCATAGCTCGTTGTCGGGCACGGTCTTGCCGGCGGCTACCTTGGTCTTTTCCGTCAGCGGACTGGCGATGCCGCCAGTGGTAGCGGCTGGCTCCTTGTAGCTGCTGCGGCTAGTGGTGGCCGGGATGGCACCGACCGACTGAATCGTCTTGAGTGGACGGCGCTGCCTGACCGGCTGGGTCAGCTTGTTGAGGTCATCGACTACCGATTTACCGGTGCGCTCTTCGATGATGCGCTGGCCCGTGGCCTTGCGCTCAGCCTCGCCAGTCGGGGCGCGGCGGGCGGCCATGCCGCTGGCGATGGCTTGGCGTTGCTCCTGCAGAGTGGCCATGGCTACAGCTCCAGTGGGTCGTTAGGGATGCCGACGCGGTACAGCGTTTCGGCGGTGAGTTTGTTTTCGTCGCGCTCATCGGCCGGGATCTCGTCCAGCGGAATGTTCAAATCTCGCGGGAAGGTTTCCGTGCCGCCGCCTGCGTCGTTGTTGCCGCTGAAGCCCAGGATGTTTTCGTCGTAGGGCGGCAGCAGCCAGCCGGACAGCTGGGTCGGCATAATCAGCCCGTCGCCCGAGTCCTCGGCGCCGACCACGCCAGTGCCGAGCATGGCCGGCAGGGTCAGCGGATCACTGGCACCGCCACCGCGCATCACGGCGATGGTCAAGGTGGTGATGGCGCTGCCGCTGGCCAGGTCGAAGCTGTCAGTGATGCGCCGACACTTGCCGCGCGCGGTGACGCCCTGACTGGTGATCTCCAGGGTGTGGATCAGGTCCACGCCCATGGCCATACTGGTCGGCACGGCCCAGCTGATCAGGGTCTCGCGGTGGGCGGCGATGATTTCAGTCTGACCGATGCGCAGTGCGACGTTGATCGCGGCGGATCGGCGGGCTTCGTCTACCAGGTCGACGGCGCCGCTCTCGCCGTCAGTGATTGGGTCGGCTTCCCAGGCCTCAGCGGCATCGTCCTCGACTTCAAAGGAATAGCTGGCACGCTGCACAATACGCCCGTCTGCGCTTTCCCCGGCGGCCGTAGCCAGCACCAGGCTGTAGGTCTCGGTGACGGCCTGCGCATAGCGCCGAACGCCGGTCCATGCCGCGCCCAGCAATAGATCAGGGAAATTGTTGATCCACGCCGTTCCGTCGCCGCAGGGGTCGACCGCAGTCAGTGGCAGGCGGTAGTAGATCGGATTGATGATCGCCTGACCTTTGCCGGCGGCCGCATCTTCCACCATTTCGACGGTCGGTAGCTCGCTGGGGAAGCCGCGCCATGCGCAGAACCCGCTGTTGCCGGTGCTGGTTCCCGTCTCCGGGTGCTGCCAGGTGTAGCGCTGGTTGCGCTGCCACAGTCGCGAATAACGGTAGCTGAATTCAATCTCGACCCGGCTGGTCATGTTGCTCAGTGGCGCCAGATCCAGGCCCAGGCTTTGATCGAGCGTGGTGCCGGGGCCGAAGACGAAGTGCGGCGCGGCGGCATACCAGCTGGTCACGCGCAGATCACCAGCCGGCGAGCAATCCAGGCTGACCGGGATGGTGCTCAGGCGCTCGATCGCATAGTCCCAATGACTGCGGCCATCGGTCAGCTCGAACACGTCCGCCGACCAGTAGCCGCCAGCCAGCGTATCGATATCGGCAATGGTCTTGGCCTCGACCCGCTGCTGCAGTTGGTCGCTGCATTCGCACGACAAGAGGCGGGTGGTCGGGTTCCAGGTCGGGCTGATGATCACGCCGGTATAGCGACGGGCCTCGGTGGTGATGCCGGCCGTGGTGCTGATGTAATCGAGGCTGACGGCTTTGCCGATCCAGTCGGTCGGCACCACTGGCCCGGGCGGCAAGTACAGGGTAAAGCCGCCGACGCCCGCGGCGCCTTCCTCCCGATCCACGTCGACACTGCCGGTTAGCTGCGCCGTCAGGTCTACGCCGCCCACGGTGAGGCGCAGGCGCCAGCGGTAGCCAATGCCGCGCAGCACGTAGTCCGGCGCACGGAAAGCGCGCGCACTGGAGCCGTTGAGCGTGACGCCATTCAGCGCCGAGCTATTGAGCGCCATCAGGCTTCTTCCCAGGCCATCGACCAGCTATGAGCGCCAGCGCCGGAGTCGTAGCCCCTGGCTGGACGCGAGGCGAACACGCTATAGACCGGCATCCAGGCCACTTGATACAGGCTCGCGCCGGTCACGGCCGTTACGGTGACCTCGCCGTCGACGGTACTGCAGGCCGCCGGCAGCCACTCGTCACCAACCAAGGCAAAGGCCCAGGGCGCTTGGTCCGGGCGCGGCGTGCTGGGCAGGGTGAACACCAGGTCGGCGCTGATCATGTTGTCGACCTGGGTTGAGCGAAATTCCAGCGGCTGGCTGTAGTCCAGCGCGCCAAGGCCTGGCGGCATCCAGCCCTGGGCACTGATAGACCCGGCCGCCCGCTCCCATAAGGTCGCTTTGATGCCGGCGCCATCACTCATACGGTGCAGGTGTTCAGCGCCTATCGGGTCGTCACTCAATACCGGCGCACCGGCATGCAGTACGATCGGCACGCCGCCGAGCATGAGTTGGGGTTGCGACATGGGTGGCTCCGATTAGCGGGTGCGGCCGAATTTGACGGCGGTACGTTTGAGGATGCGGTCGAACTGGTCACCATCGGCCAGCAGGCCGATCTTCTCGCCGCCGATATTCAGGTCGACGCGACCGAGGTCGCGGCCGGGCTGTGCGCCGGGCGCGCTCATGGCGGCACTGACCAGCCCGCCGTCGGCAAAGCGCGGCATGTGCAGGCCGTTCATCTTGTCGAGCATGGTGGTGCCGTACTGCTTAACCGCGGCGGCGCGCATGACGTACTCGCCGTTACTCAGGCGCGCCATGATGCTGTCGCTGGTGCCGCTGCCGGGGCCGCGGACGTGGCCGCCCGTGGCGAAGCCTTGCGGCTCCGGGCCAGGGTCGACCATGGTATAGGGCGTGCTGAAATCGTATTGCGCGCCGACTTCGATCATTACCTTGGTGCTGGCCAGGTCGTCGATGGCCTTCTTGACTGCGGCGAGTGCCGTGTCGTCCATCTTTAGGCTGACTTGCATGTCTTTCAGTGCGGCAGCCTTGGTCTGTACGTCGAGCATTTCCGCCTTGATTGCCTTCAGCTTGTCCTCGGCGTTGGTCTGCTCGATATCGTTGGCGGCCAGCTCAATGGCTTGCAGTTCCTTGATAAAGCCGCCGAAGCCGTAGGTGTTCTCGCCGGCCGCAGCTAGATCCTGCAGCATCTTCAGCGCGGCCTGCGCCTGCGCCTGCGCCCCCGCGATGTCACCATTTTGCAGCGCCTGGCGAGCGCCGACCTTTAGCGCCTGAGCGCCGCCATACGACGCCTCGCCGTCGCCATTCAGCCCGGCCAGCGCCTCTTGGTAGCGTTTATCGATGTCCAGCCGCTCGTCGCGGATCTTCTTGAGTTCGCTGTTGGCTTTTTTCTCGGCAGAGACTAGGGCGGCAGTTCCTTTCTTTGCGGCCTTGGCCATTTCCTCCTGGGACGACTTCAGGTCGGCAACATCCCTGGCGCGAAGCACTTGCATTTCTTTTGCGTGCAGGGCGAATAAACCCTCGCGGTATTCGTGCTGGGACTTCTCCTGCTCTGCGCCCTCCCTACCTTGCTTTAGCGACTCTTTGAGCGGGTCAGTGATGACCTTATACAGGCCGACGAGAGGGGTGAGCGCGGCGACTTCCTCTAGCAATTTCAGCGTGTTCTGCAGCGGCTTGTCGTTCGCCGCCAAGCCGCTGATGGCCTCGGCGGCGCTCACCATTGCCTTGGTTGCTCGCTCCGACGTGCCGGTCAGCTTGTCGAATGCGCCGACCAGATCCAGCGCAGCATTCTGTAGGCGCTGGCTGGCCGTGCCGAAGGTGTCGCCGAACGCCTCGGCCTCCTTGGCCAGCTTGGGCAGCTGCTCAATCAGCGCATTGGCCAGCACGTCCGAGGTGAGCTCGCCCGCTTTGGCCATGTCGCGCAGCGCGCCAGTTGGCACGCCCAGGCTGTCCGCCAGCGCCTGCAGTAGTCGCGGCGAGTTCTCGGCCAAGGCGTTGAACTCTTCACCACGCAACACGCCGGAGCCCATAGCCTGCGAGAACTGAATCAGCGTACTGGTGGCTTCTGCGGTTGACGCCCCGGAGATACGCAGGGATTTTGAAACCGCCTCGGTCACCTTGAGAATGTCCTCCTGGCTGCGTCCAGCCTCGCGCATGACTGGCGCCAGGCGGGAATACAGCTGAACAACGGGGGTTAATGCGGCGCCGTTCTCGTTGGCGATCCGGCGAACCTCGGTAGCAGCCCTGTTGAACTCTTCCTGTGATTTTGTCGCCAGCTTGAGTCGAGTTTCGATCAGCTTGCCCTGGTCGGCCAGGTTGGCGTACTCGGCCGCCGCGCGCTGCAGCACCGCGACACTGATCAAGCCTTTCAGCGCGACCCCTGCCGACTCGATCTTGGTGTTCATGCTGTCGAGCTGCTTGTTGACCTCGTTGAACGCAGCCTTCGAGTTGTTCTTGCCGTCGATGACCAGCTGTGTGGTGACTTTGCTGGCCATTAGCTGAACTCCTTCAATATTTTGCTGAATTGCTTGCCTTCGGCCTGGGCGGCACGGGCGACGATCATTGCAAGACGGTTGCGGGCGCGGTCTTCTTGGTCAATGGCGGACAGATAGGTTTCGATCTGCGCCAGGCTGTAGTCGCGCACAGCCCCCACAGAGTGCCCGGCGCCAATCAGTCGCTGGACGACAGTTCCCCACTCAGCGCCCTTACCATTGCCGGCAGGGCTTCGCCGAAAAAACCAGAGTTCACTCGCACCACCTCGGCGAGCAGTTGCACGGCCACCGTCGACGGCAGGCGCCACAGCTGCCAGCGGTTAAGGCTGGTGGTCACGCGCAGCAGGCCGCGCAGCTCTTTGCTGTGCGTTGCGGCGTAGCGGTTGATCTGTTGCACGCTGGCCGTGGCGAACAGCTCCACCAGGGCGCTGGCGGCTTTGCCGTAGCGCTCAAAGTGGCGCAGCTTGACCGGCAGAATCTGCACGGCACGGCCCATTACCCCGACCGTCACCGGCTCAGGGAACAGGATCTGCAATTCGGACATGCCAATCTCCAGGTAATAAAAAACCCGCCGAAGCGGGCTTGTGTGCGGGCAGCTGTTTCAGCAGGCGACGGGGATTTTTACCATCCTCGCGCGACTTGAAAAGCCGCCATCCTTGCGCTTTTGCGAGCTAGTCACAATTCGCTCGACAATCTTGATGCACGGCTGATTGTTCGGCCTTGGCGCAACGCCGCGAGGCGCAGTGTCAGCAACAGGCGCTGGGGCCGCCGCTACAGGCGCAGGCTGCTCACCGACCACAACAAACGACTGACCCTTGGATCTCTGCGCCCTTGGCTTGCTTGGGGCTGCCATCCGGGACGATGCGGAACTGCCGGATGGCGCGGCGTTGTGCGCGCTTACCATGTCGCTCAGTGTATTGCCGCGCGGACAGTTAGCGTTTTGCACGAACGTGACCTTGCCGGCCGCGTCCACGCACTTCATAACCGACGCCGCGTGCGCCTGGCTGGCCAGTACAGCAGCAGCCAGAACCATGATTAATTTCCGCATGTGGACTCCCTCCCTAGTGATAAGGAGGGAGTGTATCACCGGGTTATTCGATGATCTCTTCTTCCCACGTCATCAGCGCCGACTCATCCATGCCGAAGCGGTCAGGGTCTTCGGATAGAGTGAAGGTGACGCCGATCTCGGCGAAGCTGTCACGGTTGATCAGCGGCAAGTCACCAGTCAGCGCCATCCGCGCGCGGTGGAAAGTAACGCGGCGGCCATTGAGTTGGCCAGCCTCGTTCACGGTGTTGACGAACACCTTGTAGAACTGGCGGCCTTTCTTGAACGCCTCAATCAAGCTGGACTTAGGGAAGGTGTAGGTGATTTTTACCGGCACGCTCTTGTGCCCATCCGCGTCAGCGGTCGCGGCGGCGACATCGGTAGCCAGTTGGCCGCCAGCCAGCCAGCGCACCCCGCCCGCCATCTTCACGTAGTCGGTACCAGCCACGTAGGTGGTGAGGTCGTCGCTGCTCTTGATCGAGGTGATCGCCAGCGGCAGGCGGGCAGTCATGGACGTTCGGCCCGGCATCGCCGTACGCACTTCGTCGGTATTGGTGCCGGTTGGCACCTCGGTTCGCGTGCCAGCCAGCAGCGCGGTAAGCGTCTCGGGCGGCAGCTCCAGCAGGTCGCCGGTCAGCGTGCCGCCAGACGGACGACTGACGCCGTCCAGTTCCGAGTTACTGAGGGTGCGCGGGTCTTTCCGAGTGATCTCGTCAAGCTCTGAGCTCATACTCACGTTATCCATCGGCCCTAACGGGTACGCCGACAGGCTTGAGCCATACGGCACGATGTAAACTTGGCCATAGTTCAACTGGGTGTAAAGGTCGCTCATGGTGTCTCCTATGGGCTGCGCCCAGGTTATGCGTATGGCTCGGCGTACCGGGCTTCAAGGGTGATGGTGATTACGCGATGGCCGCTGCCATCCTCTGCCTCTTCAATCTCCGCGCTGTCGCTAAGGACATCGCCCGGCAACGGCCGGTCAAACACACCACCACCCCACCCTAGAGAGCGCAGCACGTCGTAATGGAAGCGCTCCAGGTCGGCAAGGGTCGCGGTGCGGCTGAATACGCCGCGAACGATGTAGTCTCGCGAGCGCAAGGCATCGCGCAGGCGGCGGCTATCGGTACGGTCCTCCACCCAGCGCAGCAGCGCGAACGGGGCAGGCTGGGAGTCCTTAGCGGGGCGGAACTCCAGCACTGCCTTTAGGTCAGTGTGGTAGCCGTTCTCTGGACTTATCTGCTCCAGGCGCGCCCTGATGGCGGCAGACAGCTCGGTTGCTCTGGTCATCGGATGCCCTTGGCGACCTCTTTGCGCATGCGCTTTTCAAATTCTTGCCGGAGGAAAACATTCACCCAGCGGATGGTGTCGTTGCCGCTTAGCTGCTTGAACCAGTAGGCGGCGCTTGGGCCGCTGGCGGCGCCGAGCGCGCGCTTGTAGGTGTAGGTTTTGCCTCTGGCGGCGGTCTTGCTGCTGCGGGTAGAGAGCGGCTGCTTCTTGGCTGACGACGGGTTGACGAAGCCCGCGGCGATCTTCTTGCCGCTGGGCGAGCGCACCCATACCCGCGCGCGGGTTGCGTCGATGGGATCGAAGCCCCAGCCGGCGTACTCCAGTACCGGGATGCCCGAGCTGGACGGGATCACCCGTGCATCGCTGCGGCGCTTGCCGGCCCGCTTGACCTTCATTGCCCGGCGCACCCTGGCGCCCTTGATCGTTCCACGTAACGGTTTAATGTAACGGTCGCTGCGCGCCTTGGTTGCCGTGGTGTTCAGGGCGCCACGCAATACCGGCTCGACCGTGCGGCCAAGCTCAGCCAGTCGCGCCTTGGCCAGCTCCAGGCCCTTGAACTGCACATTGACTTGCATCAGATCGCCGCCAGCCACAGGCCGCGCACCACGCCATCATCCGACTCGTCGGCGTAGGCGGTGACGCTGTACAGCTGCGCGCCGACCATCAGCTGATCATCGACCTGCGGGCGGCCGACTTCGATCAAGGCCGCTTCGGCCTTGGTGCGGTAGTCAGTGACCTGGCCCAGGTCGTCCAGGTAGGGCGCCTGCTGGGTCAGGTGTACGCGGCAGGCAACAGGCGCGCCGCCGTCGGGGCGGTACTCGGCAACCTCACCGACCAGCTCGTCACAACTCAACACCAGCTCGGCGCGGTCGCCCATCGGGTCGCGGGCGCTGGTGATGTGCAGCAGGCGTGAGCCATTGCGTAGGTAGCGGCCAGCCGTCAGTAGATCGCTGAAGCGGGCGCGCACCTCGATCATTGCGCGAGTGCGCAGGCCAGCAGCGGCAGGCACGTCGCCGGCTTCCTTGGCGCGAATGCCGACCCAGCGCGCACCGTGCTCGACCACCGACAGGTCGGCGGCCTGGCTCAGGATCTCGGCGCGCTGGTTGAGGTTGCCGAGCCTCATGGCTGGCTCGGGATAACGTAGGGCGACAGCAGCACGCGCGCACCATAAGGTAACTGAGTGGCGATGGTGCCGGTGATCACATCTTCGTGGTACTGGTCGAGGCTGCCGATCAGCAACAGCATTGCCGCCTGAATATCATCCGGCACGGCGGTATAGCCGCAGGTGAACTCCACCGCCACGGCCATGGCTTCGGCGCGGGTAGCGGGCCACGCCTGGCCATAGGCCGGGGTAATCTGCCCCACCAGGCCGGTCGGGTTGACGCTGTAGACGGCCGGATCAAGCGTCTGCTCGGCGCCGTCCACGTCTAAATAGGTGATGCTTTCCACGCTTTGCAGGGGCGGCAGCGGTAGGCGCAGCGCGTGACGGGGAAAACCATCGAGAACCAGGCGCCAGCGCTGAGTGATCAGGGCGCGGCCGGTCAGTTGCTGGGCGTGAGCGGTGGCCACCTTGATCAGCTGGGTGATGGCGGCGTCCTGCTCTTCGCCATCGATGCGCAGGTGATCCCGCGCCAGCACGATATCCACCGGCAAAGTCGCCGGCCCAGTGATCAATTGCAGCCCCATGCTCAAGCCCCCGTGTGATCGATAGCAGCAGCGCCGAGCGTGGCGCAGTAGGCCAGTGCGTCCTTGTGGTCATCCACCAGGCCGGCGTCCTTGAGTTGTTGCGCGAGGTCGGCGGGAAACGTCACCCGCTGATTGCTGCGATAGCTCACGCCATCGATCAGCGCATCAGCCAGTACCCGGACCTGCGTGCGGTCTTTCTTGGCAGCCATAAGGCCTCCTTGAGAAAGGGCGGGCCGGAGCCCGCCCGTCTGACTTAGGTCGCGGAGTGCTGGTAGTGCTTGACCGCAGCAGTGTCCACCAGGTTGCCGCCCGAGCGCATGAACGCGAGGAAGCCGACCTGGCCCTTGGAGGCGTAGACCGAGTCATCGAAGCGCATCAGGTTCACCGCCATAGCATCGCGGATGATGTACTTGGACAGGTCGCCGTAGACGATCGACTTGGCGTTGGCGGCCGGCGCCGGCATGTCGTTGTTGATCACCACCGACTTGCCCAGCAGCAGATCCGGGGCGCCCGCAGTGATGCCAGCCTCATATCCAGGCGTCCAGATTGGACGGCCGGCAGTGTCCTTCAGCTTGCGCATGACCTTGCGCACCGACTGCGGGAACATGAAGCGGCAATTGCCGGCCTGATAGGCGTCATCCACCGACTCCAGCAGGTCGACCAGGTCGTCAAAGATGACGCTGGTAGTCTGGCCAGTGGTGCCGACCTTGCCCGCCGCCGAGCGGGTGACGATGCCGAACGGCTGGCCGGAGCCGGTGCCAGTGGTGAAGTGTTGGTTGGTGATGCGGCCGATGCGCTCGATGATGCGCGCGCGGACGAAGGCCTCGATATCGATGGTGCTGTCTTGCAGCAACTCAATCGGCACGGTGATGATCTTGGAGCTGTACTTGAACACGTTCAAGCCAACGGTGCCGAAGGTCGGATCGCTGCCGGTTGCCTGGGCGTTCTCGGCCAGAATCTCGCCGACCTCAGTGGTGCCGTCGCTGGATGGGAAGCTCAGCGCCACGCCATTGGCAGTAGTCAGCAGCTCGGCCACTGCACGCATGCCGCCGAAGGCTTTCAGCGAGGCGATCAGGCGGCTGGAGACTTCAGCCGGCACACTGAAACCACCCTCGGCGCCAGTGGTGGTGCTCATGGTGTTGTGGAACTTCTGCGCCTGCTCGGCATTGAAGCCGCGGTCACCGCGACGCATCCAGGTGTCAAAGATGCCGATGTCAGCCAGCAGGTCTTCGGTCTGACGCTTGCCGCCGACCGGATCGCGGTTCTGATGGCGCTCTTCGGCCGCCAGGTCAATCAGCTTCTGCTCGCGATCAACGCGGGCGTCGAGGTCGTTGATCTGGCCGGTCAGGCTGTCGTACTGGGTCTGGTTCTCGGTGCTCCAGGCCTTGTCCTTGGTGTCGTCCAGCAGCTTGCGCGCCTCGATGGCCATACCATTGCGGCGCTCGCGCAGTGCTTGAATACTCATGGGTCTTTTTCCTCATGCATAAAAAAACCCGCTAAATGCGGGTTGTGGGTCGCGAGGCGCGAGGCCTATGGCGCGATTCGTTCCAGCAGAGATAACCGGCGCTCCAGGGCGGCGCGGTCAATCTCGGGCTCGGGTTCTGCGGCAGCGGTCAGTGCGGCCGGGGCGTTGTCGTAGGCGGCCAGGTTCCAGTGGTTCCTGGCGGCCTTCTGACCTTGGCTGATGCGGTCAACGAAGCCATTGGCCAGGGCGTCCTCGGCGGTAAACCAGGTGGTGTCCTGCATCCACTGGGCGATCTGCTCGGCGTCCTTGCCGGTCTTGCGTTGGTAGTCGGCCACAATGCTGGCGTCGATCTTGCGCAGCAACGCTGACGACTTGTCGAAGTCGTCAGCGTTGCCCATGGCCATGGTCCAGGCGTTGTGGATCATGAAGAAACCGCCCTCGGCGATTTCCACTTCATCCGCCGCCAGGGCGACATAGGTCGCGGCACTGGCGGCCTGGCCGTCGATGTGGGCGACCACGCGGGCCTTGTGATTGCGCAGGGCGTTGGCCATGGCGCGACCATCGAACACGTCACCGCCCGGGCTATTGATGCGCAGGTGGATGGTGTCCACGTCCATGGCGTTCAGGGTCGGCACGAAGTCCTTGGCGGCAACACCGCCGAACCAGTCTTCGCCGATAATGTCGTAGAGGTACACCGTGGCCTCACGCCCCGATTGCTCGATGCGGGTTTCACGCTTGCTCTGCAGGTTGCTCTGGATCAGCTGCAACAGTTTCATCTGCCGGCGCCTCGCTAGTGAATTGGATGGAGTCGCCGCCCTCAACAGGGGGCAGGTTCTTGAGTCGGCGCACTTCGTTAACGGTCATCCAGCCCTGCGTGCCTGGACCGCCCAGCGACTTGCCGAGCACTTCGGCTTCGGTCTTGGAGTCGCCAGCCAGCAGGCCGTCACGGTTGAACTCGACGAAGTAGCGCATCGATCGCGGCCATAACTTGCGGTTAAGCTCCTGCTCTATGCGGCGCAGGTGTGGCCCGAGGGTGTAGCGCACGAAGCCAATGGACATTTGCTCGATGCCGCTGCCCCAGCTGGTAGAGGCCGAAGTCTCGCCAACCATGTGCGGCGGCACCCCGAAGGCGCGGGCGATCTCAATCACCTGGAACTTGCGGGTCTCCAGCAGCTGGGCATCACCCGCGGTCAGGCTGACCGGCTCGACCTTGCCGCCGTTGACCAGCAGCAGGGGTTTGTGCCGCTTGCCGCTGCCGGTGTGCTTCTCGTCGAACTGGCTGCGCAGGTGGTCTTGCTGGTCGGCAGTCGGGGCCACGCCTTCCGGGTAGGTAATGACTACCGAGGGCGTTGCGCCGTTGGCGAAGAACTCGCCACTGAACTCGTCGGCGGCCAGGGCGGTACTGACAGCCTGGCGCGCGGCGTAGCGGATCACTGACTCGCCTTGTACGCCGTTGAAGCCGTAGCCGGCGAAGTGCAGCACGTCATCGGCAAACAGGCCGTACTGGCTTTTTGCATCGCTGACATAGTAAACCAGCTGGCCGTCACGGCTCTCAATCTGCACGCACTCGCGCGGCAGCGGCATCAAGCCAAGCGGCCGGCCGTTGCGGTCGCGAATGATCTGCGCCAGGCCGTCGCCGCGCATCAGCATGGACGAGACCATCCATTCCCAAAACGAGCAGGCGGTCAGCGTTTGATGGGGCGACTCGTTGAGCAGCCACCACAGGTCATGATCGGCCTTCTTGCGCCCACCCGTAGCGGTGCGCTCATAGATCGGCAGCGGCAGCAGTGACACGGCGCCGGCAATCAGGCGACAGCAGGCATATACAGCCGCGCTACGTTTGGCGGTTTCCGTGGTCACCGCTACGCCGGCAGATGGCCGTGAGGCGCCGAAAAAGTCCGATAGCTGGTCGCCGGTCATGCTCTGGCTTTTTACCGCCGCCAGCTCTTCACGGAGCGCGGCGAGGTCTTGCTCCAGCTTTTTGGATTTTCCAAAACCTAGCATCAGAGCACCATAAATATGTCGTTATTGGTTGGCTCGACCTGCTCGCCACTGGCGGCAGATACGGCCATCGCAAGCGCCACCATGCCGTCGATGCGGCCGGTGGTTTTCGCCTTGGTAAATTTGCGCCCGCCCGCCGGGTCATTGACCGCGACCGCGTTAGCCGCGCACATGGTCAGAACCGGGTGCATGCCGTGGCGCAGCTTGTTGCCAAGTAGCCGGGTTTCCAGTTCACGCAGCGCCGGCGACATACTGACAAATCCCTGGCCGAACTCCTTGAACCGCTCCAGCTCTTCCGGGCTGAAGCCAGCGCGCTCTAGCCACGGCTTGAGGAAGCGCATGTTGTAGCGGTCGAAGTTAAGCAAGCGCACGTCGTAACGGTCGAACAGTTCGCGCAAGTGAGCGGCGACAAACTCGTATTCAATGGCGCGGCCGGGGCAGGCCTGCAGGTAGCCATCGCGCGCCCACTGGTCATACGGCACCCGGTCGTTGCGCGACTTCTCGGCCAGCCCTTCCTCGGGCAGCCAGAAAGTCGAGTCGACGTCGCCGTCCTCGCTGACCATCACCAGCGCGGTCAAGTCGCTGACCGCCGACAGGTCGAGGCCGCCGTACAGGGCTTTGCCTTCCAGCGCGTCAGGCGCTGCGCCGTTTTCCTGCCAGATCGAGCGACTGATAAACGGGCTGCGGGCCTCGACGCGCTGGTTCAAAATCAAGTTGCGAAATGCCGGCTCCCGGCTCGGCAGGCGCTTAGCGTCTGAGGCCTGGCGCAGCACTTCCTCTTTGTTCATGAAGTCTTCAAAGTGCGGGTTTGCAGCTTTGATGGCCTTTAGGCTGAACGGGTCAAGGTCGAGCGGCGCGCTGCACAGCTCGACCTTGTTGCGTGGATCTGCTCCGGTCAGCGCGTCGTCAATCAGCAAGCTCAGCAGGTCAGCGTCAGTCGGCGCCTGGGTGCTGATGATGATCGAGAGCGGGTTTTCCTGTGCAGCGCTGGCCGTCTCAAGCGCCTCAAACAACTGCGAGCGCGGACCAATGACTTGGCCTAATTCGTCGTGGATCACCAGGGCCGGCGACAGGCCGAACTTGGTGGCGGCGTCAGCGCTGAGCGCCTTAAAGAAGGTGCCCAGCTCACCGCAGAGCAGCTCTTTTGCCGTGTCGCGGATGTTCACATACTGCGACAGGTCGGGGCTCATCCGCACCACCTTGGCGGCCAGCTCGAACAGGATGGCCGCCTGGTCGCGTGACTGCGCCGCGCTGTACAGCTGCGAGTTGGGTCGCGCCTCGGGGCCACACAAGTGAAGCAGCACGATAAAGGCGCTCAGTGCGGTCTTGGCGTTCTTGCGTGCCATCGACAGGATGAACGTGCGGGTAGGGCTGTCGTAGATCCGCTTGATCCAGCGCCGCTGGTGCTTGGTCAGCTTGACGCGCTGGCCGACCATCTTGCCTTCGGGTATGCAGCAGTGGTGCTCGATCCATCGGGTGTTGCGCTCGCCTCGGCTTACTCGTTTTCGAGCTGCCATGGTTTACGCCCCTTACCGCCCTGGCTCGCTGTGCTAGCGCTCTTGGCGTTGTATAGACTTTGCTGCGTCAGTCGCATGGAGCGCATCAGCGCGTTGATGGTTCGCGTCTCGCGCTCAAGCATGGCGCCGAGCTTGTCGAATCTTTTCAGCCCGTCATCATCAGCCAGCCAGCCAGGGTCAAAAGCCTCAAGCTGCTGGGCGATCAGGTCGGCCTGGATCTTGTGCCGGCAATACTGAACCAGCATCGCGGCGTTCTCGGGGCCGAACCATTCGGCGGGCCTGGAGTTAACGACACAGACCCATTCGGCCTTTTGTGCCGCCGTCAATGTCGATGGCGGCGACAGCCTGGAGTCGATTCCGACAGGCGTAGCAACGGCCAGCGAGGCGACAGATCTGCGTCCGCGCTCGGCCATGGCGTTTACCTAAATTGTTGCGATTAGTGAAAGATTGGCACCCCCCGTCGTTCGAGAAGTGGATTTCCTGGACTTTTGCCCTCCCCCTCCCCCTGTCAGCGCCAATGGTGGGCGCCGCTGAGTGGTACTCCTGATGCGTCGCACCCGAACTCGCCGGACTTCTCCAGCCTCTGCTTGGTCGAGTCGTGACAGCGCTTACAGAGCGCCTGCCAGTTCTTCCGATCCCAGAACAGGCGCTGCGCTTCAGTGATACGCACAGGGTCGCCACTATCAATCGCGGCCTTGAGCTTGTGCGGGGTCTTGTGGTCAACGATGGCGTTGGGGCTATCAGGGCTGAGCCATGTGCTCACCCCACTGGCCAGGCACATCACGCAGCGGTAGTTGACCGTGAGGAACTGCACGCGCGCATTCTTCCAGCGCTGGCCGTATGGGCTTGACCGTGAGGTCACCCCGCCACCAGCGCCACTACCGCAGCCACCACCGCCCAGCTCAGCAATGAGCAGGCCAGCACGAATCGGCCGACTGCATGCATCCACAGGTCAGCAGTCCACGACCAGCGCCAGGCCAGATAGGCCAGGGCGAACAGGGTGCAGGGGATTAGCCAGCTCATACCTCACCTCGCAGGCTCTCTTGCTTGACGGTGCGTGCCACCGCTGCCGCAACACCGACCACGGTAGCCAGGGCAGCGAACACACCGCCCGGCATATGCGGTTGCCAGATCGGAATCAGTGCCTCGCATGCAGACAGCGCAGCACTCAGCACAGCCAGGCGCACCGACCAGAGCCGATACCACTGCCTGGCCTCGGGGATCATCTTCACGGCGTCTTGCGCCATGACTGCAGCCAGCCCCGGTACTTAGGCAGCAGCAGAACGATCTGCAGCACGGTGTACAGCGACACGATCATGTAGGAGACGGTCGACCAGTCGATCGCGCCAGTCGCACCAGTGAGCGCAACGCCCACGGCTGGGGCAGCCTTGGCGGCTTCGACCAGCGTATCGTGGGCGGCCTGACTCATGCGCATCTCCAGCAGTTAGAACCGGCACCGCACTGCACCACCATCCGCTCGGAGCAAAGAGGTGGGCGCGGGTGCCGATATTCAGGAATAAAAAAGGCCGGTGTGAGCGGCCAAGGAGCAGCCAGGGAGGCGGCGGAGTAGAAACGAAAAAGCCCCGGCGGTTAGGCTGGGGCTTTGAAGCGGTAAAACCGCAAGATGGGGATAAAGGTACAGCGCGTGTAATCCACTGTCAATATATCCAGCGTGGATATTTGAACAGTTACGCCGCTTCCTCGTAATGGCACACCGCGGCGTCGATCCATGCCGACCCGATCATTACCAGCTCCTGAGCCCGTACATGGGTGATCGTCTTGCCGAGCTCCTTGGTCATTAGCAGGCCGAGGCGGCGGTAACTCATGCCCTGGTGGCGGTAGTAGTTCCACAGCGCTATGCCCGCGTCCTCATATCTAGTGTAAAGGCGACACACCTTGCCATCGATCAGCAGTGCCAGTTCGTCGGTAATGCATGGGTCTGGACTTCTTTCGACCTGCACGTTGTCGCGCATCAGTGCTCTAGTTGGCGAGACGTACCCCGGCACGCCAGCCTGTACGCGCAGCCAAATACCCCACTCTTGCAGCATGTACTCAGTGTCGAGCTGTTGCATGGCCTTCCCTCCCCAGGTGATTCAGATGCTGCTCAGCATGTTCGGACTGACGGTGTGCCGTGCGACTTCCCCGTGCTCGCCATGCAGGACAATGCATTTCATGTTCTGCCGCGCCCGATAGCCGCCGAACGCTGCATAGGCGTCTTTGGCGGTCAGGGTGTTGAAGCTCTCCACCGTGACCCCAGCGTATTCCTTGACGCTCTGGTGATGCACGTGGCCGAGATACCAGTAGCGGTGCTCGGTGCGCCCCCACGCCTGCGCTTGGTCGGCCGCCATTACGCCAGGCAGGCGCTCAGCCTTGCAGGTGTGCCCGTGGTGCGTGCCGATCAGCACCTTGCCGTGCTCGATGTAGTGGAAGGCGGCCGGCGACTTGTCGATCAGTACGCGCGGCTCGTTTTCGTAGGTGTGCCGCAGGGCCACACTCATCCATAGCGCCCCGGTGTCGTCGTGATTGCCGACTACGTTGATCACCCGCACGGTCTTGTGCTTGCGCAGCGCCGAGGTGATGCACTGGCGCATCACCATCATGCCGACGTCGATCATCTTGGCGTAACGGCCATCCAGGTCCATGACGTGACCCGAGCGACTGGTCATGCCTTCCATGTTGTCGGCGTGCAGCCAGTCGCCGAGGTTGATGATCACCGCCTGGTCGGCAGCAGGAGCCAGTTCGACCAATGCCGCCATCGCCCCGCACTGCACGCGCACCGCCTCGGTCATGTCCCAGCTCTCGCCCTGGGTTTCTTCGCCCCATGCGCGCATGCCGATGTGGGCGTCACCGATCGGGTAGACCGCCATGAGGTGCGGCAGGGTGATGTCCGGGCCGGCTGCCGGGCCAACTTGCGGCAGGGCCGCGGCCATCGCCCAGGCGGCCTGCTGGAACAACTCGCGCTGGCGTTCGTGGTCAATGCTCGACTTGACCCACTGCATGACCGGGGCGCCGTCCTTGTACAGCGTCGACGTACCCTTGAGGTGGAAGCCGTCCGGTACCGCATGCGACATATCGTGCTCAGGGCTCCAGCCCTGGCGGGCCAGTCGCGCCTTGTGCACATACAGGTTGCGCTCGTGCAGGCCGAGCATTTCGGCCGCCTCGGTCACCGTGCGCCCAATAAGGGCCTGCTTTATCGCTTCGTCATCGTGTTTGCGCGCAACCATCAGGCGTTCCCCTCTGCTTTCGTGTCGATGGTGTAATGCTTGGGCGACTTGCCGGCGTGCATGTCCTTCAGGCGTGCCACGTGCGGCGTCAGCTCGGTGAGCAGCTTGCGGTATCCGCCGGGGTGCATGCGGTCGTCGGTGAGCTTGCCGGCCGCCTCGGCGTCGACAATGATGGCCAGGCAGGCCAGAGCATGAGCCAGGTGCGGCAGGCCGCTATCCGGGTCGGCGTTCTCCCCCTCGAACCAGGCATTCAGGTGGCGATTCGCGGCGTCGAAGTAGATAGAGGCACGCACCCCGACTGCCCTGAAGTTCGACCGCCCGTATTTCATCATGCCGTCGAGCAGGCCCAGGCTGCCCAGCGCGGTCGCGGTCGCTGGCCAGAGGTGGATGGGCAATTTTCCGCTGCCTACGAGATCCTTCGGGTTGGATGGCTTCGTATCGGTCATGCCTGTTCCCCTTTTCGATGAAATTTGCGGTCGTACCAGCGGTAGAAATACTGCGCAGCGGTGATCCCAAGTGACCCGCCAAGGCCGGAAATGACCAGGAACGGCGCGGTATCGATGCTCGCGTGGGCCACGGCCCATATGTAGGCGAACTGCGCCAAGGTGATCATCCAGCTGACCACGAAGCCCGGTGCGATCTTGTCGTCGCGCAGTAGCTTGCTGTTCAGTCCCAACAGGAATACCTGAGCAAATGCGGAAACGAAGACCATTACGGCCTGCAGTTCTGGCGTCATGCCGTCACCTTCTTCAGCTCGCGCAGCTTGGCGCGGTACTCGGCCGTAATGGTCTTCAGCTCTTCGGTGGCGGGCTTGCGCGGCATGTGGTCAGCTTCCAGCGCCTCGACAGCCTCCAGGCCGATTCGCTCGATCAGACCTGCGCGGAAGCCGTTGGCCACTGACTCACCCTTGCGCGCGTACTTGGCTGAACCGCCGTTGCAGCCCTTGCATTGCAGCCAGATGTTTTGCTCGACCAGGCGCAGCTCGGGCCGTGCGCCCTTGCCGAGGAAGTGGCCGCCATCCCAGGCGCCGCCCGTTTTCCATCCCTGATCTGCTTGCACCTGGGCCTGGGTCTTGCCGCAGCTCATGCACCCACTGCCGATTGATAGCTCGTAAACCCTGCGATATGCCTGCACTGCGCTGGTAGCCTCCCCCACATAATCGCCGTGGGTTTTCAGTGCCTCCTTGCGCGCCTTGACTTCACGCCGCTCGCGCTGCTCGATGGCAACGCGCGCCTTCTTCTGGTTTGCCGGCTGCTTGGCCTCGACTATGGCGCACCGCGGACCGCATACCGCCTGGCCGAGGCGTTGCGGGATGAACTTGCCGGCGCAGGCTGGGTTTTTGCAGGTCTTTGGCTTGGGTTGCTTGGTGGGGAGGCTCATGCCGCCACCCCCTGCAGATGCTTGTCACATGCCGCCTTTGCCGCCTTGCCGTCCTTGCCTGAGTACAGATAGCCGACGGCTTTCGGCGCCCGGGCCACGTAGATGTGCTCTTCGGCGTACTTGGATTTACTGATGATGTAGCCCTCGGGCGACTCGATGCGGTACTGGCTCATCTGCTGCCAGATCATTGTGCGGCCTCGCTTGTGTAGTGGCTGACACCGCAGCGGGCGCAGACATGCAGGGCCAGGCATTCGTCGCCCAGGCGCACGCGGGTTTTGGTCACTGGCTCCAGGCGGCAGCCGCGCAACAGGCAGATCAGGCCGTTGAAAAATCGCTTCATGCCGCCTCCTTAAACGCTTCAAATTCGGCCATTTCGGTCAATCGCTCTTCGGTCAGTGACGGCCAGTCGGTCGCCACCAGGTACGCGCAGCACTGCCGCCAGAAGTCTTGAAAGACCTCCTCACCCATCGAGTCATAGCTGAGGCTTTTCGGGGTCTGGCGGGTCAGCTTGCCCAGCCCTGGAATATCGAACGCCTCCTGATCGCAGTACACGCCCGACTCCAGTTGCAGCGCCTTGATCGCCTCATGCGACTGCTTGCCGCTGAATCGGTCGATGTTCTGCGTCAGCACCCGGCCCAGGCCATGCACCAGGCCGTTGAAGCGCGGGTTGCGCGGTTGCTTCAGTTCGGCGCGGATCTTCGCGTTGAGCTTGTAATCGCGCTCACGGAGCAGTGATCGATCGGCATCCGAGGCGGCGACGAAGGCGGCCACCTCTTTGCCGGTCGCGGGGTCGATCAGGCGGCGAAGCACCAGGTAGACCGGCATCGGCTTGGGTTTGCGCTCAGCCATTGGCCTGGCCCTCCTTGGTCATGGCGCCGTCAATACAGCGACGGAACCCTTCCAGTTCATCGGCGGGCGTTGGCTCTGCCATGTTTTCACGCTCAGCCATCACGCTCGCGGTGTGGTCGTAGCGATCTAGCGACCCTGACATGAACCCATCAATGTCCTGCATCAGGAACGCCAGTCTTGGACCGTCCTTGCGCAGCGCCTCGCACTCGGCCCTGATCGTGTCGATGCTTTCTGCATCCAGTACGGCAGCCTCAAGCAGCAGGTCGCGCTGGGCGCGGAGTTGGTCAATTCGCGCCTTAAGCACGTCAGCTCGGTGCTTTCCGAGGTCGCGAGGCTCTGCCGACGCCTGCACCCATTCGGTTTTGTCACTCCACTCGGTGTAGGCATTCTCAAACCGCCCAAGCCGCTCGTTCTCGGCGATCAGGGCCAGGATGGTCTTGCTGAAGCCTTCGTCGCCCAGGTACTCGCACAGCTCCCGGTCTGCCTCGGCCCACCCATTGATGCCGTCGTCTTCGTAGAGCTTGATTTCGTTCTCAAGCAACGCCTTCAGCTTCGAGTTATCCACGGCGCGGCACCCCGCTCAGGCGTAACGCTGCCAACTCTGCGCACGGCACGCACAGCTGCACCCCTTTAACGGCCCGCTGGCGTGCCTCCGGGATTGATTCGTCACACTCCTGGCACTCGGTCAGGCTGGGGCGAGATTCGGCCTCACGCATCGCCTGGGCATGCTTGGCGACTATCGCGTCAGTCACGGCCTGGGTGTATTCGGTTGCGACGTCGAGGTTGTCGGATTGGTTATGCATGACTGCTGTCCTTCTGCAGATGGGCGAGGTGGGGTGGAAGCTCGGCGGTTGATGGCTTGGCAAGGGCTTTGCGCAGCGCGCTCAATCCGGCTTTCGCGCCCTCTTCAGTGACTCGACCGTCGACCTTCTCCGGCAGGGCCAGCGGCATCGCCTTCAGCGGCTTGCCTTCGATCAGCAGCCGCACGGTGATGGCGTAGTTGCGGCAGAACAGCTTCCGGCTGGCGTCCATCGGCAGGGCGGTCAGGTTGAAAAAGCCGGTTTCGGTGGCCGCGTGATACACCGCCTCATGCGACCACTTGGCGCCCGCTGCGGATGGGTGCGACTTGCGGCAGGCTTCGGCGTAGGCCTGGTCTTCGGTGGGCAGGCCGAGGCTTTCGGCGGTTGGCGCGGCGATGCACAGCCCGCGGAACTCCGGCGCAGTCGGCGGCCACTTCTCGGCACTGATCACTAGCGCATTCAGCCCTACAGCGATCTGCTGGCCAGTGATCCCGCCAAGCACCGACGCCCAGGCGTGAGAGTGATCAGCCGACATGCCGAAACTCGCCGTCCAGCGGTGCCCGTACATCTCTGTCATTTTCAGCCAGAGCTTGTCGATTAGGGTTTGTGGCAACTTCTCGGATTGAGCGGGCTTCTCGTTCTGCAATGGCTTGCTTGACTTGATCGACTGCGGAGAGACGACCTGTTGCGCGAGCTGGTGTGCCGTTTTCATGCGTGATGTGCTCCGGGAGTAATCGAGTCCAGCCGTTCTCAATCGAGTGATGCAGGACTGCGTCAGGGTCGTGATGGCCGGCTAGCTTTTTGGCGATCAGCTCGCAGGCTTTTTCTGTCATCCCGGATTTCTTGCGATGGGCGCACCAGTCAGCCCACGCATCAGCAGACACGTTGGCTGGCTTGGCGGTGAGCGGGTTGAACTTGGGCGGCTTCGAAGTCCCCGTTGCCGACGAAGTTGGCGACAAGGGTTTTTGATCTATTTGGTTATTGGTTATTGGTTCTTGGTTAGCTTCACGTCCGCTTTTTTCTGGGTTAGCGGATTGAAAGGGTGGGTTAAGGGTTGGGTTATTTTCTGCAAAGGGTTGGGTTGTTTCTGGGTTAGCGCCGGCCTTCTTCGGCCGCCCGCCTCGCTTGCCGTTATCCGACGCCAGCTTGGCTTTTACCTGGTACTGCTCGATCACCTCTTCGCAGTGGCCGTGCATCCAGCTGTTGTCGGACGCGACGAAAAACTCAGCAAGGACGGCCGCCACTTCCTCGACGTGAGCCTTCATGCGAATAACCCGCGCCAGCTGCTCTGGCGTGCCCTCCAGTCGCTGCTCGTTGATGTAGTACAGGTCGATCAGGCGGCGATAGGCCACGTCTTCAAGCGGGTCGAGGTGCGCCGTCCTGAGCATGTAGTCGCCCGGGTGGAATGGATAAAAATTCACTCGCCGCCCCCCAGGCTGTACTCAGCCACGCGGACAGTCTTGCCCTCGGCATTCACGACCGGCACCAGGCGGCTGCTGACTGACAGGCCGCGATTGCGCAGCTCATTGATACGGGCGGCCAGGCGAAAGCAGGAGAAGGCGCTAAGGGCCTCCCCTGCGGTGATTGATTTGCCTGCTTCCAGCCAGTGGCGGATGGCGGCAAGCTGGGTGTCTGCGTGAATCGGCGCTACGTTTTCGCTCAGCGCAAAGCGTGGCGCGGGTAGCGTGTTGCTCGTTTCGGGCTGCTGGTTTATCATCCGTACCGTTCCTTGTTGTGAAGAAGCCGGTCTAGCCACCGGCTTTTTTGTGCTTGAAATTCAGTCCTTCTTTTCCTTCTCTATGAGTCGTCTCAGGTCTTCGGTCAGCAGCTTGATGTGCTCGGCCATTGCCTCTAGATCGCTCAACCTCTCCCGCCCACCTGGCGCAGTCTCCCCGGCTACGCTGCTGCCTTTGGGGTGTCGTCCGCCTCCTGAGCTATCTTTCCTGGTGAGGACTCTTGCAGCAGCCATTCAGCGGTGAATTTGCCGCCTGATGCTTCCGCCAGCTTTTCCGCGTATTTGGTTTCGCCCGTGTATTCGGTGCGAGGCAGGGATTTGGTGGTGAGCCACTTGTAAATGGCTCGCTGACTTACGCCGCAAACTGTCGCCGCTGCGGTTACGCCGCCGATCTTCTCGATTGCTTCTTTGAGCGCGCCCATGGTGCTGCTCTCCTGGTTTGCATGAACTTACGGTACATATTATGCCGGAACTGAAAGTACACGCAAGGTCATGCAACCATGAACAGATGGTTCAATCAGAAGAAATACGCACGGACTTCGTTGTCCGCCTCAAAAAAGCCCTTGCAGCCTCCGGCATACCCGATAGAGGTGCGGGGGCGCGGCTATCGGAGATCACCGGGAAAACGGCTAAGGCGGCGAGCAAATGGCTCAACGCGGAGGCGATGCCTGGTCGAGCAAACATGCTGGCTATCGCTGAGGCGCTGAGCGTGCGCAGCGAGTGGCTTGAATATGGCTGGGGGCAGATGCTGAAGGGCCAGACCACTGCCGACATGGGTGCGCGCATCTCCCACGCCAACGTCGTGGAGATGCAGCAGCCCCATAGAGAGGTCAAGGAGTACCCATTGATAAGCTGGGTGGCGGCCGGGGCATGGCAGGAGTCATGCGACAACTTCAATCCGGGCGATGCGGACGAGTGGCTGATGTCCGACCACAACGCCGGGCCGCACGGCTATTGGCTGGAGATCAAGGGGCCGTCGATGCTGCCGACCTTCACCCCAGGCATGCGCATCCTGGTCAGACCGGAGGGCTTCGACTTGGTCAGCGGCAAGTACTACGTGGCTAAGTTGCTGGATACCGGCGAGACGACCTTTAAGCAGTACCTGCGCGACGGCGGCATGGGCTACTTGCAGCCTCTCAATCAGGCCTTCCCGGTGATTCCGATCGATGAGGGGGTGGCCATGGTTGGGCTGGTTATCGACGCCAAATTGCCGGCCTCAATCTTCTAGATGGGCGTCCGCTCCTGGCCGCCCTGACCGCTGACGCTGACCCCTACTGACTGAGCCTCGCTGGAGCGCGGGCTCCCGCCCGACCCCTTGCCTAGCCCTAGTCCTGAATAGTCGTCAGCACTCCGTTATCGAAGTACAGGTACATCTGCTCGTACTCATTGTCATCGCTAACGCGGAACACGCGCTGCTCGCGCACGCCGAAGACTGTCTCGGTGACGTTCCTGGATTCAGCTCCGCGCCAATGGGGAATCGCCTCAACTTCGCCCTCGGTCATGCCGATGCGCAGGCCTTCACGCATGCGGCGGCTCGTATATTTAGCTCGCGCCCTCCCGGCTAGCTGCGCCTCCCGGGCATCGTGCTCAGCTGACCACTTGGCGTGAGCCTTTCGCTTCTCCTTAATTTCGATGTACAGCTTGTCAAGTCCTTGGGGAGGGGCGCTTTCGAGCTGCTCTGCTTTTGTTTCTGCGCCGCACGGGGAGTCGGTGAAATTGATCTTCCCGTCCGACCCTGTGCATTTATAGATTTGCGCGCTCGCCATAAGGGGAGCGAACAAGACAGCCATCAGCATTGCCCGCATTGCATCACCTCCGTTTGAATTGTTGAGCTGAACGATACCAGCCAAAAGAGACTGACTCCATGCAAAGCCTCGCCATCGTGCGGGGCTTTTTTACGCCCGCATGAAAAATATGTACTTTTGGTTCTTGACTGGATTTGTACTTATGGTTCATATTTGCACCCATGGAAGCGCAACACACCGCGCAACCCGCAACACACAAGCCGGAGACTCGCCGGCTAGCACGGACAGGGCGAAACCTGACCCCAGCCACCTAACCGGTGACCGACTGGAACCAAAGTTCTTTAGCAGTACCGACGAATTACTGAAGCACCTGGGCGACCGGGTGTTTTGGAATCAAACCGGGAGGTAATCGACATGCACCTTAAAGACAAGGGATACCGCTTCTGCGTCAGCCCCGACAAAACCGTCTCACGCTGGGTACCCCCGGCAGAAAGTCGGCACCACGCCGACTGGCACGACATGACCGACGCCAGCGACGAAGAGCTTCTGGCGCTACTGGCGCCGGCTACCGAAACCCCGCCCGACAAATCCTAAGAGAGGTGAGTGATATGTGCGACTGCCGCAGCAACACCGAAAAACGTCTTATGGCCAAGATTAAGGAGCAGATCCCGGCCGGCGCGGTCGGCCTGAGTGTTGAGTTGGGCGGCTACGCCTTCATCGTTGGCGGGCCTGACGGAATCAAAATGAAGAACGTCATGCCGATCAACATCGAATACCAGGCGCCTAACAAGAAGGGCGACATGAAGACCAAGAAGCAAACCATGAACCTGACCGGCAACTATTGCATGCTTTGCGGCGAGAAATACCCCGCAAATGACTCGGCTTAAGCAGCCTAAAGAATCCCCGTCCGACAAATCCGGGGCGCCACCCGCGTGACACAGGAGTGAAGCGCGGCGCTATGCAGGCTGACCACCTGGGCGGTTCGGTCAACTAACTCAGAGAGGCGAGTGATGAATATTTCAGAGCTAGGCAAAAAGGGGCTGACAGCCTCAACGCATAACGCAACATCAAAGCTGCACAAGGAATTGAACGACGCGCTGGATCGCGCCCAGGAAGCCGGCGTAACGGTCGAGCTGATCGTGGGGATGCTGGAGCTGACCAAGGGCGCGGTCCTTGATTCGTATTTCCGCCAAATGGACGAAATACACGACGCCTAGCGACATTGCCCTGCCGGGCCAACAAATCAACGTAGTGCCGTGCAGGTTCGGTATGCAGTTGTGTCAGCTGTCGAGGCCTACCTCCTAGACCGATCGGTGGTCGAACGCCGATCAGGCGCGCAACTGTTTGAGTAAGCCTGAAGCCAGGTGGCCGATGAATGTCGGCATTCCCATATTGGCGGTAGTCGCGCCGCTGGCGACAAAGCGACCCGATCAGCTCGCAAGAGTCTGCATCGGTAAGGACTGAATGCGCAGGCTGATGCGCAGCAAGGGCCGGAAATTGGCGGGTCTGAACAAGGGTAACCATCCCCCTAGCTCGCGCAAGCCCCTAAACAATTCCATGCCGGGATCAGCTCCGGCCAGTCCTTACCGATGCGGATTGTCCGCACCAACCAACGGAGGCTCCCATGGATAAGTAAAGCCGAACGAAAACGCTGACATAGGCGGCTATTCAGCAAGCACACCAAAAGCCCGGCACTCACCGGGCTTTTCTATTCCGACCGCATCAGCAGGCCCTGGCCAGTCTCACGGCTGGGTTTGGTCACCCGCGCCAGGGCCTGGCTAATGCGGTTTGATATGAGGGCAATCATGAATCTCAACGAACTTGAGCAGCACATCCACGACGCCATCGAAGCCGGCGACCGCGACACCCTGGAGCTGTACGCCGAGTACGCAGCCGAACGCCTGAATGAGCTGGGCGAGGTGCTGTGCCTGGCGGTCATCCGGCAAGACCTTGCTGCGCTGGCGAGGGCGGTAGAGGTGATCGAGCATCATGTCGACCGCAGCCGCGCAGCATTCACCGGGGCGCTGGCACTCAAGCGCATGGGTCAAGTCGAGCATGAGGCGCAGTGCCGCGCCGAGCTGAACGTAGAGCTGCGGAGGTCAGCATGAGCGACTGGGAGAAAGCAAAGGCCGAGAAGTTCCTGCGCTTCCAGGTGGAGGTAATCGCCCAGTCAGCCTACCCCGACGGCGGCCTGGCGCATGGCGCTGTTGAGGCCTACTACGCGATCGGCCTGATCAGCGACGCGGGCCTGGGCTACTGGCGGCAGACGATAGACAACACCGTCATCGAGCGCCGCGCCGAGCTGCTCCGGCAGCGCCACGCTGAACTACAGGAGCGCATGGCATGACCCTGACCATCAAGCTACCCAAGCCCGCCAGCATCATCTACGCGGGCTTTTTTCTGGCCTCGATTTGGGTGTTTGCGTCGGCCTTTGCCGAGCTGGTGGCGCCATGACCCGCCAACAACGCGCCCATCGCCGCGCCATCGCAATCACTGCCATCGCCTTCGCCATCCTCACTACCGTGATCATGATCCTGCCGGCTATCGGCGGAATGATCACCGCAGAGCAACCCATTTCAAGCCAGCGCTGAGGCGCAGGGAGAGCAGCATGAATGCAGCAACCGAACTGGCCGTTGTGCCGCCGAAAGAAACCGCCCTGCAAGTGTTCCAGGTCGTCGGCGGGCTTGATCCATGGGTGGATAAAGTCCGAATCGAGGTCGATGAGTTCCTGACCAACCTGCCGGATATGTCCACCGTAAAGAGCCGTGCGCTCTACGCATCCATGGCGCACAAGATCGCCAAATCGAAAACAGCCCTGGACGCCGTTGGCAAAACGTTATCCGCCGAGCAGAAAGAAGTGCCCAGGAAGATCGATGCCGAGCGAAAGCGGGTGTGGGACTTGCTGGAAGGCTGGCAAAAGGAAGTGCGCAGGCCGCTGGACGAATGGGAGGCGGCCGAGGCTGAGCGGGTCGCCGGGCATAAAGCGACCCTGGCCTGGCTGGAAAGCTTCCTGACCCTGTCAGACCTGCAGCCGGCCGCCGACATCCAGGCGCTGATCACCGAAGTCGAAGTGCTGGAAATCAACCAGGCGCTGGATGAGTTCCAGGTCGACACCGCTCGCGCCAAAGATAAAGCGCTGGTCGCACTGCGCGAGAAACTAGCCGCCCGCCAGCAACACGAAGCGGAGCTGGCCGAGATTGAGCGGTTCAAACAGGAGCAGGACGCCCGCGCCAAGCAGGATGAACAGGACCGCATCGCCCGCGAAGCCGCCGAGCGCGCCACCCGCGAAGCCGAGCAGCGCGCCCAGGCCGATCGTGACGCGGCAGTCAAGCGTGAAGCGGAAGCCGCGGCAGCAGCCAAGCAGCGCGAAACCGATCTGCAGCTGCAAGCCGAGCGTGCCGAGCGCGAGAAACTGGAAGCCCAGCAGCGCGCCGACCAGGCGGAGCGCAATGCCGCGGCCAAGGCTGAGCAGGCCGAACGTAACCGCATCGCCGCCGAGCAACAGGCCGCCCAGGACAAGATCGACGCTGAGCAGCGCCAAGCCGAAGCGGTTGAGCGCGCCGCAGCAGCCGAGCGCCAGCGCCAAGTCACCGAGAAGGCAGAGGCCGGCCGCCAGGCAGCTGCACGCGAGGCCGACACGGCGCACAAGACCGCTGTGCTGACTTCGATCAAGGAGGTATTCATGCAAGCGGGCATCAGCGAAGAGCAGGCGCGCGCTGTCATCAACTTGATCCGGCGCGGCGAAGTGCCAGGCGTCTCCATCACTTATTGAGGTGAGCCATGCAAGCCAATCAAGCGCCGGCCTCCCCGGCCCTGGCTGCGCAATTCGACTGGATGCAGCTCGGGGAATTCAACCCCGAGCGCTTCCAGGGCGAGCAGCGCCGGCAGTACGAAGAAGCACAGCGCCGCATCGAGCGGCAATGGGACAACCAACCGGAGTGACAGCCATGTTCAAGAAGGCAGAGCGCAAGCAGGCCAAGCTACGGCTGGCAATTGCAGGCCCAAGCGGATCAGGCAAAACCTATTCAGCCCTGCTGATCGCCAAAGGGCTCGGCGGCAAGATCGCCGTGCTCGACACTGAAACCGGCAGCGCCTCACTGTATTCCGATCTGGTCGACTTTGATGCGGTCGACTTGGCGGCGCCATTCACCCCGGAGCGCTACATCGAGGTGATCGCAGCGGCCGAGAAGGCCGGCTATGACACGCTGATCATCGACAGCTACTCGCATGAGTGGACGGGCTCAGGCGGCTGCCTGGAGGCCAACGAGCAGCTTGCACACTCCAAGTTCAAGGGGAACACCTGGGCCGCCTGGAACGAGACAACGCCCCGCCACCGCAAGCTGACCAACAAGATCCTCGGCAGCACGATGCACATCATCTGCACCATGCGCAGCAAGACCGAGACAGTGCAGGGCGAGGGCAAGAAGATCATCAAGCTCGGCATGAAAAGCGAGCAGCGCGATGGCACAGATTATGAATTTACGGTTGTGCTGGACGTGAGTCACGACAGCCATGAAGCCAGTGCCAGCAAGGACCGAACCAAGCTTTTCAGTGGGTACGAGGTGGTCAGCGAGAAGACCGGCAAGAAGCTGCTCGACTGGCTGAATGGCGGAACCTCAGTCAGGGACCAGTTGCTCGACCTGATGCCGGACATCGCGAAAGCGGCAACCATGGACGCCCTACAGGACGCATACAGCGCGGCCTACACCATTGCTCGCGGCGACGATGCGCTGATCGCGTCCGTGGTGGCGGCGAAGGACAAACGAAAAGCAGAACTCACCCCAGCACAGGAGCGCGCATAAATGGCCCGCGGCGTAAACAAAGTAATCATCGTCGGCTCTTGCGGCCAAGACCCCGAAACCCGCTACCTGCCCAACGGCAATGCGGTCACCAACCTGTCGCTGGCCACCAGTGAGCAGTGGACGGATAAGCAGACCGGCCAGAAGGTCGAGAAAACCGAATGGCACCGCGTCTCGCTGTTCGGCAAGGTCGCCGAGATTGCCGGCGAGTACCTGCGCAAAGGCTCGCAGTGCTACATCGAGGGCAAGCTGCAAACCCGAGAATGGGAGAAGGACGGCATCAAGCGCTACACCACGGAGATTGTGGTGGATATGCAGGGCACGCTGCAGCTGCTCGGGGGCAAGCCAGAAGGTGGTGATCGTGCGCCGCAGCAGCGCTCGCAACAACAGCAGCGGCCCGCCGATCCACAGCAGGCGGGCCGCCAGCAGCCAGCGCGACAGCCGCAGAGTCAGCAGGCAGCGCCGCCGGATAGCCTCGACGACGACATCCCGTTCGCGCCGGCTCACTACCTGACTGGAGCTTGACCCCTCCCCTGCAATCCCTGGGCGCTGCGTGCGCCCTTTCCTTTGCCTGGAATACCCCTTATGGCCCTCTGCAAACGCACCCCCGCCGGCCGCGCGCTTGATGCTGCCTGGCTCTCTGAGCTGCTGGCCGAATCTATCGCGACCGTCACTCGCGCGCCTGGCTTCACCTGCATCAAGCCCGCCCCTCCCCGTCCAGTCTGGATAGATCCCGCGACACGCCTCAAGCGCAAGCCGCGAGTGATCAAGGTGAAGGGATCGAGTGTCAGTGATAGCGAGCGCTTCCGGCTCATGGCTGAGGCGTTATGAGCGCCGGATGGACGGCGACCACTCACGGCAAACGGAGGAAGCGGCAATGATTACCTACGGCTCAGTGTGCAGTGGCATCGAGGCCGCGACAGTCGCCTGGCATCCGCTCGGAATGCGGGCGCAATGGCTGGCCGAAATCGAAGCCTTCCCATCGGCCGTGCTGGCCCACCATTACCCCGACACCCCCAACCTCGGCGACATGACCCTGCTCGCCGGCAAGGTGCTGTCGAGAGCGATAGCGGCGCCGGACATTCTGGTCGGCGGCACCCCTTGCCAGGCGTTCAGCGTGGCGGGCATGCGTTCCGGCCTACTCGATCCGCGCGGCGCCTTGACCATCAAATATGTGGAGCTGGCCGATGCAGTTGACCATGTTCGAGCTATCAACGGACAACCCCCAGCCGTTGTCGTATGGGAAAACGTCCCCGGCGTACTCAGCGACCGAGGCAACGCCTTCGGCTGCTTTCTTGGCGCACTTGCTGGGGAAGACAGCGAGCTGCTCCCTCCAGGGAAAAGGTGGGCGGACGCTGGTTGTGTGTATGGATCCAAAAGAGCAATCGCGTGGAGGATTCTTGACGCCCAATATTTCGGCCTGGCCCAACGCCGCCGCCGTGTGTTCGTTGTCGCAAGTGCTCGAGCAGGGTTCGATCCCGCCGCGGTACTTTTTGAGCGCGAAGGCATGCGCCGGGATTGCGCGCCGGGACGGCCGACGGAGCCGTCACTTCATCCTACTCTCACGGCTCAAGGGGGAGGCGCTCTCGATGACCGAGAGGCGTATGTACTGGAGCCCCGAGGGGTTCGGCGCACAACCTGCGTCGAATGGGAGCGGTGCCAAGGATTTCCCGACGACTACACGCTGATCCCTTGGCGCAACAAGCCCGCCACCGACTGCCCGGACGGTCCGCGCTACAAAGCGATCGGAAATTCCAAAGCCGTTCCGGTTGTGCGCTGGATCGGCCGGCGCCTGCTCGAACAAATCAACCAGGAGGCGTAATGGCCAAGTCTGACGCGGAGCGTAAGCGCGAAGAGCGCGAGCGCAAAAAGCTGACCGAGGAAGAGCGCCTGTCACGGCTCTTGTCACGCACCATAAAGCTCGACCTATTCAAGCGCACCGACGCGGCGCTGATCCGCTGCATGGATCGCGCCGGAATCGACGAGCCGCAGGATCTGATCACCCGACTGATCCATAACGCCGACCAGATGACCGACAACGGCCTGGCTCGACTGACCGAGCTGCCGAAGTAGTCACGGCGGCACGTCACGAGCAACAAATAAAGCCGCCAAAGGAGTGAGCCATGACCCGCTACAAAAAAGCCGCACCTGACCGCGACTACATGGCCGAGCAGCAGGAGGGCGCGGCAGCAAAAGAAGACGCAGAGTGCCCGTACCACGGCAGCGATATCGGCAAGCGTTGCGCCTGGCTCGCCGGGTATCGAGATAATCAGAAGGGGAAAAGTTATGAGTGATGTGACGCGAGATTGCTTGAAGGGGCTGGAGCTGGTTAAGCGTCAGGTCAGCATAACCAGCCCGCTGGCAGCTGAACAATTGGAATACCTGATCGAGCAAGCCAAGGCCGCGCCGGAAGCTGATCCGGCGGCGTGGATTCCGGTTGATCGCGATACAGGTGAGCGCTGGCATCCCGTTTCGCACAAGGGCAGTGGACATGTCTGCGACTATGTCCCGCTCTACACCCACCCCGCCCACGCACAGCCGAGCGCGGTGCCGGAGGGGTATCGGCTGGTTCCGATTGAGGCGACACGCGAACAGCGGAACGCCGTCTGGATGCACCCCGACTTAGCAGGAGCGCTTTACCGATCCATGGTCGACGCCGCACCGCAACCCCAGCAGCCACCAAAGGAACAAGGCGATGAATAACCAGTCGATTTCCGAGCGCATAGCGAAGGTCTGGATCGGCCATGCGCATATTGATGATTTGATCGCGATTGGTCGTGAGGTAGACGCCATGTCCGCCAGAGTGGCCGAGCTTGAGGCGCGGCCGGTGCTTACTGTCTGGTGCGGGGCAATGCCGGAATCAAACGGCAAGAGCAATTACACGGCGATACTCCACCGCAAAGGATCGTGCATTTCTGAGGGTATAACGCTTGATCGGTCCGAGTATCCAGCTCGCGTGCGGTACGAGGCCGACCGGGTGCGTTACTTGATTGGAGAACTTGCCGAAGATCCCTGCATTTGCGACTACGACGCCGACAAGCACAGCGGCTATAAGGCCCCAACACCCGCGCAGGACGTTAGCGCACTGGTTGAGGCGCTGGAGGCGATATACGACTCAGACCCGCAAGTACCGCATCCGGCTAGCGGTGATGAAATATCTAACGGCAGAAAACAGTGCATCTTCAGAATGCGCAAGATTGCCGCCGACGCCCTCGCCGCCTACGCCCAGCAGAAGGGAGGTCAGCATGGGTAAGCCAACGGTATCAACCACAATGACCAATGCTAATCAGGCAGTCATCTGGCAGCCATACGTTGAAGATTCGGCATCCTGCCACCCTGCCATTCTGGTGCAGGTCGACGCCTGCGGCCTGCTGATCCTTGCCCAGGAAGGGCGCGACATCCTCATCCAGCCAGAAACCCTTCCAGAGTTGTTTCGCCAGCTGAAGCGACTGGCCCAGCACCAGCAATAACCCCTACCCCATCAACCAACTGCCGGCGTGAGTCGGTGGAGAGGTATTCGCATGTCTCAAATTCCAGCACGCCCAACCGTCACCGAAGCAATGATCCTGGCCGCCGCCGAAGTTGTGGCCGCCAAGATCGACGCCGACGCCGCAACTATTGCAGAGTATTACGAGCACCCCACGGACGGCTTTGAGCTTGCCAAGGCTCTAGATAAGTGGGCCGGCTGGGATACCGCGCGCGAGGACATGGAGGCGCTCGACGAGGTGGAAAGCCTGGTTCGCTCGGCTCTCGCTGCCGCTGAGAAGCAGTGGTTCGCCGAGCATGATATTCAGCCCCCTTTTCCTGTTGGCGCCAAGCTCCAGTGCCGCTCCGGCATTGTCGGCAGTATCGCCGGAATCTACCAGTATCAGCCCGCCTACTTCGAAGTGAAGCCGGACGGCCAGGATGACGCCGCCAGCGGAAGCCGCCGCCTGCTGATCAAGTTCGAAGATGCAGTTGCCGCCTAACCCACACTCCCCGGCCATGCGCCGGGTGGAGAGGATCAACTATGGTTCGATATAAAACCGTCGAGCAGTTCGCCCGCGAGTCGGGCTATACACCTGATGCCATCCGAACCAAGATCAGAGACGGCAAATGGCCGAAACACATGGTTTGGCGCAAGGCGCCGGATGGTCGCATTTTGATTGACGTAGAGGGCTACTACTCATGGGTAGAGACGGGCGAGGCGTCCGGGCGGCGTCTGACAGTAGTATCGAAATCACCTTCCAGTACCAGGGTGTCCGCTGCCGGGAGCGCGTCCCGCTCAAGCCCAGCGCCACTAATCTGAGGAAGGCCGAGCTGCACAAGGCCGCCATTGATCACGCGATCGCCGCCGGCACCTTCGACTATGCCGCCACCTTCCCAAGCTCAAAGCGCGCCAGCCAGTTCAGGCGCAACACTGCAGTTATGACAATCGCCATGTACCTGGGCGAGTGGCTGGAGCGCAAGCGCAAGCAGCTCAAGTCGAGCACTGCCGAACATTACCGGCAGCTGATCACCGGCCAGCTGATCCCCATGTTCGGCGCGCTACCCTTGGGCGAACTGACCCGCAAGCATGTGCGCGACGGTATGTCTCAGCGAACAGTCAGCAACAAGACCCTGACCAACCTGCAGAGCTGCCTGCGGTCGGCGCTGAATGACGCAGTCGATGACGAGGTCATTGAGGCCAGCCCCTTGGCAGGATGGAACTACCGCAACCGAGAAACCCAGAAGGAAGACGACGACGTGGACCCGTTCACTGCGGCCGAGCAGGCGGCAATCCTGGCCGCGATCCCGCCTGAGCGGCGCCCGCAGGTACAGTTTGCATTCTGGACAGGGCTGCGCCCGAGCGAGTTGATCGCACTGGAATGGGGTGATGTGGACTGGCTGGCTGGCGAGGTGCGCATCGTGCGCGCCAAGACCCGGGCGGCCAGCAGTCCGGAGGCGCCAAAGACCGCCAGCGGTCGGCGCACCATCAAGCTCTTGGGGCCAGCGCGTGACGCGCTGCTCAAGCAGAAGGCGCAGACCTTCATGGCGGGCGGGCGAGTGTTCTGCCATCCGCTCACCGGCAAGCCCTGGGAGCACTCCGATGAGATCCGCAAAGTGTTGTGGGTGCACGCGCTGAAGAAATCCGGTGTGCGCTACCGCCGCCCCTACCAGACCCGGCACACCTACGCGTCCATGATGCTGTCGGCCGGCGAGCATCCCATGTGGGTGGCGCATCAGATGGGGCACCGCGACTGGGCGATGATCGCCAGGATCTATGGCCGATGGATGCCGTCGGCAGACGCAGGTGCGGGAGCCCGAGCCGAGCAGCTTTTCGGAGGTAATGACAGCATTATGCCAACATCCGAGCCAGAGGCCGCGATTCTACTGGCGGCGCGCAAGGATACTAAACTGGCACTTAATGTCACTGGCCCAACAGGACAGCACGCCTAGACTGCCAACACCCCGCAGCCGCTGAACCCCCGGTGCGGCCAGATCACGACCAGGAGGCACGTCATGGCTACGCAAACCAGCGATCGTTACACCAGCTTCGCCGAGTTCTACCCCTATTACCTGCAAGAACACAGCAACCCGATCTGCCGCCGCCTGCACTATGTCGGCAGCCTGCTGGTGCTGGGCATTCTCGCCTACGCCCTGGGCACGCAACAGTGGCTGTGGCTGCTGGCCATGCCAGTCGCCGGGTATGGCTTTGCCTGGGTTGGTCACTTCATCTTCGAAAAGAACCGCCCGGCCACCTTTCAATACCCGTTGTACAGCTTCATGGGTGACTGGGTCATGCTCAAGGATGCCTTTACCGGACGCATCAAATTCTGATCCGCCAGTGTTCCGGCTGCGCCGAAGCCGCCCACTGGCCGGCATCTTCACACCGTTGAGCAGTGGTGCTTGGCTCGCGCATCCTCGCTTGGTTATGATCCCCGCTCTGTCGCAATCCTGGTTCAGCGCTAGCAGCGCTACTTAGACGTCCAGCAGAGGCGTCGGATAATCAGCAGGGATCGTTTTCACAGTATGAATGCCACTACCCAGAACCGGCTCCACCCACTGCCGGCGCCACCACTGCGCGAATATTACTCGCGCGTACTGGCCTATATCGCCGTGGCAGCGAGCATCGCTGCCGGCACCTACACCCAGCATTTTGGTTACGACATTTTGTGGATGGTGCCGTATGCCCTGCTCTATCCGCATCTGGCCTACCACTTGGGCCAACGCTTCAAGCGTGATCATCCGCAAACCGCCACCCTGACGCTGCTGTTCATCGACGCCCTGCACTGTGGCGCGGCACTCGCCCTGCTCAGCTTCTCGGTCGTACCCAGCCTGATGTGCCTGTTGATCCTGGCCTTCAGCTCGATGATAGTCGGTGGCCTGCGTTACCTGAGTCTGGCCATGCTGGTCGCGGTCAGCAGCACGCTGCTCAATGCGGCGCTGATCGACCTGAAATTCAACCCCGACACCCCAGCCCTGGTCGCCCTGGTGAGTATCGCCTTCAGCACCCTGTACATCTGCATCAGCGCTTATTTCGTGCACCAACAAGGTATGCGCCTGGTCCAGGTGCGCAGCGAAATCAAACGCGAGCAGGAAAAAGCCGCCCGCCTGGCCCGCAACCTGGCCAAGTACCTGTCACCGCAGGTATGGGAATCGATCTTCACCGGCAAGAAGAGCGTGCGCCTGGAGACCCAGCGCAAGAAACTCACGGTGTTCTTCTCCGACATCAAGGGCTTCACCGAACTGTCCGAGGAACTCGAAGCCGAGGCCCTGACCGACCTGCTCAACAGCTACCTCAACGAGATGTCGAAGATCTGCCTGAAATACGGCGGCACCATCGACAAGTTCATCGGCGACAGTGTCATGGTGTTCTTCGGCGACCCGGCCAGCAAGGGTGCCAAGCATGACGCCATGGCCGCAGTATCGATGGCCGTGGCCATGCGCAAACACATGAAAGTAATGCGCCAGCAGTGGCGCGCCCAGGGCATTACCAAGCCGCTGGAAATCCGCATGGGCCTGAACACCGGCTACTGCACGGTAGGCAACTTCGGCGCCGACACGCGCATGGACTACACCATCATCGGCCGTGACGTGAACCTCGCCAGCCGCCTGGAAAGCGCTGCAGAAGCCGGCGAGATCCTCATCTCCCACGAGACCTACTCGCTGGTCAAGGACCTGATCATGTGCCGCGATAAGGGCCAGATCAACGTCAAGGGTTTTACCCGCCCGGTGCAGATCTACCAGGTGGTGGACTTCCGTCGCGACCTGGGCGCCACCTCCAGCTATGTCGAGCATGAGTTGCCCGGCTTCTCCATGTACCTGGACACCAACGGCATCCAGAACTTCGACAAGCAACGGGTGATCCAGGCGCTGCAGCAGGCCGCCGAGAAATTGCACGACAAGGTGATCATGTAGCCCGCCAGCTTCGCGTTGCCAGGCAGGGTGCGCACGGCGCCTCCCTGCCCCGATAGCCACCTCCACTTAATTCTGGCTTACCGCCAAAGCCCGAGCGGCGCACGGCTCGCCGTCGAGCATGGGCTGGCGGGCCAGGAATTCCAGCGCCGATACGCGCCAGGATTGCCCTGCCGCCAACTCGGCGCAGCGCGTCCTGTCGAGTTCAAGCGCCGCCAAGCAAGCCGCACGCAAATCCTCGCTCATCACCCCCGTCACGCCCGCCTCCAGCACATCCAGCGGGCCGGGCACCGGGAAGGCCGCCACGGGCGTGCCGCAGGCCAGCGCCTCGAGCATCACCAGGCCATAGGTATCGGTGCGCGAGGGAAACACCAGCACACTGGCCTGACGATAGGCTGCGGCCAGTTCTTCGCCATGCCGATAGCCGAGAAATTTCACCGCCGGATAATGCGCCTGTAAGGCCTCACGCTGCGGACCGTCGCCGACCACATGCATCTCGCCAGGCAGGTCGAGCTCGAGAAAGGCCTGCAGGTTCTTTTCCGTGGCGATGCGCCCGACATACAGAAATACTGGTTTGTGCACTGCGGACAGCGGCACCTGCGGTCGAAACAACCGCGTATCGACGCCCTTGCGCCACAACGCCAGACGCTGCAGGCCCCAGCCGGAGAATTCCCCACGCAGCCGCTCGGTGGTCACCAATACCGCCTCGCTCGGGCGGTGGAAGGTGCGCAGGTAGGCATAGCCCCAGCGCAGCGGCAACCACGGCCAACGGCCATGGATATACTCGGGAAAGCGCGTATGGATGGCACTGGAGAACGCCTGGCCGCGCTTGCACAGCCAGCGTCTGGCGGCCCAACCAAGCGGTCCTTCGGTGGCCAGATGGACGCAGTCGGGCTGAAATTCGCGGATCGCCGGGCCGACCCGCCAGAGGTTCCAGGTCAGCGGAATCTCCGGGTAGGTCGGGCACGGCAAGTAACGAAAATCCTGCGGCGACAGCAGCTTGACCTGATGGCCCAGACTGCGCAGATCGCCGACCAGGGCCTGCAAGCTGGTGACCACACCGTTGACCTGCGGCAGCCAGGCATCCGAGACGATCAATATCCTCATGCAGCTGGCTCGACTGCAGCCACCTGTTCGACCTGCGCCTGAGCCCCTCGTGCCTGGTCGTCGGCCAGCCGATACATCTCGATGCGTCCATCCAGGTGCTCGATCAAGGCCGTGCAGGACTCGACCCAGTCGCCGCAGTTCATGTATTGCACCTCGCCCATCGGCCGGATCTCGGCGTGGTGGATATGCCCGCAGACCACGCCATTGAAGCCCCGCTTGACGCATTCGTGGACGATCGCCTGCTCGAAGTCGCTGATGAAGTTCACCGCCCCCTTGACCTTGTGCTTAAGGTAGGCCGACAGCGACCAATAGCCATAACCGTAACGACTGCGCCAATGATTGAGCCAACGATTGAGGGTCAGGGTGACCTCGTAGGCCGAGTCGCCAAGAAAGGCCAGCCAACGGTGATAGCGGGTGATCACATCGAACTGATCACCATGGATCACCAGCAAACGCCGGCCATCGGCGGTGATGTGCTCGGCCTCGTCGACCAACTGGATATTGCCCAGCATCAGCGACGAATAACGGCGCAGGAACTCGTCGTGGTTGCCGGTGACATAGATCACCTCGGTGCCGCGCTTGCTCATGGTCAGCAGGCGGCGGATCACGTTGCTGTGCGCCTGCGGCCAGTAGATGCCGCTGCGCAGCCTCCAGCCGTCGATGATGTCGCCCACCAGGTAAATCCGCTCGGTTTGATAACGCTTGAGGAACGCCGCCAGATGCTCGGCCTGACAATCCCGGGTACCCAGGTGGACATCGGAAATCCACAGGGTACGGACTCGTTGCTTACGACTCGGCTTGGCGAGCTGGGCGCTGGTCATGGGCGGCCTCCGGCTGGGTTTTGCCGAGCTTGCGCGCGGACGGTGAAACGACTGTGACAGCGCCATGGCAGTTCAATGACAGCGCCCCGCCACGACCATGCGCAACGGCCTGCTAAACTGGCCGCCTGTCACGAGGATCCTGCCATGCCGTCGCTGCTCTCTTTGCGTCACTACAGCCATGAACTGCTCAACCACAGCCATGACCATGCGCAGCTGGTCTTCGGCCTGAGCGGCCAGCTGGACTTCGAAGTGGCCGGGCTGGGCAGTCTGGTGATCCGCCAGACCCTCGCCGTGGTGCCGGCGGCTGCGCAACACGCCTGTGGCAGCAGCAGCGGCAGCCAGTGCCTGGTGCTCGACGTGCCCTCGGAGCACTGGCTGCAACAGCACTTGGGCCTGCATGCCGATGCCAGCCGCCGCCTGCTCGACTGTCCCGGCGCCCGGAGTCTCAACCCGGCGCAAAGCCAGCTGGTCAGTTGGCTTGCGGCCAGCCCGATCAATGACCCGGTGATCGCCCAGCAAGGCGCAGCGCTGTTGCTCGCCAGCTTGGCGAGCGAACACATCGAGCGGCTAGGCGTGCCAGGCTTGCCGCTGGCGGCCCTGGACGCGCATATCGACCGGCATGCCGCCTACCCGCTGCAGGTTGGCGACCTGGCGCGGTTGGCCGGTTTGTCGGTGGCGCGTTTTCATGCGCGCTTTCTCGACGAAACGGGACAGACGCCCATGGCCTATGTGCGCAGCCGGCGCCTGCACCAGGGCCGACAGTTGTTGTGCACTAGCCAACTGGCCGTCAGCGAGATCGCTGCCCGCGTCGGCTACAGTTCGCAAAGTGCCTTTACCGCGGCGCTATTGCGGCAGTTCGGCTGCACCCCGCGCGCGTTGCGCCAGCGACACGAGTAACGCGACAAAACCCGCGACTTCCGCGACAGACAGGGCGAGCTACGCCCCCTAGACTTGCCTGCACTGGATAGGGAGGCGTTATGCAGCAGATCGAATGGGCAGACTTTCAACGGATTGAATTGCGCGTGGGCACGGTGCTGTCCGCCGAGCTGAACGACAAGGCTCGCAAGCCGGCCTACGTACTGCGGGTCGACCTCGGCGAACTCGGGGTGAAAACCTCCAGCACGCAACTCACCGAGCACTACCCATGCGCCGAACTGATTGGCCGCCAGGTGCTCTGCGTGTGTAATTTCGCACCCAAGCGCATCGCCGGGATCCGTTCCGAGGTACTGGTGACCGGCGTCTATGACGCGGACAACAAGGTGGTACTGGCCAGCTTCGACAAACCGCTGCCTAATGGGTCGCGCCTGGCATGACCGAGCGCAAGGCACTGTTGGCGATTCACCTGGGCGCCCTGCTGTTTGGCCTCTCGGGGATCTTCGGCAAACTGGCCAATACCGTACCCATAGCCATCGTCGGCGGTCGGGCGATCTTCGCCGTCATCGCGCTGGCCCTGTTCGCCCGCCTCCTCAGCCAGGACAATAGCCAACGGCCAAATGCGCGGCAGCTGGCAATGCTGGTACTCGGCGGCTTATTGCTGGGCAGCCATTGGCTGACCTTCTTCGAGGCGGTGACGGTTTCCAGCGTGGCCATCGCCACCCTTGGTTTCGCCAGTTTTCCGGCGTTTACCGTACTGCTCGAAGGTCTGCTGTTTCGCGAACGCACGCGGCCCAGCGAATTCGCCATGGTCGCCGTGGTCTGCCTGGGATTGATCCTGGTCACGCCGAATTTCGACCTCGGCAGCCAGGCTACCGTCGGGCTGCTCTGGGCAGTGCTGTCGGGCTTGCTGTTCGCCCTGTTGTCACTGCTCAACCGCGCCAGTACCCGCGGCCTGGATCCGGTGCAGGCGGCGCTGTGTCAGAACCTCACGGTGCTGCTGTGCTTCCTGCCGTTCGCCTGGCCGCTGCTGCCCGACCTGGCGCTGCTCGACTGGTTCTGGCTGGCCATGCTCGGGGTGTTCTGTACCGGCTTGGCGCACAGCCTGTTCGTCGCCAGCCTGCGCGTAATCAAGGCGCGCAGCGCCGCGGTGATCTTCGCCCTGGAGCCGGTCTACGGCATCGCCTTCGCCTGGTGGTTGTTCAACGAGATACCGACGCTGCGCATGCTGCTCGGCGGCAGCCTGATTATCCTGGCGATTTTCTTCTCGGCACGCATGGCGCGCTGAGGAGCCGACTGGCCCAGCTGGCATAAGGAGGGAACCCTCGCCAGTCTGGCCGCAGCTCGAACTGGATTAGGCCGGTTTACCCTTGGCGCGCATCCTGTCGGCCATGCTGATCATCTCGTCATACAGCAATTGCGGGTTCTTCTGCTTCAACGCCCAGGCCAGGCGCCCCTGCTCATGGGGCAGGATCATGAACTCGCCCTTGGCCATCTCGGCATAGATGTAGTCGGCGATATCCGCGGCGCTGATCGGCGAGCTTTCCAGCAGCTTGCCGACCTGGGCCTTCATCGCCGGAGTCGGGCCACGGAAGGAGTCGAGCAGGTTGGTCTGGAAGAACGACGGGCAGACCACATGCACCCCGACTTCCTGTTGTTTCAATTCGATCAGCAGGCTTTCCGACAGCGCCACTACGCCGGCCTTGGCCACGTTGTAGTTGCTCATCGCCGGGCCTTGCATCAGGGCCGCCATCGACGCGATGTTGACAATCTTGCCCTTGCTGCGCTCGAGCAAGGGCAGGAACGCCTTGCAGCCCTTGACCACGCCCATCAGGTTGATCGCGATCTGCCAATCCCAATCCTCCAGCGATAGCTCGTCGAAGAAACCGCCCGAGGCCACACCGGCGTTATTGACGATCACATCGATGCCACCGAACTTCTCCTCGCAGGACTGCGCCAGAGCGGTCAGCTGACTGTAGTCGCGCACGTCGCAACGCTGGGTGAAACCATCACCACCGGCTGCGCGGATCAATTCCAGCGTTTCGGCGAGACCCGCCTCGTTGACATCGGCGAGCGCCAGACGCCAGCCCTCGCGCGCCCAGCGCAGGGCGATTTCACGACCCAACCCCGAACCTGCGCCGGTAATCATCATCCGATTTTGCATATGGAAGTCGCCTTGTGTTGTGCGATGAAAGAGAAGACAAGGCCCAGTGTATCCAAGGAAATAGTCAGCCCCACGCACCATCATGCAGCTGAATGTCCAAGGCAAACTGCCGCCACTGCCACCCGCCACAGGCAGACCAGACAGCGGCTTCGCAGCCGGTCAGCGCCCATGCCGCCAACGCCAGAGCAAAAAGCCATACACCAACAGATTCGGCAACAGCACGAAAGCTGCCAGCCACAGCTGGATAGAGGGCGTGAGCCCGGTCGGATAGATTATCGGCAGCAGATAGTGCTCGATAAAACCAGCGCTGTAGCCCGCTTGCCCCGCGGCGTGACGCAGGTCGTTTTCCAGAGAGGTCAGCGGGCACAGCAGTTGCAGTGCCTCGACCGTCACCGCCCAGAGCACTGCGGGCAGATGCAGCCAGGCAAGCCAGCGCCAGCGCCAGCGCAACACCAGCAAACCACCGAGTAGCGCGAAAACAATGAACAGCAGATGCAGGAGCAACACGGCATCTGCGGCCAGACGCAGGAGCATGGTTCCCCCTACCTTGAACGCGTTGAACGTATGCAACGATAACCCCGACGCGGCTACCATCGCGACAGTCCACGCTCATCACGATGCGAGCCGGCATGCAAGGTTAGGTACGTATTAGCTGTTGCGAGCACTGCAGGCGCAGGGGGCTCCTCGTAGGAGCGGCCAGGCAGCATTCTGTTTCAGCCACAAAATTCGCGGATAAAACCGCCCCCACAGGGAGACAGATACGCCATGCAAGACGCAACGGGGGCATAACCTTGAAAAAAGTCGCACCTGTCGGCGTGAGGCGGTTACTGCTGAGTTTTTTCAGCGGCCCGCTAAAGGCTTCAGGTAAGCAGATAGAAATTAACAGACAACCCGAACGGGTTTAAAGATGGAGGCGACCCCACCAGCCACACCCCGGCACACAATGTAACCGCTGCGGCTGCTCCCTTCCAGGCCTGACCGGGTTCACGGTTGATCGTTGCGGGGGGACCGGCAGGGCCACCATAACGCTACTCGCCTTGCAGCGAGCCGGGCCATTGTACCGGCTTGTCTTGAACTTACAACTGCTTCAAACACTTAGCCCTATTTTTGCGGCTTTACCCAGGCATGAATAAAACCCGGAATACCCAACCAACTGCGCCAGCCCATTCGTGTTTTCGCATGGGCTGCATGTAATTGCTCGAGGTGGTCTGCAGCATCTTCATCAAGCGCCTAGGCTCAGCAACAAAAGCATGCCTGCTAGCAACTATGGGCTTCAGCGCTTCGCAACAGCCGACTCGCTAAAGACCCCGATGCACTCCGTAAAAACAATACACAACAGATAATTTCGGCGATGGATTCAGTCATGCACTAAAACATCGAGCAGACCGATTTAGGCCTACATTTTCCGCTCAAAAATACGGCGCTGCATTACAAACCGACACATGCGCGGAATTTCCGGCACGGTCGCGAGTCAGAAAACAGGTCCGGCGTTTGCAGAATCTGCCCGGAATCAATGTCTACGAGACGAAATCGCAGTACTCTGCGCGAGGCATTATCAGCGCCACCCTCTCATTCCAAGGAGCAACAACATGGCCATGACTAAAGACCAACTGATCAGTGATATCGCCGAAGCCATCGACGCCCCCAAGACCACCGTGCGTGCGGCACTCGAGCAACTCAGCGAAATCGTCAGCGATGCCCTGGAAAACGACAGCGAAATCACCCTGCCCGGCATCGGCAAGTTGAAAGTCAGCGATCGCCCAGCCCGCACCGGACGCAACCCGCAAACCGGCAAGGCAATCGAAATCGCAGCGAAGAAAGTCGTCAAGTACGTACCGGCCAAAGCCCTGACCGACGCGATCAACTGAGCAACACAAGAAGCAAGCTGGAAAACGGTGTCCGCTGCGCTGCCAGACCATTGGCCGACAGCGGAAACCTTACCTGAGCGAGCCTACAGGCTTTGCAGCCATGCAAAGCTGGCTCCTACACAATCATATCCATCACCGCGAACCGTACTCGCGCAGCAGTAGGCCAACTCGCGGCGGCGGCATCCAATGGCGGGCTGTCGCTGCGCTCCGAGGCCGTACGCGGCGGCCGCTATGTCACGCCCAACGTCAGCCGCTTACTGCACCAGCGGCGCGCTCGGGGGGATAGCGGCTACCGAGCCAGGGTTGCCGCCCATCTGGCGAATCCGTCTGACCTGCTGGACCCGGTTGAGGTTTTCCCAGGCCGTGTCGTAATGCGCAGGAGATTGTTCGATCGCGCTGCGAAAGAACTGCTCGGCGACATCCAGCTTGCCTTCCACCAGGCAGACATAACCAACATCGTTACTGGCCTGGGCACGGCCGCCAATCTGTTCGAAGGCCGAAAGCGCTTCCTCGTAGCGTTCCATACGCGCCAGCAGCAAGCCATAATTACGCCATAGCGGCTTGTAACTGGCATCGTAGCTGATGCCGCGCTGATAGGTTCGCTCAGCTTCTGGCCATTGACCGGCCATGTAGTAGGAATAGCCCAGACTGTTCTGCACCAGCACGGAACGCGGTTCGATCAGCATGGCCAGGCGGTAATAAGCCTCGGACAACGGGAAGTCGTTGTTCAAGTCGGCGAGTACGCCAAGGGCGTTGTAGACCTTCAGCGGTGACTTGCTATCCACCTTGAGTGCAGCCACGTCGTGCAGGCTGCTCTTTTCGCTACCCTGGCGTCGCTGATCTAGCTCCACCGCCTTGAACAGCAGCGCCTGCGCGCCCTTGTGGTCACGCTTGGCCAAATGCAGCATGCCCATCTCGGCCAAGGCGTCGAGGTTGTCCGGTTGGTTCGCCAGTACCTCACCGAAGGCCATCTCGGCGAGCTGAGTATTACCGCGCTCGCGGTGGATGCGCCCGACCCCGACCAGGGCCTCGTAGCGTTTCGGCTCCAGCTCGATGGCGCGCAGATACTGATACAGCGACTGATCCAGGTCGCCGGCCTGGTAGGCCATCTCGGCCATCTGCATGGCCTGATCGGCCGAACTGGCCTGTTTGCGTACCTTGTACAACAACGAATTGTCGCCGCTATAAACCGAGCGGGTATTTAGCTCTGGCTCCGGCCCCATGGTCTGACATCCTGACAACACGACCGTCATGGCCAACAGCAGACTGATCCTTTTCATCTCATAGCTTCCCGAAGACTTTTAGCACCCCAACCAATGCGGGACCGATGGCCACCAGGAAAAAGCTCGGCCACAGACACAAGACTAGTGGGAATATCAGCTTGGTGCCTATTTTCGCCGCCTTCTCCTCGGCCGCCTGAGTACGCCGGTCGCGGAACTCTTCGGCATAGATGCGCAGGGTGTCGGCCACGCTGGTACCAAAGCGAATGCTTTGCGACAAGAGACTAACCAGGCCGCGAATGTCCTCCAGGCCAGTGCGCTCGGCCAGATGCTTGAGCGCCACGGTGCTGGAGATACCGGCACGAATTTCCGCATTGACCAAGGCCAGCTCAAGCGCCAGCTCCGGCTGGCTGACCGCCATCTCGTCGGCCACCCGCTCAATCGCCTGGGGCAAAGCCAGCCCCGACTCGACACAGACCACCATCAGGTCCAGGGCATCGGGGAAGGCGACCAGTAGCCGCCGCATGCGCGCTTGCTTGCGCTTGTCGACATAGATGGCCGGCACCAGCCAACCGACGCCTAGCGCACCGACCACCAACAGAGCGCCAATAGGCAGCGACAGCTTGGGGATCAGCGGCATTGCCAGCAGGCTAAGGCCAACCAGTACCAGCGGCGCCAGCAGGCGAACCGCCCAGTACATCTGCACCGCCGCCGGCGAACGATAACCGGCGTGCGTGAGCAGGGTGCGGGTGGCCGACTCTTGCCCCTCTTCCCCGGAGACAAAGCGCTGGCCCACCTGCTCCAGCATCAGTTGCAGATTGCTCGGTGGCTCCTGGCCGACCGCAGTGCCACCGTGCCCGCGCTTGATCAGAATCAGGCGCCGCTGCACCGGGTCGCGCAGCCCCATCACCAGCATGGCCAGCGTCACTACCGCAAGCACCGCGCTCAGGCCAATGGCGCCGACGAACAGCAGGCGCGCCAACTCCTCGTTGCCCACCGCTCGATTGAGCAAACTCAGCAGATAATCCATGACATATACCTCCTCTGCCAGCGCTTAAACCTGGATGCGGATGATTTTACGGACCCAGAAAATCCCCAGCAACATGGCGACAAAGGCTGCCATCACCATCTTCTGTCCAATGGGATCCTTGAGTAGCACCGGCATGTATTCTGGAGTGGTCAGCACAATCGCCGCAGCCAATACGAAAGGAACAGAAACCAGCACCCAGGCCGACATTCGCCCCTCTGCCGACAAGGTCACGACCTTGCGCTGAAAGCGGAAGCGACCACGGATCAGACTGCTCAAGCGCTCCAACACCTCGGTCAGGTTGCCACCGGTGTCGCGGTGGATCAGCACCGAGGTCACCAGCATCATCACCGTCATGCTCGGCATCCGCTCGAGCAGGCCGAGCATGGCGCGGCGCACATCGTTGCCGTAGTTGATATCGGCAAAAGTCAGGCCGAATTCATGAGCCACCGCCCCCTTGTGCTCCTCGGCCACCAGTTGCAGGGTCTCGTTGAACGGATGGCCAGCGCGCAGAGCGCGGCACATCGCATCAAGGGCGTCCGGCAAGTCTTGCTCGAACTGAGCGAAGCGCTTGCTCCGGTCGCTGGCTACCTTCAGCACCGGCAACCAGCACACCGCCAAGGCCACTGGCAGCGCCAGCCACCAGACCTGGGTGAATAGCCACAGTGCGATACCGGTCACCACACCGAGAATCAGACCGAGCACCACCACCCGATACGCACGGTAGTCATGCCCGGACTGTTCGATCATCTGCGACAAGGCCTCCATGCCCGGCAACTGCTCGAGCATGGCCTCCAGCGGCGTCAGACGCCTGAGGTACTTCTGCCGTAGCACCGTCTGCATGTTCGGCAGGTTGCTGGCCCGCTCCAGTACATGCAGGCGACTACGGATGCGCTTGCGCACCTTGCCCGCCTCGCCAAACACTGGCACCACCAGCCCCTGACTGAGCAGGAATACTGCGGTGAACACCATGCCGAGGAACGCCAGGATAAATTCGCCGGGAATCTGGTTCATGACTGCCCCTCCATCCACTCCGGCCGGAACATCTCGAGAGGCAGCTCGATACCGCGCTTGCCCATCACCTCACGGAACGCCGGCACCATGCCGGTTGGTCGGTAGTCGCCAAGCACCTCGCCGTGCTCGCCCATGCCGCGGCGAACGAACGAGAAAATCTCGGTCATGGTGATGATTTCACCCTCCATGCCATTGATCTCCTGCACGCTGACCAAGCGCCGCTTGCCATCCTCCTGACGCTCGAGCTGGATCACTACATCGATGGCCGAAGCGATCTGCTGACGCATCGCCTTGATCGGAAAGGTCGCGCCGGTCATCGACACCATGTTTTCGATCCGGCCCAGGGCATCGCGCGCGGTATTAGCGTGAATGGTGGTCAGCGAACCGTCGTGGCCGGTATTCATTGCCGTGAGCATGTCCAGCGCCTCGGCGCCACGCACCTCACCAATGACGATGCGATCCGGGCGCATGCGCAAGCTGTTACGCACCAGCTCACGCTGGCCCACCTCGCCACGCCCCTCGATGTTCGACGGGCGGGTTTCCAGGCGCACCACATGCGGTTGCTGCAGTTGCAGCTCGGCCGAGTCCTCGATGGTGACGATGCGCTCGTTATGCGGAATGAAACTGGACAGCACATTGAGCATGGTGGTCTTGCCGCTGCCGGTACCACCGGAGATCAACACGTTCAGGCGGCCACGAACGATGGCCTTGAGCATCAGGGCGATGGCCGGGGTCAAGGTGCCCATCTGCACCAGGCTCTCGGTATTGAGCAAATCCACGGCGAAGCGGCGGATCGATACACTCGGCCCGTCGATGGCCAGCGGCGGGATGATCGCATTGACCCGCGAGCCGTCCTTGAGGCGTGCATCGACCAGCGGCGAGGACTCGTCGATGCGCCGCCCGAGGTTGGAAACGATGCGGTCGATGATATTCATCAGGTGCTGATCGTCGCGAAAACGCACATCGGTGCGCTGCAGCTTGCCAAAGCGCTCGACGTATACCGAGTCATGCCCGTTGACCAGGATGTCGGACACACTGCTGTCGGCCAGCAACGGTTCCAACGGCCCCAAGCCGAGAACCTCGTCGGATATCTGCTTGATGATCAACTGGCGGGTGGTCGCGCTTACCGGTGCGTTATGGTCATCCAGCAGGCGCTGACAGATCTCGCGAATCTGTCGCACCGCATCGGCCTGCTCCAGCGAATCGAGCAGCGACAGATCCATGACCTTGAGCAACTGCTGGTAGATCTTCTCCCGCCACTCGGTCTCCACCGGACTGAGATGGCTTTTTGTTTCGTAGAGTTCGTCTGGGGTGATGTGCTCCCAGGCCATCATTACCTTGTCAGGCTCGCCCTGTGTGTTGCACTCGGCTGATGGCGTTGCAACTGCCTTGACCGGCTGCTGGCGCAAGCGATTACGAAATTCACTGAGCATGGCTCTCTCCCCCGAAAAGACGGCTGAAGGCGCGCTTGAACACGCCCTGTTCGACGCCAGCCTGCTTGCCAAGCAACTCCTTGCTCAGCTCATGCAACGCCAGGGTGATCGGTGCGCGCGGCGCGTGCAGATCCAGCGGCACGCCGGTGTTCTGGCTCTGACTGACCACGGCGAAATCGTTGGGTAGCTTTTGCAACTCGCTGCAACGCAATGCCGTGGCGATATCGCGCAAGGTGATGGGGTCGGACTTGTTGTAGCGGTTGACCACCACCTGCAGACTCTCACCGCGCACCCCCAACTCATCGCGCAGAATGCGCGCCAGACGACTGGCATCCTTGAGGTGGCTGAGGCTCTGCTGCACCACTATGTAGACACGGTCGGCCTGTTCCAGGGTGATGCCAGTGAGGTGATCGATCTGCCGCGGCAGGTCCACCACCACCCAGTCATAGCTGCTGCGCGCCAACTCAAGCAACGCCTCGAGCTGCTCGATATGCACATCCTGCGGCAGACACAACTCGTGCTCACGGCCGCCCAGTACATGCAGGCTCGGGCTGAAATGGCTACAGAAACCGCGCAGCGCCATGCTGTCCAACTCGCCGATCTGTTGCAGCACCTCGACATGGCTGTGGTTGGGCTGCACATCCAGATAATGGGCGACGCTGCCGAATTGCAGGTCGAGATCCAGCAGCAGAACGCGGCTACCCTTGGCACTGAGTTGATGGGCCAGGTTGCAGGCCAGCAGCGTCGCGCCGGAACCACCCTTGGCATTCATCACCGCCACCAGCTTGCCGGTCGCGCCGCTGCTGGAATGAGTCTCGGCGACCATACGCCCCAGCGCTGCAAGCAACTCCTCGGCGGCCACCGGCTCTGGCAAGAAGTCGCGAGCGCCGGCCTGCATCGCCAGGCGTATGCCCTCACGCTCCTCCAGCGGACCACACACCAGTAATGGCGGGCGATCCTGGATCGGGTGCTGCATCAACGCCGCCAATTCCTCGCGCCACAGATGGCTGACCCGCAGCAAGAGAAAATCCGGCGTCTGCTGCAGCCCAAAGAGAGGGTCGGTATGCCCATTACTGACCAGGCGGGTGTTAACCTGCATGCCGGGCACACGCCGACAGATACTATTGAGATGCTGCAAGGCATCCGCGTCGCGGCTACTGATCAGCAGGTGAAAACCCTGCTTGCCGGGCGAACTGGATGGCGCGGGGGCTTCTCTGGGCTTCAACATGGCGTGATCTCCGGAACGACTCCCGTCTCGGCATGGCGACCGAGGCTTTCACGGGGAATGGTCGACCTGAATGCCGGCAGAGTGAACACCCCACGAAACCCAGGAATAAGTAGATCGAAGGTAAAGTTATCCACCCGCAGTTGCACATAGCGGATGGCACTGAAGCCGCTGACACCGGTAAGGTCCGCAGGGTTGGCCACCGTGGCGCCGTTCTCGTCCAGATAGACCAGGGTCAGGTTGGCGGTGCCCAGGTTGGCGATCAACGAACTGGCACCGCCGTTACCGATATCGTTGAAGATGGCCCTGCGCAGGATCCGCGTATCGCGGATATCGCACACCGCCGCCAGGCGCGCTCCGCGGCGCACCACCTCATCCAGGCCATTGACCGTGAAAAACAAGCGGCCCATTTCCACCACACCAAACAGCAGGGTGAACAACAGCAGGCCGATGATGGCGAACTCCACCACGTACACCCCGCGCATGCGTTGCCTGTTCATCACAACCCCCTCATCACGGTGGTGGCCACCAACGGGAAATTCAGTGGGATGGCATTGCCGATCAGCGCTGGCAGGCCGCTGCCAATCACCGGCCGAAACACATAACTGATGCTGACCTGGACATGCTCGGCGCCCACCGTACCGACCGTCACATTGGCAGTGGTCAAACCCGGCACTACCTCTTTGCCGGGTTGGGGCGCTGGCACGCCATAGACGGCGATATTTCTGGTTCTGGCCAGCAACACCGAATTGATCTCGACTTTGCCGAGGTTGGCGTTCCAGGCTTGTCCGGCCAGGTAGCGCACCGCATCGCGGTTAGCTTGCAGCAGGCTGTTGTACTGGTGAAGCATACGACCGAACTCGGCGACACCCAGCAACAGCAACAGTAGTAGCGGCAGGGCGATGGCGAATTCGACCATGGCCACGCCTTGTTGCGCCTGCGGGTGTTTGAAATCACAACGTTCCATAACGCGCTCCTACGAGTCGCAGCTCGATGCCTGAATATCCATAGAGCCTGGTAGCCCGGACGCAACCTGCGAATGCAGTTGCATATGGCTACCGCCTCCCCGAATTGCATCCGGGTTACCATTGGTGCGATGGAACGGTGTGCATATCCACCTCCCATCACATGGTAAAACCGCTTAGGAGTCGGGACTCGGCGTGCGGTTATTGTCGATATAGGTCTTGTACAACTGGATGATGACCGGCCCGACATCGTCGACTGGCTTCGGCCCGGCCACGCCATCGCCCTCGCATTCCTTGATGAACTGGCCGAACACCTGGGCCTGGTTGCCTTGCTGGGCGACCGTCTGCAGCATGAAAAAACAACCGAAGTCCAGCACCGGCACATCAACCTGGCCGCCAGACACCCCACTGCAGTTGCCGATCACGATATTGAGCATGCGCCGCTCATGAACGCCGGTGCAGGTGCCGGAAACGGCACAGGCCGCGCTCGCCGCCAGCCAGTCATTCAAGTCGTACAGCGCTGTTGCGCCAGCGGTCAGATTCCCCCCCGAAGAGGTGACCGCCACCCCCTGATGCTCCACACGGGGCGGCGAGACGCTGTCGTTGTAAGTCATCTTCGGGTTGCTGAACTGAGTGACCCAGTCCGGCGGGTAGTTGGCGGCGGTCATGCCCGGGCCGTTGTACTCGCCGAAGCGGGTATTCAGGCCTTGGGCCACCGGCCCTACGGTGTTGCCGGGCTCGGTAGGCACCTTGTCGCCGACCACATTGCACTTCTCGATGCCGCCGGCCAGAGCGGTGCGCAGGTCGTTAGCCCCGCTTGAGCCGTCCAGGCGCAACAGCTGGAAGTTGCCCGGGCTGATTGTCGGGTCATTGCCGGCTGCGCTCTTGAGCACTTGCAGATCGCCAAAGCCATAACCCCAGTAGGAAGTCCCGCCATTGTTTGCAGGATTCTTGGTGGGATCGCCGCAGACCAGGAGGGGCTCGATCTTGCAGGGCGAGGCAGAGGGACTTGGTCCCGCAGTGGCAATGGCCGCCACGGCCTTGGCACCAAGGTTACCGGCCGAAAGAGACTGAGCGAAACGCCAGAAGAACCCGGCCAGCGGGTAGTCCGGCACCGATACTCGCACATAGGCGGCATCGGTTGGGCCGGGGAAGGAGAACGGGCCGTACACACTGTTGGCCAGCTCCACCACCGCGAAGGCGCCCACCCCGCCGCCGCCGATGCCAGTGCTCAACTCGCGATTGCCAACGGCATTGGCGTTGAGTAGCAGGGTATTGAGCGCCGCATCCCGCGTTAGAGTGGAGGCATTGCCGTTGCCGAACACTTGCTGCAAGGTCTTGGCTCCGCTCAGGGCCGCAGCATCCACGGCATTCTGCAGGCGCGTCTTGTTCAGCAGCATGTGGCCGCCGTCCAGGGCCAGGGCGGCCATCAACAGTATGGAGGCCAAGGCAATCACGATCAGCACCATCACCGCCCCGCGCTGGTGCGCTGGCGTCGCGGTGAACGGCCTTTGCATACGGGGTTTCATAGCCTTAACCCTCAATTACCTATGTTGATCTGGATTGGCTGCGCGACCTGGGCCGCATCACCGGTAACACCGCGGTAGCCGTCCATGACTTTCTCTATCACTGGGCCGTCGCTGCCGGTGGGCGATACGTCCGTGCCCGGGTTGGCGGCCAACTGCTTGTCGGCGATCTGCTGGTAGTGGGTCTGGTACACGCTGTAACCTAATGGCCCGACCCGAGCTTCGTCGTAGGTCATGCAACCGCTTGGCCCCAGCAACAGTAGCGTCAGAACGATCGTACGTTTCATGGTGGTTGCCTCCACTGGTTGATCCTGTGTGGCCCGCCGCGGCGAGCTACCCTTGCAAATTCGACTCTGCAGCTAAACCGTAGGATGGATTAGCGAAGCGTAATCCGTCGTTTTCCGCGGCATTTCGCGGTAAACGGCGGAAGCCCCTGCGGGGATTCCACCCTACGGTGTTGCCAGTCGCTCCTTCGTCCAACCTCCAACCTTCCAACCTCTAACGCCTTCCTTCCCGCTAATTCAAATCGTGGCCAAAATTACCCTCACTAGTCCCAAGGCTAACCGGCACCTGACGGCCCTCGCCACGACCCTTGGTTCTGCCGAGCAGGTAGAAATCCACATCGTTCGGCGCGACGATTTTCTCGGTCGGCAGGCGCACGGTGCGGGCATCCACCGGTTTGGCCAGGTGCGGCGTAACCAGGATCACCAGTTCGGTCTCACCACTAATAAACTCCTGGCTACGGAACAGATGACCGATCACCGGGATATCGCCCAGCCCAGGGAAGCGGCTGACAGAGTCACGAGTGCTTTCGCTGATCAATCCGGCGATGGCGATGGTCTGGCCACTACCCAACTCGACGGTGGACTGGGCACTGCGCTTGGTCAGCGCCGGCACCAGCAATGAAGACGAACCTCTTGTGGATTCTGCTTCCACTACCAGGCTATTAGCAGCCACCAGCTCGCTAACCGATACATTGAGATTGAGATTGATCCGCCCCGAGTCCAATACGGTTGGAAGGAATTTCACTCCCACGCCGAATTCCTTGAACTCGATGGTGATGCCATTTTCGTCGGAAACCGGGATAGGGAATTCGCCGCCGGAAATGAATTCCGCCTGCTGCCCGGTCAGGGTAGTGAGGGTTGGCTCTGCCAGTATCTTGGCCGAACCATTGTCCTTGGACGCTTCCAGTATGGCGTCGAAGAGAAAGCTCTCGGAAGCGAACTTAGCCAGAAAGCCCGTACTGGGACTGAGCAAGTTTTCAACCAATGAGCTGCTGTTATTGAACCCGCCAAACTCCCAATTTCCGCCAGAGCCGATGGCCAGAAAACGCACGCCGAGACGCTTGACCAGATCACGCTTCATCTCCGCCACCTTGACCTCCAGCATCACTTGCTGGCTGCCGCCGACGGTCATCAGGTTGATCACATCCAGCGATTGGGTCGGCGCTGCTACTGCGGCCTCGCCCTCACCCTGGACAATGCTGGAGGTTTGCGCGGTATAGGTCTTGGCCAGTTTGACTGCACTATCCATCGCCGCTGCACTGCTCACCTGGCCGCGCAGCACCAAGGCACCCTGGGCGCTATAAACCGAGATCTGCTCGTTGGGCAACAGCTCATGCAGCTTGCTCTTCAGCCCGCCGAGGTCATGCACCACCTCGAGGTCGAGGCTGTCGATCAGCCGGTTGCGGCTGTCCCACAACAATACGTTGGTACTGCCCAAGGCACGCCCGAGCAGGTATAGCTGGGTCGGGCTGGTGACCAGGATATCGGCGATTTCCGGGTTACCGACTGAAACCTTTTTTACCGGCGCGCGGGTGGTCAATACCCGTGATTTATAGATCGGCACCTGAATGTTGGTGACGTTGGCCGCCGGCATGGCGCTGACCCCAGGCACCGGTTCGGCTGCCTGCAGCACGGCGCTCGACAGCAGCCCTGCGCCCCCGCCAGTGAAGAAGAGAACGTACAACGCGAATGTCCCGATTCTCCGGATGATATCCATGCCCTACTCCTTTCGTGGTTTTGCGCTTTACCTGCTTATCAGGAGCACCGGACTTGCCGATGCGAATACCGTTGCCTATGCCTCATCCCTGGAAATGGAGAATCAGGGATGAGCCACTTAATCTTCGCTGCCAACTGCCGTTGCCTATGCTCTACATCTTTATGCATCGCTTCGCTTGGCCTCACTCCTGCTACCTCATCCCTGCTCAGAGCTGAACCTTTGTCGCCTGCACATCGATGCCGCGAATAATGGTGACCCCAGCACTGCTGCCACTGCTGCTGCGGCGGCGGATCACTCGCTTGGGTGCTTGAGGTACCGGCGCTGGGGCGACCATTGCCACCGCTTCCGCCACTGGCGGCAGCGGCTTTTTCTGGTTATCCAGCGGGTTGCGCAGAGCCAGCTGTAGCGTGCCTTCGGTTTGCGCCTTGACCAGGATCTCCGTCTCTTCCGGGGTCATTTCCAGGGTCACCGCACGCACCACCACCGGTTGAGTCTTGTCGGTACTGGCAGTCTGATCCACGGCAAGCACCCGCAGGTCCTCGAGTATGGTTTCCGATTTGGCAGTGTTATTGCTGCCATCGACCTTCTTGGTCGCCAGCACATCGACCCGGTTACCCGGCAACAGGAAGCCGCCGACACCGACCACATCGTCCACCCGCACCGAGATGGCGCGCTTGTCCTTGTCGATCAACGAGGCCAGGGTGCTGCCGCCGAGATGCTCGGCCAAGCGAGCGCCGCGCACTATGTCGCCACGCAACATGGTAAAGGTGGCGATCTGGCCCACTACTTTTTCAGTGGCGTCGAATGCATCGTCCGGCACCGTGCCCGTGGGCATACGCACCAGGGTCACCTGCTGGGCCTCGACCATCTGGCCGAAGGGAATTTCCGCCGTGGCCACCACCACATTTTTCATGTTGTCGTCAGGCTCTTCGTTGAGCCGGGCACTCAGCCAGTTGTTGGCCATAAAGGCCGCGCCCAGGCCGAGGACGAGCGAAAGACCGATCAATACAGGCGTGCGTGAGTTCATGACGGTGTCTCCTTAATTCGACTGGCGTCGTACTGTTTTTCAACTGGCGGCGAGGCTGACGAAGTAGTTGCGCCAGGCCCAGGTCAGCGTCTTGGGTGTCAGGGCTTGCGCGTCATCCACGCCCTGGTAGCGCTGGCGATCCAGCGCCATGCCCAGCAGGTCCCGTGGATGGCAGGGCAGTAACGGCCGAGCCTCCACGCGATGCAGCTGTTCGATGGCATAGGCAACCAGTTCTGGGTCATAGGGGATACCCAGCTTTGCGCACTCCTGCTGCCAGATGCGCTGGTACTCATCGGCGTGCAGGTGGTCGAAATGCAGCTTGTAGCCAATCCGCCGGAGGAAGGCCTCGTCGGCCAATTCCAGGGGATTGAGGTTGGTGGAGAACACCAGCACCAAATCGAAGGGGATCTCGCAGTGGCGGCCACCACCCAAATTGAGGTAGTCCTTCTTCTCCTCCATCGGCACGATCCAGCGGTTGAACAGGTCAACCGGCGCCACCCGTTGGCGACCGAGGTCGTCGATGATGAAGATGCCGTTACTGGCCTTGAGCTGCAGCGGCGCCTGGTACAGACGGGTGTAAGGGTCGAAGCGAATATCCAGCATGTCCAGGGTCAGTTCGCCGCCGGTGATGATGATCGGCCGCTGGCACTGCAGCAGACGGCGGTCGATGCCCTGGTCAATACGCAAGCTGCGTTGCTTGACCTCGACAGGCAGCGGTTTGTGCACCTGAGGGTCGAAAATCTCCACCACCGCCTCGCCGATAGCGATGGCGCGTGGTATCCAGACGGCCTCTTGAAAAAGGCGGATCAGCCGTTGGCTGATATAGGTCTTGCCGGTACCGGCCGGCCCGTAAATCATGATCGCCCGGCCGGAGTTCATCGCCGGGCCGAGCTGATCGAGTAACGCGTCCTGCAGCACTACACCGGCGAACGCTTCGCGCATGGCCTGGGCGTCGATCCGGCTGTTGTGCACCGTTTGCGCCGCCAGTAGTTGCCGGTAGCGCTCCACCGGGTAAGGCGCCGGGCCGATATAGCCGCTGCGCGCCAGGGCATCCTTGGCCGCGCTTCTGCCACGTTCGGTCAAGCCATAGCGCAGGCCCTGCCCGCCGGTCTGGCCGAGCACCTCGATACGGCCGTCCTTGCGTTGATAGCCGAGCACTTCCTCCAGCACCGAGCCGGTCAGCGCCAGACGCTCAACCAACTGGGCCATATCCAGTACCCCGGCGTCGTGCAAATGCTTGCATATCAGATCGCCAAGAAAGTTGTCTGCCAGACCGGTTTCAGCCACGCTGCGCGGCTGCGGCGCCAGGCGTTGAACCGTTTCCCACTCGCTTGGGCAGTTAGCGTTGTCGTTTATGGCGTACATAACAACCTCCTTGGTTATAGACTGATCGGCTGCCAATACAGGCTGGCAACAGTGCCGAGCAGGATCGCTAGCGCATAAGGGAAGCGCTGCCGGGCAGCGTCATCAGCGCCTGGCTGAATATAAGTTCCCAAACTTGCCATAACCCAATACCTACGCACAAAACGGAATAGCTGTTTCTTATAGAGCAGAATCAAAACACCCAAGACTCCGCCCGCAATTAAACTGAGCATAGCGGCCCAGAATGCGTCGGTGGCGCCCAGATAACTTCCCACCACAGCGATCAACTTTACATCCCCAGCCGCCATGCCCGCAAAAATATAGAGCGGCCAAAAACACAGAAACCCAACCACCAAGCCACCAGCCCAAGTAATCATGCCATCTAGACCATTGAGTCCCATCTGCCCTGCTGCTGAAGCCGCCACTCCCAACAGGAGGAAAAGGTTGGGGATGCGGTGCGACCGGATATCGGTACACACCGCTCCCACTAGCATGGAAAATAGTGGAACTGCCAGAAGCGCTTCCAAAGTAAAACTCCTTTCTTTTCTCCATCATCACCATTTTTAGCCAAGCGCTAACTTTCCACCAATCACGACAATTTTAGCCCCCAAGCGCGGTATTAATACCGTTAATAACGCCTGTCACCGTAACGCCGAGAGTTCGGAACGCCGCAACCGTAACTGCAGCAATCAACCCGCCTGCCACGGCATACTCCACAACGGTCAAGCCGTCTTCGTCTTCAACGAACTTCATCACCGCAGTCTTGATTGCTTGAATAGTCATTTTGTCCACCTCACTCGAGTGATTATCTCTTTGCGAAGGCGTTGCGTTTTGCTCCGCCTGCTTCAACCCTAGTTTCCGGTCGAAAAATCGGTTAGGAGTTTTTTGCACATCACTGGTAATTTTTTACAGGCTTGGACCGAATCGGCTGCTTGACGGGTTCGCTGATTCATACTCGCCGGCTCAAATCTGACCTGAGATTGACTTGACCTCGCGACGATTCAACTCTCCCCTTGCCTGTTTGCAGAACGAAGTATTGGCAGGAACTATGAGAGGCCATCCTCAAGAAAAATATTCAAAACATTTCGCTCTATCGATTATGAGGTTTTGATATTTGCACTGATTGCGCCCTGAGCTTCTATCTATAAAGGCATCCACCAGTGCCTAGGAGTGGCAAAGCGAAGCAAGTCAAAAGAGGCGACTGCATGTGAATACACACGCTGGAATCACGCCACAGCTGCTGCAGCTCGACACTGCCCAGAGTCAGCACATATCGAAATGCATCCTTGCATTTTCGAACACATTCCAAGTCAATCTGATGCATGGTTCGAGTGCTGCCGGAATGAATCAACAGCAGCGCTCAGAAATGATCCGCATGCACTACCATCATCCACAAATTCTACTTAAACCTGCTCTAGTGGCGAGCAAAGATTAGGCGTCGTAAACTTCGACAAACATGCTGACAAGGCAGCACTCGGAGGAGCTGGCGAATTTAAAAAATCCACCTATTAGAGGGCATACCGACATGAATTCATTATCCGCAATACTGCGATCGAGCCGAGCCAATTTTTACAGCGGAGTTGTCCTCGCAACGATCTGGGGATTTTTTGCTTATGCACACATTTTGAAGTTTCAGATGACGCACGAATTGGCGCTTCTTTTGTTTTGTTTCGCCGAAACACTGACAGCAGCCATGTATATTTTTCGAAGCGACCCAAAGACTTTGTCAATCGTTCCGTTCGATTGGCTGATAGCGATTATTGGAACCTTCGCTCCACTGTTATTTCGCCCGACAACCTGGGGAGTACTCCCTTGGGCAAGCATTGTGATCATTCTGGGGGCAACCATTCAGATATTAGGCGTTGCCTCTCTCAATCGCAGTTTCGCACTTGTTGCTGCAAAGCGGGAAATCAAGACAACCTGGATGTACCGCATTGTGCGCCACCCGATCTATGCCAGTTATTGCCTGACCTTCACAGGTTATGTGCTGACCAACACATCGACTGCGAACATTGCTGTCTACGCGATCTCTATTGGATTTCTTTGCGCACGGATATTTCGCGAAGAAGCGCACCTTGCTCTTGACCCCAAATATCGAGAGTACATGCACGACGTTCGCTATCGACTCATTCCGTATATATTTTAGTGACCGCCTACAAGGCGATCCGGCCCTGAGGTTTCCCCTCAAATCTACCCAAGGCCCTGAGCCTGTTGATGTACCTCTTGGCGCAGAGCCAGCTCTACCTCGATGAAGCTCGCCGGCGTGTCTTCCGATCCATAGCGATACAACTATTCCATGCCTAAGCGCCAGAGAGATAACGCGCGTTTATGCGCAATGCTGTTGCTTTGAAAGCGCTGCTCATAGCCTGCCAGCCGGGCCTTTAAGCCAAGCAAAAAAACCAGGTAGTTAGCCAGGGCGGCAATCAGCAAGAGTATTTCAATGCGCTTCGCGCAGCGGCTGCGGTGAGGCAGCAAAACCCACCCTTCTCGCAGAGTGACTTATATCCAGGAAATCCCAGCAATTCGCGCCTTTCCAAGAATTTATCTGCAAATCACCCGAGCAAATCTAGGCATTTTGTCGAACAGGAAATCACATATAAAACATATAGATTCATTTGCTTATAGCCAATTGATCATATCACCTATAGCTTTCTGACCCTAACTGTAAGGCGACCGATGCACTTCTTGCTCACCTGTAAAGAAGATAAGAATCATCGGCAACAAAACTGTTTAGGGTGCATATGAACACACAGACTGAAATCGCTCCACGGCTGCTGTGGTTCGATCTGACGCACGATAAATCGGCCTCGGACTGCATGGCTGCTTTCACCAGCGTGTGCCAAATCAATTTGGCGCGGGACCTGAGTGCTGCAGGGATAAACGCACAGCAACGCCCGGACATGATCTGCATGCATTACGATCGACCGGACACCATGAGTCTCAACCTGCTGATCGAGGTCAAGCGTGCGGTGCCCTCTATCCCGATCACCATGCTGACCATGCACCATTCGGAGGAGCTGGCTGTCTGGGCATTCCGATCTGGAGTCTGGGATTATCTGGCGTTACCGCTGGTACAAGCAGAGCGCAATCGCTACCTCAAGACGCTGCGAGAGCTTTGCAGCCTACTGCGCAACAGCGAATTACCGAGACAGAAAAAATTGCTGACGCGCAGCAATGACTTGCCAGAAAGCGTGCGGCTCACCGCCGATCACCAGAAGCAACGCCCCCTGCAAGATGCCATCCAATACATCGACCTGCACTTCAAAGAGCAAATCGAACAAAAGCAACTGGCCAAGCGCTACGGCATGACGCCTTTTCGCTTTAGCCGACTGTTCAAACAGACTTACGGGGTAGGCTTTATCGAATTCATCCAGCTCAAGCGCATGGAAAAAGCCGAGGCACTGCTGAGCAACAGCAAAATGTCAATCACCAGCATCGCCTATGCCGTAGGGTTCCTGGACCCCTCCTATTTTGCGCGAATCTTCAAGCTGCATTTCGGCTGCAGCCCCAGTGACTATCGTAGTATTGAGCCAAACCCTGAACAGACTGTCGCGACCTTGCGATCATCGAGCAACCCTCTCACCGAAGAAATGTGTTGAGCTGCGTAGGGTGGGTTAGGCGCCTGTCTCGGTCGACCATTGCGTTCCACTTTGCATGGCGCCGTAACCCACCATTGCAGCCGACCGGGCTACCGCTGTTCATATGCAATATCTGCGACCTCGTAGCATCGCGCCGAGGTCACGGAACGCCGCCCGGACCCTCCCACAAAAACAGTCCCGTAGCCCGGATGCAATCCGGGAAAATCGCCAAGAGCTACGGATTAAGCTGGCTCAACGATTTTCGGTCTCAGACAACGCCGTAATCCACCATCAGCGCGACGAACTCTGCCTCGTCAATCACCCGCACGCCCAGCTCGCTGGCCTTGGCCAACTTGGAGCCGGCGCCCGGCCCGGCGACCACGCAGCTGGTCTTGGCCGATACCGAGCCGGCCACCTTGGCGCCCAGGCTTTCCAGTTTGTCTTTGGCCAGATCGCGGCTCATGACTTCCAGGCTGCCCGTCAGCACCCAGGTCTGTCCATCTAGGGGCAGGCCTTCGATGGCTTTCTTCTCGCTGTGCCAATGCATGCCGAACTCACGCAACTGCGCCTCGATGGCGCGTGCATGCTCGACATTGGCGGGCTTGGCGAAAAACTCGCGCAACGCCTGCTTGCCCTTCTCGTTGAGGCCCTTCATCACGCTCAATTCCAGCCAGTCCTGGCTGAGCTCGATTACCCGTTCGAGGCTGCCGGCCTTGTCCGCCAGGTTCTTCGCCCCGGTGACGGCGATGCCGGCAATATTCAGTTTGTCGAGCAAGCCCGCCAGCGTCGCGCAGCCGGCGAACTCCGGGGGTACCCCACCCTCCTCCTGCAACTCGAGGCCACGTTCGAGTAACTGGGCGATCACCTTGCAGTTGTGCGCGTCGCGGAAAAATCGATGAATTTCATAGGCGACTTCCAGGCCGACATCCGGCAGGTAGGTCAGCACTTCCGGCAGCGCCTGCTCGATGCGTTGCAGCGAAGCCAGCGCGCGGGCCAGCACCTTGGCGGTTTCCACGCCGACATCGGGAATCCCCAGGGCGTAGATGAAGCGCGCCAGGCTCGGCTGGCGGCTGGCGGCGATGGCTGCCAGCAGGTTGTTGCTCGACAGTTCGGCAAACCCCTCCAGACCGACGACCTGCTCGAACTTCAGGGTGTACAGGTCGGCCGGTGAACTGACCAGATCTTCGTCGACCAGTTGCTCGACGCTTTTTTCGCCCAGCCCTTCGATGTCCATGGCGCGACGCGAGACGAAATGGATGATCGCCTGCTTGAGCTGGGCTGCGCAGGCCAGGCGGCCGACGCAGCGGTAGATCGAGCCTGCACTGAACGACTCCTTGCCCTTGCTACGTTTGACCAGCTGGGTGCGCTCGACGTGGGAGCCGCATACCGGGCAGCTCTCGGGGATCTGTACCGCGCGCGCATCGGCCGGGCGCCGCTCGGCCACCACCTGCACGACCTGTGGAATCACGTCGCCGGCGCGACGGATGATCACCGTATCGCCGATCATCACCCCCAGCCGGGCCACTTCGTCCATGTTGTGCAGGGTCGCATTGGATACCGTGACACCCGCCACCTTGACCGGCTTCAAGCGCGCCACCGGGGTGACGGCGCCAGTACGACCGACCTGGAACTCGACATCCAGCAACTCGGTCAGCTCCTCCAGCGCCGGGAACTTGTGGGCGATGGCCCAGCGCGGCTCGCGGGCACGAAAGCCGAGTTCACGCTGGTAGGCCAGACCGTTGACCTTGAACACCACGCCGTCGATTTCATACGGCAGCGCGTCGCGTTTGTCGCCGATGGCGCGGTAATAGGCCAGGCACTCCTCTGCGCCTTTGGCCAGTTTCAGCTCGTTGCTGATCGGCAGCCCCCAGCCTTTGAGCGCTTTAAGGATGCCAATATGGCTGTCCGGTAACTCACCCTGCACCTGACCGATGCCATAGCTGCATAGTTGCAACGGGCGACTGGCGGTGATCTTCGGATCGAGCTGGCGCAGGCTGCCAGCCGCGGCGTTGCGTGGGTTGGCGAAAGGTTTGCCCGCATTTTCCAGTTGCCGGGCATTCAATGCCTCGAAGCCGGCCCGGGACATGAACACTTCGCCGCGCACTTCCAGCACCGGCGGCCAGCCGCTGCCTTGCAGCTTGAGCGGAATATTGCGGATGGTGCGCACATTGATGCTGATGTCCTCGCCGGTACTGCCGTCGCCACGGGTGGCGCCGCGTACCAGCAGGCCATCGCGATACAGCAGGCTGACGGCCAAGCCATCGAGCTTGGGCTCGCAGCTGTATGCCACCTCGGCGCCACCACCGAACAGGTCGCCGGACGGCAGATCCAGGCCCTCGCGCACGCGGCGGTCGAAGTCCAGCAGATCGGCCTCCTCGAAGGCGTTGCCGAGACTGAGCATCGGCACTTCATGCTTGACCTCGCCAAAGGCGCTCAAGGCGCTACCGCCGACGCGCTGGGTCGGCGAGTCAGCCGTCACCAACTGCGGATGCTCGGCCTCCAGCGCCTTGAGCTCGTTGAACAGGCGGTCGTACTCGGCGTCTGGCACGCTCGGCTCGTCGAGCACGTAATAGCGGTAGTTGTGTGCATCGAGCTCACTACGCAGCTGGGCGATGCGTTCGGCGGCGGTTTGGGTGGCGGACATAATTCACAAGCCGTAGCTGCAGGCGTGAAGCTGGAGGCGGCTGCCGGGTATTTCCGGCCCTGGCGTCCAGTTCAACCTTTGGTTGATATTCAGGCGCAGGATTCTAGCCGTTTGCAGGCGGGCTTGCCTGGGCTATGTGGCCGCGAGGCTTCTGCCGCTGAACGTGGTTGGTAGCAGGAGCCAAAAAGCCAAAAGCATCGCGCCGGGGTCGGCCCTCCCACAAGAGCAGCGGACACCACCAAACCCTGCAGGAGGCGCGACCTCGCGGCGATAGGGGCCGCAGGGCCGCTAAAAAGCCAAAGCATCGCGCCGGGGCGGCCCTCCTTCTACAAGTTTGTGGGGAGCCTGCGGAATCAGAAAAACAAAGCCTCAAGCCAAGCGCGCGGCTTGTAGCTTGGGGCTTATCGTTTGCAGCAGGTTTAGCGTTTGTTGGTCAACTGCTTGCGCTCATATTCGACGATGCGCTGACGGTAATGCTCGATGGTTTGCGCGGTCATCACGCTGCGCTGGTCGTCCTTGAGTTCGCCGTTGAGTTCGTGGGCCAGCTTGCGCGCGGCAGCGACCATCACGTCAAACGCCTGCTTGGGATGACGTGGCCCCGGCAGGCCGAGGAAAAAACTCACGGCGCGGGTGTTGAAGCCTTCTATATCATCGAGGTCGAAAGTGCCCGGTTTGAGGGCGTTGGCCATGGAGAACAGTACTTCGCCTTTACCGGCCATGCTCTCGTGACGATGGAAAATGTCCATCTCGCCGAATCGCAGGCCACTTTCCAGAATATTTTGCAGCAGCGCCGGACCCTTGAAGCCATCGTCGTCGCGGGCGACCACATTAATCACCAGCACTTCTTCGACCGGCGGCAGCTCTTTGCTAGCGTTGGACGCCTTGTCCTTGCGCGACTCGCTCGCACCCTCATCCACTGGATTGAGCAGCGTCGGCACCGGCTCGTCTTGGCCCAGATTGAGGTCACCCTGTTGCGGCTCGCCACCGCTGCGGCGGCGACTCAGCTCGCGGGCGCTCATCGAGGGCAGATCGTGTTCGTCCAGCGACGGTTCCTGATGACGATCGATAACCCGTGGCGTGCTGAGCAAACCTGGATCGCTATCGGCTTCCGGCAGATCGGCAAAACTGCGGTCGAGTTTGAACTTCAATTTTCCCTTGCCACCGCGCATGCGCCGCCAACCATCGAACAAGATGCCGGCTATCACAATAATGCCGATGACTATCAGCCATTCGCGCAGACCGAATTCCATGAAATACCTTGACCCCTGATTGAAAATTTTATGAAAAAAGGCGTCCTGCCCCGACTGCGTCAACTCTAAACCGTGGTGCCAACCCCATGTTCTGACGGGTGTTTCTCACGTGTAACAAAAGTGGACGATAAGCTAGCACGACAAAAGATAACTTTACACAGCCAACAGGCCGTTAACACGCTATGTCTCCACTTAGCAGCGGCTAAAAGGAGTGGTCCGGCGGCGTTGCGCTTTAGCCGCGAACGCTTCGAGACGCAGCAAAAGCTTCGCGGCTAAAGCTGCGCCTACAGGGGTGGGCAAACACTCCAGCTCAGGCGCCTCATGCCTCCACCATAGCCAAGGCCTCTTCCACATCCACGGCGACCAAACGCGAACAACCCGGTTCATGCATGGTTACGCCCATCAGTTGATCGGCCATTTCCATGGCGATCTTGTTGTGGGTGATATAGATGAACTGCACTTTTTCCGACATTTCCTTGACCAACCGGGCATAACGCCCGACGTTGGCGTCGTCCAGCGGCGCATCCACCTCGTCGAGCATGCAGAACGGCGCTGGATTGAGCTGAAAGATGGCGAATACCAGGGCCAATGCCGTCAGCGCTTTCTCGCCACCCGAGAGCAGATGGATGGTGCTGTTTTTCTTGCCCGGTGGGCGCGCCATGATTGTCACCCCTGTATCGAGTAGATCTTCGCCGGTGAGTTCCAAATAAGCGTTGCCGCCGCCGAAAACTTTGGGAAACAGGGCCTGCAAACCGCCGTTGATCTGATCGAAGGTTTCCTTGAAGCGGTTGCGGGTTTCCTTGTCGATCTTGCGGATGACGTTTTCCAAAGTATCCAGCGCCTCGACCAGGTCGGCATTCTGTGCATCCAGGTAGCGTTTGCGCTCGGATTGCTGCTGGTATTCGTCGATGGCCGCCAGGTTGATCGGGCCGAGACGCTGAATCCGCGCGGCCAGGCGCTCCAGCTCATCTTCCCAGGCCTTTTCACTGGCCTCGCCGGGTAACGTCGCGAGCACGCCGTGCAGGTCGTAATTGTCTTCCAGCAACTGATCCTGCAGGGCCTTGCGCCGTACGGTCAGTGCTTGCCACTCCATGCGCTGCTGCTCCAGCTGACCGCGTAACAGCTGGGATTGCTGCTCGGCCTGGGTGCGACGCTTCTCCGCATCACGCAACTGGAGGTCGGCGTCTTCCAACGCCAAGCGGGCCAGTTTGAGTTCGTCTTCCACTGCCATGCGCTTATCGAGCAACTCTTCGAGCTTCAGACGCAGCTCTTCCAGGGGTGCCTCGCCCTCTTCCAGGTTGAGGCTGAGCTGTTCGCGCTTCTCGTGCAGGCGCTCGGCCTGCGATTCGAGACGCTCCAGCGCCTGGCGGGTGGAATCATGCTGGGCCTTTAGCGAGCCCAGGCGTACGGCCAACTGATGGGCGTGGTCCTTGTGCGCTCTAGCCTCCTGGCGCACCCGGTCGAGCCGTTCGCGCAGGGCATCGCGGCTGGCCAGCAGGCTTTCGCGCTGTTCATGGTCGGTGGCCATGGCGTCGAGGGCATCTTGCAGTTGCAGACGTGATTCGCTCAACTGCTCCTGCTCGATTTCGCGTTGCTCGGCCAGTTCGAGCAGCTCGCTGTCGAGGCGGCGACGGCGCAGGGTCAATTGCTCGACCTTGGCCTGCCCGGCGGACAGCTGCGCCTTCAGCTCACCGAGACGGCGGGCCTGATCCTGCAATTGACGACGCTGCTGCTCACGCAGTTCCTCCTGCTGCCCTTGGCTTTCACGCAAGTGCAGCAAGCGCTCATCGAGCAGCGCCAGCGCCGCCTCGCGCTCTTCGCGTTGCAAACCCAGGCGTTCGATTTCCTGACCACGCGCCAGCACGCCGCTTTCCGCTTCGCTGGCGCGGCGTACCCGCAGAAAATGCCGGCCGACCCAGTAACCGTCGCGACTGATCAGGCTTTCGCCTTCGCCCAGGCTGCCGCGAGCGGCCAAGGCATCGTCCAGGGTTTGCACTGGTTTGACTTTGGCCAGCCAGGGCGCCAGATCGATACTGGCTTCGACCTTGTCCAGCAGACTGCCGGCGACCGGCACGCCGCCGCGATTCGGGCTGGCCAGGCGTAGGTCGCCCAGGGCCAGGCTGCTGAAATCCAGGCCATTGAAATCGTCCAGCAGCACCGCTTGCAGGTCGGCGCCAAGCACGGTTTCCACCGCCAGCTCCCAACCAGCCTCGACGCGCAGCCCTTCGGCCAGGCGCGGGCGCTCGCTCAAGTGCTGTTCACGCAACCAGTCGCCCGCGCCCTTGCCTGGATCGAGCGCCGCCTGCTGCAGGGCTTCCAACGAAGCCAGCCGGCCATTTAGGCGCTGTAGTTCGCCTTGCGCCTGTTGCTGGGCCTGGCCGGCTTGCTGCAGCTCGGTGCGCAGGTGTTGCAGGCGCTCGGCTTGCTGTTCTTCGGCAAGCTGCAGGTCTTCCAGGCTCAGTTCGCTAACGGCAATCTGCTCGCTCAGCTCGACAATGGCCGCGTCTTCCGGGTCGGCGGCCAATTGCTGCAGCTCATCCGCGAGGCGGCGTTGACGCTCGGCCAGACGCTCCAGACTGAGTTCCAGCTGCTGGATACGTGATTGCTCCACCTCGGCCTGGCGGCGCGGTTCGGCACTGCGCTGGTTGAAGCCGTCCCACTGCTCCTGCCAACCCTGCATGGTGGTTTCGCATTGTTCCAGCACGACTGCGGCCTCTTCGGCAGCGGCGGCGGTCAGCTCCTGCTCGGGTTCGAGCATGCTCTGTTCTTCGCCCAAGGTGGCCAGCAGGGTGCGGTCGTGGCCCAGGTGCGATTCGGTTTCCAGTCGCGCGCGCTCTGACTCGCGCAGATCGTCCTGCAATTGGCGCAAACGCTGCTGGCCATGCTGGATGCTCTGTTCGACCCGGGCGATATCGCCACCGACCGAATAGAAGCGCCCCTGTACCAGATTGAAGCGCTCGCTCAGTTCATGATGGCCATCGCGCAGGCGCTCGATGCTGGCATCGGCGTTGCGCTGTTCGGCGACCAGCGCCTCGAAGCCGACTTCCTGATTGCCGATCACTGCTTCACGCTGACCGACCTGTTCATTCAGTTCCTGCCAGCGCAAGGCCGTCAGCTGAGCTTTCAGCTGGCGTTCTTCGGCCTTGTATTCCTGGTACTTCTCCGCCGCCTGGGCCTGGCGGTGCAGACGCTCGAGCTGGCGCTCCAATTCTTCACGCAGGTCGCTCAGACGTGCCAGGTTCTCGTAGGTGCGGCGGATACGGTTCTCGGTCTCGCGGCGACGCTCCTTGTACTTGGAGATACCGGCGGCTTCCTCGATGAAATTGCGCAAATCTTCGGGCTTGGCCTCGATCAGCTTGGAGATCATGCCCTGCTCGATGATCGAGTAGCTGCGTGGGCCCAGGCCGGTGCCGAGGAAGATGTCGGTGATGTCGCGCCGGCGGCATTTGGTGCCGTTGAGAAAATAGGTGTTCTGGCTGTCGCGGGTCACCCGGCGGCGGATGGAGATTTCGTTATAGCTGGCGTACTCGCCGGTCAGGGTGCCGTCGGAGTTGTCGAAAATCAGCTCGATGGACGCCTGGGTCACCGGCTTGCGCGTGTTGGAGCCGTTGAAGATGACATCGGTCATCGACTCGCCGCGGAGGTTCTTCGCCGAGCTCTCGCCCATTACCCAGCGGACGGCGTCGATGATGTTGGATTTGCCGCAACCGTTAGGCCCGACCACCGCCGCCATGTTGCTCGGAAAGCTCACCGTGGTCGGGTCGACGAAGGACTTGAAGCCAGCCAGCTTGATGCATTTAAGCCGCATGTGCAGTCATCCTTGGCGCTCGTCCAGGGTTGCCAGGACCAGTTTGCAGTTGTGCTCGCCATAAGCCAGCAGCACTTCACGGGCGCGCGAGTGATCGCGGGCGATGATCGCCTGGAGCAACTCGCCGAAGGTGTTGAGGAACTGCCCCATTTCGCTTTTGCGCCGTTCCAACGCCAGATAATAGGTACGACTGATCGCCGGCAACAGGTTCTCCACGGTTTCCTGCAGATAGGGGTTATTCGAGAACGGATACGCCGCGCGCATGATGTTGAAACTGTCCTCGACGAAAGCATTGATGTCTTCGCGCTGCAGACTGCCGAGCAGACGCTGCTGGATAACCCGAAACGGTGCTAGATCGGCCTCGACCTGCCAACCATCTGCCACCGCTCGGGCCAGCAGGATGTACAGCTCGATGACTAGGTCGTAGAGGCTCTTGACGTTGTGCGGGGTCAGCTCGCTGACCTGAGCGCCGCGGCGCGGCAGAATGACGATCAGGTGGCGACGCTCGAGGATCAGCAGCGCCTCACGCACCGAACCACGGCTGACGTTGAGCGACTGGGTAACTTTCTGTTCCTGAATACGCTCACGCGCCTTCAATTCACCACGAATGATGCGTTCAGCGAGGTGATGAGCGATCTGTTCGGCGAGGCTATCCGGTGCCTTGAACGTCATGGAAATCCTAGGCTCTATCTGACCTATTTAGGGCAAGCGGCGTAGCTGCCTGCCCCCGCCAAGCATGGCGATGGGCGGCTAAGCGCAGGGCGCGAGTGTAACACAGGGTGTTACCGGGCCAAGGCTGACTGAGTCAGGCTTTCAAAGCAAAAGGTGGGCTGCCAAGGGATAGCACAACCAATAGTTGTCCTACAATCCTACCAGCCGCCTGATTCAACAATACAAGTCGGAGCCCCCATGTTCGAACGCCTGCCCTCCAACTGGATGCTTACCATCAAAAGCATCGGCTATTGGTTCTGGTTGATCCCCGTACTGGGCATCCCCCTGAGCGATTACTGGTCATTGAACAGCCAAGGATGATTGTTCTGGCACTGTTCCCGCCGCTATGGCGTGCGGTGATGAACCCACGGATACGCGCCGACTATGCCGGCGAAGAGCATCAACTGACCTAATCTCTGCTGCACAGCAAAAACACCAAGGCCACACCCTTGGTGTTTTTTACTGCCTGCGCTTTAGCCTTTGCAGTGCATGCAGGGCTGGCACAAAAGCGGTTAGTGCTTAAGCGAACAGCCAGGTTTTTCGCACTCATAACTGAATCGCATGACAACTGCTTGACCAAAGAGCCAAATATTTGTTGACCCAAGAGTCAGAAAACTCTAGATTTGCCCCATGCCGAGCCGTGTCTAAACGCCGCACGCTGCTGCGCTGGTGTTCTAGTAGGTCTGATACGACAACAATAAAGTGCCTGGAGGTCGCCCTTGATCCAGTTTTTACTCTACCGGGAGCTGCGTACTGAGCATGCCCTCGACCCTAACGTCACCGTGCTCCAGTACTTGCGTGAGCATGTCGGCAAACCCGGTACCAAAGAAGGCTGCGCCTCAGGCGATTGCGGCGCCTGCACCGTGGTGGTCGGCGAACTGGATGGCGAGCGCGTGCGTTATCGCACCCTCAACTCCTGCCTGACCTTCGTCTCCAGCCTGCACGGCAAGCAACTGATCAGCGTCGAAGACCTCAAGCATCAAGGCCAGCTGCACAGCGTGCAACAGGCCATGGTCGACTGCCATGGCTCTCAGTGCGGCTTCTGCACGCCGGGCTTTGTGATGTCGTTGTTCGCCCTGCAAAAGAACAGTAACGGCTTCGACAAGGCCGACACTCTGGAAGCCCTAGCCGGCAATCTGTGTCGCTGCACCGGCTACCGGCCGATCATCGACGCCGCCGCACAGGCCTGCTGCCAGAAGCAGCCGGACCAGTTCGACGCTGCCGAAGCCGAGACTGTCGCCCAGCTGAAGGCCATCGCCCCGCGCGAAACCGCCGAGCTCAACAGCGGCGACAAACGCTGCCTGCTGCCGCTGACCGTCGCCGACCTGGCCGATCTCTATGCCGCCAACCCGCAAGCACGCCTGCTCGCCGGCGGCACCGACCTGGCCCTGGAAGTCACCCAGTTCCATCGCGAACTGCCGGTGATGATCTACGTCGGCCATATCGAATCGATGAAGCGCGTGGATGTGACGGCCGAGAGCATCGAGATCGGCGCCGCTACTTCACTGTCCGACTGCTACGCCGTGCTGGCCAAGGATTACCCGGACTTCGGCGAACTGCTGCACCGCTTCGCGTCCCTGCAAATCCGCAACCAGGGCACCCTGGGGGGCAACATTGGCAACGCCTCACCGATTGGCGACGCCCCGCCGCTGCTGATCGCCCTCGGTGCGCAGATCGTTTTGCGCAAAGGCAGCGACAGCCGCAGCCTGCCGATCGAAGACTACTTTCTCGATTACAAGGTGACCGCCCGCCAGGAAGCCGAATTTATCGAGAAGATCCTGGTGCCGCGCGCGCAGAGCACCCAGGCGTTTCGCGCCTATAAGGTCTCCAAGCGCCTGGACGATGACATCTCCGCGGTGTGCGCCGCGTTCAATCTGCGTATCGAAGACGGCGTGGTACGAGAAGCGCGCATCGCCTTCGGCGGCATGGCCGCGACGCCCAAGCGCGCCGCCGCCTGCGAGGCTGCGCTGACGGGGGCCGCTTGCGGCTCAGAAGCAATCGAGCGCGCCTGTACGGCGCTGGCCGAAGACTTCACGCCGCTCAGCGACTTCCGTGCCAGCAAGGAATACCGCCTGCTTATCGCGCAGAACCTGCTGCGTAAATTCTTTCTCGAGCTGCAAGCTCCTGAAGTCGAAACCCGGGTGACCGCCTATGTCTAGCCATCACAAAACCAGCAAGACTCAAGAAGAGCTGGCCGAGTTGTTCCGCGCCGAGATCACCACCGGCGTCGGCCGCAGCGTCAAGCATGACAGCGCGGACAAGCATGTGTCCGGCGAAGCCGTGTATGTCGACGACCGCCTGGAATTCCCTAACCAATTACACGTCTATGCGCGCATGAGCGATCGCGCCCATGCCCGCATCCTCAGCATCGATACCGCGCCCTGCTATGCAATTGCGGGGGTGGCCATCGCCATCACCAGCAAGGACGTGCCAGGCCAGCTGGATATCGGCCCGGTGGTCGCCGGCGATCCGTTGCTGGCCGATGGCAAGGTCGAATACGTCGGCCAGGTGGTCATCGCCGTGGCCGCCGACAGCCTGGAAAACGCCCGCAAAGGCGCCATGGCGGCAATCATCGAATACGAAGACCTTGAGCCGGTACTGGACGTAGAGGATGCCCTGCGCAAGAAGCATTTCGTCCTCGACAGCCACCAGCACAAGATCGGCGATTCTGCCTCCGCGCTGGCCAGCGCCCCGCGTCGCCTGCAAGGCAAGCTGCATATCGGCGGCCAGGAGCACTTCTACCTGGAGACCCAGATCTCCTCGGTGATGCCCACCGAAGACGGCGGCATGATCGTTTACACCTCGACCCAGAACGCCACCGAAGTGCAGAAGCTGGTCGCCGAAGTGCTTGGCGTACCGATGCACAAGATCGTCATCGACATGCGCCGCATGGGCGGTGGCTTCGGCGGCAAGGAGACCCAGGCCGCCGGTCCAGCGTGCCTGTGTGCGGTGATCGCCCACCTCACCGGCCAGCCGACCAAGATGCGCCTGCCGCGCATGGAGGACATGAGCATCACCGGCAAACGCCACCCGTTCTATGTGGAATATGACGTCGGCTTCGACGACAACGGTCTGCTGCACGGCATCCAGCTGGAACTGGCCGGTAACTGCGGCTATTCGCCGGACCTGTCCGGTTCCATCGTCGACCGCGCGATGTTCCACTCGGACAACGCCTACTTCCTCGGCAACGCCACCATCAATGGCCACCGTTGCAAGACCAACACCGCCTCGAACACCGCCTACCGCGGCTTCGGCGGCCCGCAGGGTATGGTCGCCATCGAGGAGGTCATGGATGCGGTCGCGCGCAGTCTGGGCAAGGACCCGCTTGAGGTGCGCAAGCTCAACTACTACGGCAAGACCGAGCGCAACGTCACCCACTACCACCAGACGGTCGAGCACAACATGCTCGCCGAGATGACCGCCGATCTGGAGGCCAGCAGCGAATACGCCCAGCGCCGCCGTGAAATTATTGAATTCAACAAAAAAAGCCCGGTGCTGAAGAAAGGCCTGGCGCTGACCCCGGTCAAGTTCGGCATCAGCTTCACCGCCACCTTCCTCAACCAGGCCGGCGCGCTGATCCACATCTACACCGACGGCAGCATCCACCTCAACCACGGCGGCACCGAGATGGGCCAGGGCCTCAATACCAAGGTGGCGCAGATAGTCGCCGAAGTGTTCCAGGTCGAAACCTCGCGCATCCAGATCACCGCGACCAACACCGACAAGGTACCGAACACCTCGCCGACCGCCGCCTCCAGCGGCACCGACCTGAATGGCAAGGCCGCGCAGAACGCCGCCGAAACCATCAAGCAGCGCCTGGTCGACTTCCTCGTACGCGAGTACAAGGTGACCCCGGAAGACGTCGAGTTCCGCAACGGCCAGGTGCGCGTGCGCGGGCAGTTCTTGTCTTTCGAGGAACTGATCCAGAAGGCCTACTTCGCCCAGGTCTCGCTCTCCAGCACCGGTTTCTACCGCACGCCGAAGATCTTCTACGACCGTGAAAAAGCCGCCGGCCGGCCGTTCTATTACTTCGCCTATGGCGCCGCCTGCGCCGAAGTGATCGTCGACACCCTGACCGGCGAGTACAAGATGCTGCGCACCGACATCCTGCATGACGTCGGCGCCTCGCTAAACCCGGCTATCGATATCGGCCAGGTGGAAGGCGCGTTCGTCCAGGGCATGGGCTGGCTGACCATGGAAGAACTGGTGTGGAACGGCAAAGGCAAGCTGATGACCAGCGGCCCGGCCAGCTACAAGATCCCGGCGATTGCCGACATGCCGCTGGATCTGCGGGTCAAGCTGGTGGAGAACCGCAAGAACCCGGAAGACACGGTGTTCCACTCCAAGGCCGTCGGCGAGCCACCGTTCATGCTCGGCATCGCAGTCTGGTGTGCGATCAAGGATGCGGTGGCCAGCCTGGCTGACTACCGCGTGCAGCCGAACATCGACGCCCCCGCCACGCCGGAGCGTGTGCTCTGGGGTGTGGAGCAGATGAAGAAACTGCAGCAAACCGCCAAGCCTGCTCACGCAGCAGCGGTTGAGCCGGCGTAACGCAATCCTCGAGCCCGGCGTACATCCGGGCTAGAGCCTGAATCCAACAGGTGTAAAACAATGACAAAACACACCGACGCGAAAACCCAACCGACACCGCCAGCGCCGGTTCCAATCTTGGATCCGTCGCCGAGCAACTGGCGCCTACCGCGCCCCGGACAACTGCCACCTACCTGGAGGCTGAGCAAATGAGCTGGATCAGTGCCCTCGCCGACCTGCAGCAGCAAGGTCAACCTTGCGTGCTGGTGACCATCATCGAAGAACGCGGCTCGACGCCGCGCAATGCCGGCTCGAAAATGGTGGTCACCACTGACCGCATCTTCGAAACCATCGGAGGCGGTCACCTGGAATACAAGGCGATGGAGCTGGCCCGCGAGATGCTCACCACACGCAGCCAGAACACCCGCCTGGAACGCTTCAATCTCGGCGCCAGCCTCGGCCAGTGCTGCGGCGGCGCCACCGTGCTGCTGTTCGAACCCATGGGCCAACCGCAGGCGCAGATCGCCGTCTTCGGCGCCGGCCATGTCGGCCGCGCCCTGGTGCCGCTGCTTGCCAGCCTGCCGTGCAAGGTGCGCTGGATCGACTCGCGGGAAAACGAGTTTCCCGAGCAGATTCCCAGCGGCGTGGAGAAAGTGGTCAATGACGAAGTGGTCGACGAGGTCGAGTCCATGCCGGCTGGCAGTTACTTTATCGTCATGACCCACAACCATCAGCTCGACCTGGAGCTGACCGCGGCCATCCTCAAGCGCAACGATTTCGCCTACTACGGGCTGATTGGCTCGAAGAGTAAACGCGCCAAGTTCGAACACCGCCTGCGCGACCGCGGCTTCCAACCGGAGGTGGTGCAGCGTATGCGCTGCCCGCTGGGTTTGCCCGAGGTCAAAGGCAAGTTGCCGATCGAAATCGCCGTATCCATCGCCGGTGAGGTGATCGCCACCTACAACGCGGCTTTCGGCCAGGACGTAAAAAAAGGTGAGACTTCCGTCGCCAAGCTGCTGCCCCACTCCCGTCGCGCCCAACCTTAGGCTGCGCCGCGCGCACTAATAACCCCGCATTGCCCGTGGTGTGCATGGCGCACCCGACGCAGCGCCAGCCCCAACATCGAGACGTAATAGATGACCAGCAATATGAAAGCCTACCGCGCCGCCATCCTGCACAGCCTTGCCGACCCAGCCGTGGTCGGCGTCGAGCAGTCCTACGAGTATTTCGAGGACGGCCTGCTGCTGGTCGAGGACGGTCAAATTGCCCAGGTCGGCCACGCAGCCGATCTGCTGCCCACGCTCAAGGGCGTTGAAATCACCGAGTACCCGGACGCGCTGATCACCCCCGGCTTTATCGATACCCATATCCATTATCCACAGACCGGGATGATCGCCTCCTACGGCGAGCAGTTGCTGGACTGGCTCAATACCTACACCTTCCCCACCGAGCGCCAGTTCGAAGACAAAGCCCACGCCGCTGATGTGGCCGGCATTTTCCTCAAGGAACTGCTGCGCAACGGCACCACCACCGCCCTGGTGTTCGGCAGCGTGCACAAGCAATCGGTGGACGCCTTCTTCGAGGCCGCCGAGGCGCTGAACCTGCGGATGATCGCCGGCAAGGTGCTGATGGACCGCAACGCCCCGGACTACCTGACCGACACCGCTGAGTCCGGCTACGCCGACAGCAAGGAACTGATCGAGCGCTGGCACGGCAAGGGCCGCCTGCACTATGCCGTGACCCCGCGCTTCGCCCCGACCAGCACACCGGAACAACTGACGCTGGCCGGCAGGCTTTTCCAGGAATATCCCGACCTGTATATGCACACCCACCTGTCCGAGAACCGTCAGGAGATCGAATGGGTCAAGGAGCTGTTTCCCGAGCGTAGCGGCTACCTGGACGTCTACGACCACTTCAAGCTGATCGGCGCGCGTTCGGTGTTCGCCCACGGCGTGCACCTGTGCGATGCGGAATGCCAGCGCCTGGCCGAAACCGGTTCGGCGGTAGCCTTCTGCCCCACTTCCAACCTGTTCCTCGGCAGCGGCCTGTTCGATTTGCCCAAGCTGGAACAGCACGGCGTGCGCGTCGGCTTGGGCACCGACGTCGGTGCTGGCACCAGCTTCAGCCAGCTGCAGTCGCTGAACGAGGCGTACAAAGTCATGCAGTTGCAGGGCAAAAAGCTCGACCCGTTCAAATCGCTGTACCTAGCCACCCTGGGCGGTGCCAACGCGCTGTATCTGGACGACAAGATCGGCAACTTCGCCAGCGGCAAAGACGCCGACTTCGTGGTGCTGGACTACAACGCCACACCGTTGATCAGCTATCGCATGCAGCAGGCCACGAGCCTGGCCGAGAAGCTGTTCGCCCTGACCATGCTCGGCGACGACCGCGCAATCAAGGAAACCTTCGCCGCCGGCCAGTCGGTGCATCGTCGGGATTGAGGGGCCGCAATCTCAAGGGTGGGTTAGCGGCGCATGACTAAAACGGCTGAATCCGGCCGAGTATTCGAGCGCTGCGTTGCCGACCGCGATTGCATGGCATGACGCGGGGTTAGATACATCGCGGTTGGGTTACGCGGTGCCTGAGACCCTGAGCCTAACCCTGCACCGCAACGCCCAACCCACGAAGCTACCCTACCGCCGAACGGATCGCCGTCCATAGGCAACAAAAAAGCCCCGAGGCTCACGCATCGGGGCTTTTTTGTTGCCACTGCAATCAACGGTTGGCGGTACCGCGTCCAGGCTTTTTCTTGGCGGTCTGCAACAGGTGCGAGAACACCGCGTGCAGGTCATCCGAGGCGCTCTCCTCGTCGAGGTTGAGCTTGCTGTCGATATGATCCATGTGATGCATCATCAGGCTCACTGCCTTGGTCGCATCGCGGGCCTCGATGGCATCGATCAGCTGGTTGTGCTCGTCGTAGGAGCAGTGCGAGCGGTTACCGCTTTCATACTGGGCGATGATCAGGGAGGTCTGCGACACCAGGCTGCGCTGGAAACTGACCAGCGGCGCGTTCTTCGCCGCCACGGCCAACTTCAGGTGGAACTCGCCAGACAGACGGATACCCGCACCACGATCACCACGGGAGAAACAGGTTTGCTCGTCCTTGACCATCTGGCGCAATTCGGCCAGTTGCTCGGCCGTGGCATGCACGACTGCCAATTCGGTAATTGCGCGCTCGACCATGCGCCGTGCATAAAAAATCTGCCGGGCCTCATTCACGCTAGGACTGGCTACCACCGCACCACGATTGGGTCGTAGCAGCACGACGCTTTCGTGGCCCAGGCGCGACAAGGCGCGGCGGATGATGGTGCGACTGACGCCGAAGATTTCGCCCAAAGCCTCTTCGCTCAGCTTGGTGCCCGGCGCCAGACGCTGTTCGAGGATAGCGTCGAAGATATGCGCGTAGACAATATCGTCCTGAGTCCCGCTATGGCTGCTTTTGCCGGTACCCGGCAGTTTCTTGAGAGGCTGCAATTGCTCGTTCATTCTGGCTCGCGTTAAAGAGGTTCGGCCTGTTCCGAGACTCTACTGCTATTCACCCAGTGACTGGCAAGCAGTACGTGGCGAAAAACAGAAAAAATACCGCCGCATTGTACACAATTCGATCAATTCGTACACGATATGCACAACCCTCGTGATACCACGCAATGGCTACTCAGCCCTCTCGGCCGTTGCCTGGCTTCCAGCGCAGCTGGATACCACTAAATTGATTTCTTATAAGAAACGGTTTTTCTGCCAAAAAAATCAGCTAAAGGCACCATTGGTCGTACTGATAGTCACGCAAAAACGCTCGCCGCAAGCACTGTAAAAATTCTGATAATTATTTTTATCTAACTGTTTTTAATAGTTTTTTTAATACGAAATGGAGGTAATTTTCGCGCTGAAAGCAGTGCAGCACACTCGCATGACATTGATCTCGCATCCGCTCGAAAACATAAAACATTATTTGCTTTTTTTGTATACAACATCATAATCGCACCAGTGTAGTTTTCTGACCTTATGGTCAACAAATGGCCAGTTAGCACACCCAAACACACCACCTACCTCAGAGAGCCGCAGCGTGCGCAATAACGACTCTGGGTGGTACACAACAAGAGAGATGAGGAGTACCCACTGTGGAAAGCGCTAAACAAGAACAACATGCAACTCACGCCCTAGGGTCGGTCAAACCTGGCCTGCTCGATCGCTTTTTCAAACTGACCGAACACCGCACCAACATCAAAACCGAACTGATTGCAGGCATCACCACCTTCTTCACCATGGTCTACATCATCTTCGTCAACCCCAACATCATGGCAATGGCAGGCGTAGATCAGGGCGCAGCCTTTGTCGCCACCTGTGTGGGCGCGGCCCTGGGTTGCTTCCTCATGGGCCTGTATGCCAACTGGCCAGTCGGCCTTGCGCCCGGCATGGGCTTGAACGCCTTTTTCACTTTTACCGTAGTCGGCGACATGGGCTATACATGGGAAATCGCACTGGGTGCGGTATTCCTCTCGGGCATCCTGTTCATGATCATGAGCCTGTCACGCATTCGCGAATGGCTGCTCAATAGCATCCCCATGAGCCTGCGCTTTGCCATGGGCGCCGGTGTCGGCCTGTTTCTCGGCCTGATCGGCCTGAAAACCGCCGGCATTGTGGTCGACAGTCCGGCTACCCTGCTGACTATGGGCAGCTTCGCCAATCCCAACGCGCTGCTGGCCGCCATCTGCTTCTTGCTAATCGCCGTGCTCAGTCATCGCAACGTGTTTGGCGCCATCCTGTTCAGCATGCTTGCGGTAACGGGCATTGGCATGGCCATGGGCCTGGTCGAGTACAACGGTGTGGTGTCGATGCCACCAAGCCTGGCGCCGACCTTCCTGGCGATGGATATCGCCGGCGCCTTCCAGATCTCGATGATCAGCGTGATTTTGTCGTTCCTCTTCGTCAACATGTTCGACACCGCAGGCACCCTGATGGGCGTTGCCCATCGTGCCAACCTGGTCGATGAAGACGGCAAGATCCAGAACCTCTCGCAAGCCCTGAAAGCTGACAGCACCTCCAGCGTGATTGGCTCTCTGGTCGGTTGCCCGCCCGTGACCAGCTACGTAGAAAGCGCCTCTGGCGTGGCCGCAGGCGGCCGTACCGGCCTGACTGCGGTAACCGTAGGTGTCTTGTTCCTGGCTGCGATGTTCTTCGCCCCACTGGCCGGTATGATTCCCGCCTATGCCACTGCTGGCGCACTGATCTATGTCGCCATGTTGATGATGAGCGGCCTGGCGCATATCGACTGGAAAGATCAGACCGACACCATTCCGGCGATCGTTACCGTGGTAATGATGCCGCTGACCTTCTCCATCGCCAACGGCATTGCCCTGGGCTTTCTGACTTATGCCTCGCTGAAGCTGCTGACTGGTCAACGTGACAAGGTTTCCGTCAGCCTCTATGTGCTGTGCATCATATTTATCGCCAAGTTCGCCTTCCTGTAACTGAAAGCTACTGCGCTCGCCTATGCTGCGTTGAAGTCAGGCTTAAAATGCTCATGTACAAAAGTACACTCCGCTTTTGCGCCTGACTTCGCCTTACCTAGCCATCGCTCGCTACGCTTTCAAAACAACGGGACATGAACTCAAGAAAAGCCAAAGCCCTGACACTAACGTCGGGGCTTCTGCGCATCTGGAGAGTACTCAATGAGTCTGGAAACCTGGCTGCTGTTCAGCAGCGCCGCACTGATCGTGATTCTGATCCCCGGGCCGCTGTCGTTGCTGATGGTCAGCAACAGCCTGAATTATGGCCTGCGCCGCTCGCTGCCAGCGTTTCTCGGCGGGGTATCGGCCTCGATCTGCCTGCTCAGCGCCTCGGCGCTTGGCCTTGGCGCCTTGCTATTGGCCTCAGAGCAGTTGTTCAGCGCCCTGAAGATCGTCGGCGCGCTCTACCTGTTCTACCTCGCCTGGCAGAGCTGGCAGGCCTCGCGCCAAGCGGCCCAGCCGGTAAGCACCGAGGAGCAAGCGATCAACCCGAGCTTTCAGAGCATGTTCTGGAAGGCCTTCGGCCTGGGCGCGAGCAACCCCAAGGACATTCTGTTCTTCGCCGCCTTCCTCCCGCAGTTCATGAGCGGCGAAAGGCCGATGCTGAGCCAGTTGCTGGTGTTGATTGCATCTTGGGCAGTACTCGATCTGAGCTGCAAGCTGTTCTATGGCCTCAGCGCCCGTGGCGCGGCGCGCTATCTGCGCTCGGGCAAAGGTCAGGTGTGGTTCAACCGGGTTAGCGCAGCCCTGTTTGGCGGTGCTGGCGCGGCTTCGTTGCTGAGCCGCTGATTGCCAAGCGTGTAGCGACGCACTTAGGCGCGGCTGCGGCACACCGTCAATACCGCCGCGCAACCCCAGCAAAGCTGCAGGTGTCAGCCACGCTAGCGCCGAGGCTGCGTCATCAGCCGGCAAGACGCTGGCGAAACAACGCCTGATGCTCACGGCATTGCTGAGCCGCCAGCAGGAACACACCATGGCCACCGCGCTCGAACTCCAGCCAGGTGAAGTCCACTTCCGGGTACAGGGCGCTGACATGCACCTGGCTGTTGCCAACTTCGACGATCAGCAAGCCCTTGTCATGCAAATGATCGGCCGCTTCGGCCAGCATGCGCCGTACCAGATTCAGACCATCCTCACCGCACGCTAGGCCCAGGGCCGGCTCGTGCTGGTATTCGACCGGCATGTCGGCGAAATCTTCGGCATCGACGTAGGGCGGGTTGGACACGATCAAATCGAAGCGCTGCCCCGGCAAACCGTCAAAGCCATCGCTCTGCACGGTGTAGACGCGTTCATCCAGCTGGTGGCGCTCGATATTCTGGTTGGCCACCTCCAACGCCTCATACGACAGGTCAGCCAATACCACCTCGGCCTCGGGAAATTCGTAGGCGCAAGCAATACCAATGCAGCCGGAGCCACTGCACAGATCGAGAATCCGTGCAGGTTCCTGGGTCAGCCAGGGCTGGAAATGTTGCTCGATCAGCTCGGCAATCGGTGAGCGGGGAATCAGCACGCGCTCATCGACGATGAATGGCAGGCCACAGAACCAGGCCTCGCCCAACAGGTAGGCGGTCGGTACGCGCTCCTCGATGCGACGCTTGAGCAAGGCTTGCAGATGCGCATGCTCGTCATCCTCCAGGCGGCAGTCGAGGTAGCTGTCGGCGATCTCCCAAGGCAGATGCACTGCACCCAGCACCAACTGGCGGGCCTCGTCCCAAGCATTGTCGCTGCCATGACCGAAGAACAGCTCTTCGCGATTGAAACAGCTGACAGCCCAGCGGATGTAGTCACGCAGGGTACGTAAACGAGTAGCAGTCACAAGAGTCTCTCCTGGCAAAAGTCGGGCAGTTTAGCCGAACCACTCGCCCTGCACGCAGGGACGAAAATAAATCGGCTAAGTCGAGCCCTGGCCACTGCCCGCGCACCAGGGGCTCCGATATAATTTGTAACGATTTCTCAACCCTTCCCTCTTCCTTCCGAGTTCCACCTCAAATGGTCATAGAACCCTTCTCGCTCACGGGCTTGCTCGTGCTGGCGATATTCCTGTTTGGCATGACGCTTATCGTTTTTGAAGCTCAATTGGAGATGGATAAATTCAAGCCTGCCATGTTCATGATGTCCGGCTTGATCGTAATCGGTGCCCACTACGCCATCAATGACCCCAACGGCTTCCAGTACTTCCTCCACGCGCAAAGCGAGGCCAAGGAAGAACTGTTCGGCCTGATCGCCTTCATGGCGTTCATGTGGATGATTGTGGAATTACTCAATGAGCGAAACGTGTTCACCGCCCTAAACGGCTACCTGATGCGCAAAGGCCTGGGAGCCAAAGGCATGTTCTGGGCCACCGGCGCACTGTCGGCGATGCTTTCGCCGTTTCTCAACAACATCACCACTGCGATGATCTTTGGCAAGACGGTGAAAAGCATCTCCACCAACCAGCGTTACACCCATGTGGCGCTGTGCAATATCGTCGTGGCGTCCAATAGTGGCGTGTGGTTTCTCGGCACCTCGACCAGCCTGATGGTGGTGTTGGCGGGCAAGATCAGCATCGCCGGGCTGTTGCTGTTGATTCCCTCGGCACTGATCGGTTGGCTGCTGTTCGCCGCCACCTTGCATTTCTTCTATTTGCGCAAGCTGGATGGCCAGGCCCTGATCCACCTGGCCGACCCGTCGGAAACCGGCCTCAAGCCCGGAGGCGCGGGGCTGGCCATCGTTGGTTTCTTCGCCGTGGTCGGCGCGGTGCTGTGCAACATCCTGTTCAAGGTCAGCATCGAATTCGCCATCGGTATCGGCCTGGGCCTGGTCGCGCTCTACGCTTGGCTACTGATGCGCCGAGGCATCGAGCTGCCCTGGCAGGATCAACTGCAGAAGGTCGAATGGAACGCCCTGCTGTTCTTTATCGGCATCATCACCTCGGTTGCCTGCCTCAACCACGTCGGCTGGCTGACCTATATCTCGCAACTGTTCGAGGTAATGAGCCCAACCGGGGTCAACGTGATTCTCGGCATCGCCTCGGGGGTCATGGATAACGTGCCGGTCGAAGCCGCAGCGCTGATGTCCAACCCGCAACTGGGGCTCGATCAGTGGGCACTGAACGCCTTGATGGTCGGGATTGGCGGCTCGTTGACCGTGGTCGGCTCGGCCGCCGGGGTCATGGCCATGTCGCTGGACAAGAGCTACAGCTTTGGCGTGCACCTGAAGTTCCTGCCGGCCATTCTGGTCAATTTCTTCGCTTCACTGGGCGTCTGGTACCTGCAGTTCCAGGTATTCGGCCTCTATTGACCGATCCGTGCCCGGTGACCTGCCGGGCGCTCACTCGGAGGTTGTGAAAATATCGAGCGCCGTAGCGAGAACGTCTGCTGGTGTTCGCGTAACGCAACACCAGCAACGGACGCCAGGGGGCGGTCGCAGTAGGCGAGAGTTTTTTCACAAACGCTCAGTTTTCTTGCGCCGCGGCGCGCGCAAGGATGGCTCATTCGGCTCGCGCCTGAGTTCACGAAATACCGCGATGGAAACCGCCAAGGCGAACAACAACCAGAAATGTGCGGAAAACAGTGACCACAAAGCCATAAGCAACTCCTTTTGCGTACGACTCCAGACCCTCTGGATTGGTTCGATGCTGTTCGTCCCCGCGTGAGCGCGCAGGGCTGCGCACCGAAGAGGTTCACAGCAGCCTCGCACAGGCGGACAATGGAGACTGTCGTCCGCGCCAGCGAGGAGTTAGGTCATGTCTCATCCGCAATCACTGTTTCAGCTCACAGGGCGCAGCCATGCCCCCGCCACCTTGGGCAATGCGACCCTGCTGATCATCGACGCCCAAGAGGAGTACCGCAGCGGCGTGCTGCAACTGCCAGGGCTCGATCCGGCACTCGCAGAGATCGCCAAACTGCTGACCGCCGCGCGTAACAGCGGCGCCTCTATCATCCACGTCAAGCACCTGGGGATTCCCGACGGCCTGCTCGACCCACGCGGCCCACGCGGCCACCACCTGCCTGAGGTGGCACCGCTGCCTGGTGAGATCGTGGTGGAGAAACGCATGCCCAACGCCTTCTCCGGGACCGAGTTACATGACCAGCTGCAAGCGCTTGGCCACCTCGACCTGATCGTCTGCGGCTTCATGACCCACTCGAGCATCAGCACCACGGTGCGCGCGGCCAAGGACTATGGCTATCGCTGCACGGTGGTCGATGCCGCCTGCGCCACCCGCGACCTACCGACACTGGATGGCAAGGTCATCAGCGCCGCCGATATGCACCGCGCAGAGATCATTGCCCTGGCTGACAACTTCGCGGCGGTGGTAGCGCAAGCCAGTTCCCTGATCTGAAGCGAACGACGAGCAAACCCAGACCAGCTCACATCCTGCGGCCATGCCTGGCATGCCGCCGGAACCACCACTCCACCTGCCGGTCATACCGCCGATACCCACTAAGGAAATCGGAATGAAGTTATCCGATGGTTTCGATGCTCGCCGCCTGCGCCCACGCGGGCCAAGCAGCTGGCGCATGCGCTTCGCCGCCATACTGGCAGCATTGCTTGCCGCCTTTGGCGTACTGTTGGCGATGGCCGGCGCAGCCAGCCTGCTCGGCCGGGCGCCGACACTTGGCGCACTGAACGATTCGACCGGTGCGGCGGCCGTCTTGCTGGTGGTCGGCCTGTTCCTGCTGTGGGCCGGCATCGCGATGTGGCGCCTGTGCCGACGCCGCCTGCGCCGTCCCAGCGATTTGAGCATGGCCCCGCATCTGCTGAAGAAACGCGACTGACCCTTGCTTCGATCGAGGCAGCACGAAAGCGCTCAGAGCGTGTGAAAATATCGAGCGCCGTAGCGAGAGCGTCTCCAGGTGTTCGCGGCATAGCGCAACGCCAGCTGCGGCCGCCTGGGGGCGGTCGCAGTAGGCGAGAGTTTTTTTCACAAGCTCTCAGCCTTGGTTACACTAGCGGCCTTCGCGGAGGCCCAGATGCAAGACAACACCAGAGAAGACAACGACAGCGCCCTGTTCAAAGCCGAGTTGCGCGGCGTCAAGCCGATCAAGCACGACCGCGCCGATACCGGCAAAGCCAAGCCTGACCGCAAACAGTTGGCCAGCCTACGCCAGGCGGCGACCGTGCGCGTGGATACGGTCAAAGTCGATGGCCTGTCCGACCAGTTCGTCATCGACGTCGGCGCCGAAGACCCGCTGTACTGGGCCGCCAATGGCGTGCAGGAAGGCCAGATGCGCAAGCTCAAACTCGGCCAGATCAGCTTCGATGGCAGCCTTGATCTGCACGGCATGACCGTGGAAAAAGCCCGCGACACCCTGTGGGAGTTTCTCGCCGAAGCCACCAAATTGGAAGTGCGCTGCGTGCGCATCACCCACGGCAAGGCCGTGCGCATGGATGGCCGTAAGCCGATGATCAAAAGCCACGTCAACACCTGGCTGCGCCAGCATCCACAGGTGCTCGGCTTCACCTCCTGTGTGGCCAAGCATGGCGGTACTGGTGCGGTTTATGTGATGCTCAAACGCACCATGATGGATGGCCGCGACGAGTGATAGCTGACGTCTCGAACCTGAACCTCACCCCTACCCTGCGCGCTAGCGTATTACCCCCGGATGCCACAGGAAGATCCATGTCCCTGGAACAGAATTACACCGCGATTCTTGGTCAATTAGGCGAGGATGTATCCCGCGAAGGCCTGGTCGATACCCCCAAGCGTGCAGCCAAAGCCATGCAGTATCTTTGCCGCGGTTATCAGCAAACCCTGGAAGAAGTCACCAACAACGCGCTGTTCAGCTCAGACAACAGTGAAATGGTGCTGGTCAAGCACATCGAGCTGTATTCGCTGTGCGAGCATCACCTGCTGCCCTTCATCGGCAAGGCCCACGTCGCCTACATTCCCAACGGCAAGGTGCTCGGCCTGTCCAAGGTTGCGCGGATCGTCGACATGTACGCGCGTCGCTTGCAGATCCAGGAGAATCTCAGCCGACAGATCGCCGAAGCCATCCAGCAAGTTACCGGCGCCCTTGGCGTCGCCGTGGTGATCGAGGCCCAACACATGTGCATGATGATGCGCGGGGTGGAGAAGCAGAACTCTTCGATGATCACCTCGGTGATGCTCGGTGAATTCCGTGACAACGCCGCCACCCGCAGCGAATTTCTCAGCCTGATCAGAAACTGATCAGCGTCATGCCATGAGAAAACCTGGCTAGCGACACTCATCAGTCAGACGCAGGCAAGCTGCTTTGGTAGGAGGGCCGTCCCGGCGCGATGCTTTTTGGGCTGCAGGCCAGGCCTGCGAGCCACTTTTGCCTCAGGACGCCCCCCTCCAGCCCTTGCCGATGTATCAGGCTACCCTCAGGCAAGACAAAGCCTTCGGCCTGATATCGCCAATCGAGTTGCCAGCACGCCTCCAGCCGCCACGTAGAGCCTGCACCCTCGCAGGCTCTAGCCCTCGGCTTCGCCCTGAAAATCCCCCATAAGCGGCGGCACATCCTCGGCGAACAAATGTGGATAGACCGCTGCCAAATGGCTGAAGAACAGCTCTTCCGGCACGTCTGCGAAGCGCCCATGGTCGAGCAGATACTCCATGTAACGCTGACCTTGCTGATTGAACGGATGGAATACGCTGTCACCAAGCCCATCGAACTCCAGCGGCGCCACCTTGAATACCCGACACAGCTCCAGGTTGAACGCCGGGGTAGCCTTGACCCAACGCCCCTGCAGATACAACTCGGTATAGCCGTGCATGGCAAACACCTCGCTGCGCAGCAACTCCAGCAACCGCGGGGTGGCCAGGTGGTTGCGCACATCGGCCAGACCGATCCGCGCAGGGATCCCGCAATGCCGCGCACAGGCTGCCAGCAGCGTGGCCTTCGGCACGCAGTAGCTCTCGCCACTGAGTAGCGCATGACTGCCTTTCAGTGTTTGCGGGTCTCGACTGAATACATAGGGGTTGTAACGAATGCCATCGCGAACCGCGTAATACAGCCTGACTGCCTGCTCAACCGGATCGCGGCTGCCGCCGCGCGACGCTTCAGCGAACTCAATCAGCGCCGGGTGGTCACTATCGATGCAGCGGCCGGGTTGCAGATATTCATGCATCGTTGTTCCTCCTGACGGAAAACCCAGTCTAACGACGCCGATCGAGCGCATGTCACGACAATCCGGCCAAGCTTGCCGCCCTTGTTGCCATCTTTGTGTGGATGGCGGCTAAACTCACCACTGGTTCTTTCCAACTCGTCGTCACGGAGGATTTTGCATGCTCGCAGTCTGGTTGCTCATTCTGGTCGTTGCTACGGCCTACCTGGCCCACCGCCGCACCGCACCGCTGCCCGCTCTCGGCATGGTTGCCGGGTATCTGGTTCTCATGGGCCTATTTAGTCACGCCCCAACCTGGCTTTTGGCTGTTTTCTGGCTCGTGCTCCTGGTAGTGGCACTACCGCTGGCGCTGCCGGAACAACGGCGAAAACTGTTCAGCGCACCGATGTTCGCCTGGTTTCAGCGGGTACTGCCGCCCATGTCGGCCACCGAACGCGATGCCATCGAAGCCGGTAGCGTCTGGTGGGATGGCGAACTCTTCAGCGGCCGGCCGGACTGGGACAAACTCCTGGCTTACCCCAAGGCGCAATTGAGCGAGGAGGAACAAGCCTTTATCGATGGCCCCACCGAACAACTCTGCGCGATGGTCAGTGACTGGGAAATCGGCCAGCAAATGGACTTACCGGCCAAGGCCTGGGAACACATCAAGCAGCATGGCTTTTTCGCCCTGATCATCCCCAAGGAATACGGCGGCAAAGGCTTTTCCGCCTACGCCCATTCCCAGGTAGCGATGAAACTGGCCACCCGCAGCGGCGACCTGGCATCCACCGTAATGGTGCCCAACTCACTCGGGCCGGCGGAGTTACTGCTGCACTACGGCACCGATGAGCAGCGCCAGCACTACCTGCCGCGCCTGGCGCGTGGCGATGACATCCCCTGCTTCGCCCTTACCGGCCCACTGGCCGGCTCGGACGCTGGAGCCATGCCCGACACGGGGATTATCTGCAAAGGTCAGTGGCAGGGCGAGGAAGTGCTCGGCTTGCGCCTGACCTGGGAAAAGCGTTACATCACCCTGGGCCCGGTCGCGACCCTGCTCGGCCTGGCATTCAAAGCCTACGACCCCGATCACTTGCTCGGAGAACAGGAAGACCTCGGCATCAGCCTGGCCCTGGTGCCCACCGACACGCCTGGGGTGGAAATCGGCCGCCGCCATCTGCCACTCGGCGCCGCCTTCATGAACGGACCGAACTCGGGGAAAGACGTGTTCATCCCGCTGGACTTCCTGATCGGCGGCCAGGACATGCTCGGCAAAGGCTGGATGATGCTGATGAACTGCCTGTCGGTGGGCCGTTCCATCTCTCTCCCGGCGGTAGGTACCGGAGCAGCCAAGTTCACCAGCCTGGTTACCGGCCAGTACAGCCAGATACGCGAGCAATTCAATGTACCGCTGGCGGCCTTCGAAGGTATTCAGGAGGCCCTGGCACGCATCGGCGGCAACGCCTGGCTGATGGACAGCGCGCGCATACTCACCGCCAACGCAGTGGATCTGGGCGAAAAGCCGTCGGTGCTCTCGGCGATTCTCAAATACCACCTGACCGAACGTGGCCGCGAATGCATCAGCCACGCCATGGACGTGCACGGTGGCAAGGGCATCATCATGGGCCCTAACAACTACCTGGCCCGTTCCTGGCAAGGCGCGCCGATTTTCATCACCGTGGAAGGCGCCAACATCCTCTCGCGCAATCTGATGATCTTCGGCCAGGGCGCGATTCGCTGCCACCCCTACGTACTCAAAGAAATGGCCCTGGCCGACCGCGAAGACCAACAGCAGGCACTGCTGGAATTCGACGAACTGCTGCTGCAACACATCGGCTTTGCCGTGAGCAACGCAGCCAGCAGCCTGCTCCTCAGCCTCGGCCTGGGCCGGTTCAGCGAGGCGCCGGGCGACAACCTCAGCCGTCCCTACTTTCGTGCACTGAATCGCCTGGCGGCAGCCTTCGCCCTGATTGCCGACTTGAGCATGATGCTATTGGGCGGCGAACTGAAACGCCGCGAACGGCTTTCCGCACGCCTGGGCGATGTACTCAGCCACCTGTACCTGGCCTCGGCGGCGCTCAAGCGCTACCACGACCTGGATTACCCGGCGCATTCACGCCCACTGCTGTGCTGGGCCATGGAAGAAAGCCTGGGCCACGCCGAGCAGGCGCTGGATGAACTGCTCAGCAACTTCCCCAACAAACTGCTCGGTTGCGCCTTGCGCGTACTGGTCTTCCCCTTCGGCCGTCGGCACAAAGGCCCGAGCGATGCACAGGATGCCCAGGTCGCCGAGATCATCGGACGCAACAGCGGCGATCCGGCCCTGGAAGAGTTGCTCGCCGGCTGCTACCGCCCACAGGCGGAGAACGACCCGGTGGCCGCCCTGCAGCAGGCGATGGATCTGTTGCAAAGCGTGCAACCCCTGCAGAAAAAACTGCACCAGGCACTCAAGGACGGCCAACTGCAGGAGGTGCCGGGACAGAGCCTGATCGACGCCGCAGCCAGTGCCGGTATCCTCACCGCAGAAGAAGCACAGAGCCTGCACCAGGCCGAAGCAGCGAGACGCGTGGTGATCGACGTCGACGACTTCGCCAAGGAAGAACTGAAGCTCGGCCGCGGCAAGGTGCGCTAGAGTCACTGTTTAGCGTCATGCTCCCGCAGACTGTGCCGTGCGCAGCAAGGGTGCTGGCGCACGGTGGATCCTACCCCGGCCTAGCGCAGTAGTTGTTCACGGCCAGGGACAGTGGGCGCGCAGAGCCTTATACTTGCGCGCCCGTTTTACCTACAGGATTTTTGTCATGGCCAACGCCCACCTCGACCATCACCTCGCCCTGCTCGCCCATCTGCGCACCATTCTGGTTGCCTTGGGCGAAGCCGAGCAGATTCTCGATGACAGCCATGCCATGTACCTGGAACGCTATGACGAATTGCTGGCCGATCTGCCGAACGATCCGGAAGCCAGCCTCTACCTCGGCCAGGATCTGATCAGCCAGATCTTCCAGCGCTACCCGCAAATCGCTCATCTGGTCCCGCGCGACCTGTTGTGGTTCTTCGGTGGCGACTGCCTGCATTTCATGCCCGACGAAGAAATCGAGATGTACCAGACGCTGGAAGAGCACCGCTTCGAAGCCCTGGAAAACGACGAGCCATTCGACTGGAATCAGGAAAAACAGCTGCTGACCATGCCCGTGCAAGGCAGCAAGCACTAGCAGCCTGTCGGACTTGAGTTCATGAACGGGGATATCAATAGTGAGGCGAAGCGATTCGCCCCACTATTGAGGTATTTCCAGGCTTTTTTGCCCCGAATTTCCTGAGAACGAGCGGGTTTAGTTCATTTCTACCCACACTGGACGGATTTGTGGCGCAAAACGGCCATGCGTTTCAAATTCCAGGCCAGACATACCAGGCGCCATTCGCCGCTCACCTTGTCCTTGCCTCGCAGCAGAAACTGGCGAAAACCCATGACCGACTTGATGATGCCGAACACCAGTTCCACCGTCTGTTTGCGCAGCGCATAGAGGCGGCGCCCCGGCTGGCTCTTGAGTTTGTGCGCCATGCGTTGTTGCACTGTGGCATCAGCGTCGAGCGCTGCCAGCTCCTCGAAGCGCGCTTTCCAGTGCGGGTGATGATCTTCGCGTGCCACCGCCAGGTAGGGCTCGATTCCCGCCGCCTCGCAGGCGGCGATGTTGCTTTCGCTGTTGTAGCCACAGTCCCCGAGCACCACGTTCACCTGACCCAATGACTCCGGTAGCGCCTTGAGCTCGGCCAGCATGGGGACGACTTGTTGCTTGTCGTTGCCCGCCTGAGTGAGGCCTGGCGCCACCACCAACAGGGTGTCGGTATCCACTGCGGCCTGGGCGTTGTAGCACTGTTCGAAGCCGCCGCCAGCCACCCGCATGATGCGCGAGTCTTCGTCGGTGAGGTTGATTTGGTCGTGTTCGGTAGGCCCTTCCACTGGGGCTTTGGGCGGCTTGCCGCCGGGCTTCTTGCCCGTTTCTGCCGTGCGCGCCGCACGCTTGGCAAGCTTCTCTTGGTAGGCGGCCTGATCCTGCTCGAAACGCGCACGGGCGCGCACCTCGATCTTGGCCTTCGCCGCGGCCATGGCGAGCAAGCGATCTTGCCGGCGTTTGATCTCGTCCGGCAGATCGATGCCGACGGGGAGCTCTGCCTGGTCGGCCCGTTCAGCCAGCGCCAGGAGCTCCTGCACTTCGGCCTTGAGCTGGCGTTCGAGTGTCTGGATATGGCCATAGGACAGTGCACTGTGGCGTGAGGCGTTGGCATGCAGCTTGGTGCCGTCGAGGCTGATGGTGCCGAGCTTGAGCAGCTTCATCTCGCCCGCCAGCTCCAGCACCTGAAGGAAGATGCCGGCCAACTCGTCGAGGAAGCGGCGGCGGAAGCTGGCCAGGGTGTCGTGATCGGGGTGACTGCCTGAGGCCAGGTAGCGAAAGGCGAGCGAGTCGTAAGTGGCGCGTTCGATCATACGGCTGGAAAAGGTGCCGGTGGCATAGCCATAGACCAGCAGACTAAGCAGCACCTCGGGGTGATAGGCGGCGCTGCCGCGTCCGCCATAACGCCGGGTGAGCGCACTCAAGTCGAGCCGTTCGATGGCTTCGAGAATGAAACGGGCCAGGTGGGCTTCTGGCAGCCAGTCATCCATCGATGGCGGGAGCAGGTAGTCAGTCTTGCGGTCGATCGGACGAAAGCGGCTCATGCGGAGGCATCGGCTGGGCGGTGTCGGGATTATCCTGGAATCCAGTGATTAAGTCCGACAGGCTGCTAGTAGCGCTAGCTGATAAACGAAAAAGCCCGCACGGCATTCCCGGCGGGCTTTTTCTTGCATCACACATACTACGGATACAAAAACGCCGCTCAGTGAGCGGCGTTTTCGTTTATTTGGAGCGGGAAACGAGACTCGAACTCGCGACCCCGACCTTGGCAAGGTCGTGCTCTACCAACTGAGCTATTCCCGCGGTGTATCTACAACAAAAATGGCGTCCCCTAGGGGACTCGAACCCCTGTTACCGCCGTGAAAGGGCGGTGTCCTAGGCCACTAGACGAAGGGGACCTGGAACTTATTACATCACCCGGCTAATCACCGACTGACCCAAGCAGCACCTGTTGAGTGCCACTTGAAAATCTGGAGCGGGAAACGAGACTCGAACTCGCGACCCCGACCTTGGCAAGGTCGTGCTCTACCAACTGAGCTATTCCCGCATATACAACCGACATCTACAACAATAATGGCGTCCCCTAGGGGACTCGAACCCCTGTTACCGCCGTGAAAGGGCGGTGTCCTAGGCCACTAGACGAAGGGGACGCAACCCGGAACCTGCAATACACTTTCCGGCTCCCTGCTCACTGCAATAAAGCATTGCGCTGGAAGTGGCGCGCATTCTATGGATCCTGCGCAGAGTCGTCAACCTCTCTGTAATTTTTTTTATAAATCAACGACTTCAGGCTAGATTATAAGGCGGCTCTATCAGCACCGGAGCTAAGGCACTACACTCCGACGAAAACCAGCACTCGCGAGGCGGTACCGATGTCCCCACTGGTAATTACCCTGCTGATTGTCGGCGGCATCGCTCTATTGATCGCCATTGCCTACGTCAATCACATGGTCGAGAACAACAAGCTGGAAAAGGCCCGCCTCCGGACCGAGCTCAATGACCGCATCCGCCGCTGCGCCAATCTATCCGAAACCTTGCCCGGACAGCTGATGACGCCCCAGCTGAAGCTCATGCTCAGCCGCCTGCAAATGCACTTTACCCAGCGCCTGGTGCAATTACAGCCAGGCAATGCCGACAGCAAAGCGCAACTGGAAGCACTGCGCCAGTTGATTGCCCAGGGCGATGCGATCCCGGTACAGAATCCTCCACAGCAGATCATCAGCGAAGTCAAAGCCAAAGAAGCGCGTTTTCAACTGGAAAGCCTGCACGGACAAATCACCCGCTGCGCCCAGGATGGCATCCTGCCGACCAATGAAGCCAAGCACTGGGTCAATGAAATTCGCCACATGCTGGTGCAACTGCATATCGAACTGTTCGGCAACCTCGGCCATCAGGCCCTGCAACAGAACCAGCCCGGGCAAGCGCGCCTGGCGTTCGAGCGCGGGGTGCAGTACTTGCGCAAACAGGCCGATGCCGTGCGCTACCAGGCTCCACTGCAAAAATTCGAAAGCCAGCTCGCGCGGGCCAATGCCATGGTGGTGGACATGGGCACGCCTGCAGCCGACGACGCCAGTGAGCTGACCGAGGGCCTGAAAAGCCTGGATGGCGATGCAGATTGGAAGAAGAAGAATATTTACGACTGAGTCCGACAGCCACACGCCTTAATCCACCGCAGACAAGGACATTCGATGAGCCTGACCGTGTATGGCGCCCCGCTTTCGCCCTTCGTACGCAAAGTACGCCTGTGCCTGGCGGAGAAAGACCTCGAGTATCAACTGGAAATCGTTCTGCCCTTTGGCCAGCCCGCCTGGTATCGCCAACTCAGTCCACTGGGTCGCATCCCGGCCTTGAAGGATGGCGATTTCAGCCTGGCCGACTCCAGCGTGATCTGCCAGTACCTGGAAGACAACTACCCCGAGCGCACCCACCTGCAGGGCCAGAGCGCCGAGCAGCGCGCCCGCGTACGCTGGCTGGAAAAATACAGCGACTACGAGTTGGCACCACTGTGCACCTTCAGCGTCTTCCGCAACCGCGCCCTGAAGCCGTCCATGGGTCAGCCCTGCGATGAGGCAGCAGTACAGACCACGCTGACGGAAAAGCTACCGGCGCACTTCGACTACCTGGAGCAGAGCCTGGGCACCGCCGAGTACTTCGTCGGCGATAGCCTGACCCTGGCCGACCTGGCATTTGCCTGCCAGATAATCAACATGGAACATGGCGATGAGCAGCTGGATGCCCAGCGCTGGCCGAGCCTGGCCGCCCTGCATCAGCGGGTGAAAGCGCGTCCCTCGGTGCAAGCCCTATTGCCCGGCGAGCAGAAGATGCTGGCCAAGATGGCCGCCAAAGCTTGATCCAGCGCTGGGCTGAAGCGCAGCGCCGCCAAGCCCAACTCGCCCGGCGGTGTCAACAGTCGCTAAGCTGCAAGAAAATCTCGACCAACCGCTCGATCCCGAGCTGGTCCGCGGCCGTAAAGCGGGCCAACTGCGGACTATCCAGATCCAGCACGCCGATCAGCTGCCCAGCCTTCAACAGCGGCACCACCAGCTCGCTGCGCGAGGCACTGTCGCAGGCGATATGCCCGGCAAAGGCGTGCACATCCTCCACCCGCTGCGTCTGCCAGGTAGCCGCAGCCACCCCGCACACCCCGCGCCCCAGGGGTATGCGCACACACGCCACCCGCCCCTGGAATGGCCCCAGCACCAGCTCATCGCCCCGCGCCAAGTAGAAACCCGCCCAATTCAGCTCGCTCAGCTCCTGGAACAACAAGGCGCAGAACTGCGCGGCGTTGGCAATGAAATCCCGCTCATCTGCCAACAGTGCCTGCAGTTGCGCGGCCAGCAGTGAATAGTCATCGGACTCAGGGCCAGTGTGCGCAAGGTCGATCATGCTTGGCTTTCCAGGAGTTGCAGCCCGACCCAGTGCCGGGCAAATTGATAGGCACAGCGACCATTGCGATTACCGCGACCCAGGGCCCAGCGAATCGCCGCTTTTTCCAGCGCCTCGTTCCACTGCCAGTTCAAGCCAGCCGGCGACGCCTGCACCTCGATCCAATGGCGCACCACATCGAGAAAGTGATCCTGGGTGAATGGGTAGAAGGACAACCACAGGCCGAAACGATCGGACAAGGCGATCTTGCCCTCAATCGCCTCACTGGGATGCAGTTCGCCGTCGACCATCTGCGAGGCCTCGTTGTCGCTGTGACTCTCCGGCATCAGATGGCGGCGATTGGAGGTGGCGTAGAGCAGCACATTGTCTGGCGAGCGCTCCAGCGAGCCATCCAGCACGCTTTTCAGCACCCGGTAATCACCCTCACCCGCCTCGAAGGACAGGTCGTCGCAAAACAGCACGAAGCGCTGGGGCAAGCGAATCAGCTGCTCGACCACGCGCGGCAGATCCGCCAGATGATCACGCTCGATCTCGATCAGGCGCAGCCCGGCCACGGCATGTTCGGCCAGCAACGCGCGCACCAGCGATGACTTCCCCGTGCCCCGTGCGCCCCAGAGCAAAGCGTGGTTGGCCGGCAGGCCCTGAATGAATTGCCGGGTATTGCGCGCCAGCTGTTCACGCTGAGTGTCCACCCCGATCAGGTCACTCAGATTCAGGTCAAGGTTGATGCTCAGCGGCTGCAAGTAACCACTGCGGCCCTCACGGTGCCAGCGCGCGGCCAGACTGTGCTGCCAATCGATATCGCCACGCTGGGCTGGCAACAGCGGCTCAAGGCGCGCCAGCACGCTCTCGGCGCGCTGTAGAAAAGTATTTAAACGAGAATCCACGATTTTCTCCTTGGTGTGCTCCTTGATGTTACAGCCTGCCTGCCAACTGCTCCTGCCGAAAGGCAGAACAGATGGTCTATGATTGGCAGGCGAACGGACCCGAGATTATTGCCACCCATGGATATATCGCTCACCCAACGCCTGTCGTTCAAACAGGCCAGTTTGACCGTACTGGTGGCGTTTATCCTCGGCACTGCGCTCAGCTTGATTCAAGTGGGCTTCGATTATGCCAGCGAGGACGCCTCCATCGACCGCGAGATTAGCGCACTGATGGAGATCAGCCACAATCCCGCGGCACGCATCGCCTACAACATCGACGCTGAGCTGGCCCAGGAACTGGTGCTGGGCCTGCTGCGCTCGCCGGCGGTGATTCGCGCCGAGATCATAGACAACAGCAATATGACTCTGGCCAGCGTCACCCGCCCACCCGACCCAAGCCGCTACCGGCTGCTCAGCGATTTCCTCTTCGACGAACGGCGCCAGTTCGAAACGCCGTTGTTCGTCAGTCACGCGCCCCAGGAAGCCCTCGGCGTGCTGCGCCTGGAAGTCGACACCTATGCGTTCGGCAGTCACTTTCTGCGGCGCGCCATGCTTACCTTGCTAACCGGCTTCGCCCGCAGCCTGCTGCTCTCGTTGATCCTGCTGGTGCTGTTCTATTTCATGCTGACCAAGCCGCTGATCGAGGTGATTCGCGCGCTCAGCGGTCGCGACCTGCACACCCCGAACCGCAACAGACTGCCCTGCCCGCGCGGACATGAGCGCGATGAAATCGGCATCCTGGTCGACGTCACCAACCAACAACTGTCCAGCATAGCCATGGAGATCGAGCAACGTCGCGAAGCGGAGAACCGCCTCACCCAGTACCTGAGTGAACTGGAGAACATCGTCTCTGCGCGCACGACCGAATTGAAGGCCAGCAACGCGCGCCTGCTCGAATCCAATCAGGAGCTGGAACAGGCAAGACGCACCGCGCTGGACATGGCCCAGGCCCGTTCGGCGTTTCTCGCCAACATGAGCCACGAGATCCGCACCCCGCTCAACGGTCTGCTCGGCATGCTTGCCTTGTCCCTCGACGGCCAGCTGAGCAACGAACAACGCCAGCAGCTATCGATTGCCCACGACTCCGGCAAGGTTCTGGTCAATCTACTCAATAACATCCTCGACTTGTCGAAGTTCGAAGCCGGTCAGTTAGAGCTGGAAAGCATGCCTTTCGACCTCGGCACAATGGTCGAAGACACCGCTAGCCTACTGTCGCAAAACGCCTTACCGAGTGTCGAATTGACCTGCCTGATCGACCCGCAACTGCCCGCGCAAGTGCTCGGCGACCCGACACGGGTGCGCCAGATCATCAGCAACCTGCTGTCAAACGCCCTGAAATTCACCCGCTTTGGCCGCGTCGACATCCACGTCGACAGTGGCCCGACAGGCATACGGATCCTGGTGCGCGACACCGGCATCGGCATTGCCGAAGAGGCACGCGCGCGCATCTATCAACCCTTTGCCCAGGCAGGAGTCGGCATTACCCGTCAGTTCGGCGGCACCGGCCTGGGCTTGGCGCTCACCCGCCGCCTGTGCGAAGCCATGCAGGGTCGGCTCGAACTGGAGTCCAGGGAAGGCTTCGGTAGCCAGTTCTGCGCCGAACTGCCATTGCCCAGCCACACTCCTGCGCCCACCTTGCCAGCACTGACAGGAACGGTCGTTGCCCTCAGCTCGGCCAATTCAGGCCTCAGCGAACTACTTGGCAAGCTGCTGCCCGCATGGGGACTGGTGTATCAACGCCTGGACACCGATACAAATCTGCTCGGTGTCACAGCCGACCTGCTGATCAGTGACTGCCCCGAGTGCCTCCCGGCCACGCGGCCTACGTTCACGATTCCGATCCTGCTGGTCACCGCCTACGGCAGCTTCCTACCCAGCGAACAGACGCACACCCTGGCGCCGTTCGAACAAATCGCCCGGCCGCTGTCGCGGCAAACCCTGCTCCAGGCATTGCGCCGCAGCCTTGGCCAGCAGATGGAAAGCGCACCGGCGCCAAGCCCCATCGAGCAACAAAGCGGACGGCGAGCGCGGGTGCTGCTGGTGGAGGACAATCCGGTCAACCAACTGGTGGCAAAAGGCATGCTCGGCAAACTCGGCTGCGAGGTTGTGCTGGCCAACCATGGCGCCGAAGCCCTGAGCCAACTGGCTCAGCACGACATCGACCTGGTGCTGATGGACTGCAACATGCCGATCATGGATGGCTATGAGGCCAGCCGCAGAATCCGCCAAGGCGGACACCATCCCGAGCTGCCGATCATCGCCCTGACCGCCAACGCCCTGCCCGATGAACGCGAGCGTTGTCGCGCCGCCGGCATGAGCGATTACCTGTCCAAACCCTTCCGCCGCGAAGAGCTGGCCGCCCTGCTCGAGCGCTGGCTGCCGGCGTCTAGCGCAGCGTCATGAAGCGGTCGAGCAACTGACCAACGCGGCCACGCAGCTCAGTCAGTTCATCCACCTCGACACCCTGCTCGCACAACAGCTGCTGGCGCAACGGCAGCACCCGCTCGCGCAAGGCACGACCCGCTTCAGTCAATGCCAGGTGCACCTCGCGCTCATCCACAGCCGAACGCTGGCGCAATAGCAAACCAAATTGCTGCAAGCGCTTGAGCAGCGGGGTCAAGGTGCCCGAATCGAGCAGCAAGCGCTCGCCCAGGGCCTTGACCGTCGGCTGTGTCGGCGGGACAACCTGCCACTCCCAGAGCACCAGCATCGCCAGGTACTGCGGGTAGGTCAGGTTTAATTGATCGAGCATCGGCTTGTAGGCACGAATCACCGCCCGCGAAGCCGCATACAGCTTGAAGCACAGCTGGTTGTCCAACTGCAGGGCGTCTTCGCGCTCGAATGGCACTGCCTTCATTTGAGCAGAGCTTCGATCTCGGCAGTCAGATCTTCCGGCTTGGTGGCCGGCGCGAAACGCTTGACCTGCTTGCCGTCGGCACTGATCAGAAACTTGGTGAAGTTCCACTTCACACCCTGACTACCGAGCAGACCGGGGGCATTTTTCTTCAGTTGGACGAACAAGGGATGGGCATCGCTGCCGTTGACATCGACTTTCTTGAACAAGGGAAAGCTGACACCGAAGTTCAGCTCGCAAAACTCGGAAATGGCCCCTTCATTGCCCGGCTCCTGCTTGCCGAACTGGTTACAAGGAAAGCCCAACACCACCAGACCTTTGTCTTTGTACTGCTGCCAGAGGCTTTCCAAACCCTTGTACTGCGGAGTGAAACCGCACTTGCTTGCAGTATTGACCACCAACACGGCCTTGCCGCCGAAGTCGGAGAGGGTTTTCTGTTCGCCCTTGATGGTGGTTACAGGGATATCGAAGAGTTCGTTGCTCATGGATGGCAGCGCCTTTGCTCGGGAGAAAGTGGAAACACCATAGCGAGCAATTAAATTGCATGCAATTTAATTGCGAAAATAAGGCCTGCCGTCAATGAGCCACCGCGCAGTCGCAGGACGGGTCAGCCCGCGTAACTCGAACCGCCCCGTCCTGCGTTGCGCATGGCCGCGCAAGCTTCACGCTTCGGCTTTAGGCACGAGCTTCAGCGAGGCCGAATTGATGCAGTAGCGTAAACCGGTCGGCGCCGGCCCATCGGGGAAGACGTGGCCCAGGTGGGCATCGCATTTTCCACACTTCACTTCGATGCGGTGCATGCCGTGGCTGAAGTCATCCAGGCTGGTAATCGCATCCTTGCTGAGCGGCTGAAAGTAGCTGGGCCAGCCACTCCCGGAGTCGAACTTGGCGTCGGAGTCGAACAATGCAGTACCGCAGCAGGCGCAGTGATAAACGCCCGGCGTCTTGCTGTCATGGTATTCACCGGAAAAGGCTCGCTCCGTGCCACCCAACCGGCAGACATGGAACTGCGTCTCCGACAGTTCTTCGCGCCAGTCTTCCAGGGGTTTTTCGAGCTTGTCCACAGGCAGGTCTCCTCAACAGAAAAAAGCCCGACCAGTAGCTTTGCCAAGGTCAGGCTGCAACGTATCATTCGCCCCCAGTCTGTCACCGGCGTTACAACCTGCCAAGGCTCGCCTGATCGAGACTTTGACACGGTAATTCAACGGCGTTTCACCACTCGGGATCCCTTACATGCAGTTCAGCAAATCGAACAAGCTCGCCAATGTCTGCTACGACATTCGCGGCCCCGTGCTCAAGCACGCCAAACGCCTGGAAGAGGAAGGCCATCGCATCCTCAAGCTGAACATCGGCAACCCGGCGTCGTTCGGTTTCGAAGCCCCGGAAGAAATCCTTCAGGACGTCATCCGCAATTTGCCGATGGCCCAGGGCTACAGCGACTCCAAGGGCCTGTTCAGTGCGCGCAAGGCGGTGATGCAGTACTACCAGCAGAAGCAGGTCGAAGGTGTCGGCATTGAGGACATCTACCTGGGCAACGGCGTGTCCGAGCTGATTGTCATGGCCATGCAGGCGCTGCTCAATAACGGCGACGAGGTGCTGATCCCGGCCCCCGACTATCCGCTATGGACTGCCGCCGTAGCCCTGTCCGGCGGCAAGCCGGTGCATTACCTATGTGACGAGCAGGCCGGCTGGTTTCCCGACATTGCCGACATGCGCGCCAAGATCACGCCCAACACCAAGGCACTGGTGTTGATCAACCCGAATAACCCCACCGGCGCGGTGTATTCCAAAGAAGTACTGATGGACATCGTCGAACTGGCGCGTCAGCACAACCTGGTGCTGTTCTCCGACGAGATCTACGACAAGATCCTCTACGACGAAGCCCAGCACATCTGCACCGCCTCGCTGGCGCCGGATGTGCTCTGCCTGACCTTCAACGGCCTGTCCAAGTCCTACCGGGTGGCGGGTTTCCGCTCCGGCTGGGTAGCGATTTCCGGGCCCAAGCACCGCGCGCAGAGCTATATCGAAGGCATCGATATCCTGGCCAACATGCGCCTGTGCGCCAACGTGCCGAGCCAGCACGCGATCCAGACGGCGCTGGGTGGCTACCAGAGCATCAACGACCTGGTGTTGCCGCAAGGCCGCTTGCTGGAACAGCGCAACCGCACCTGGGAGCTGCTCAACGACATTCCCGGGGTCAGCTGCGTCAAGCCCATGGGTGCGCTCTACGCCTTCCCCAAAATCGACCCCAAGGTCTGCCCGATTCACAACGACGAGAAATTCGTCCTCGACCTGCTGCTCTCCGAGAAGCTGTTGATCGTCCAGGGCACGGCCTTCAACTGGCCGTGGCCGGATCACTTCCGCGTGGTCACCCTGCCGCGGGTCGATGATCTGGAACAAGCCATTGGCCGCATCGGCAGCTTCCTCAAGAGCTACCGTCAATAACCGGAGATCGCCATGAACCAGGGCAAACGTTATCTGCTGACAGGCGCCAGTTCCGGTATCGGCACCGCACTCGCCCGTGAGCTGGCGAGCAAAGGTTACGACCTGGCCCTGGCGGCGCGCCGCGAAGACAGCCTGCACCTGCTGGCGGCCGAACTGCAGGCGCGCTTCGGCCGCAAGGCCATCGTCCTGCCCCTGGACGTCACCGACTACGCAGCCTGCCAAGATGCCGTAGGCATGGCTGCCAACGCCCTGGGCGGGCTGGACGGTCTCATCGCCAACGCGGGCATCGCCCTGACCGGCAAAGTCGGTGGTGGTCACTTCGAGCGCGCCAGGCTGACCCTGGAAACCAACCTGATCGGCGCCATCGCCTGCCTCGATGCAGCAGCCGCGTTGTTTAGTCAGCAAGGTCATGGCCACCTGGTCGCCGTCGCCTCGGTCGCCGGCAAGCGCGGCCTGCCCTATGCCGCGGCCTATTCGGCGAGCAAGGCCGGCTTGATCAGCTACATGCAGGCCACCCGCGCCGAACTGCAGGGCAAGGGCATCGACACCACCCTGCTGCTGCCCGGCTTTATCGATACGCCCCTCAATAGCGATATGCCCAAACGACCCTTTCTGATCGATGTAGAACGCGGCGCCACGCTGATCGCCCGGCACATCGACAAACGCCACAGCAGTGCCTACGTACCGGGTTGGCCCTGGGCGATTCTCGGTCGCCTGTTGCCGCTACTACCCACCTCGATGATTGCCAAATTCTGATGGATCTACAAATCGACGATTTCTACAAGGATGCGGCCGCCGCCATGCTGCAGCTCTATCAGGTTTTCCCGCGCAAAATGGCGCTCTACGTAGAGGACCTGATCGGCCGCGAGGAACCGGATGAATTCGGCCTGCCGAGCAAGCGCCATGAGAGCTGCCTGGGCACGCTGTTGTGGCTGGCCGAGGAAGGCTACCTGCGCTTCGACTCGACAATCGCCTACGACGCCCTCGATCAGGCGGTGCTCAGTGAAAAAGGCTTTCTGCGCCTGAGTCGCAGCGTGCCCCATGCCCTGCGCGAAGGCGAAGCACTACCCCCAAGCGTGCGCCGAGTGCACGCCACCCTGGCCTTTCAACTGCGCGACGCGCTGAGCCATAAACATGGCGAACGCCTCGCCCGCCTCACCCGCTTGCTCTTCGAAAGCAGCCTGACCGCTACAGGCGACACAGTTTGAAATAGTCCCCCGGTTGAAGAGACGGGGGGCGCGCCCTTATATAGCCGGCATATCAAGCAGGTCTTTCCCGTGAGGAGTCGTTTCACACCATGACGCGCATTTTGCTGTTCCTGGCTACTAACCTGGCAGTGTTGATCATCGCCAGTATCACTCTCAAGCTACTGGGGGTAGACCGCTTCACCGGCCAGAACTACAGCAGCCTGCTGATCTTCTGCGCGGTATTCGGCTTTGCCGGCTCATTGATTTCACTGCTGCTGTCCAAGTGGATGGCGAAGATGAGCACCGGTACCGAGATCATCACCCAGCCACGCACCCGCCACGAACAGTGGCTGATGCAAACCGTCGAAGAACTGTCCCGCGCAGCCGGCATCAAGATGCCGGAAGTGGGAATCTTTCCGGCTTACGAATCCAACGCCTTCGCCACCGGCTGGAACAAGAACGATGCCCTGGTGGCGGTCAGCCAGGGCCTACTGGAACGTTTCTCGCCTGATGAAGTGAAGGCTGTGCTGGCCCACGAAATTGGCCACGTAGCCAACGGCGACATGGTCACCCTGGCGCTGATTCAGGGCGTGGTGAACACCTTCGTGATGTTCTTTGCGCGGATCTTCGGCAACTTCGTCGACAAGGCCATCCTGAAAAACGAAGGCAGCCACGGCATCGGTTACTTCGTCGCGACCATCTTCGCCGAACTGGTACTGGGCATCCTGGCCAGCATCATCGTCATGTGGTTCTCGCGCAAACGCGAGTTCAAGGCCGACGAAGCCGGCGCCCGCCTGGCCGGAACCGGCGCCATGATCGCCGCCCTGCAGCGCCTGCGCGCCGAACAGGGCGTGCCGGTGAACATGCCCGACAGCCTGACCGCCTTCGGCATCAACGGCGGCCTGAAGCATGGCCTGGCCGGCCTGCTGATGACCCACCCGCCCCTGGAAGATCGCATCGAAGCCCTGCGTCAGCTGCGCTAACCAGCAAGCATGAAAAAGGGCGGCCCTCGGGTCGCCCTTTTTTCATGCTGTTCACGCCAGTCCAACTATAGGCCGGACCAGGCGACGCTCCGTTCGGTGAGCGGCAGCAAACCAACCAGGCTGACGCGCCGCATTATCAGCGCTTGATCAAGCGATAAACCACCTCGTCCAGCGCTTGCAGATTGTGCTTGATGAACTTCCAGTTGCCCTGCAGCACATCCAGCCGCTCCAGCGTCTCGATCTGCCAGCCCGCCCCGAACAACTCATGCACTTCGCCATCCGTCACCGCGAAGGGTGGGCCGTCCATCTGACTCTGCTGGTAATCCAGGGTAACCAACAGGCCCCGGCATGCCGCCGGCAAAATGGCCTGCAGATGCGCCACGTAGCGTTTCCGCAGCTCGACCGGCAAGGCGATCAATGCCGCGCGATCGTAGAGCGCCTGGCAATCGCCGAGCTGCCCTGCCGTCAGGGCGAAGAAATCGCCGCACCAGAGCTCCACCGCTCCGGCGCGATAGACCTGGAACGCGCCTTCCTGGCTGATCTCGGCGCTCAAGTCATGTTCCGCGAAGAAATCCTCGACCGCCTTCTGCGCCAGCTCGACGCCCAGCACCCGATAGCCCTGCCCCGCCAGCCAGGCCAGATCCAGACTCTTGCCGCACAACGGCACCAGCACCCGTGCGCCCGGCTGCAGCTCGAGCGCCGAGCAGTGGCGCTGCAGATAGGGATTGACCTGATCCAGATGGAAACCGATCTGATCGCGCGCCCAGCGTGTCTGCCAAAATGCCTCGTCCACTCTACCCCCTAAAAATTCGATCAAATAGCTCAAGTATTTATACTGGAATTCGATAATAGCAGCCGCGAAGATAGCAATATCCTACTGCAGGAACCTACCCCATGCTGCCTTCGCTATTTATCTCCCACGGCTCACCCATGCTCGCCCTGGAACCCGGCGCCAGCGGTCCGGCCTTGACCCACCTGGCTGCGGCGCTACCGAGACCACGGGCCATCCTGCTGGTGTCCGCCCACTGGGAAAGCTCTGCACTGCGCGTCACCAGCGCCGCCCAACCTGAAACCTGGCATGACTTTGGCGGCTTCCCTCCAGCGCTGTATCAGCTGCAATACCCGGCGCCCGGCAATCCGCAACTCGCCGCAGACATCGTGCAATTACTCGGTGTCGCCGGTCTCCGCGCCCAACTCGACCCCGAACGCCCATTCGATCACGGCGCCTGGGTGCCACTGTCACTCATGTACCCGGCCGCCGACATCCCGCTCGTGCAGCTCTCGCTGCCCAGTCGCCAGAGCCCTGAAGTACAGACCCGTATCGGGCGCGCCTTGGCCGGCCTGCGCGAGCAAGGCGTACTGCTGATCGGCTCCGGCAGCATTACCCATAACCTCGGTGAACTCGACTGGCACGCCGGCCCCGAGGTAGTTGAGCCCTGGGCCCAGGACTTCCGCGACTGGATAGTGACCCGACTCGCCGCCGACGACGAGGCTGCACTGCACGACTATCGCCAACGCGCCCCGGCGGCCGTACGCAATCACCCGAGCGACGAACATCTATTGCCCCTGTTCTTCGCCCGCGGCGCTGGCGGTCAGTTCAAGGTCGAGCACAGCGGTTTCACGCTCGGCGCCCTGGGCATGGATATCTATAGCTTTGCCTGATCAACCCAAGGTGCTGCCAAACTGCGGCATGCGCCAACTGCGCGCGTCTCAGACGCCAAGGTATCGATCACGGCCCCCTACCAATTTGTGCTTCAATCATCTGCATGACCCTGCCCTTGGAACCGTCGGCCACGAGGCTCAGGTGTCACGCAGAAGGTGTGGACGATATGAACTCAATCAGGCTTGCAGCCATAGCACTTGTGGTCGCCGGTACCCTGGCGCTGATTTACGGTGGTTTCAGTTATACCAAGGACACCACCGCGGTCAAACTTGGTCCGCTCGAGCTTTCCGTGAAAGAGAAGGAAACGGTCAACGTCCCCATGTGGGCTGGGATTGCCGCCATAGTGGCCGGCGGCCTTATGCTCGTAGTTGGCAGCAAGCGGCCATAGCGCCGCTGTAGGCCTTGCCTGCCGGGTGGGCGGATACAAAAAAGCCCCGCATCTCAACAATGCGGGGCTTCTTGTTTAGCGCTTAACGCGAATCAATCTTCGCGATAGCGACGCAGCTTCAACGGCTTGCCACCGACGCGGGTGTCTTTCAGCTTGCTGAGCAAACTCTCAAGACCGTCTTCCGGCAGCTCGACCAGACTGAAGCTCTCGCGCACCTGGATGCGACCGATGGCTTCGCGAATCAGACCACCCTCATTGAGGATGGCGCCCAGCAGGTTCTTCGCGGCGATACCGTCACGCGCGCCCAGCGCAGTACGGCAACGGGCACGACCTTCAGCCAATGGCACTGGCGCACGACGCTCACGGCTGTCACCGCGATCCGAACGCTCATTGCTGCGCTCACGCGGCGCACTGGTCGGCACCAGCGGTTGCTCGCGCTCGACTTCAGCCAGGGTCAGGGCCTGACCGTTGGTGGCCTTGCGCAGCAGCGCGGCAGCCAGGGCACGCGGGGTGCAACCGATTTGCGCGGTCAGACGATCGAGCAGTTCGCCATGGCTGGCTTCGGCGTCGGCCACCAGGGGTGCCAGGCTCGAGGTCAGCTTCTTGATCCGCGCGTCCAGTACTTGCTGGCCGTCGGGCAGGCGTACTTCCGTGACTTTTTGCCCGGTGACACGCTCGATTACCTGCAGCATGCGGCGCTCACGCGGAGTGACCAGCAACAGCGCGCGACCGGTACGACCGGCACGGCCGGTACGACCGATACGGTGGACATAGGATTCCGGGTCGTACGGCATGTCGACGTTCATCACGTGGGTGATGCGCGGCACGTCCAGGCCACGGGCAGCGACGTCGGTGGCGACGACGATATCCAGGCGACCATCTTTAAGCGACTCGATCACCCGCTCACGCTGGTTCTGGGCGATGTCGCCGTTCAAGGCCGCGGCCTTGTAGCCACGCGCCTCAAGCACGGCAGCCAGATCCAGAGTGGCTTGCTTGGTACGCACGAAGGCGATCAGCGCATCGAACTCTTCGACTTCCAGCAGACGCAGTACGGCGGCGTGCTTCTGGTCGGCGTGGACCAGCAAGTGAGCCTGCTCGATGGCGGTCACGGTCTGGGTCTTGGTTTCGATCCTGACGTGCTTTGGATCACGCAGGTGCTTTTCGGCAATGGTGCGAATCGAATGCGGCAAGGTGGCCGAGAACAGGACGGTCTGGCGAGTTTCCGGCATGGCCTTGAAGATCACTTCAAGGTCGTCCATGAAGCCCAGCTTGAGCATTTCGTCCGCTTCATCGAGCACCAGGTGCTGAATGGTCGACAACACCTTCTCGTCACGACGCAGGTGATCGACCAGACGACCCGGAGTGGCGACTACAACCTGTGCGCCATTACGAATGGCTTTCAGTTGCGGGCCCATGGGCGCGCCGCCGTATACGGCGATGACGTTCAGCCCCGGCATTTGCTTGGCGTAGGTTTCGAAGGCGGTCGCGACCTGCAGGGCCAGCTCACGGGTCGGCGCGAGAATCAGCGCCTGCGGCTGGCGCTTGGTCGGATCGATGCGGCTGAGGATTGGCAGGGCAAAGGCAGCGGTTTTACCGGTGCCGGTCTGCGCCTGACCGATCATGTCGTGGCCAGCGAGAATCACTGGAATGGCCTGCAACTGAATCGCCGAAGGCTCTTCGTAGCCAGTCGCGATCACTGCGGCGAGAATATTAGGGTGAAGATCGAGTGCGGCGAAGCCTTCGAGTACTTGGGTCATGGGTCTGCCTCTAGTGCATCCGCAAAGACCCATGCTCCAAAGCTGCGCATGCCGTGTAAGACTCTAAAGTCACCCTGGCAGCCGTGTCGGCGGGGATTTGCGAAAACGTGGTTGTAAATGAATCGTCAAGGATAGTCCGCTACGCAGACTAACTGCCGAAGGTGACCTCCGGGCGAGTTGTGTAACCTGAACGTGGCCATGAATTGACCGGCGCGCACTATACCGGAAAAGCGGGAAGTTGTGATGGTTTTCCCACAATTAAATCAGCTACACCGCCAAACGGTCGCCCTGAGCGGGATTGAACGCAGGTCATTCAATGCTCGGGATACAGGGCCATATGCAGGCCATTGATGTGCCGACGCCGCATCAACACTCATTCAGCAACTGCCAATGCAACCCACCACGTGCGGTTTGCAGTAGCCCTGCTATACCCTGTTGCACGACATTCTCTGCGCAAGGATTTCTGCCATGACTCAAAGCACCAACGGTCGCGTCAGTCGTGAGAAACGCGGCCAGATCATGCTGATCGGCCTGGATCGAACGAGCAAGCGCAACGCCGTCGACCTGGACATGCTCAATGACCTGTGCCTGGCCTATGGCGAGTTCGAGCGCGACGGTGAGGCTCGCGTAGCCTTGCTCTTCGCTCATGGCGAGCACTTCACCGCCGGACTGGACCTGGCCAATGTCGCCGCCAGCTTTGCTGCTGGCTGGCAGATCCCTGCCGGCGGCTGCGACCCCTGGGGCGTGTTTGGCGGCCCACGGGTGAGCAAACCGGTAATAGTGGCGGCCCAGGGCTATTGCTACACCATCGGCATCGAACTGATGCTCGCCTCGGACATCAACCTGTGCGCCAGCAATACCCGCTTCGCCCAGATGGAAGTGCAGCGCGGTATTTTCCCGTTCGGCGGCGCCACCCTGCGCATGCACCAGAACGCCGGCTGGGGCAATGCCATGCGCTGGCTGCTCACTGGTGATGAGTTCGATGCTCACGAAGCCTACCGCTTGGGCCTGGTGCAGGAAGTGCTGGCCAGTGAAGAACTGCTGCCACACGCGCTCAAGCTGGCCGCACGGATTGCCGCCCAGGCACCGCTTGGCGTGCAAGCCACTCTCGCCTCGGCACGCCAGGCAGTGCGCGAAGGCGAAGCCGCGGCGGCGGCCAATCTGCATCCAACCGTGATCCGCCTGATGGCCAGCGAAGATGCCCAGGAAGGCGTGCGCGCCATGCTCGAACGTCGTCCCGGCGACTTCAAGGGCCGCTGAGTACAGTCAACTGGCCGGACGCAGCGCCTCGATCAACGGCTGCAGGGAGTAGCCCAGCTGCGGCCCCAGAGCTGCAGCCTTGATCTTCAGGTCGTCCAGATCGAGCTGCTGCTCAAGGTCGGCGGGCACCAGCAGGATGACATTGCCCTCCTTTACCGGGCATTCCCAATAATGCCGATGGTAGAGGCCGCGCAGCAGCGGCGCACCCAGCGGCTTACCGTCATTGCCGGCCCACTGGTTGATGATCAGCCAGCCGCCCGGATTCAACTGTTTCTGGCAGTCCTCCAGAAAATTCCAGGCCAGGTGACCAACGCCGGGACCGTGGTCGGTATAGAGGTCGACGAAGATCAGATCGGCGCTTTCTGCAGTTTTCAGCAGATCGAGGGCATCGCCGATACGGATGGTCAGGCGCGGGTCATCGTCCAGGCCGAGGTACTGCATGGCCAGACGTGGCACCTCGGGGCGCAGCTCAATGGTTTCGACATCCTCCAGCGGCAGAAATTTGAGGCAAGCCTGGGTCAGGTTACCGGCACCGAGCCCAAGAAACAGCGCGCTCTCCGGCGCCGGGTGGCACAAACTACCGAGCAGCATGGCACGGGTGTAGTCGTACTCCAGCCAACACGGGTCGGCAGTAAACACACAACTCTGCTCAACCGAGTCGCCAAATTCGAGAAAACGGTACTCGCCGATCTCGATCACCCGGATCACGCCGAACGCATCTTGCACTTCGGCGAGCAGGACCTCGTCTTGCAACTCTTCCACCGGGGGTAAACCTGGCATTGATCGCTCTCCAGCCTGACAGCCCCGACCAGTCGCACCAGGGTAAAGGTGACAATTGTCAATGAAGCACCCGCGCCGGGTCACGCGATAATTCACCGTTGCCTGCTTTGCGGCGTCTTGCGGCTGGCCCAGAGCAAGACCTGCCAGGCCACTATCCGGGCGGTTATGCAGCGGCGCTATCATGCCTATCGGCTTGAAGGCACAGGCTGATCGGTTACCATGCCCATCTGCCTAATTAACCGCCTGAAGCCGAGAACCATCATGTCGCAACCCTGGAGTCCTGAAAGCTGGAGAAGCAAGCCAATCCAGCAACAGCCGCACTACCCCGACGCCGCCCACCTGGCCAAGGTCGAGCAGACTCTGGCCGGCTATCCGCCGCTGGTGTTCGCCGGTGAAGCTCGAGAGTTGCGCCGCCAGTTTGGCGAGGTGACCCAGGGTCGTGCATTCCTGTTGCAGGGTGGCGACTGCGCCGAGAGTTTTGCCGAATTCAGCGCGGCGAAGATCCGCGACACTTTCAAGGTGCTGCTGCAGATGGCCATCGTCATGACCTTCGCCGCCGGTTGCCCGGTGGTGAAAGTCGGGCGCATGGCCGGGCAGTTCGCCAAACCGCGCTCGGCCAACGATGAAACCATCGGCGATACCACCCTGCCGGCTTACCGCGGCGACATCGTCAACGGTATCGGCTTCGACACCAAGAGCCGGGTGCCGGACCCGGAGCGCCTGCTGCAGGCTTATCACCAGTCCACCGCCAGCCTGAATCTGCTGCGCGCATTCGCCCAGGGCGGCTTCGCCGACCTGCATCAGGTCCACCAGTGGAACCTCGACTTCATCGCCAATTCGGCGCTGGCCGAGAAATATAGCCTGCTGGCTGATCGCATTGACGAAACCCTGGCCTTCATGCGTGCCTGTGGCATGGACACTTCGCCGCAACTGCGCGAAACCAGCTTCTTCACCGCCCATGAGGCGCTGCTGCTCAACTACGAAGAAGCCTTCGTGCGCAAGGACAGCCTCACCGGCGGCGCCTACGCCTGCTCGGCGCACATGTTGTGGATCGGCGACCGTACCCGCCAGCTGGATGGCGCCCACGTCGAGTTCCTGCGCGGCGTCGGCAACCCGATCGGGGTCAAGGTCGGTCCGAGCATGGACCCGGACGAGCTGATCCGCCTGATCGACATCCTCAACCCGGATAACGACCCAGGCCGCCTCAACCTGATCGTGCGCATGGGCGCGGACAAGGTCGAAGCCCACATGCCGGCCCTGGTGCGCAAGGTGCAGGGCGAAGGCAAGCAGGTGCTGTGGAGTTCCGACCCCATGCACGGCAACACCATCAAGGCCAGCAGCGGCTATAAGACCCGCGACTTCGCGCAGATCCTCGCCGAAGTGAAGCAGTTCTTCGCCGTGCACCAGGCCGAGGGCAGCTACGCCGGCGGCATCCATATCGAGATGACCGGACAGAACGTCACCGAATGCATCGGCGGCGCGCGGCCGATCACCGAAGCAGGGTTGTCGGACCGTTACCACACTCACTGCGACCCACGGATGAACGCCGACCAGTCGCTGGAACTGGCCTTCCTGATTGCCGAGACACTCAAGCAGGTGCGCCGCTAAGCCGCTCGCCGCCTGGGCCGCCCTACGCCGTCAGGCGTTCGCGCAGGCGGCCCAACATCCCCAGCAAACTGCCGACCTTTTCCCGCTCACGCGCCTCGCGCGGCACCTGCGCCAGGCGCGTAACTATCTGCGCCGGCTGGCGCAGAGTGAAGGCCATTTCCTGCTGGTCCCGGGGTTTTCTCAGGTAGCGGAAGATGCCGCCACTGTTTAGCGCCGCCACCGCTGCATCCAGGTCGGAATAACCCGTGAGCAGGGCCTGCAACTCTCCGGCGTGAAGATTGAGCACGACAGCAACCTGCAGGCCGTGGCGCAATTACCAACCTGACAAGCCCGGCCAGGCGCGATATGGTGAGGACTCCACCCCGCCGCCGAAGAGCCGACCATGCCCTGGTATATCTGGTTACTGATAGTTCTCGTTCTAGGCTCTATCGTGGGCGGCTTGATGGTGCTGCTGCGTACTGCCAAACCCCTGCCGCTAACCGACGAACAACTGCAGAAAGTCCGTGAACGAAAAATCGAGATGGAAGCCCAGGACGCCGAGGACGCTCGCAAGCGTTAGTCTGCTGGCCGGCCTATTGGCGGGCTGTGCACATTGGCAACCCGCATCGACTGAAAACTGTGCGGCGTTGTTCACGCAATTGCCGCTGGCCACCCAGGCTTATCAGGATGCGCAGTACCACCGTTTGCCCGGCTTTATCGGCCTGCGCAGCGATAGAGTCCTCGCGGCCCTTGGCGCAAACGCAGATAGCCCGGCGCAGCGCCGTCTGTGGCTGCAACACCTGGCCGCACGCGACACCGAGGCCAGCCGGATCGAAATTGGCCAATTACCAGCGACCCAGCGTCACGACTGGAGCAGCCCAGCCCGGCAAGAGGCGCTCGGTGCCTGCCGCGCCCGCCAGGTCGAACGCCTGGGCGCCGACCCCAAGGCGTTTGCCCGCGCAGTCGAAGCCGCGCAAGTGCCCGACGACTACCGTGACTGGGCACGCACCCTGGGCCTCTATCCGCTGTTCAAGCCGATCTTCCGCCAAGGCATTGCCGCTTGGCAGCAAGCTGCCGGCCAAGCCACTGCGCCCGCGGACGGCGCGCAGTGGCTAAGCTACCAGCCAATTCCGCCAGCGGCGCAGCCACTGCCGCTGATATTGCATGAAGATAGCTTGGGCCTGCCGCAGGCGGATGCACAGCAACTCGACGCGCTGTTCGCCCGCCACGCGCCCTGGCTGAAAATCGCCCAAGCCGGCCGCAGCGACCGTATCGGCAGCCCGTATTACCGCCCTGATGGCAGCCGCGCGTTTAATCCGCTGCAGGCACGCCTTTACCAGCACAGCAGCTGGAGCCAGTTGAATGGCCGCTGGCACCTGCAACTGATCTACCAGCTCTGGTTCAGCCAGCGACCCAAGCCCAACGCCGTGGATCTGTACGGTGGCGAGCTGGACGGTTTGCTCTGGCGCGTCACCCTCGACCAGCAAGGCAAGGCCCTGCTCTATGACAGCATCCATCCCTGTGGCTGCTGGCACAGTTTTTACCTGCCGGCGGACTCGCCCCTGCAAGTGCGCCAGAACGTGGATCAAGAAGCACGCCTGAGCCAACGCCTGAGCTTCAATGGCGATACGGCGCCGACCCTGTGGCTGAGCGCAGGCGAGCATCGCCTGCACTGGATCGATGCCCGCCGTTCGCCCTACCCCACCCTGCTCTACCAACGCATCCCGCTCGATCAGTTGCGCCAATTGCCTCACCCACAAGGCCAGCGCAGCCTGTACGGCAAAGACGGCCTAGTACCCGGCAGCGAGCGCCTGGAACGCTGGCTGCTGTGGCCATCCGGTGTCGTTTCGCCGGGTGCTATACGGCAGTGGGGCACGCATGCCACGGCCTTTATCGGCCGTGCCCACTTCGACGACCCGCACTTGCTCGGGCGTTATTTCGAGTAACGCTGGGCGGGCTGCGCCGCTAAACTGCGGCTCCTTACAAGGAGCTGCCGTGCCGCTACATCTTCGCCTGTTGCTACCAACCCTCGGCCTGGGGCTGGGCTTTGGCCTGGGTTTTATCCAACCCATCGGGCTGGCCGCCGGCCTGCTCTTCATCGCCCTCCTGCTGGCTGCCGACCAAGCACTGCCCAAGCGCCTGTGGTGGAGCCTCAGCCTGCTCGCCAGCCTTGCCCTCGCCGCCCACCTGATACCGGGCTTCGCGGCCTGGCCATTGTCACCGCCACGGCAGATCAGCCGCGATGCGGCGCCTTACGCCGTGCGCCTGTCCTGGGACAAATTGCTGGTTGGCTTGACCTTGCTGGCGTGGTGGCTGGGCCAACCCCACGCCCGTCGCACCCAAACGCAACGAGCCGGGGCAGTGGCGCTGCTGACGTTGGTCGGCATACCACTGCTGGCCTTGGCTCTGGGCCTGGTTGGCTGGCAGCCAAAATGGCCGACGGAGTTGTGGCTGTGGCTGGCGGTCAACCTGGGCGTGGCGGTCCTGGCCGAAGAGCTGCTGTTTCGCGGCCTGCTGCAGACTCGCCTGGTCAGCTGGCTGGGTATCTGCCCGGGCATCCTGCTGACTGCCGTGCTGTTCGGCGCCGTGCATGCACCCTTCAGTCCGTTATTTGCCGTGGTCGCCGGTATCGCCGGCCTGGGTTACGGCCTGGTGTTTCACTACAGTGGCCGACTGAGCCTGGCGGTTGCCCTGCACGCTGCGGTCAATCTGTCACACCTGCTGTTACTGAGCTATCCGCTGCGCCTGGCCTGACCCTGATCTGCAAAGGAGCGAAGATGGCGGCCAATTGGCCATTGCTGCGTAACTGCTCGAATAACCGGCCAAGTTGCGCCGCACTGATTGGTGCTGCGGGGCGCAGCAGCACCTGATGTTGATAGCGTTGGTCGACCCGCTGGGAAATCAGCAACTGCCCGGCGTATTGCCGATGACGCTCGAGAAAATCGCTGACATAGGAACGCGTGGCCAGGGCGATATCCGCTCGTCCATGCAGCACCATGAGCAAGTTGCTGTCGTGGGAATAGCTCAGGGTCGCATTGAAGTTTTTCGCGAGAAATTGCGGCTCGGCATTGAAGTCGGCGAAACCATAATGGTAGCCATTGAACAGCGCCAGACGCTTGCCTCTGAGCCGCTTAAAATACCCCTGCCCGCGCTCCGGCTCGACCCGTGCGACAAACACTTCAGCATCTTCCAGCCCCATGTCGACGACGGTGTGGGCAATGTCCTGCCAACCCCAGGCCGAGTTTTCGAACATCGACATGTCAATCCGCCCCTGTTCGAAATCCCGGAAACGCCGGGGAATCGAGGTCGGTCGCACGATGAAGTTAAAATCGCTTTGCGCCCGGTTGAGCGCATCGAGCAATTGCGGCAGCAAGCCGGCACGCTGCGACTGCTCCGCCTTAAGTACATAAGGCGGGAAAAAAGCACCGCCCACATGCACCACTTGCTGGGCTGCAAGCGGCCCCGTAGCCAGTATCGCCACGCACAGTGCACACCCCATGACCAGCCTGCGCAGCAACCGCGACATACACACCCCCGCATCCATATTTGCGCTCGAAAAACAGCCTATTCCAGGGAAAGCTGACCGAGCAGAGTGATTTCAGTCATTTAGCAGAGGTTCCGGCACCACCAGATGATAACTCTGGAGCAAGGCGTCCAGCTGCCCATTACGATTCAGCTCCAGCAGCAACCCGGCGAAAGTCTCTGGCATCAACGGGGATTGCACACGGAACAACGCATGGTGCTGGTAATACTGATCGACCCGCTGCGATACCAGCAACGCCTTACTGCGCTTGGGGTGACGACTCTGGTAGTTCTGCAGGTAAGAGCGGGTAATCACTGCAATATCGGCCCGATCACGTATCAGCATCAGCAGGTTGCTGTCATGTGAGTAGGTCAGCACCGCAGCAAAGTTCTCACGGAGGAATTGCTGATTCGCATTGAAGCCGGCGAAGCCATAGTGATAGCCACTGTATAGCGCCAGCCGCTTACCCTTGAGCTGAGCGAAATAGCCCTGGTCGCGTCCCGGCTCGGCGAGTGCGACATAGACTTCAGCATCTTCGATATGCAGATCCAGTGCGGTATGCGCCGTATTCTGCCAACCCCACCCCGGCGACTCGAACAGAATCAGATCGAAGCGGCCACTTTCCAGATCGCGGTAACGGCGGGCCACCGAGGTTGGCACCAGACTGAACCGATAGGTGCTCTGCAAACCATTCAGGGCCGCCAACAATTCCGGCAGCACACCTCTGGGCGCGGCGCTTTCCGGCTTAATCACGTAAGGAGGGAAATGGTAGGCGCCAACCCGCACCTGCTCGGCGGCCAGCACCGGCCAGGCGATCAACAGACACAACGCAGTCAGCAGCCCCCGGAATAGCACACGCAAATCACACACCTCGAAAGCGACACCAGGCCGCGAGCGGCTCCTTGTGTCAGCTGGGCGGATATTCCCTAACCGCTGCAGTAGTGCCAAAAGGCCATTGTCAGCTATTGAACGCTCAAACCTCTTTGAGTACCAGCGAAAGCGCCTCTTCGGCCAGTTGATCCAGGCTCATCGGTCCTTCAGGACGGAACCAGGTAGTGGTCCAACTCAAGGCACCGGTGAGGAAACGTCGGAGGATGAAGGGATCGGCCTTGAAGTATCCCTCTGCCTGGGCCTCGCTCAGGACGTCCAGCCACAGCTGCTCATAGGTATCGCGCAATTCGAGGATAAATTGCTGGCTGGGCTCCGAGAGCGAACGCCATTCGTAGACCAACACCGCCATGGCCTCGCCGGTGCCGCCCATGATCGACTGCAGTTCGCAGCGGATCAGCGCCAGCACGCGCTCACGCAAGTTGCTCGCCTCGGCCAACGAAGCCTGCATCAAGGCGGTGTTGTAGCGAATGGTTTCCTCCATCACCGAGCGCAGGATCTCGTCCTTGCTCTTGAAGTGATGAAAGATGCTGCCCGATTGGATACCCACCGCGCTGGCCAGGTCGCGCACCGTGGTGCGTTCGTAACCCTTGCTGCGAAACAGGTGCGCCGCGGTCTGCAGCAGTTTGCCGCGGGCGCTGTCCGGATCGGTGATCTGCCCACGGGTCATCAGGTCCCGCATCACCGCCTGAGCTTGTTGGTCATCCACGCTTAATACTCTCCAGCCTTCTATATGACTTGGACAAAACGGCCATTTTCCGGCTATTTGCCCAAGTGTTTGTCGTTATTGGTGAAATTTATGCTGCGCGGGCCACCCAAGCAAGCGCTTGGCCGCACTTTGCTTGATAAATATCGACCCCGGGGCTTTTCAACCAAGCGCTTGCTTGGTAGCCTTCAATTCACCTTATTCATGTGTTGCGGATCCTCCAATGACTAAAACCGTACGCATCGGCTGCGCCTCCGCCTTCTGGGGCGACACCTGCACCGCCGCCGCCCAGCTGGTAAAGGGCAGCGAACTGGATTATCTGGTGTTCGATTACCTGGCCGAAGTGACCATGTCGATCATGGCCGGAGCGCGAATGAAGCAGCCGGATGCCGGCTACGCCAGCGACTTCGTGGAAACCCTCGCGCCGCTGCTGGCCGACATCGCGCAGAACAACATCCGCGTGATCAGCAATGCCGGCGGGGTCAACCCCAGCGCCTGCGCCGCCGCCCTGGCTGCGGCCTGCGAACAGGCTGGGGTGAATCTGAAGATTGCCGTGCTGCATGGCGACAACCTGCAACCCAAGCTCGGCGAACTGGGCAAGGCCGGCACCGTGGAAATGTTCAGCGGCGCGCCGTTGCCGCCCTTCTGCGTCTCGGTCAACGCTTACCTCGGTGCACCGGGCATAGTCGAGGCCTTGAAGCTCGGTGCGGATATCGTCATCACCGGCCGCGTGGTCGACAGTGCGGTGGTCAGCGCGGCGCTGGTGCATGAGTTCGGCTGGGCCTGGAGCGATTACGACCAACTGGCCCAGGCCGCGCTGGCCGGGCACATCATCGAATGCGGCGCGCAGTGCACCGGCGGCAACTTCACCGACTGGCAAAGCGTGCCGGACTACGAGCACATCGGTTTTCCCGTGGTGGAAGTGGCAGCCGATGGCAGCTTTGTCGTGACCAAGCCGCAGGGTTCCGGCGGCTTGGTCACGCCTTTTACCGTCGGCGAGCAGATGCTCTACGAGATTGGCGACCCGCGTGCCTATTACCTGCCCGATGTGCTGTGCGATTTCACCCAGGTCACCCTGGCTCAGGTTGGCAAAGACCGGGTCGAACTCAAAGGTGCGCGCGGCCTGCCGCCCACCGCGCAATACAAGGTCAGCGCCACTTACCCGGATGGTTTCCGCTGCACCGCCAGCTGCCTGATGGCCGGCATCGATGCTCTGAAGAAAGCCCAGCGGGTTAGCCAGGCGATTATCAACAAGACCGCAGAGCTGTTCGCCGAGCGCGGCTGGGGTCCCTACAGGGAAGTCAGCATCGAACTGCTGGGTTCCGAGGCCACTTACGGCGCTCACGGCCAGAGGCAAGACAGCCGCGAAATCGTGATCAAGATCGCCGTGCGCCACGCCAAGAAAGAAGCCTTGGTGTTGTTCTCCCGCGAGATCGCCCAGGCCGCCACCGGCATGGCGCCTGGCCTGACCGGCATAGTCGGCGGCCGCCCCACGGTGTACCCGGTGATTCGCCTGTTCAGCTTCCTCGCCGACAAGAACGCCTGCGCGCTGGAAGTGGAGATAAACGGTGAACGTACAGCGGTGGCCATGCCGCAGATCACGACACTGGATCGCACACAGATCGCCAGCGATATCGCCGCCCCGACCCCAGCCGGCCAGGCCGACACCCGCGTGCCGCTAATCAAGCTGGCCGTGGCGCGCTCTGGCGACAAGGGCACTCACAGCAATATCGGCATCATGGCCAGAAAGCCCGAATACTTGGCCTGGATCGCCGCTGCGCTGAGCGAGGGTGCCGTGGCCGAATGGATGCAACACACGCTGGACCCGCAAACCGGCAAGGTGACTCGCTGGTACCTGCCCGGCAGCCATAGCCTGAACTTCCTGCTGGAAAACGCCCTGGGCGGCGGCGGCATCGCCAGCTTGCGCATCGACCCGCAAGGCAAGGCCTTTGCCCAGCAGCTGCTGGAATTCCCGGTGCCGGTGCCCAAAGCATTGGCCGATTCACTGTAATTCGGAATGCATCCCGCGACGCTCAGCGTCGCATGGGACACAGAGCAAGAGCGGTTCCCACGCAGAGCATGGGAACCATCGGCAAGAGGATGAGCAATGACCTACAACTCCGTGTACAAACCCGGCCTGTTCAGCGGCCAGAGCATCATGGTCACCGGCGGCGGCAGCGGCATCGGCCGTTGCACCGCCCATGAACTGGCCCACCTGGGTGCCCATGTGGTGCTGGTCGGGCGCAAGCTGGAAAAACTCGAAGCCACCTGCGCTGAAATCGGCGAAGACGGCGGCAGCTCCAGCTTGCAGGTCTGCGACATCCGTGACGAGGAAGCGGTTAAGGCCATGGTCAAAACCGTGGTGGCCGAACGCGGACAGATCCATCACCTGGTCAACAATGCCGGCGGCCAGTTTCCCGCGCCGCTGATCGGCATCAACCAGAAAGGCTTCGAGACCGTGGTGCGCACCAACCTGGTCGGCGGTTTCCTGATCGCCAAGGAAGTGTTCCTGCAAAGCATGAGCAAACACGGTGGCAGCATCGTCAACATGCTCGCCGACATGTGGGGCGGCATGCCCGGCATGGGCCACTCGGGCGCGGCGCGCGCCGGTATGGAGAATTTCACCAAGACCGCCGCTGTCGAGTGGGGCCACGCCGGGGTGCGGGTCAATGCCGTGGCACCGGGCTGGATCGCCTCCAGCGGCATGGACACCTACCCCGAGTCGATGAAGAGCATGATCCGCTCGCTCAAAGATCACGTGCCGCTGCAACGCATCGGCAGCGAATCGGAAGTGGCATCCGCCATCGTCTTTCTGCTGACCCCGGGTGCCAACTTTATCAGCGGCAATACCATCCGCATCGACGGGGCCGCCAGCCAGGGCAGCCGCGCCTGGACCTTGGGCAAGGCGAAGAACAGCGTCGCCTACGACGGTTTCCATCGGGCCTATGTCCCCGATGTACTCAAAGGCGAGGAGTAACTCCTATGCCGGTTATCCAGTCCGACATCGACGTGCATGGCGAAGACTTCGCCAACAACCGTGAAGCCATGCTCGCCGCCGTGGCGAGCTTTCGCGAGATCGAACAGAACTGCCTGAACAAGGCTGCTGAAGCCAAGGCCAAGTTCGAAAACCGCGGCCAGTTACTGCCGCGCGAACGCCTGAACCTGTTACTCGACCCCGGCGCGCCGTTTCTCGAACTGTGCTCGCTGGCCGGCTACAAGCTGCACGATGACAAGGACGGCAGCCAGGCCGGCGGCGGGATTATCTCCGGCATCGGCTATATCGCCGGGGTGCGCTGCCTGATCAGCGCCAGCAACAGCGCGATCAAGGGCGGCACCATCAGCCCCAGCGGACTGAAGAAGACCCTGCGCCTGCAGCAGATCGCCTTCGAGAACAAACTGCCAGTGGTGGCGCTGACCGAAAGCGGCGGCGCCAACCTCAACTACGCCGCCGACATCTTCGTCGAGGGCGCGCGCGGATTCGCCAACCAGGCGCGCATGTCGGCCATGGGCCTGCCGCAGATCACCGTGGTGCACGGCTCCAGCACCGCTGGCGGGGCCTACCAGCCGGGGTTGTCAGATTATGTGGTGGTGGTGCGTGGCAAGGCCAAGATGTTCCTCGCCGGCCCGCCGCTGCTGAAAGCCGCGACCGGCGAGATCGCCACCGATGAACAACTGGGCGGCGCCGAGATGCACGCCCAGGTCGCCGGCACCGCCGAATACCTGGCGGAAAACGACGCCGACGGCGTGCGCATCGCCCGCGAAATTCTCGCCATGCTGCCGTGGAACGCCCAGCTGCCGGCGCGGACGCTGAAGAGCTACCGCGAACCGCTGTACCCGGTCGACGAACTGCTCGGCCTGGTGCCAGCCGATGCGAAGAAGCCCTACGACGTACGCGAAATCATCGCCCGCATCGCCGATGGCTCGGCGTTTCTCGACTTCAAGAACGAGTTCGATAACCAGACCGTCTGCGGCCATCTGCAGATCGAAGGCCAACCCTGCGGCTTTATCGGTAACAACGGCCCGATCACCCCGCAAGGCGCGGCCAAGGCGGCGCAATTTATCCAACTGTGCGAGCAGAGCAACACGCCAATCCTGTTCTTTCACAACACCACCGGTTTTATGGTCGGCACCGAGGCCGAACAGCAGGGCGTGATCAAGCACGGCTCGAAAATGATCCAGGCCGTGGCCAACGCCACGGTGCCCAAACTGACCATAGTGGTCGGCGGTTCCTACGGCGCCGGCAACTACGCCATGTGCGGCCGCGGTCTGGACCCGCGCTTTATCTTCGCCTGGCCCAACAGCAAGACCGCTGTCATGGGCGGCGCCCAGGCCGGCAAGGTGCTGCGCATCGTCACCGAGGACAAGCACGCCAAGCTAGGCAAGCAGGCCGATCCGCAGATGCTCGACATGCTCGAACAGGTCACCGCGCAGAAACTCGACAGCCAATCCACCGCGCTGTACGGCACCGCCAGCCTGTGGGATGACGGCCTGATTGACCCACGCGACACGCGCAAGCTGCTCGGCTACCTGCTGGATATTTGCGCCGAGGCCGCGGTGCGGCCACTGAAATCCAACAGCTTTGGCGTTGCGAGATTCTGAATCCATACACCGTAGGCGGGTGAAACCCGCCACATGATTGGCGGGTTTCACCCGCCCTACCGAGCCCAGTCGATACGGAGAACTATAAAAATGATCTTTACCCAGGAACACGAAGAGCTGCGTCGCACGGTGCGTAATTTTGTCGAGAGGGAAATCAATCCGCATGTCGAGCAGTGGGAAAAGGACGGCCGCTTCCCGATCCACGACATCTTCAAGAAAGCCGGCGACCTCGGCCTACTGGGTATCTCCAAGCCGGAAAAATTCGGCGGTATGGGCCTGGACTACAGCTACTCGATCGTCGCCGCCGAAGAGTTCGGCACCATCATCTGCGGCGGCATCCCCATGTCCATCGGCGTGCAGACCGACATGTGCACCCCGGCTCTGGCGCGCTTCGGCTCCGACGAGCTGCGTGACGAGTTTCTGCGCCCGGCCATCAGCGGCGAAATGGTCGGCTGTATCGGCGTCTCCGAAGTTGGCGCCGGTTCCGATGTGGCAGGACTGAAAACCACCGCCAAGAAAGACGGCGACGACTATGTGATCAACGGCAGCAAGATGTGGATCACCAACTCGCCATCCGCCGACTTTATCTGCCTGCTGGCCAACACCTCGGACGACAAGCCACACGTTAACAAGTCACTGATCATGGTGCCGATGAACACCCCAGGCATCAGCGTCAGCCCGCACCTGGACAAGCTCGGTATGCGCAGCTCGGAGACCGCCCAGGTGTTCTTCGACGATGTGCGCGTCCCGCAGCGCTATCGCATCGGCCACGAAGGCGCCGGTTTCATGATGCAGATGCTGCAGTTCCAGGAAGAACGCCTGTTCGGCGCGGCCAACATGATCAAGGGCCTGGAGCATTGCATCGACGCCACCATCGACTACTGCAAGGAGCGCAAGACCTTCGGCAACGCGCTGATCGACAACCAGGTCATCCACTTCCGCATGGCCGAGTTGCAGACCGAAGTCGAATGCCTGCGCGCCCTGGTCTACCAGGCCACCGAGCAATATATCCGCGGCAAGGACGTGACCAACCTGGCCTCGATGGCCAAGCTCAAGGCCGGCCGCCTGGGTCGTGAAGTCACCGACAGCTGCCTGCAGTACTGGGGCGGGATGGGCTACATGTGGGACAACCCGGTTGCCCGCGCCTACCGCGACGTGCGTCTGGTCTCCATTGGCGGCGGTGCCGACGAAATCATGCTGGGCATCATCTGCAAGTTGATGGGCATCCTGCCCGGCAAGAAAAAAGCCTGAAGTCGTCGAGGGTTCCCACGCTCGGCGTGGGAACCCATAACGGGACGCTCCGCGTCCCAGCGACGCAGAGCGCTGCAAAGCACATTCCCACGCAGAGCGTAGGAACGATCACGAGGAGCCGGTGATGGCTGAACTACCAAACACGGAAACCCTGTTGCTGGAACGGGCCGAGGGCGTGCTGCACGTCACCCTCAACCGCCCGGACAGTCGCAATGCCATGAGCCTGGCCATGGTCGGCGAGCTGCGCGCGGTGCTGGCCGCCGTGCGCGATGACCTGAGCGTGCGCGCCATCGTGCTGCGCGGCGCCGGCGGGCATTTCTGTGCCGGCGGGGATATCAAGGACATGGCCAGTGCTCGCGCTACCGGGGCTGACGCCTACCGCGCCCTGAACCGCGCCTTCGGCAGCCTGCTGGAAGAAGCACAACACACTCCCCAGGTGCTGATTGCCGTACTGGAAGGCGCAGTGCTCGGCGGCGGCTTCGGCCTGGCCTGCGTCTCGGATATTGCCATCTGCCACCAAGATGCCAAGTTCGGCCTGCCGGAAACCACCCTGGGTATTCTGCCCGCACAGATCGCGCCTTTTGTGGTTAAACGCATCGGCTTGACCCAGACCCGGCGCCTGGCGCTGACCGCCGCCCGCTTCAATGGCAGCGAAGCCGAGCGTCTGGGCCTGGTGCACTTCAGCGAGGGCTGCGCAGATGCCATTGAGGCCCGCCTGCAGCAGTCTCTGAGCCAGGTACGTAACTGCGCACCGCAGGCCAATGCCGCAACCAAGGCCCTGCTGCTAGCCAGCGAAACGGAAAACCTCGGCGGTCTGCTCGACCACGCCGCCGGCCAGTTCGCCGCGGCGGTAACCGGTGCTGAAGGAATCGAGGGCACCATGGCCTTTGTGCAAAAACGCGCGCCGAAATGGGCCGCTGAATAACCCTGTGGGAGGGGCTTTAGCCGCGACGGGCATTGTTGTCTCGCGGCTAAAGCGGATCGCCGCCCGGCCCCCCCACACACAATCTGATCGCCACACTTACAAGCAGCAGGAGCACACAGATGCCCGCCTTTAACAAGATTCTGATCGCCAACCGCGGCGAGATCGCCTGCCGGGTGATGCGCACCGCCAAGGATTTGGGCTACCGCACCGTGGCGGTCTACTCCGAGGCCGATACCGATTCGCGCCATGTACAGGAGGCCGACCAGGCGGTGTGTATCGGCCCGGCCCAGGTCAATCAGTCTTATCTGCAGATCAACGCGATTATCGTGGCGGCGCTGAAGACTGGCGCCGATGCGATTCACCCCGGCTACGGTTTTCTCTCGGAGAATGCCGATTTCGCCCGCGCCTGCGAGGCGGCCGGCATCGTGTTTATCGGCCCGAGCGTCGAGGCCATCCACCTGATGGGCAGCAAACGCCTGTCGAAGATCGCCATGCTCGCAGCCGGCGTGCCCTGCATCCCGGGCTACGAAGGCGCCGAGCAGGACGACCAGACCCTGAGCCGCGAAGCCCAGCGCATCGGCTACCCGCTGATGATCAAGGCCAGCGCCGGTGGCGGTGGCCGCGGTATGCGTCTGGTCCATGACGCGTCCGAGTTGCTGGCGCAGATCCGCACCGCCCGCTCGGAAGCGCAGAACGCCTTCGGCTGCGGCGAGCTGATCCTTGAGCGGGCAGTGCTTCAGCCGCGCCATGTGGAAATCCAGGTGTTCGGCGACCAGCACGGCAATATCGTCTACCTCGGTGAGCGTGACTGCTCGGTGCAGCGCCGCCACCAGAAGGTGGTCGAGGAAGCGCCCTGCCCGTTGATGACGCCCCAACTGCGCCAGGCCATGGGCGCAGCGGCTGTCAAGGCCGCCGCCTCGGTCGACTATGTCGGCGCCGGCACCGTGGAATTCCTGCTCGATCAGAGTGGCGAGTTCTTCTTCCTGGAAATGAACACCCGCCTGCAGGTCGAACATCCAGTCACCGAGCTGATTACCGGCCAGGACCTGGTGGCCTGGCAGATTCGCGTCGCCGAAGGCCAGGTTCTGCCGCTCAAGCAGGAGGAGATTCGCCTCACCGGCCACGCCATGGAAGTGCGCCTATACGCCGAGGATGTGAGCCGCAATTTCCTGCCGCAGACCGGCCAGGTGCTGCGCTGGGAGCCGGCCTTGCTCGACGGCATCCGCATCGACCACGGCCTGGTCGAAGGCCAGGTCATCAGCCCGTTTTACGACCCGATGCTGGCCAAGGTCATCGCCTATGGCGCGACCCGCGACGAAGCGCGGCGCAAGCTGCTGCGCGCGGTGGAGGACTGCGTGCTGCTGGGGGTCAACGGCAACCAGCGTTTCCTCGCCAACCTGCTGAAGCACCCTGAGTTCGCTGCGGGTAACGCCACCACCGCCTTTATCGCCGAGCATTTTGCCGCGGACCCGAGCCTGAGCCCGCAGCCGCCTAACCCCGCCGAGCTGGCGGTGGCTGCGGCCCTGCTCTACCAGCAATCGGCCAATGCCCGCGCCCACCAGAGCGGCCTGGCCGGCTGGCGCAATGCCGGCAACGCGCCCTGGCGTTTTGTTCTGGAACAAGGCGAGCAGCAGCATAGCGTCGAGCTGGAGGTGCTGGCCGACGGCGTACAACCCAGCCTGCTGGCCAAGATCGGCGAGCAGTCGATCAGCCTCAAGCTGCTGGCGTGCGACGGCCGCTGGGCCACCCTGCAACTGGACGGCATTCGCCAGCGCCTGGCCTATCATTTGCAAGACGGCAAGCTCTGGCTGTATGGCCATAACGGCAATCTGCAATTCACTGACATTACCCACCTGCCGGTCAGCAGCGCCGCAGGTGCCAGTTCCGGCAGCGTCAAGGCGCCGATGGATGGGGCGATTATCGAGGTACTGGTCGCGGAAGGCAGCCCCGTCAGCAAGGGTCAACTGCTGGTGGTGCTGGAGGCGATGAAGATGGAACACTCACTCAAAGCCAGCATCGACGGCGTGGTCCGGCGTGTTGGCGTCAACCAGGGCGACCAGGTGAAGAACCGCCAATTGTTGGTTGAAATCGAAGCCAACGACGCTTAATGGCAGAGACGTAGGATGGGTTGAGCAAAGCGATACCCATCGGCACGCAACATTGGTGGGTATCGCTACGCTCAACCCATCCTACAAAAGCGACCATACGAATAACAACAGATCACGGAGCGGCCCTATGTCACTGCAAGGCAAAACCCTGTTCATCACCGGCGCCAGCCGCGGTATCGGCCGCGAGTTCGCCCTGCGCGCAGCACGCGACGGCGCCAACATCGTCATCGCGGCGAAAAGCGCCGAGCCCCATACCAAGCTGCCGGGCACCATCCATTCGGTGGCGGCCGAGGTCGAAGCCGCCGGCGGCAAGGCCCTGGCCCTGCAACTGGATGTGCGCGACGAACAGGCAGTAAAAACCGCCATGGCCAAGGCTGCCGAGCATTTTGGCGGCATCGATGGGCTGATCAATAACGCCGGCGCGATCAAGCTGGTCGGCGTCGAGCACCTGGAGCCCAAGCGCTTCGACCTGATGTTCCAGATCAACACCCGGGCGGTAATGGTCTGCAGTCAGGCCGCGCTGCCGTACCTGAAAAAGAGTAGCAACGGGCATATCCTCAACCTGTCGCCGCCGCTGAATATGGACAGCAAGTGGTTCGCCCAACACGGTCCCTACACCGTGACCAAGTACGGCATGAGCATGCTGACCCTGGGCATGAGCGAGGAATTCAAGAAGTACGCCATCAGCGTCAATTCACTGTGGCCCAAGACCATGATCGCCACCGCCGCCATCGAGTTCGAACTGGGCAGCCGCGACGCCTTCAAACGCGCGCGCACCCCGGCGATCATGGCCGACGCCGCCCACGCCATCCTGACCAGTACCGGGCGCAGCATCAGTGGACGCCTGTTGATCGACGAGGACATCCTGCGCGAACAGGGCCAAAGCGAATTCGAGCAGTACCGTTTCGCTCCCGCTGGCGGCACGCTGATCCCTGATCTATTTGTCGACTGACCACAATCCCCGGGCGGTAGCCTGCACCGCTTGGGGATTCGACGGTAGGCGCACTGCCAGTGCGCCTTGCCTTGCCCCCTGTTAGCGGGGCATTTGCCACTGACAGGCGAAGCACACAAAAAAAAACCGCGACCCAAAGGCCGCGGTTTTTTTAGTGCTGCGCCTGTCTATCAGGCTTTGTTACGCAGCTTCTCCGGGTTGATCAGGAAACGGGCCAGTGCCGGCAGCAGCCAGATCGCGCCGATCATGTTCCAGAGGAACATGAAGGTCAGCATCAGGCCCATGTCGGCCTGGAACTTGATCGCCGAGAAGATCCAGGTCGCCACGCCGATCGCCAGGCATACACCGGTGAACAGCACGGCCTTACCCGTCGACTTGAGGGTCTCGTAGTAAGCCTCCTGCAACGACAGCCCTTGGCGCAGGTAGGTTTCCAGGCGACTGTAGATGTAGATGCCGTAGTCGACACCGATGCCTACGCCCAGGGCGATCACCGGCAGGGTCGCCACCTTGACCCCGATGCCCATGTAGGCCATCAGCGCGTTGCCCAGTACCGAGGTCAACACCAGCGGCAGAATCACGCAGAGGGTGGCGGCAACCGAGCGGAAGGTGAGCAGGCACATGAAGCTCACGGCAGCATAGACCGCCACCAGCATGGTGGTCTCCGATGCAGCGATCACCTCGTTGGTGGCCGCTTCGATACCAGCGTTACCGGCAGCCAGGATGAACTCAAGACCTTCCTTGTTGGTTTCCTTGGCGAAGTCTTCGACCACCGCGACCGCACGCTCCAGGGTTTCCGCCTTGTGGTCGTTGAGGAACACCAGCACCGGCGCTACCGAGCAATCGGCGTTGTACAAACCGTCGGCACGCGCAATCGAGTTGTTCAGCACGTCCTGGTTACGCGACAGGGTTTCCCATTTCAGGTTGCCCTCGTTCATGCCCTTGATCACCTGACGCGACACCGTGACCATGGAAATGGCCGACTGCACGCCCTCGGTGTTTTCCATCGTCCACATCAGCTCGTCCATGGCTGACAGGGTCTGGTAGGTCGAACAGCCTTCCGATCCGGTCTTGACCATCACCACCAGCACGTCGGAGCTGGTCGAGTAGTTGCGGATGACGAAGTCGTTATCCAGGTTGTAGCGCGAGTCCGGGTGCAACTCGGGCGCGCCCTGATCGAGGTCGCCGATCTTCAGGTTCTGGCCATACCAAACGCCACCGGCCAAGGCCACCACGGCAACCAGCACGGACACCGGCGCCACCATCGGGTGGGCGAAGTTGGAAAGCAGACGCCAGAGCGGGTGATCCTTGGCCGCCTCTTCACGGCTGATTCTGACGGCCTTCTTGCTGATGCCAATGTAGGAAATCATCACCGGCAGCAGGATCAGGTTGGTCAGGATGATCACCGCCACACCCATAGACGCGCCGATGGCCAGCTCACGGATCACGCCGATATCAATCAGCAACAAGGTAATGAAGCCGACTGCATCCGACAGCAAGGCGACCAACCCGGGAATAAACAGCTGGCGGAACGCCATGCGCGCGGCAGCCAACGGGCTCGTCGCCTCTCCGGAGGCGATGGCGATACCGTTGATCTTCTGCACCCCATGGGAGATACCGATGGCGAAGACCAGAAACGGCACCAGCATCGAATAGGGATCGAGGCCGAAGCCCAGGGTATGCAGCAAACCCAACTGCCAGACAACCGCGATCAGGGTGGTTACGACCACCGCCATGGTGCTCTTGAAACAATGGGTGAACCACAACAGCAGGGCGAAGGTGATGGCAATAGCCACGGCAAAGAACAAGGCCACGCCGACCAGCCCATCGATCAGATCGCCTACTTTCTTGGCAAACCCGATGATGTGCACTTTCACATTAGGGTTTTGCGCCTGGTACTTATCGCGAATCTTCTCTTCCAGCTCGTGGGAGAATTTCTGGTAGTCCAGCGGGACTAGCTGGCTCTGATCCTCAGGGTCAGGGTAGGCCTCCAGCAGCGGCACATCGACGATGCTCGACTTGAAGTTGTTCGACACCAGCCGGCCAACCTGCCCGGACTTGAGGATATTGCTGCGCAAATCTTCCAGGCTGTCGCTGGAGCCGTCGTAGGTCTGCGGAATCACTTCGCCGCCGGCGAAGCCTTCTTCGGTCACCTCGGTCCAGCGTACGCTCGGGCTCCACAGCGATTTCAGGCCGGAACGATCGACACCGGGAATGTAGAACACTTCGTCGTTGATCTGACGCAGCGTCTCCATGTATTCCTTGCTGAAGATGTCGCCATCGACCGCCTCCACCGAAATGCGCACGGTATTACCCAGGTTCGCCAGGTCGTTGCGATGCTCGAGCATCTTCTGGATATAGGGATGGCCCAGCGGGATCATCTTCTCGAAGCTGGTTTGTGGGCGCACCTGGGCAGCTTGATAGAACAGAAAAACACTGATCAGCAGGCACAGCACAATGACGGCCGGACGATTGTTGAAGATCAACCGCTCGAGGACAGACGCAGGTTGTTGTTGATGCTTACTCATGCAAACTCTCCCGGCTTATTATTGTTGGCCCAGATCGGCGCCAGTCGGCGAAGCGACGTGGACGCCGCCCTGCCCCACCAGAATCAGGTTGCCGTTATCCAGTGCAGTGATGCCCGCTAGCGAGAGCCGGTCGACGCGATTGAGCAAACTGAAGGTGCGCCCGTCATCGCTGCTTTTCAGCACGGTACCGCCATGCCCAACCACCACGATAGAGCCGTCGGCAAGTCGATTGCCATCGGCCAGGCCGAACTCCAGCGGGCCGTTATTTGGGGTATTCAGCTCGATTCGTTGCCAGCTATCACCGAAATCGGCGGAGCGGAACAGATGGCCACGCAGACCGTAGACCAGCAGGCTACCTGCTTCGCTGGTATCAAGAGCGCCAAACAGTGAGCCCTCATAGGGACCCTGCATGGTTTCCCAGGTTTGCCCCCAATCGGCTGAACGGAACATGCCGCCCAGTTCGCCAACGACGAACAACCCGGCATCCTTGACCGCGACTATGGCGTTCAGGTGATAGCCGCCTTCGTTTTCAATGCGCTCGCTGACATCTTCCCAGTTCGCCCCACCATTGGTGGTTTCCAGCATCGCGCCGTAGGCACCTACGGCATAACCGTTGTTGCGGTCCTTGAACCAGACATCCAGCAACGGCGCCTCGCGCTTCAGGTTCTCGAATTGTTTGACCCAGGTAGCGCCGCCATCGTTACTGGCGAGAATCTGTGCGTCGTGGCCAACCGCCCAACCGTACTGGTCATCGACAAAGAACACCGCGGTGAGCATCTGCCGGGTCGGCACCTTGGCCTGGACCCAGCTGACGGCGTTGTCGTCGGAGTAGAGGATATGACCGCGATCACCCACAGCCACCAGGCGCTGACCAACGCGGGTGACATCCAGCAGCAGTTTTTCCTGGGCTTTCGGCGACTCGATCGAGTAACGGACGGCTGCATCGGTGGCGGTTTTCGCCTGCAATGGCGCGGCAGCGAAAATCAGCATGGACAGCACACTGCAGAGCGAGAGCGCTTTAGCCAGCGGCGAGTAAAAGCACAACGCCGGTGCGTTGAACAGACCGGTCCGGGTGCGCCGCTTGACGGGCTCACTCATATACCTTCCCCCTTGTTGTTATTGTGGTACTGCTTTTTAACAGACCGCCTATGCTAGCGAGCTTTCGAAAGGCCTGACAATCGGCGTGACGTTATGTTTTGTTAAGGCCAGCCCGCGTGATTGACAGCTTATTCGACTGACTGATGCACAAAGGCCGCCATCACTGTAGCGGCCTTTGGCCAACACTACACGAACATCAGCGTGTACCGCGACGACCCACAGCCGGTGCAACTCGTTGCGCGTGACCGCCGGATTCAAGTGACCGACCTGCAGCCGACCTCGGGACTGGTGACCTTGTTGCTGTGGTAGGAACCGCGCCCAGTCGTAGAGACCCAGGGTGCCACTGAACAGCTCGGTGTCGTCAGCGCTACGCCGTAGACAGATCCATGCTGCTTTTGTGGTCTTTTGCCGCAAATAGCCCATCGGCCATGAACAAAACACAGCAAAAAATCAATTACAGCCAAGTGCCGGCCAACGCGTTCGATTAAGCCAATACCTAGCAGCCTGTCGGACTTAACGCTGTTCTACTGCGCAAAAGCCAGACTTGCGGATATTTCATCTAGCAAAAAAGTCTTACCGGTCAGCGACCGATAAGACTTTCAGAGCGCTAGCGCAGGTATTAAGCGAGGCTTTTGCTGACCACCTCGAACACATCGCTGGACAGCTCGCCAGACGCGAGAACTCTCTGCAACTCGGCCTTCATCAAGGCCTGGCGAGCGTCGTCGTATTTGCCCCAGCGGGTTAATGGCCCGAGCAGCCGCGCGGCGATCTGCGGGTTGAGGGCATTCAGGGTAATCACCTGATCGGCCAGGAAGCGATAGCCGCTGCCGTCGACCTGATGAAAGTTGACCGGGTTCTGCCCAGTGAATGCCCCAATCAGGGCGCGCACCTTGTTCGGGTTTTTCAGGGTAAAGGCTGGGTGTTCCATCAGTTGCTGCACCCGCGTCAAGGCGCCCGGCAGGCTGCAGGCCGCCTGGACGCTGAACCACTGATCCATGACCAACGGGTTGTCCTTGAAGAAGTCGGCGAAGCTGGCCAGCGCCTTGGCTTTTTCCTCCTCGAACGGTGAATTGACCAGCACCGCCACAGCCGCCAGGCGCTCGGTCATGTTGTCGCACACCTCCAACTGTTCCAGACAACCCGCCAGCACCTCGGGCTTGCCGCTGAGCATCAGGTAGGACAGCGCTATGTTCTGCAGGCTGCGTCGGGCGAAGTGCTCGGCCTCGGCGACATAGGCAGTGCTGCGCGAAAGCTCGCGATTGGCCTGGTAACGCAGCCACAGCAGATCGAACAGTGCGTCGGCCAGTTGCTTGCGGGCGAATTCGCGGGCGCCATGAATGGCATCGACATCGGCCACTTCGCTGATTTCGCTGAGGTAAGCCGCCCCCGGCAACGAGAGCAACTCGGCGACCATGGCCTGATCCAGCTGATCGTTCTCCAGCACGCTGCGCAGTGCACTGACCAGACGTTGGTCCAGCTGCAAAGGCTCGCCGCGCTGATGCTGGCCGATCAACTCCTGCAACACCTGCACGGACAACTGCTGACCGGCTTCCCAGCGGTTGAAGCCGTCGCTGTCGTGCTGCATGAGGAACATCAACTGATCGCGGCTGTAAGGGAAGCTCAGTTTGACCGGCGCGGAGAAACCACGCAGCAACGAGGGCAGCGGGTGCTCGGCAACATCGACAAAGGTCACCACCTGCTCGGCCGCGGTGATCGAGATCACTCGCGACGCCGCGCCGGCGCTGGCTTCACCTGCCATACGCAGCGGCAATGCCTGGCCCTGTGCGCCGAGCAGTCCCAGTTCCACGGGAATCACGAAGGGCTGCTTGTCGCGCTGCCCCGGCGTGGCCGGACAGCTCTGGCGGAAGGTCAAGCTGTAGGTCTTGGCGGCGGCATCGTAAGCCTCGCTGACGGCCAAACGCGGCGTACCACCCTGGCTGTACCAGCGCTTGAACTGGCTCAGGTCGACAGCATTGGCATCTTCCATGGCCTTGATAAAGTCATCGCAGGTCACGGCCTGGCCATCGTGGCGCTCGAAGTACAGGTCGCTGCCCTGGCGGAAGCCCTCGGCACCGACCAGGGTGCGGATCATACGCACCACTTCCGAACCCTTCTCGTAAACGGTCAGGGTGTAGAAGTTGGAAATCTCCATGAAGGCCTCAGGGCGCACCGGATGAGCCATGGGGCCGGCATCCTCGGCGAACTGATGGGTGCGCAGGTAGGCCACGTCCTCGATGCGTTTGACCGTGTGCGAGTTCATGTCGGCGCTGAACTCGGCGTCGCGGAACACGGTGAAACCTTCCTTGAGCGATAGCTGGAACCAGTCGCGACAGGTCACCCGGTTGCCCGACCAGTTGTGGAAATACTCGTGTGCCACCACCGCCTCGACCCGCTGATGGGCGGCGTCGGTGGCAGTCTCGGCCTTGGCCAGCACGCAGCTGGAGTTGAAGATGTTGAGGCCCTTGTTCTCCATGGCGCCCATGTTGAAGTCGTTGACCGCGACGATCATGAAGATGTCCAGGTCGTACTCGCGGCCATATACCTGCTCGTCCCACTTCATCGCCTTCTTCAGGCTGTCCATGGCGTGCTGCACCTTGTCGACGTTTTCCGGCTCGACATAGATGCGCAGCGCCACCTCGCGCGCACTCAGGGTGGTGAAGCTGTCTTCCACGCACCAGAGGTCACCAGCGACCAAGGCGAACAGGTAGGCCGGCTTCATGAACGGATCCTGCCAGGTCGCCCAGTGCCGAACACTCTTTCCAGGGGCAGTCTCTTCCGGGCCGCTGGCAATCGGGTTGCCGTTGGACAACAGCACCGGGTAGCTATGCTGCTCGGCGCTCAGGGTGGTGGTGAACTTGCTCATCACGTCTGGGCGATCGAGGTAGTAAGTGATCTTGCGGAAGCCCTCGGCCTCGCATTGGGTGCAGAACATGCTGCCGGACTTGTACAGACCCTCCAGGGCGGTATTGCGCTCTGGGTGGATGCGCACGCTGCTGTCGATGACGAAACTGGCACTCCTGGGCTGCAGACTCAGGTGGCTGGCGCTGAACTGGTAATCGCCAGCAGCCAGCGTTTCACCATCGAGGGACAGGCTGAGCAGCTCCAGCTCCTGGCCGTCCAACATCAGCGCCGGCAGGTCGCCGGCCGCACAGGCCGGATTGCGCCGCATCACCAGCTGCGCATGCACCAGCGTGTGATCCTCGAACAACTCGAAGGTCAGGTGCGTCTCGTCGATCAGGTAGTCAGGCGCCTGATAGTCCTTGAGGTAAATCATCTTCGGTTGTTCGGTGCGCATGGTGGCCTCTTCGAGGCAGCCGCAAGCTGCAAGCTGCAAGCTGCAAGTGGTGGTCAGACGGCCAGTTGGTGGACGGCCAACTGATAGCTGGTGTATTTGCGGATATTGATCACGCCGGTGTCGAACATCAGGTACTGGCCCTTGATGCCGAGCAGGGTACCTTCGGCAAGCGGATTCTTGTCCAGGTTGAAGCTGCTGATCTTGGCCGGGTAGGCCTCGATTGGATAACGGATGGCCACCGGCTGTTGATCGCTCAGTGGCTGAATCGCCTGAATGCCGAAGCGCTGCTGCAACTCGGTAAGCCCCGCGCCACAACTGGCGAACAGCTGATCACGAATCGCCGGCAGATCGACCGGCGCGGCGTCGCCCTTGAGCAAGGCGCGCCAGTTAGTCTTGTCCGCGACCTGAGTGCGCAGCAGATCTTCGACGAAGCCCGACTGCTGACGGGTGGCCACCCGCAGAATCGGCAACGCCTGGCTCGCGCCCTGGTCCATCCAGCGTGTCGGAATCTGCGTGGCGCGGGTGATACCGACCTTCACGCCCGAGGAATTGGCCAGGTAGACCACATGATCGGTCATGCAGAACTGCTCGCCCCAGCTCGGTTCGCGGCAGGTGCCGGCGTCGTAGTGGCAGCGTTCCGGACTCATGATGCAGATATCGCACTGCGCCAGCTTCTTCATGCAGGGGTAGCAGTAGCCCTGGCTGAAACTGGTCTTGGTCTTGCGCCCGCAGTGGCTGCAATGGATAGCGCCCAGGTATTCGAGGCGCAAGGTCTTGCCGATCAATGGATTGACCGCCACCTCTTGATCGTCCAGACGAAAGGTGTACTGCACAGGCGCATCCAGACGCACCGCCATCTTGCTCAGAGCACCGCGTGCCAACTCAGCCATCAGTGCAGGGCATCCGCAGACTTGAACAGCAGGTTAGGTGCCGGCTCGGACGTGGAGCCGCAGGCCTGCTCGCCCATGTAACCGATACGTTGATCCTCGGGGAGATTACGGGCTTCCCAGGCGATCAGCGCCTGCAGAGTCAGTTCCTTTTGCTCCAGGGTCAGCTTGCGCCCATCGGGCCACTTGCCGATTTCCAGGGCCAACTTCAGGCTCTGATGAATTTGCGGGGTGATATTTTCAATTGCTTGGAGAAAGGACGACATGGATACCTCCGAATACGAAGCCGCAGTTTACCGGCTGCGCCAGGCGCCCGCGAGCGCTTGGCGCAGACCAGTGCAATCATCTGTCAGCGCGCTGACGCGCCAGCGCTCCACCGAGCAGACCGGTAGCGCAACCAGCGAGCAATCCGCCGACATGGGCGGCATTGGCAATCGCGCCAAACTGCAGCAGTTCGAAGATGCCCGTCATGCAGATCAGCAGCCAGGCCAGCATCATCACCAGCACGCCACGCGGCAGGCGATACTCGGCATTCGGCGCCAGCAGCTGAAATAGCCAGCAGTGCCCCAACAGGCCGTAGAGCACACCAGACAAGCCGCCAAACAAGGCCGGTCCGGAAAAGCTGTACTGGGCAAGGTTGGATGCCAGGCTGAACAGCAGCGTCAGCCCGAGCAGCATCCACGGCCCCTGGCGCGCCTCAATACGCCGCCCCAGCACCCAGTACCAGAGCGCGTTCATCGTCAGGTGCAGCAGGCCGAAATGGATCAGCATCGGCGTGATCAGACGCCACCACTGCCGCGTTTCGAGCATTTCGGCCAGGTAACTGAAATAGATGTAATCGCCCTGAATGCGGAAATCGACGAAGCTCAACCAGCGGATCGCCGCGAAGTTGTCGCCCAGCGCGGTCAGCGCGGCCACCAGCAGGGTCAGCCCCAGCATGCCGGCCGTCAGCGGGCTGTCGCGCAACTGCTCGACAACCCCCGCCGCAGCCTGCGGCGCTGCAGGCGCCTGCAGCGCCGCATCGCCCTGGGGGTAGCGCAGATACAGATCGCGCACTTGCTCGTCCAACTCGCCCGGCACCCACAACACCTGTTCGCCAGCTTCCTCGGAGACCCGGTGCGGCACCTGCAAACGCCGCAACAGGACGATGAAACCACTGAGATCGGTCTGGATCGGCAGACGCAAGACGGCAACCGGGCTCATCGCGGCGCCTGCGAGCGCTGTACGTCGACCGAGACGAACTTGTGCGGATCCAGGCGCGTTTCCTGATCCAGCCGGTAAGCCACCAGCTTGCCGTTCAACACCGCGCTGTAATCCAGACAGACCAGGTTGGGACGGATCGGTGCCGGCTTGCCGCTGCGCCAATAGTGACCGACGAACAGCAGTGGCTGATCGGCGCCATAGCGCAGCAGCTCGTTTTTTTGCAGTTCGCTCAGCGGCGTTTGTGCGGCCAACTCCGGCAAGGCATCGGGCTGGAAGACGATATCGCCGTAGGTCTGCGGATCTTCCTCCCAGAATTTGGTGCGAAAATGCGCACGGGTGAAGCCCTCACCACTGGTCAAGGTCAGGCCGTGCGGCAGGCGCATGTCGGTGCCGCGCAGCAGACGATCCAGGGCGGTATTGGCAAAACTACCCGGCACGGCCGAGGCCTGGAGAAAATGCTCGTCGATGCACGCGTCGGGAAACTGCGCGCGCAATGGCTCGATCAGGCCGGCGTCCCAGCAGGCATGCACCACGCGGAAATGCCCGGCATCGATGAACAACGGCAACTCGTAGAACCAGGCAAGAAACTCGGACCATTCTGCGGAATAGGCCGCGAACTGCTCCAGGGTCTCCTTGATCAGCCGGGCATGCCGCGGCGTGTGCTCGCGCACATAGTGCTGACCACTGCCAGGCGCGGCCAGGGTGCTCCAGCCGAGGGCATAGAATTCATGATTGCCCATGATGCACAGCGCCTCGCCGGCCTGAACCATGTCATGGACCAGATGCAGGGCTTCACGGATACGCGGACCGCGATCGACCAGGTCACCGAGAAAAATCGCCATGCGCTGCGGATGTCGCCAGACACCGCCCTGGCGCCGATAACCGAGGGTATCGAGCAGGCGTTCGAGGGTAAGCGCACAACCGTGAATGTCACCAATCAGGTCATAGCCACGTGCGGGATCAAGGTGCATTCAGCCGCCCCCACCGCCGAGCCGACTGCCCCAACCCAACTTGTTGCGGCAGACCTCGTAGTAGTTGTGATCGAGCGGATGGATCAGGCACAGCTTCTGCGGCTTCTTGCTTACCGTGACAGTATCGCCGGGCGCGCAGGTGAAGTGATTCTGCCCATCGCAGGAAACCTGCGGGTAGATCTGCATATCCTTGGACACGACGATTTTCAGCTCGCTGTTGCCATCCACCACAATCGGCCGGCTGGACAACGTATGCGGGTACATCGGCACTATGACCATGGCATCCAGCTTGGGGTGCATGATTGGCCCGCCGGCGGACAGCGCATAGGCCGTGGAGCCGGTCGGCGTGGCGACGATCAGGCCATCGGCCTTCTGGCTGCAGACGAACTGGCCATCGATGAACAACTCGAACTCAATCATCCGCGTCGATTTACCCGGGTGCAGCACCACGTCGTTGAGCGCATCGCCCTGACCGATCGCTTCGCCATGGCGACGCACCTCAGCCTCCAGCAAGAAACGGTTCTCGGTCAGGTAGTTGCCTTCCAGCACCTGGGCGACCTTGAGTTCCAGCTCATCCGGACGGATATCGGTGAGAAAGCCTAGGCTGCCGCGGTTAACCCCCAGCACCGGCACCTTGTGCCGCGCCAGTGCACGGGCGGCGCCGAGCATGCTGCCATCGCCGCCGACGACGATAACCAGATCGCAGACCTCGCCAAGAATTTTCCGCGAGGAGGTTTGCAAGCCATGACCTGGCAGCACTTCGGCAATGGTGTCTTCGAGAATCACATGCAGGTGACGGTCGATCAGAAACCTCTTCAGCCGGCGCACGGTCTCCAGCACCTGGGTGCTACCCAGACGGCCGATGATGCCGATATTACGAAATTGCTCCATGGTGCTCCCGCAGGCTCTGGATCTAGACAGTCTCGATTATGGGCGAAAGCCTGCGGCAGCAGCAAACTCGCGGCAGTTGCGCCAAGCCAAACCGCGAACGCTTAACCACCGCCACGCAAGAATTTGGCGCTATGCTCGAATGATGATGCCTTTTCCCGCGCTGACCGACCTGCAGCAGCAATTGCGCCAACCCGTGGTGCGGGATTTGGCCTGGGTGCTGCTGTCACCGCCGCTGCTGAGCAGCCTACCATGGCCGCAACGCCACCCCCTCAGCGCCAGCCCATGGAGCCGCGCGCCTGGCGCGCTGGCCGACTGGCTGACCCGCCTCGACCGCGACCCTGGCAGTTTGCTGAACTGGCTGGCGCAGAGTTCGGTGCGCCGCCTGGGCCTGTATTACGAACGTCTCTGGCAATTCGCCCTGCACGCCGCCCCCGGCATCGAAGTACTGGCGGCCAACCTGCCGATCCGCGAAAACGGGCAGACCCTAGGCGAACTCGACTTGCTGTTGCGCGATGAGGAAGGCGTGCACCACCTGGAACTGGCGATCAAATTCTATCTCGGCCCGCAACGGCAAAGCGGCGCCGAACTCGCTCACTGGATCGGTCCAGGCTGCCATGACCGCCTGGATATCAAGCTCGACCATCTCAGCCAGCACCAGCTGCCCATGTCGGCACGCGGCGCAGCACGCCCGGCGCTGGCGGAACTCAACCTGTGCACTGCCCAGGCGGCGCTCTGGCTCGGCGGGTACTTGTTCTACCCCTGGGCAAAGCCTTGCGCGCCACCTCTGGGGGCCAACCCGCAGCACTTGACTGGCCGCTGGCTGCACCGGCGTGACTGGCCTGGTTTCGCCGCACAGAACGCCGACGGCTGCTGGCAGCCGTTGCCACGCGCAGCCTGGCTGGCACCTGCGCGAGTCGAGCGTGCCGACCGGTGGTCCGCCGAGACCCTGCAAGACTGGCTGCACGCCCTGCAGCCGCAGGCCAAGGCGCAATTACTGGTAGGGCTGCAGCGCAGCCCACAGGGCGACTGGCAGGAGGTAGAGCGGGTGTTTCTGGTCAGCGATGACTGGCCGTCAGCAACCCCTGACGCTGCTGAAAAATAGCCCGTGAGACTCCAGGGCAATCGTCAACCACTGACGCCGAGCCGGGTGCCGGCGGCGTCCCGTGGCAATCCTGATTAGCGGCTGCGTTCGGTACGTCCGCCGGAACGTGCCAGGTAACCCGAACCGCTTTCGCACATCAAGGCATCGCGCTGCACCGCCGGCAGCACATCCAAGCCCGCGCGCAGCGCGTAGGCACTGAAGCCCAGCTGCGCCAGCAAGAACACCGCACTGGCGCTGCGTTTACCACTGTCGCAATAGCACAGATAGGTACGCGCTTTATCCAGCAGCCGCGCCTTCAGGCGCAGGAGCTGCAACGGCATATGCAGGGATTCCAAGGCATGGGCCTGCTCGTATTCCTCTTGCAGGCGCACATCCAGCCACTGTGCACCGGCCGCCAGCAGGCGTGCCGCTTCGCCCAGCGAGACTTCATCGACCACCGGAGCCTTGAGCAACGAGAAGAAGTCCTGGCGATAGAGACGCAACACCACACCATCGTCGAGCAGGGTCACTGTGGCATTGCGTGGTCGATCGGCGAGCAGGGCTTCTTCACCAAAACAGGCACCCACTTCCAGCTCGGCCAACACCTGCTGCTCGCTAGCGGCACCACGAATCACTTCGGCGCGACCGCTTTCGAGGAAATAACAGCAATCGCCAGTCTCCCCTTCACGCAACAGGGTAGTGCCCGCCGCCAGTTCGATACGCTGTAGACGCCCAAGCATGGTGCGTACATTGCTCGGCGGCACCTTGGCGAATATGGGATTCTGCAGAAGACGCTCCAGCCACTCCACATCGGCATGCTTTTGGCCAAGTTCGAGGAGCAAATCCTGATAGGCCAGCCGCCAGGTCAGCAGCCGGTTGAGCGTTGCCGTGTCCACCGCCAGCAGGCTGGCATCGGTTACGGCACGCGCTTCATGCAGACGCGGCAAGCTGGGCGACAGCGGGTGACAACTGGCCTCACTGCCGGCGATCAGACGTTGCTGCTGACCATTGGGCGTCTGTAGCAGCAACTCTCCAGCGAGCAGGTAGTAAGTCAGGGCCGCCTGGTCGCCGTGGCGAAAGAGCAGCTGCCCGGCCAGCAGCGGCTGTGGTACCAACTGACTGCGCAGCTCCCGCCACTGCTGTTCGGACAGCACATTAAGCGGCGTAAAACTGCGCAACTGTTCAGGCTTCAGGGGGCTACTCATGGGTATCCAGGCTCCGCTGGTCAAGACTCTGAGGGTGCGCAAATTGCCAACTTCGTAGCGAGGGTTTTTTCACCGATTTGCATGCTCCGTCTCAGGCTGGCGCAACGCCGCGGCGCGCCCTTGCAAGCCGCCGGTATGCACGAACAGCAGACGACTGCCGCGCTCAAAGTAACCGGCCTCGACGCGCTGGCGCAACGCCATTAGCGCCTTGGCGGTATACAGCGGTTCCAACACCAACCCACTGGCCGCTTCACTGGCTCGAAGAAATTCCAGCAACGCCGCATCGACCTTGGCAAAACCACCGCGACTGGCATCCAGCAACTGATAGCCGCCATCTGCTGCACTCGCCTCGTCGAGAAGTGCCCGCACGTTTTGCGCCACGCCATGATCGGCAGGCACCGCCACGGCGCCGTAGACCGGATGAGCACCGGCCTCGCCCAGCACCAGGCCCGCCAGGGTCGTTCCCGTGCCCGCAGCCAGCCACCAGCCGTGATAATCCGCCCAACCGAGTACGCTCAGCTGCTCCTGCACCTGGCTCACCAACCCGCTACAACCCATAGCCCCCGGCAAACCACCGCCGCCCTCAGGCACCGGATACAGGGTGCAATAACGCTCACGCCAGGGTTCCCAGAAACCCGGCTGATGGCGGGCGCGATAGCCACCATAGCCGAGCCAGTGCAGCTGCATGCCGAAGCGCTGCAGATCGCGCACGGTAGGCGTGTCCTGCGGCGTGCCGCGGAGCAAACCAACCGTGGGAAAGTCGAAGCGTTTGCCCGCAGCGGCCAGCGCGTGCAGATGGTTGGAATGTGCGCCGCCGAGACTGATCAGCCCCTCGGCGCCGACCGCGCTGGCCGCTTGCAGGTAGGGCGCCAGCTTGAACCATTTGTTGCCACTGATCAGCGGATCGATCAGATCCAGGCGCAACACTGCCAGCTCGACCTCGGCTGCCGCCAGCCAATCCAGATGCAAGGGCTCGAGCGCTACCTTGGGCGCCCAGTCGGGGTCAACGAGTGGCAAGACCTAACCGACTGTGCGCAAGCGGCTACCGGCCTTATGCCGCTCGCAGCAGTTGGAATTACCAACGGTGAAGCGGCTCGGGGTGTCGACCCGATCGATCGGGATGGCGCAACGCTGACCACTGGGCAGTGCGGCCTCGCAACTCGGTTGCTGGTAGTGCGCCAGCCACTGGCGATACTGCACTTCGGAAACGAAACACTTGGCCGCGGCATAGGCCATGGGGTTGTCCCGATAGCTGCCGATGTCCTGCAAGGGAATGGTCAGGTGCCCGGCGCCAGGGTGATAGACCACGAAGACCACACCGAGCATGGCCAGGCGTTCGAGAATCTGCTCGCCGCCCTGGCCGACCAGTTCGTCGCACTGACGCTTGAGCCGCTCGACCTCATCATGCGACTGCGCGTCCTGCTCATTGCGGTAGGCGAGTTCGACATCGCGAATGGCGACTTGCTCTTTGTATTCGGCCACCGCAGAGGCGATTTTGGCTTGCAGTTCATTCTCGAACTGCACCCGCAAAATCTCGCCCTCAGTCCGGCCATGACGCTCCAACCCGCGCATTTTCTCGGTCATTTCCTCGCGGACCGATTGCATGCTGGCCGCCTGAACCGTCAATTGCGCCTTGAGAGTAGCGTTCAACTCCTGCTGTTGGCGCAACGCCTGGCGCAGCTCGCTCGCCTGCGCCTGAAGACTCTCGCATTGTTGTTCATTGGCCAACTTGAGCTTGGCCACTTCCTCTTCGCGTTGCTGGCTCAGGCTGCTGATGCGCAACCGCTGCTGCTTGATCAGCTGGGCGGTCTTCAGGCGGTGTTCCTGCTCCATCGTCTCGGCGACTTTATTGGCCACTTCCGCGGCCGCATCGGGTGCATACCACTTGTCTTCCGACGCCATGTGCAGGCGCTCGGGAGCAATCGCCAAGGCGCTATCATCCTCGACCAGTAAGCCCAGGTTGTTGCGCTTGACGGCGTCACGTAGCAGCACCAGGTCATTGTGCCCAGGTGCCAGATTCGGATCCCACAGGTGCATTTGGTGCCAGGACACCGGACACTGACTGCGGCAGGCTAGCCGAATCGGTCCGGCACCGAGGTCGGGGCCACGCCCGGCACGCTCGGACAGATGCTGCAGGGGAATATTCCAGCCCGAGTCCGGCGCGCCTTTTTCGTCAAAGTCCAGATAGAAGAACACCACCGCACGGATCAACAGGCGCGAATTGATCGCCACATAGGCAATACGCAGCTGCTGATCGGCGAACGCCGGCATGTTGACCACGCCATCGAGCAAGGCCTCGAACTCGGCAAAGAACATCTGCTTGCAGATGTCACCCCGCTCACTGAAGAACATCACGGCCTCAACCATCTGCGGCTTGTTCTGCATGCTCATCGGTTTCCCTCTAGGCCAATACGCTGGAATCAGCTAACGCAGGTAACGAGCAATCACACGAACGCTCTGCTCACAACCGTTTGCCAAGCTTTCGCAAGATGCCTGACAAGCAAGAAGAAACCCACTATACAGCCGCTATTGCTATATTCAGGCAAGTCTAGGGGAAAAGCCGACACCAGCAATGTGACTGGGTTGGCAGTCGCTCGGCCGCCAAGCTCGAGCGAGCCTGCGGCAGAGCAAAACTGTGATGGGTTTGGTGCAATCGGTTAGGACGTTTGGCCGGACAACAATGGCGCCAAACGTCTGGCCATTTCATCACCCAACACTTGCAAGCCGCTCATTGGCCGGATCATCACCTCGAATTCGACAATCTTTCCCTGCTCATCGAAGCGGATCATATCGATACCCTTAAGCTCGCGGCCACCCACCTTGGCAGCGAACTCCAGCACCACATCGAGGCCATCGACGCTGGCCAGTTGGCGATGGTAATGGAAGTCTTCGAAGACCTTGACTACCGTGCCGAGAATCAAGCTCACCAGCGGAGCGCCCAGATAGGGTTTGAAGGCCATGGGCGAGCGAAATACCGCCTGCGGATGCAGCAGCGCCGGCAGCGCACTCAGATCACCGGCAGCAATCATTGCATGCCATTTATCCAGTGCCTCGGCCACCGCCGGTTGCACGGCCAGCGCTGCAGTCGTGTTAGGCGCGCCCGTCATAGCTGCGCAGCCAGACGCGAACCCTGATCGATCGCCCGCTTGGCGTCCAACTCGGTAGCCACATCAGCACCGCCGATCAGGTGCACGCTTTGCCCGATTGCGACCAGCCCGTCCTGCAACTCGCGCAGCGGATCCTGGCCTGCGCACAGGATCACGGTATCCACCGCCAGCACCTGCGGTTCGCCCTCGCCAATACGAATGTGCAACCCCTCGTCGTCGACCTTTAGGTACTCGACCGAATTGAGCATCTGTACTTTTTTGTTCTTCAGACCGGCACGGTGAATCCAGCCAGTGGTCTTGCCCAGGCCGTCGCCAACCTTGGACTTCTTGCGCTGCAGGAGGAATACCTGACGCGCCGCGGCATGGGGCTGAGCCTGGATCCCGGCGACGCCGCCACGGGCTTGCAGTTGGGTGTCGATCCCCCACTCCTTCCAGAATGCCTCGCGATTGAGGCTAGTGGACTCGCCCTGATGGGTGATGAATTCGGAGACGTCAAAGCCGATACCACCGGCGCCGATCACTGCAACCTGCTGGCCAACCGGCTTGCGCTCGAGGATGGCATCCAGGTAGCTGATCACCTTGGGGTGATCCACACCGTTAATCGCCGGCGTGCGCGGGGCAATGCCGGTGGCCAGGATGACTTCGTCGAAGCCGCCCTTGGCCAGTTCCTCGGCACTGACTCGGGTGTTCAGGTGCAGATCGACGCCCGTGGTTTCCAGCTTGCGCTTGAAATAGCGCAGGGTTTCGAAGAACTCTTCCTTGCCCGGCACGCGCTTGGCTACGTTGAACTGACCGCCGATTTCGCTGGCCGAGTCGAACAGGGTCACGCTGTGGCCACGCTCGGCGGCCACGGTGGCGGCAGCCAGGCCAGCCGGGCCGGCACCCACCACGGCGACTTTTTTCACGTGGGTAGTGGCAATGTAATTGAGCTCGGTCTCGTGACAGGCGCGCGGGTTGACTAGGCAACTGGTCAGTTTGCCGCCGAAGGTGTGATCCAGGCAGGCCTGGTTGCAGCCGATGCAGGTGTTGATCTCGTCCGCGCGGCCGGCGGCGGCCTTGTTGACGAACTCCGGGTCGGCGAGGAACGGGCGGGCCATGGATACCATGTCGGCGTCGCCTTCGGCCAGCACCTGTTCGGCAATTTCCGGGGTATTGATGCGGTTGGTGGTGATCAGCGGGATCTTGACCTCGCCGCGCAGCTTGGCGGTGACCTTGGTGAAGGCCGCACGCGGCACCTTGGTGGCGATGGTCGGAATGCGCGCTTCATGCCAGCCGATGCCGGTGTTGATCAGGGTTGCGCCAGCCTGCTCGATGGCCTTGGCCAGCAACACGACCTCGTCCCAGCTGCTGCCTCCTTCGACCAGGTCGAGCATCGACAGGCGATAAATAATAATGAAGTTCGCCCCCACCGCCTCGCGCACGCGGCGGACGATCTCCACCGCCAGGCGCATACGGTTGGCGTAGCTGCCGCCCCAGCGGTCGCTGCGGTGGTTGGTGTGGGCAACGAGGAACTGGTTGATGAAGTAGCCTTCCGAACCCATGATCTCGACGCCGTCATACTCGGCCTGCTGGGCCAGCAGCGAGCAGGTGACGAAGTCCTGGATCTGCTTCTCGATGCCCTCTTCGTCCAGTTCTTTGGGCTTGAACGGATTGATCGGCGCCTGGATGGCACTCGGTGCCACCGACTTGGGGCTGTAGGCATAGCGCCCGGCATGCAGGATCTGCATGCAGATCTTGCCGCCCGCCTCGTGCACGGCCTGGGTGACGATCCTGTGCTTGTGCGCCTCTTCGGCGGTGGTCAGCTTGGCCGCCCCGGAGTAAACGCCACCTTCCTCGTTGGGACCGATGCCGCCGGTGACCATCAGGCCGACGCCGCCACGGGCACGCTCGGCGAAATAGGCGGCCATCCGCTCGAAGCCACCCGGCTTCTCTTCCAGACCGGTGTGCATGGAGCCCATCAGGGTGCGGTTACGCAAGGTGGTGAAGCCCAGATCCAGCGGGGCCAGCAGGTTCGGATAGCGTGCAGTCATGGAAGTCTCCACATCGAGCGTGTGCATTTCACGGAATGCCGTGGTCTCAACTGGACCACGGTCGGTATGAACCAGACAATAAAGAGCTGGCCCCGGCGCCTCAATGACCAAAAGTTACAAAATGATGATCAAAATTAACTCCGCCACTTGGCAGCCCCCCACTCATCGACCTACCCTGTAGCCATGATCCGTAAACTATCGATATTGCTCGTCACCCTGATTGTCGCCGGTTGCCTGCTGGCATTCCTGGTCTGGGCCGAACGGCGTCCAGACGCCCACTACCTGTCCGATCTGCGCAGCTCGATCAGCAGCGAGCCGGCACCGGCGCAGACGCGCGGCAATCTGCTGTTGATCCGCCCGCAGCTCTACCCGATGGATTACCAGAGCCCGGCCCACCTGCGCCTGAAACTCGCCGCCGCCCTAGATAACGCTCGCGACGCCGGCCTGCTCCGCCCCGACACCCTGGTGGCGCTGCCCGAGCATATCGGCACCTGGCTGCTGGCGCGCGGTGAGAAAGTCGAGTTCTACCAGGCCCGCAGTCGCCAGGAAGTGCGCGACTGGCTGCTGCTTGGCAACCCGCTGCTGGCCATCAAGGCGCTGCTGTTGAATCTGGATGCCGAGCGCCTGGATGAAGCCCTACTGCGGATGAAAGCCGAGCAGATGGCCGATGACTACCAGCAACTGTTCGCCGGTCTCGCCCGCGAGTACCGAGTTACCCTGCTGGCCGGCTCGATCCTGCTGCCCGAGCCGCGCGTGGAAGACGGCCGACTGCGCAGCGGCGAAGGCCCGCTGCGCAACCTCAGCCTGGTGTTTTCCCCGCAAGGCACTATCCAGGGCAGCCCCCACCTCGAGCCTTGGCCCTGGCGAGCCGACGCCACTGCGGCGCAACGTCTCAGCGTCGGCGCAGTGCATTACCGGGTTGAGCGCGACTGGCGCCCCGGCTATCCGCAGAGCAGCGTGCACCTGGCTGATGGCGATCGCAGCAGCCCGGCGCTGTTCCTGCGCGGCAAGCTGGACTGGCCGATTGGCGGGGCCTCGCGGGACATCCTGCTGATCCCCCGCGAGGTCGAGCAAGCCAGTCCGGCGCCAGGCAGTCATCTGCTGAACATCTGGATAGGCCGCGAGTGAAACCGCAACGAGTTCGCCTCGGCGACCTCTCGGTCGGCTTCATCCACAGTCTGGACGATGCCGTGCGCCAGCTTGGCCGGGATCCCCAGCCACTGCTCGACAACTATGGCCTCGACCCGGCCAGACTGGCCGAGCCCAGGGCGCGCCTGTCAATTCCGCGCTACATGCGCCTGGGTCATGCGGCCATTCAACTGACCGGCGAACCCGGCCTCGGCTTGCTGATGGGCCAACTGAGCCGCCTCAGCCAAGTGGGCTTGGCCGGCGTCACCGCAGCCCAGGCACCAACCGTGCGTGAAGCAGCTCGGGCGCTGATCCGCTTCGAGCCACTGTATGCGTCCAATTATCGCGGCCAGTCCAGCCTCCACGAAGACGCCCAGGGGGCCTGGCTGCGCTTCTATTCGATCAGCCCGTACAACGCCTACAACCGCTTCGTCATCGACTCGGTGCTGGCCGGCTGGGCCCAGCAACTGGGCAGCCTGGCCAATCAGCGCCTGCTGGTGGAAAAAATTCAGATCGAGTTTCCCGCACCCAGTTACAGCGCGCAGTACAGCGAGCTGTTCGACTGTCCGGTGGAGTTTGCTGGCGAGCACAACCAACTACGTCTGCAGCAGGCCACGCTCAACCTGCGCAATCCCGAGCACTGCCCGAGTACCTGGCAGCAGCTGCTGGCAATCTGTGAACGAGAACTCGAGCACCTGACCCGCACCCGCAGCCTGCGCGAGCGCATCACCCGCATGCTCGGACCGCTGCTGCACGGACGCGAGCCCGACCTGCAGGAAGTCGCCGCGAATCTGCAACTGCCAACCTGGACCCTGCGGCGCAAGCTGGCCGAGGAAGGCACGCAATTTCGCACCATCCTCAACGAAACCCGCCGCGACCTGGCCATGGCCTATATCCGCGACACCGAACTGGCCTTCGGTGAAATCGCCTATCTGCTCGGTTTCGCCTCGGCCGAGGCTTTCCAGCGCGCCTTCAAGCGCTGGAACCAGCAGACTCCGGGCGAATTCCGCCGCGCCCAACGCCAGGCCGTTAACGGCCTGTGACAGACGACTGGGATTAAATCTCGGTGGCGTCTTCAACCGGTTCGGCGTCGTCCTGGTCAAAGGCGCGGGACTCGAGCAGCTCTTCTTGATAGTCATCCATTGGTGGTTCCTCCCGCTTGATACTTTGGCCGATAAATGCACATGCCAATCAAGCTAAAGAGCAAAGATGAATACAAGATGACAGTTGGTCGCGGACAATAAAAAAACGGGAGCCCAATCGGGCTCCCGCACTCATTCTCAGAGAAAAGTCGCACTCGGCTCACACCGCGCGCAACAACAACCTCACCAGCGCTGCCGAAGCAACGCAGCCGCTAGTCTGACAAAGATCCACATAGCCATGGGTTTAGCTTTGTTGTCGCTGTGCAAAGAAATGTAACCCGCATGCCGCTGGCAGGCCGCCACGGCAACCGGCAGAATGCCGGCATGAGCGACCTCTACCTGCCCCCCTGCTGCACCACGCTGAGCGATCACTGGCCTCTACCCCGGGCGCTGCCCGGCGTACAGCTGATCAGTACGCGCTTCGATCCCGCGCGGCTCGACGCCGGCGACTTTGACCGCAGCGGCATCGCGGCCGTCAACGGCGTAGCCAAACGCCAGGCCGAATACCTCGCCGGCCGCCTGTGCGCACGCGAAGCCCTGCGCCGGGTGACCGGCATAGCCGCGGTACCGGCGGTCGGCGCCGACCGCGCGCCACAGTGGCCCGCCGAGGTTAGCGGCTCGATCACCCACGGCAGCGGCTGGGCCGCCGCCATGGTTGCGCACACCAGCGCCTGGCGCGGCCTGGGCCTGGATGTGGAGCGCAGACTGGTGCCGACGCGCGCCGAACGCCTGGCCGGAGAAATCCTCACCCCCGGCGAATTGCAGCAGTTGCAGGGCCTGACACCCGAGCAGCGCGCAGAACGCATCAGTCTGACCTTCTCGTTCAAGGAAAGCCTGTTCAAGGCGCTCTATCCCTTGGTCTTACAGCGTTTCTACTTCCAGGACGCCGAGCTGCTGAGTTGCCACGCCGACGGCAGCGCGCAACTGCGCCTGCTGGTCGAGTTGAGCGGCGACTGGCCGGCGGGCAGCGAACTGGATGGCCAGTTCGTCGAGTTCGACGGTTATCTGCTCAGTCTGGTTGCCATCCCCGCCTGATCCCTTGCAGAGCCCGGCCCATTCCGCCGGGCAAATCCGATAAACTCCAGCCATTGCCGCCAGGAGTGCCCCATGCGCGAAGAACTCAATCAAGGCCTGATCGACTTTCTCAAGGCCTCGCCCACCCCCTTTCATGCCACCGCGAGCCTGGCCCAGCGCCTGGAAGCTGCCGGCTACCTGCACCTCGACGAACGAGAGCCCTGGCATACCGAAGCCGGCGGCCGTTATTACGTCACCCGCAACGACTCCTCGATCATCGCCTTCAAGCTGGGCCTGCGCTCACCGCTTGAAGGCGGTATTCGCCTGGTTGGTGCCCACACCGACAGCCCCTGCCTGCGGGTCAAGCCGCAGCCGGAACTGCAACGCCAGGGTTTCTTCCAGCTCGGCGTGGAAGTCTACGGCGGCGCATTGTTCGCGCCCTGGTTTGACCGTGACCTGTCCCTGGCCGGACGGGTGACCTACCGGCGTGACGGCAAAGTGGAAAGCCAGCTGATCGATTTCCAACTCCCGATCGCGGTGATCCCCAATCTGGCCATCCACCTCAACCGCGAGGCCAATCAAGGTTGGGCGATCAACCCGCAGAACGAACTGCCGCCGATTCTGGCCCAGCTCGCCGGCAGCGAAGCGGCGGACTTCCGCGCCCTGCTCACCGAGCAACTGGCTCGCGAGCACGATTTCAGTGCCGATGCGGTGCTCGACTTCGAGCTGAGCTTCTACGACACCCAGAGCGCCGCGGTGATCGGCCTGAACGGCGACTTCATCGCCGGTGCGCGCCTGGATAACCTGCTGTCCTGCTACGCCGGCCTGCAAGCCCTGCTCGCCGCCCCGGAGGAAGAAAGCTGCGTGCTGGTGTGTACCGACCATGAAGAGGTCGGCTCCAGCTCGGCCTGCGGCGCCGATGGGCCGATGCTCGAACAGGTGCTGCGCCGCGTGCTGCCGGAGGGCGACGGTTTCGTGCGCAGCATCCAGCGCTCGCTGCTGGTCTCCGCCGACAACGCCCACGCGGTGCACCCCAACTACCCGGACAAACACGACGACAACCACGGTCCCAAGCTCAACGCCGGCCCGGTGATCAAGATCAACAGCAACCAGCGCTACGCCACCAGCAGCGAAACCGCCGGTTTCTTCCGCCATCTGTGCCTGGAAAACGAAGTGCCGGTGCAAAGCTTCGTGACCCGCAGCGACATGGGCTGCGGCTCGACCATCGGCCCGATCACCGCCAGCCAGCTGGGCGTGCGCACCGTGGATATCGGCCTGCCGACCTTCGCTATGCACTCGATCCGCGAACTGGCCGGTAGCCACGACCTGGCACACCTGGTCAAGGTGCTGACGGCCTTCTACGCCAGCGCCGAGCTGCCCTGATGATCAACGGCAGCTGCCTATGCGGGGCGGTGGCCTATGCCATCGAGCGGCTGGACAAGCCGATCGGTCATTGCCACTGCCTGACCTGCCAGAAAGCCCATGCAGCGGCCTTCGCCAGCACTGCTGGGGTGCTGCGCGAAGATTTCCGCTGGTTGCGCGGCGAGGAAAAACTGTCCAGCTACCAGTCATCGCCCGGCAAACTGCGCCGTTTCTGTTCGATCTGCGGTTCGCACTTGATCGCCGAACGTACCGGCCAGGCCCATATCATCGTCCGCGTGGCGACCCTCGATCAGGATCCCGGCGCACGCCCGGCCCAGCACATCTGGACCAGCCATGATCGCCCCTGGCTTACCGGTGACGAACTACCAACCTATGACGCGTGGCCACCGGGCCGCTGAATCACTCCGGCACCTCGACGCTGACATGCAGGGCGTCGTGGCGCCAAAACTCCAGATCGCAATCGATCAGACGGCCGTGCTGATCGCGGTTGATCCGTACGATGCGCAACGCTGGGCTGCCCACCGCCACTTTCAGCGCCGCCGCGGCTTCGCTGTGCAGAGCGGTGGGCACCATGTCGAAACGCACCCGGCCGTAATGAATGGCGTATTCGCTGGCATACAGTTCGGTCAGCGATAGGGTCAGGTCGAAGTCGAGTACGCTGGGGAAATAGCTCGGATTGAGGTAGTGCTCGACATACAGCACCAGGCGTCCGTCGATGCGCCGTGCCCGGCGAATCTGGATCACGCTGGACAACGCCGGCAATTCCAGCAGCTCGCAGATTTCCGCCGACGCCGGGAGCAGCCGCGCCGAGAGCACCTCGGTGGCCGGCACCCGCCCCTGCCCGGCGACCATCGCATGAAAATGCGAGCGCACCAGCGGATTGTAGGCCAGCCGCGGCGGCGAGACGAACCAGCCGCGCCGCTCCTCGCGGTACACCAGCCCCTGAGCCTCCAACTGACCGAGCGCCTCACGCAGGGTAATGCGTGTGGTATCGAAGACCTCACTGAGCTTGCGCTCGGCCGGCAACTGGCTGCCGGACGCCAACAGGCCATGCTCGATCTGTTCTTGCAAGGCCCGACAGATGGTGGTGACCGCACGCGGCGCTGCATCGCGCATCAGACTTCCTCTTTTGGACTAGTCCAGCCCCACTCCAGGGCATGAACTAGCGCGTTAATCCACAGCAATCATGTTGCAAGGCTAGGCAGTCTAGATGACCGGCCGATGACAGCAGACTAGCAAGCACCTCCCATACCAGCAGAAAACCACAACGTGCACTACAAAATCAGCCACTTATTCATGGTCTACGCTTGTTCTGCACGGACTCGCCAAGCATCTGGACATCCGCGAGGAACCGGCAATCATAAAACTGTCATTTGTCGGGCCTACATTGGCGTGGGTCTTGCTGATCTAGACCAACACTCTCACCGCAAAGGAGTTTCCAATGAAAAAACTGCTGCTAGCTTCATTGATGGGCTCGGCCATTGCCCTGGCAACCTCGGCCATGGCTGCCGACTCGGACCTGCAAGCGCTGGAACAAGCCGCACGCGCAGAAGGCGCGGTAAACAGCGTGGGCATGCCGGACAGCTGGGCCAACTGGAAAGACACCTGGGTGGATCTGGAGAAGCTCTACGGCCTCAAGCACATGGACACCGACATGAGCTCGGCCCAGGAGATCGCCAAATTCGCCGCCGAGAAAGACAACGCCAGTGCCGATATCGGCGACGTTGGTGCGGCGTTCGGCCCCATTGCGGTACAGCAAGGTGTTACCCAAGCCTACAAACCGAGTACCTGGGAACAGATTCCGAGCTGGGCCAAGGACGCCGACGGCCACTGGATGCTCGCCTACACCGGTTCCATCGCCTTTATCGTCAACAAGCAGCTGGTCAAGGATGTGCCGAAAAGCTGGGCCGACCTGAAAACCGGCAAGTACCGTATCGCCATCGGCGACGTCAGCGCCGCCGCCCAAGCGGTCAATGGCGTACTGGCCGCGGCCATCGCCAACGGCGGTGACGAGACCAACATTCAGCCGGGCCTGGACTTCTTCGCCGCCATCGCCGAGCAGGGCCGTTTGTCGCTGGCCAACCCGACCATCCAGACCCTGGAAAAAGGCGAAGTGGAAGTCGGCGTGGTCTGGGATTTCAACGGCCTCTCCTACCGCGACCAGATCGACCCGAGTCGCTTCGAGGTGCTGATTCCGTCCGACGGCTCGGTGATCTCCGGCTACACCACCATCATCAACAAGTACGCGAAGAACCCCAACGCCGCCAAACTGGCGCGCGAGTACATCCTCAGCGACGCCGGCCAGATCAACCTGGCCAAGGGCAACGCCCGGCCGATCCGCGCCGAGCACCTGACCCTGCCGGCCGAGGTTCAGGCCAAGCTGCTGCCTAACGAGCAATACGCCAAGGTCCAGCCGATCAAGGATGCCGCCGCCTGGGAAGCCACTTCCAAGGCCTTGCCGCAGCAATGGCAGGAGAACGTCATCATCAATATGGAGTAATAAGCAGCCGTAGGATGGGTTGAGCCGGCGATACCCATGTTTCACGCACCTTGATGGGTATCGCAAGCTCAACCCATCCTACGCAACCATCGAGATTGCCATGAAGCACAACGTCATCCTGGTGGTACTGGATGGCCTGAATTACGAGGTGGCCCGGCATGCGCTGGGGCATCTGCAGGCCTACTGCGGCGCCGAACGCGCAGCCTTGTACAAGCTCGAATGCGAGCTGCCCTCACTGTCCCGTCCGCTGTACGAATGCATCCTCACCGGCGTCAGGCCAATCGACAGTGGCGTGGTGCACAATCAGGTGGTACGCCTGTCCAATCAGCGCAGCCTGTTCCACTACGCCCGCGCTGCCGGCCTGAGCACCGCCGCCGCGGCCTATCACTGGGTCAGCGAGCTGTATAACCGCGCGCCCTTCGACGCCGTCCGCGACCGCCATACCGATGACCTCGACCTGCCGATCCAGCACGGCCATTTCTACTACGCCGACCACTACCCCGATTCCCACCTGTTCGCCGACGCGGAAAGCCTGCGCCGGCGCCACAGCCCGAACTTGCTCCTGGTGCACCCGATGAACATCGACGATGCCGGCCACAAGCACGGCCTCGATAGCGCGCAATACCGCAACAGCGCGCGGGTCGCCGACATCCTGCTCGCCGACTACCTGCAAGGCTGGCTCGATGCCGGCTACCAGGTGCTGGTCACCGCCGACCACGGCATGAACAACGACCGCTCGCACAACGGCCTGCTCGTCGAAGAACGCGAAGTGCCGCTGTTCGTGCTGGGCTCGGCCTTCAGCCTGAACCTCGACGCCCGGCCGAAGCAGACCGAGCTGTGCGGCACCATCTGTGAGCTGCTCGGCGCAGCCCACGACAAACCCGTTTGCAGAGAACTATTGAAATGAGCGCGTCACTCGAACGAAGCGCCAAGCTACCCGGCGCAGCGCAGCCGATAGCCGCGCCGCGCGCTCGACTATCGCCACGGCTCAAGGGCAAATGGTTGGCGGCACTGTGCCTGTTGCCCTTCGCCGTGTTTTTTCTGCTATTCCAGATCGCGCCGCTGGTGTGGGTGGCGGTCAACAGCCTGAACAGCGCCGAAGGCTGGGGCCTGGCTAATTTCGCCAAGGTGTTCAATTCCAGGTTCTACCTGCAGGCGATCAAACACAGCCTGCAGATTTCCTTCTGGTCGAGCCTGTTCGGCATGAGCATTGCCATCCTCGGCAGCTATTCACTGCATCAGGTGGATTCAAAGCTGCGCGATTTCGTCATGGCCTTCTCCAACATGACCAGCAACTTTGCCGGCGTACCGCTGGCCTTCGCCTTCATCATCCTGCTCGGTTTCAACGGCGCGCTGACCCTGCTGCTGATCAAGATCGGCCTAATCGAGAGCTTCAACCTCTACTCGAAGGACGGCCTGATCGTGCTCTACACCTACTTTCAGATCCCCCTCGGCGTGCTGCTGCTGTACCCGGCCTTCGACGCCCTGCGCGAGGACTGGCGCGAATCGGCCGCACTGCTCGGCGCCAACACCTGGGACTTCTGGCGGCATATCGGCCTGCCGGTGCTGACCCCGGCGCTGCTCGGCACCTTCGTCATCCTCCTGGCCAATGCCCTGGGCGCCTACGCCACCGTGTACTACCTGACCACCGGTAACTTCAACGTGATGCCGATCCGCATCGCCGGCCTGGTTTCGGGCGACATTTCCCTCGATCCAAACCTGGCCAGCGCCCTGGCGATGATATTGGTCGGCCTGATGGCAGTGATCACCGTGGCCCATCAACTGTTGCTGAAGAGGAGCAAGCATGTCTCGCGCTAACCCTGCGCCAGCGGCGCTTTACCACCGCATAGTGGTCTGGCTGCTGTTTCTGATTTTGCTGACGCCGCTGGCCGGCACCCTGCTCTATTCGTTGTCCACCAGTTGGTCGGCGAGCATCCTGCCCGATGGCCTGACCTTCAAGTGGTACCTGGCGCTGTGGAGCGACCAGCGTTTCCTCAACGCCTTCGGCCGGTCGCTGCTGGTGTGCTTTGGCGCCCTGGCGTTGTCGGTGGTGTTGATTCTGCCGCTGCTGTTCGTGGTGCATTACCACTTCCCCAAACTCGACGGGCTGATGAATATCCTGATCCTGCTGCCCTTCGCCGTGCCGCCGGTGGTGTCCTCGGTGGGCCTGTTGCAACTGTATGGCTCGGGGCCGCTGGCGATGACCGGCACACCGTGGATTCTGGTCGGCTGCTACTTCACCATCGCCCTGCCTTTTATGTACCGGGCGATCACCAACAACCTGCAGGCGATCAACCTGCCGGACCTGATGGACGCCGCCCACCTGCTCGGCGCCAGCACTTGGAAGGCGGCATTTCTGGTCGTACTGCCCAACCTGCGCAAGGGCCTGATGGTGTCGCTGTTCCTCTCCTTCAGCTTCCTGTTCGGCGAGTTCGTGTTCGCCAACATGCTGGTCGGTACCCGCTATGAAACCCTGCAGGTCTACCTCAACAACATGAAAAACAGCAGCGGCCACTTCAACAGCGCCCTGGTGATTTCCTACTTCTTCTTCGTGCTGGTCTTCACTTGGGCCGCCAACCGCCTGAACAAGGACAAGTCATGAGTTACCTGAGCATCCAGAGTCTGCACAAAAGCTATGGCGATATCTCGATCTTCAGCGATATCAACTGCGAAATCGGCAAGGGCGAATTCGTCACCCTGCTCGGCCCCTCGGGCTGCGGCAAGTCCACCCTGCTACGCTGCATCGCCGGTCTGACCGAAGTGGGCGGTGGGCAGATCCTCCTCGATGGCGAAGACCTGGTGCCGCAAGCGCCGCAGAAGCGCGGCATCGGCATGGTATTCCAGAGCTATGCGCTGTTCCCAAATATGACCGTGCAGCAGAACGTCGCCTTCGGCCTACGTATGCAGAAGGTCAGCAAGGAGGAAAGCGTCCAGCGTGTTCAGGAAGCCCTGGACATGGTCGAACTCGGTGACTTTGCCGCGCGCTACCCGCATCAGCTGTCCGGCGGCCAATGCCAGCGTGTGGCCCTGGCCCGCTCCCTGGTGACCCGCCCGCGCCTACTGTTGCTTGACGAGCCGCTCTCGGCCCTGGATGCACGCATCCGCAAACACCTGCGCGAACAGATCCGCGCCATCCAGCAGGATCTCGGCCTGACCACCATCTTCGTCACCCACGACCAGGAAGAAGCCCTGGTCATGTCTGACCGCATCTTTCTGATGAATGCCGGCAAGATCGTCCAGAGCGGCGATGCGGAAACCCTCTACACCGCGCCAATCGATGCCTTCGCCGCCGGTTTTATCGGCAACTACAACCTACTCGATGCCGATGCCGCCAGCCGCTTGCTCGGCAGGCCGATCGGCAGCCGTATCGCCATTCGCCCGGAGGCTATTCAGATCAGCAGCCAGGGCAGCATCGAGGGACAAATCCGCAGCCACAGCCTGCTCGGCAACGTCATCCGTTACCGCGTCGAAGCCCGTGGCGTCGAGTTGCTGGTCGATGTATTGAACCGCTCGGTCGAGGACATGCACGGCCGCGGCCAACGTATAGCGCTGACCATCGAAGCCGACGCGATCCGGGAGGTGGCGTAATGGCCCTGGCAATCTTCGATCTGGACGAAACCCTGATTCACGGTGACTGCGCCAGCCTGTGGAGCGCGGAAATGGCCAAGCTCGGCTGGGTCGACGGCGAGAGTTTTATCAAGAAAGACCATGAGCTGATGGCGCTCTATGCCGAAGGTAAACTGGCCATGGAGGATTATATGACCTTCAGCCTCTCGCCTCTGGTCGGGCGCAGCGCCGAGGAAGTCGCCTTCGTCGTCGAGCCCTATGTCGAGGATGTGATCGAACCGCTGCTGTACAGCGACGCCACCCGCTGCCTGGCCAACCACCGCGCCGCCGGTGACCGCATTCTGATTATCTCTGCTTCCGCGCATTTTCTGGTCAGCGCCATCGCCGCGCGTCTCAAGGTCAAGGATGTGCTGGCCATCGACCTCGAGGAGCAACACGGCACCTACAGCGGCCGCACCCACGGGGTGCTGACCTACCGCGAGGGCAAAGTCACGCGCCTGCAAGCCTGGCTCGAACAACAGGGTGAAAGCCTGGACGGCGCCTACTTCTACTCCGACTCGCGCAATGACCTACCGCTGCTGCAACGGGTCAGCAAACCGCGCGCGGTCAACCCGGACCTGGTGCTGCGCCAGCATGCCGAACAGGCCGGCTGGCCGATTCTGAGCTGGCACTGACTACCCACTTGCGGCCGAGTAGCAGCGCAATGCTGTTGGCCTGATCGTTGATCAGGTCGTAGTCAGCCTGAGCTAGGCGCAGATGCCTGCAGGAAGAACATGATCGACGTTTGGCCAGAACAAAGCGCTCTGGCCTTTTTCAACGGCCGGTTAGAGCGCCGCCAAACCGCGAGCCAGATCGGCCTTGAGATCGACGATGTCCTCCAAACCCACGGCCACCCGAATCAGATTGTCGCGGATACCGGCGCTGGCACGCTCGGCCGGCGACAGACGACCATGGGAAGTGGTCGCGGGGTGAGCGATGGTGGTTTTGGTATCGCCCAGGTTGGTGGTGATCGAAATCACCCGCGTCGCATCGATAAAGCGCCAGGCTGCCTCCTTGCCGCCCTTGACTTCGAAACTGACCACCGCGCCGAAGCCGCTCTGTTGGCGCTTGGCCAACTCATGCTGCGGGTGGCTGGGCAACCCCGAATAGTAGACATGCTCGATACCCGGCTGCTGTTCCAGCCACTCGGCCAACTGCTGGGAACTGGCGCAATGCGCCTGCATGCGCACACGTAGCGTTTCCAAGCCCTTGAGAAAGATCCAGGCGTTGAACGGGCTGAGGGTCGGCCCTGCGGTACGCAGAAATCCGACCATCTCCTTCATCAACTCCGCCTTGCCGGCCACCACGCCACCCATGCTGCGGCCTTGGCCATCGATGTACTTGGTCGCCGAATGCATGACAATATCCGCCCCCAGCTTGAGCGGCTGCTGCAACGCTGGCGTGCAAAAGCAGTTGTCCACCGCCAGTAGAGCGCCCTTGCTGTGGGCTATTTCCGCCAGCGCGCGGATATCCACCAGTTCGGCTAGCGGATTGGATGGTGACTCGACGAACAGCAGCTTGGTGTTGGGCTTGAACGCAGCGCTCCAGGCGTGCAAATCGGCCAGTGGCACATAGTCGACCTGCACACCGAAACGCTTGAGGTATTTCTCGAACAGACTGATGGTTGAGCCAAATACACTGCGCGAGACCAGGACATGGTCCCCAGCACTGCATAGGCTCATGACCATGGCCAGGATCGCCGACATGCCGGACGAGGTCGCCACGGCTTGCTCGGCACCTTCCAGCGCGGCGATGCGCTCCTCGAAGGCGCGCACCGTGGGGTTGGTGTAACGCGAGTAGACGTTACCCGGTACTTCCCCGGCAAAGCGGGCGGCAGCATCGGCAGCGGTGCGGAACACATAGCTGGAGGTCGGGTAAATCGCCTCGCTGTGTTCGCCCTCAGGCGAGCGATGCTGGCCGGCGCGTACCGCCAGGGTGTCGAAACCCACCCCGTCGAGGTCGCTATCCAGGCGACCTGCATCCCATTCAATCGTCATTGCCTATGTTCTCCGCCTTCAACCCAACCGTGGCCCCGATTGCATCTGGGCCACACCCTTGCAGCCTGTGACTTAACGCTTGCCGCTTAGTCGTTATACAAATCGATAATCGCGCTGACCGCCTGGGACTTGACCTTGGTGACGTCATTACGCGCCTGTTCGATCTTGTTCAGGTAAAACTCATCGACATCGCCAGTGATGTACTGGCCATCGAATACCGCGCAGTCGAAGTGCTCGATCTTGATCTTGCCGCCACCAACTGCCTCGATCAGATCGGACAACTCCTGGTACACCAGCCAATCGGCCCCGATCAGCTCGGCGACCTCTTCAGTGCTGCGGTTATGAGCGATCAGCTCGTGGGCGCTCGGCATGTCGATGCCGTACACATTGGGGTAACGCACTGCTGGCGCGGCCGAGCAGAAGTAGACGTTCTTCGCACCGGCTTCACGAGCCATCTGGATGATCTGCTTGCAGGTGGTGCCGCGCACGATGGAGTCGTCGACCAGCATCACGTTCTTGCCGCGAAACTCCAGTTCGATGGCGTTGAGCTTCTGCCGTACCGATTTCTTCCGTGCAGCCTGACCCGGCATGATGAAGGTACGCCCGATATAGCGGTTCTTGACGAAGCCTTCGCGGAACTTCACGCCGAGGTGATTGGCCAGCTCCAGCGCCGAGGTACGGCTGGTATCGGGGATCGGAATAACCACGTCGATATCGTGATCCGGTCGCTCGCGGAGGATCTTCTCGGCCAGTTTCTCGCCCATGCGCAAGCGCGCCTTGTACACCGAGACGCCGTCCATGATCGAATCCGGACGCGCCAGATAGACATGCTCGAAGATGCACGGCGAGAGATGCGGATTGCTCGCACACTGCCGAGTCGACAGCTTGCCGTCCTCGGTGATGTACACCGCCTCGCCCGGCGCCAGATCGCGAATCAGGGTAAAGCCGAGCACGTCCAGCGACACGCTTTCCGAGGCGATCATGTACTCCACGCCTTCATCGGTGTGGCGCTGACCGAAGACAATCGGACGAATGCCGTTAGGGTCACGAAAACCGACGATGCCGTAACCGGTGATCATCGCCACCACCGCGTAACCACCGATGCAGCGCTGATGCACCTGGCTGACTGCGGCGAAGATGTCTTCCTCGGTCGGCTGCAACTTGCCGCGCTGGGCCAGTTCGTGGGCGAAGACGTTGAGCAACACTTCCGAGTCGGAGTTGGTGTTCACGTGACGCAGATCGGATTCGTAGATTTCCTTGGCCAACTGTTCGACGTTAGTCAGGTTGCCGTTGTGCGCCAGGGTGATGCCGTAGGGCGAGTTGACGTAGAAGGGCTGCGCCTCGGCCGAACTGGAGCTGCCGGCGGTGGGATAGCGCACATGGCCGATGCCCATGTGGCCGACCAGGCGCTGCATATGACGCTGATGGAAGACATCGCGCACCAGGCCATTGTCCTTGCGCAAAAACAGCCGCCCATCGTGACTGGTGACAATACCGGCAGCATCCTGGCCGCGGTGCTGGAGGACGGTTAGGCCGTCATACAGCGCCTGATTGACGTTCGATTTACCGACGATACCGACAATGCCACACATGTGACGCAACCCCTACTGAAGTGAAACAGGCTAATTCTGAATGCGTTTAAGGCAGTTTATGCTGCATCAGCGCTTCTTTGAACGGCAACTCAGCAGGTACGCTGATGCCGCTGGCAAGCCACTGGCTGGACACCCCCAAAATGAGGTTCTTCGACCAGTCCGCAACCATTAAAAAGTGCGGCAGCAGCGTCGACTGCTGCCACCACGGATCCTGCTGTACCGGCGCCAGGCTGAGCAGCCCAATCAGCACGACTACCAGCAAGCCACCACGGGCGGCGCCGAAAACCATACCGAGAAAACGATCGGTGCCGGAAAGACCGGTGACACGGATCAGCTCGCTGATCAGGTAATTGACCAGCGCGCCAACCAGCAAGGTGACGATGAAGAGTAAGGCGCAGGCTGCTATCACCCGCGCCGAAGGGGTTTCGATCCATCCGCCAAGGTGCTCGGACAACGCGCCACCAAACATCCAGGCAACTACACCGGCAATGATCCAGGTGAGCAAGGACAAGGCTTCCTTGACGAAACCACGGCTCAAACTGATCAAGCTCGATACGGCGATGATGGCGATAATCGCCCAATCGACCCAAGTGAATGCCACGATGCAGGTTACCGACGGAAAAGGCGCTGCATTTTAACAGAGCCCCTCGCATGGGGTAAGCAAAGGATTATCCGGCCGCAGGAAAATTACCCTGTGCGCTGAAGCCAGGGCTGGGCGCGCGCGCGAAAACCCCGCTACCACGATGGCGTTGACTGTTTTCAGCGCGTGCGCGTTGCACCATGCAAGCGCGGGTCGCCAGCTCGCAGAATACCGCGACAGCCCGCTAACTGCGCTCCGGCTGAAAGCGCACGAGAATGCCGCTGAGCTTGTGCTGACGGTTCAACTGCTCACGCAAGCGATTGGCTTCGGTTCGCTCGATCACTGGGCCGACAAACACCCGATTCATCCCATCCACATGGCGGATATAGGCGTCGTAGCCCTGACTGCGCAGGGTTTTCTGCAGCGTTTCCGCACCCGTCCGACTGGACAGACTGGCCAACTGCACCGACCAGCTGACCGGCAAACTGTTGGCATCCAGACGGCTGGCGGGAGCTTGTGCTGGAGCACTGACTGACGCGGGGGGCTCCACCGGTTCAGGCTCAGGCCGTGGTGCGGGCACGGGCGCCACATCCACAGGGGCCGGGACCTCGGCAATGGGCTCATCCGCCAGCAAATCCTCGGGCAACACCTGAGGTTCCGGCACGATCACTGGCTGCATTTCAATCTGCGGCATGGCCGGCGCCTGCGGCATGGCCGGCGCATCGACCACCACACGCTGCAACTCGTCTTCACGCGACAGCAGCATGGGCACAAAAATCACCGCCAAGGCCACCAACACCAAAGCGCCGACAATGCGCTGCCTCAACCCCTTATCCAGCAAAGCCATCCTGCACATCCCCCTTGGCATGGCGGGCCAGCCAGTCCAAGGCCTCGGCCACGCAGTAAAAAGACCCGAACAGCAGTATTTCATCTCCCGCCGTTGCCTGCGTACATTGCGCCTGCAACGCCGCCTGCACATCGGCATAGGCGGTGACCTGCGCCCCACGATTGTGTAAATACGCCTGCAACTCGCCAGCCGAGCGCGTGCGACTGGTCGGCAGCGGCGCCACGGCCCAATCCACGACCTCATCGAGCAAGGGTGATACCACCCCGGCCAAGTCCTTGTCGGCCAGCAGTCCGAACACCGCAAATCGCCTGCCCGCCAACGGCCTGCCAGACAAGCGCTGCGCCAAATACTCAGCCGCGTGGGGATTATGCCCAACATCCAGCAGCAACGTGAGTGGCTTACCCTGCCAATTCAGTATTCTGCGATCCAGACGACCGGTTACCCGAGTACGCGACAAGGCACTGCCAATTTGCTCAGCCTGCCAGGGCAGATCGAGCAACGCATACGCTTGCAAGGCCAGCGCGGCGTTTTCCATCGGCAGGTCGAGCAATGGCAAACGCTCAAGACGCAAGACCTCGCCTCGACCATTCAAGCCAAACCAGGACCAGCCCGACCCTTCGATGCTCAGGTCGTAATCGCGGCCGCGCAGAAAAAACGGCGCATCCAACAGCGCCACTTGCTCCAGCAACGTCTGCGGCGGATCGAGATCACCGCACAACGCCGGCTTGCCAGCACGAAAAATACCGGCTTTCTCGAAGGCAACCGCCTCACGATTATCGCCCAGCCATTCGGCATGATCGATGCCGATACTGGTCACCAAGGCCAGATCGGCGTCGATCAGATTGACCGCATCCAGTCGTCCGCCCAGCCCAACTTCCAGTACCACGGCGTCCAGCGCTGCGCGCTGAAACAGCCAGAACGCCGCCAGGGTACCCATCTCGAAATAGGTCAGGGAAATCTCGCCGCGCGCGGCTTCGATTGCGGCGAAAGCCTGGCAAAGCTCGGCATCGCTGGCTTCGACACCAGCAATCTGCACACGCTCGTTGTAACGCAACAGGTGAGGTGAGCTGTATACCCCGACATTGAGACCCTGCGCCTGCAGCAAGGCAGCGAGAAACGCACAGGTGGAACCCTTGCCATTGGTGCCGGTGACCGTAATCACCCGCGGCGCAGGCCTGGACAAGCCCAAGCGCTGCGCCACGGCCCCAGACCGTTCCAACCCCATATCGATGGCACTTGGATGCAACTGCTCCAGGTATGCCAGCCAATCGGCCAGGGAGCGTTCGGTCATGCCGTGACCGGCAACGCAGCAGTAACAGGCGACGGCAGCCCCATCAACTGGGCCAGCAGCCTGGCCAGGCGCGTGCGCAACTCTTCGCGATGAATGATCATGTCGATGGCACCGTGCTCGATGAGGAACTCGCTGCGCTGGAAACCAGCCGGGAGTTTTTCTCGCACCGTCTGCTCGATCACCCGCGGACCGGCAAAACCGATCAGCGCTTTGGGTTCGGCGACGATGACATCACCGAGCATGGCCAGGCTGGCGGAAACGCCACCATAGACCGGATCGGTCAGCACCGAGATAAACGGAACGCCTTCTTCGCGCAGACGCGCCAGCACTGCAGACGTCTTGGCCATTTGCATCAGGGAAATCAGCGCTTCCTGCATGCGCGCACCGCCCGAAGCAGAGAAGCACACGAACGGGCAACGCTGCTCCAGTGCCACATTGGCGGCGCGCACAAAGCGTTCGCCAACGACCGCCCCCATCGAACCACCCATGAAGGAGAACTCGAAGGCACAGGCCACCACCGGCATGGCTTCAAGAGTGCCGCGCATGGCAATCAGTGCGTCTTTCTCGCCTGTCTGCTTCTGCGCGCCAGTCAGGCGATCCTTGTACTTCTTACTGTCGCGGAATTTCAGGCGATCAACCGGTTCCAGTTCCGCGCCAATTTCTTCGCGACCCTCGGCATCGAGGAAGATATCCAGGCGCGCACGCGCATTGATGCGCATGTGGTGATTGCACTTGGGGCAGACATCCAGAGTCTTCTCCAGCTCGGGCTTGTACAACACCGCATCGCACGACGGGCATTTGTGCCAGAGGCCTTCGGGCACCGAACTCTTCTTGACTTCGGACCGCATGATCGATGGGATCAGTTTGTCTACCAACCAGTTGCTCATGCTCTTGATTCTCCAAAACAGTGGGCTCGAACAGGCGTCTGGCACAGGGCCTTACCGGCACATCCAAGCAAATTCACGAAGGCAGTCTCAATAGGGGCCGGCATCTGCAAGCGCAACACCCGCCACCTTGATCTCGACTGCCAAAGGCGATCATTACAGTACCTGCAACAGGGTTATGGACGGCCAAGCCTGCAGCGTCGTCACATCGCATGAGCATCGGTTCAGGCACTCCTGACTGCACGTACGAACGCATGAATCTTGTCGCGATCCTTCACCCCCTTGCTCGCCTCGACGCCGCCACTGACATCCACCGCATAGGGCTGCACCTGCTCGATAGCGGCGTGTACATTCCCGGGCGTCAAGCCTCCCGCCAGGATAATCGGCATATGCAGGCCGCGAGGCACCAATGACCAGTCGAACGCCTCGCCGGTACCGCCCGGAACGCCCGGCACAAAAGTATCCAGCAAAACACCCGCCGCAGAGCCATACAGGCCGATCTGCGCAGCAATATCGACGCCCGGCTTGACCCGCAACGCCTTGATGTAGGGACGCCGAAAGCCCTCGCAGGCGGCCGGAGTTTCATCGCCATGGAACTGCAACAGATCCAGCGGCACGGCATCGAGAATAGCGTTCAATTCGCCGCGAGTGCTATCGACAAACAGCCCCACCGTGGTCACGAACGGCGGCAACGCAGCGAGGATCGCCTGCGCCTGCGGCACCGTTACGGCCCGCGGACTCTTGGCATAAAACACCAGACCAATGGCGTCGGCACCAGCCTCAACAGCAGCCAATGCGTCTTCTACGCGGGTAATTCCACAGATCTTGCAGCGAACGACTGACAACGGGCGAATACCTCCAGCAAAGAACCGATGGTAGCAAAGGAATGCCTAGGCGTCTGCCGCCACATCCGGCAGCCCCGCGAGGAAGTGCGGCCCGAGATAACGCGTGGGCAAGTCGAACTCCTGCGGGTAGTCGACTTGCACCAGATACAACCCGTGAGGATGTGCGGTCACCCCACCAGTACGCCGCACTCCGGTCTCCAGCACCGCACGCGCCCACTCCACCGGCTGCTCGCCAGCGCCGATGGTCATCAATACCCCGGCAATATTGCGCACCATGTGATGCAGGAATGCATTGGCCCGGATATCCAGCACGATAAAGCGACCATGTTCGATCAACTTCAGGTGGTGCACCGTCTTGATCGGCGACTTGGCCTGGCACTGGCGGGCGCGGAAGGCACTGAAATCGTGGGTCCCGACAAAGGCATTCGCCGCTTCGCGCATGCGCTCAATATCCAGTGGTCGATGATTCCAGGTCACTTCCTCAGCCATGTGCGCCGGGCGAACCTGATCGGTGTAGATCACGTAGCGATAACGCCTGGCCTTGGCACAGAAGCGCGCATCGAAGTGTGCCGGCATCAGTTTGGCCCACACTACACTGATGTCGGTCGGCAGATTCCTGTTGGCTCCCATGACCCAGGCGAGTGTGGAACGCTCGACCGGCGTATCGAAATGCACCACCTGAGCACTGGCGTGCACCAGCGCATCGGTGCGCCCGGCACAACTCAAGGTGACCGGGGCGCCACCCGCGACTTTCGACAAGGCTTTTTCCAGGGAGGCCTGGATTGTCGGCACGCCGGCACGCTGGCGCTGAAAGCCACAGTAACGCGAGCCTTTATATTCGACGCCGAGGGCGACTCTGTAAATGCCAACGGCAGCCGAGTCGGCTGCCGTTGCGGGCAATGCATCAGACATGTATCAAACCAAGTTAGTGACCAGCTCACGCGCTTCCTGCTGCTGATCATCGTTACCTTCGGCGATCACTTCATCGAGGATGTCACGCGCACCCTCGGTATCGCCCATATCAATGTAGGCGCGCGCCAGGTCGAGTTTGGTCGCCGTTTCATCGGTGCCCGAGAGGAAATCGAAATCATCATCGCCATCCAGATCCATTCCTTGCAGCGCAGCGACAGGTGCAGGTGCAGGTGCAGGCTGAGTCAAGTCGGCGGGCTGATCCAGACTCTCCGAGAACTGATCCAGCTCCGCGGTCACTTCATCGAGCTGGGCAGCGAAACTATCGCTGTTGGGCTGAACCGGAGCGTCAGCGTTTAGCGACAGATCGAAATCATCGGACAGGTCGAATTCGTCAACCTCGGAATCGCTCGACAGGTCGAGACCCAACCCGGCCAACTCATCAGCAGCTGGCTCGGCAGTCGGCTCGTCGTCCAGGCTCAACAGAAACTCATCGTCTTCGGCCTCGGCTACTGCCGACTTGCTCTCGGCATCCAACTCCAGGCTGAAATCCGCCAGCTCCCCCTCCAACTCCACGCTATCGGCGGACTCATCGTCAAGGCTCAGATCGAATTCCAGGTCATCGTCTTTATCCGCCAGCGACTCGGCCGGGGCAGTCAAATCCAGATCACTAGCCAATGACAGGCTGTCCCAGTCGGTCAGTAAAGCATCGGTGCCAGGAGCATGCAGCTCACGCTCAAGATCGGCTTCAAGGTCGGATTCGAGATCATCCAGACTCAGATCGAAGGCATCATCCAGGTCATCTACCGCTGCGGCCGGCTGATCAGGCTCATCCAGGCTCAGATCATCCAGACTGAAGCTGGAAAAATCATCATCGGCCAAGGCGCTGGCAGCCACACCAGCACCGGCAATAACGGCTATTGCCGGATACTTGCCTTTCAGTTGATCGACCTCGGCGGCGGCACCGCCTATTTCGCGCAATTCGCTTTCCTGGCGGGCGAAACCATCGCGATCACCCAACTCGGCATAAACCTCCATCAACTTGAGTCGCAGGTCACTGCGTTGCGGCTCATCGTTGATGGCATTTTGCAGCAACTCGGCAGCCTGATTGAAGCGACCATAGGCGATATAAATGTCTGCCTCGCCCAGCGCATCGTTGGTCTGCGCAATCACACGCTCATCGCCTGGTTCAGCGCTGTCGGCGCTGTCGGCGCTGTCGAGAAGGTCATCGGGGAAGCTGTCGGCCGGCAGTTCCATATCGCTATCGAAATCATTGCCACTGCTCTCGGCGGCCAGACTTTCTTGCAACTCGGCTTCTTTCAATGCGTTGCGGCGCGACAACATCATCAACCCGATCAGCAGCAAGAGCGAAGCGCCACCAGCGGCAATCCCGAGAAGCATAGGATTGGCGAGCAGATCATCGAGAGCGCTGAGTTGTGGCGGCTGTTCAACAGGTTTGGCCGGAGCCACTGGCGCAGCAGCTTTTACCACCGGAGCTGGCGTCGCCTCGGCGACGGGCGCCGCGGCAGGCTCAACGGCTACAGCAGGCTGAGCGTCCGGCTGCTGGGGCTCAGCAGCTGGCGCCGCGGGTTCCTCGCTGTAGTTAAAGTCGGGAGCTTCGGCTTCCGCAGGGGCAACCGGCGCAGCTGCAGGTACTGCCGCCAAGGCCGGAGCTTCCAAGGCAGGAGCCTGCCCTTGCGCGGCCAGATCCGCCTGCAGCTTGGCCAACTGATCATCTTTCAGTTGAATCAAACGCTGCAATTTTTCGAGCTGACCTTGCAGGTCACTCATGCGCCCTTTCAGCTCTTCGTTCTCGCGGCGAGTGGAATCCAGGCCTTCCTGGGTCACCGCCAATTTGTCGCTCAGTGCCTTGCTGTCGGCAGCACCTGCGTCACTGCCACTGGCGGCCTTGCCGCTATCGGCGGAAAGCAGCTTCAGGCTGTCCTGAGTTTTGGCCTCGGCTGGTGCGGCACCAGCGACACTGCGCCTAGTCGCATCCAACTGACGGGCGCTGGCAGCGACGCTGCGCCCCTCGCGCCAGGCCGCATTCTGCTCAGCAACCTGGGCCACGGCTTCGGTCTGGGCACGGCTTTTGATCTGCTGCTCTTCGGGTAGACGCAACACCTGGCCTTTCTTGAGGCGATTGATATTGCCACCGATAAAGGCATCAGGATTCAGATCCTGAATGGCCAGCATGGTTTGATGCACGCTGCCGCCACCGCGCACACGCTGGGCAATTTCCCACAGGGTGTCATTGGCGGTGGTCTTGTATTCACTGCCTTGCAGGGCACTTGGCGCGGCGACTGGCGCACGCGCTACCGGAGCACTGGCTGGCGGGGCGGAACGCTGAATGGGAGCGGCTAGCGGGCGTGGCGCCGGGGCAGCTACTGGCAGCTGTGGCGCAGCGGCGGCAGCGGTTTGCGGCGAGTAGAGAGGCGGATCGAGCAGCAACGTGTATTCGCGCAACAGGCGGCCATTGGGCCACAGCACCTCGACCAAGAAATTCAGGTAAGGCTCACGTACCGGCTTGCTTGAGGTCACGCGAATGACGCTCTTGCCATTCGGCTTGAGTACCGGAGTGAACGTGAGGTCAGTCAGAAAGTACTGGCGATCGACCCCAGCCCTGGTGAACTCTTCAGGGGACGCCAGGTTCGGCAGCAACTCGCTGGAAGCCAGATCGCGTACCTCCAGCAATTCGATCTCAGCCACCAATGGCTGATTCAGCGCCGACTGCAGGGTCACTTCACCCAGCCCCAGCGCGTGCGCCATACCGGAGGACAGTGCCGAAGCAGCTGCGATTGCCAGCACCAGTTTGCGAACCCGAACCATAGCGTTATCCCTTGTTTTATCTTTTTTCTCGATATCCGAGAGGGTCTTGAGAGCTGCTGCCTGCATCCACCCGAAGGTGGCTCCCCATTCAGCAACCAACTCAGCCAATGTTGCTAAGCTCGAAAGTTTATTCAGATTTCTAGCTAAGTATCTTTTACAGATAGTGTTTTATCAACAACTCAGCCAATTGCACAGCGTTCAAGGCGGCGCCTTTCCTCACATTATCAGACGCAATCCACAAATTGAGCTCAGCTGGGTCATCCTGCCCACCACGAACGCGGCCTACATACAGCACATCCTGACCGACTGCATCGCCTACAGCCGTCGGATAATCGCCTGGCTCGACATACTCCAGGGCGGTACATGCCTGCAAAGCCGTACAAATCGCAGGCAGATCGACAGCAGCATCTGCCTGCAGCGACACACTGAGGCTGTCGCCAAAGAACACCGGCGCCTGAACACACGTTGCCGAGACTTTTAGCTGTGGCCGAGCAAACAACTCTTTGAGCTCACTGGCCAGGCGCTTTTCCAAAGCACCATGGCCGTCGCTATCCGGTGTATCCACTTGAGCCAGCAGATTAAATGCAACTTGCCGGTCGAACAACTGTGGCTCGAATGAGCGACCGTTAAGCAGCTCAGCGGTTTGCCGCGCCAACTCGGACACCCCTTCACGGCCACGACTGGAAACAGCCAGACAAGCGGTGACCGCCACACGCAGCACATCGATCTGCTCGCGCAGAGCGGCCAGTACCACTGCCACGGCAATCGCCGAGGGACTCGGGCTGGTCAATTGATAGGGGGCACTGAGGGTTTTCAAGACCTGCGGGTTTACTTCAGGCACAACGCGAGGCGCTTGCTCGGACGGCAACGCGGCAGCCAGATCGATCAGCGTACAACCGGCCGCATGCGCCTTGGGCGCATAGCTGCGGGTAATCGCCTCACTGGCGGCAAAGAAAACCAGGCTGACGCTGGAGAAATCGAAGGCTTCCAGGGTTCGCACCCGCAGATTCTTGCCTTTGAAAGACAGAGAACGCCCGGCCGACTCGCCGCTGGCCAGCAGGTGCAGATTGGCCACGGGGAAATCGCGCTCTTCGAGCAGTTGCACGAGGGTTTCGCCAACACTACCGGTGGCACCGATCACGGCAATATCAAAGGTACGGGTCATGGACAGGCTTCTGACTAGATAAGCACCGCACTGTATAGCGCAGCCCCACAAATGCAAAGGAGCCAGCTACGCCGATGATCGCTCAATACCTCGATCATCGACTCAGCTGGCTCCTATTCATTACAACTGAGCATGCTCAGGCAAAACTCACTACAGACGTTATTAACGCTCCAGCAGAATCCGCAACATGCGGCGCAGCGGCTCGGCGGCGCCCCACAGCAGTTGGTCGCCTACCGTGAAGGCGCCCAGGTACTGCGAGCCCATGTTCAGCTTGCGCAGACGCCCGACCGGTACACTCAGGGTGCCGGTAACGGCAGTTGGCCCAAGCTCACGGATACTGGCTTCACGCTGATTCGGCACCACCTTGACCCAAGGGTTGTGCTGACTGATCAGACCCTCGATGTCGGACAGCGGCACGTCCTTGTTCAGCTTGATGGTCAACGCCTGGCTGTGGCAGCGCATGGCGCCGATGCGCACACAGAGGCCGTCCACTGGAATCGGGTTCTTGAAGCGACCGAGAATCTTGTTGGTCTCCGCCTGGGCCTTCCACTCTTCACGGCTCTGGCCGTTGGGCAGCTCCTTGTCGATATAAGGAATCAGGCTGCCGGCCAGCGGCACACCGAAGTTATCCACCGGGAAGGACTCGCCGCGCATGGCCTCGGCCACCTTGCGGTCGATATCCAGGATGGCGCTGGCCGGATCGGCCAGTTCATCGGCGACCGATCCGTGGATCGCGCCCATCTGTTTGATCAACTCACGCATGTTCTGCGCGCCGGCACCGCTCGCGGCCTGGTAGGTCATGGCGCTCATCCACTCGACCAGACCGGCTTCATAGAGGCCGCCCAAGGCCATCAGCATCAGGCTGACGGTGCAGTTGCCGCCGATGTAGTTCTTGGCCCCGGCATCCAGCTGCTGATCGATCACCTTGCGGTTGACCGGATCCAGCACGATCACCGCGTCATCGGCCATGCGCAGTGAGGATGCCGCATCGATCCAGTAGCCCTGCCAACCGGCTTCACGCAGTTTGGGGAAGACTTCACTGGTGTAGTCGCCACCCTGACAGGTGAGGATCACGTCCAGGCTCTTCAACTCATCGATGCTGTAGGCATCCTTCAGCGAGGCGATGTCCTTGCCGATGGCCGGCCCCTGACCACCCACATTGGAGGTGGTGAAGAATACCGGCTCGATCAAGTCGAAATCCTGCTCTTCCAGCATGCGCTGCATCAGCACGGAACCGACCATGCCACGCCAACCGATCAGACCTACACGTTTCATAACCACTACACCTATATGAACAGACCGCCGGAAACTCTCCGGAGAGCCTAGAAGATTACAGACTACGCAACGCCTCGACTACCGCATCACCCATGGCCGCAGTGCCGACCTTGGTCGTACCGACGGAATGGATGTCACCAGTGCGCAGGCCTTGATCCAGCACCTTGCTGACGGCCTGTTCGATGGCATCGGCGGCCTGGTTCTGGCTGAAGCTGTAGCGCAACATCATGGAGACCGAGAGGATAGTCGCCAGGGGATTGGCGATACCCTGCCCGGCAATGTCCGGCGCCGAACCATGGCACGGCTCGTACATGCCCTTGTTGTTGGCATCCAGCGAGGCAGACGGCAGCATGCCGATAGAACCGGTGAGCATGGAAGCCTCATCCGACAGAATGTCGCCGAACATGTTGTCGGTGACCATCACATCGAACTGCTTGGGCGCGCGCACCAGCTGCATCGCCGCGTTATCGACGTACATGTGGCTGAGCTCGACATCCGGGTAATCCTTGGCCACTTCCTCGACCACGGTGCGCCACAGCTGGCTGGAGGCCAGTACGTTGGCCTTGTCCACCGAGCACAGCTTGCTGCCGCGCACACGGGCCATGTCGAAGCCGACCTGGGCAATACGGCGGATCTCGCTCTCACTGTACGGCAGGGTGTCGAACGCCATGCGCTCGCCATTCTCCAGCACGCGGGATTCACGCGGACTGCCGAAGTAGATGCCGCCAGTCAGCTCACGCACGATCAGGATGTTCAGACCGGCGACCACTTCAGGCTTCAACGATGAGGCATCGGCCAACTGCGGATAGAGGATGGCCGGGCGCAGGTTGGCGAACAGACCCAGTTGCGAACGGATCTTCAGCAGGCCGCGCTCGGGACGCAGGGCCGGATCGATGGCATCCCACTGGGGCCCACCCACCGCGCCGAGCAGGATCGCATCGGCGGCGCGGGCGCGCGCCAGGGTCTCATCGGCCAAGGGCACGCCGTATTGCTCATAGGCGGCGCCGCCCAGCTGGTCGAACGACAGCTCCAAGCCCAGGTCGAACTTGTCATTGGCCAGCTGCAGCACCTTGACCGCCTCGGCCATGATTTCCGGGCCAATACCGTCGCCGGGTAGAATCAGAATCTGTTTGCTCATGCAATCCTCTCGTTAGGCGCCCATGCGCCAGCAATTCTCAGCGCTCGGCCCACAACACCACGACATCGGTGCTGAAGGAACCGTCAGCGGCCACTTCAAAATATTCGCGCACTTCAGCGCCTACCGACTTCTGCAAGGCGAGGATCGCCTCGCGGAAAACCTCGGGTGTACGCATGCGCTCGACCCAGGAGGCGAACTCCAGGCGCAGACGCTGGCGAACGTGGCTGCGTGGATACAGGCCCGCGTCGCTCACCTGCTGCAGCCATTCGGCGGCGGAATAATCGCGCACATGACTGGTATCGCGCAGCACCTCGACGGTCTGCAGATAGGTGTCCAGCAACGGACTTCCAGGAGACGCCACATCGATGAAACACGCTACACCGCCGGGCTTCAAGACCCGTCGCACTTCGCGCAGGGCGAGCCCGAGATCACTCCAGTGATGCGCCGAGTAACGACTGAAGACGAAATCGAAACTGCCATCGGCAAAGGGCAGGTGTTCGGCCGCGCCGCGTTCGCTGCGCACATTATCCAGGCCACGCTGCGCAGCGGTACTGGTCACCACAGCGAGCATCTGCTCGGACAGGTCGTAGGCCACCACCTCGGCGACCAGCGGCGCGACGTGGAAGCTCACATGCCCGGCGCCACAGCCAAGATCGAGCACGCGCGCATCGCCATGCCCGTCAAGCTCGGCCTGGAGCAAGGCGAACTCGGCGCCTTGGGCATGCACCGTGCTGCTCAGGTAGGCGCTGGCCTGCTCGCCGAACTGGCGCTGCACCACTTGTATATGGAGCTTGTCGCTCATCACTACCTCTCAGGCGTCGCGGAACAGCCAGGGCTGGTTCTGCCGATAGCCGACCTCGAACGAGCGGATCGCCTCGGCGTCCTGCAGGGTCAGGCCGATATCGTCCAGACCGTTGAACAGACAATGCTTGCGGAAGGCGTCGACGTCGAAGCGGTACTGCTTGCCATCCGGACGAGTCACCGTCTGCGCGCCCAGGTCGACAGTCAGTTGGTAGCCTTCGCAGGCTTCGCTCTGCTGAAACAGCTCATCGACATCGCACTCGTCGAGAATGATCGGCAGCAAGCCGTTCTTGAAGCTGTTGTTGTAGAAGATATCGGCAAAGCTCGGCGCGATGATCGCGCGAAAACCGTATTCTTCCAGCGCCCAGGGGGCGTGTTCGCGGCTCGAGCCGCAACCGAAGTTCTCCCGCGCCAGCAGCACGCTGGCGCCCTGGTAACGCGGAAAATTCAGCACGAAATCCGGGTTCAACGGGCGCTTGGAGCTGTCCTGATTGGGCTGACCGATATCCAGGTAGCGCCACTCGTCGAACAGGTTGGGGCCGAAGCCGCTGCGTTTGATCGACTTCAAGAACTGCTTGGGAATGATCTGATCGGTGTCGACGTTGGCGCGATCGAGCGGCGCAACCAAGCCTGTGTGTTGAGTAAAAGCTCTCATGTTCGGACTCCTCAGGCCTGGATCAATTCACGCACATCGATAAAGTGGCCGGTCACCGCCGCCGCCGCCGCCATGGCCGGGCTGACCAGATGGGTACGTCCACCGGCGCCCTGCCGACCCTCGAAGTTGCGGTTGGAGGTGGACGCGCAATGCTCGCCACTGCCGAGTTTGTCCGGGTTCATCGCCAGGCACATGGAGCAGCCTGGCTCGCGCCATTCGAAGCCGGCCGCGATAAACACCTGATCCAGACCCTCTTGCTCGGCCTGGGCTTTGACCAGGCCGGAGCCTGGCACCACCATGGCCTGCTTGATGGTCGCGGCAACCTTGCGCCCCTTGGCCACGGCGGCGGCGGCGCGCAGGTCTTCGATACGCGAGTTGGTGCAGGAGCCGATGAATACCCGATCGAGTTGAATGTCGGTGATCGCCTGATTGGCACTCAGGCCCATGTACTTGAGGGCGCGGACGATGGAGTCGCGCTTGACCGGATCGGCCTCGACCGCCGGGTCCGGCACGCGCTGATCAACGGCCAGGACCATTTCCGGCGAAGTCCCCCAACTGACTTGCGGCTTGATGTCCTCGGCACGCAACTCGACGATTTTATCGAAATGCGCATCGGCGTCGGACACCAGGTCTTGCCACTGGGCGACCGCCTTGTCCCAATCCGCCCCCTTGGGTGCGAACGGGCGACCGTCGACATAGGCGATGGTCTTCTCATCCACCGCGACCATGCCGACGCGCGCGCCCGCCTCGATCGACATGTTGCAGATGGTCATGCGTCCTTCCAGCGACAGCTCGCGGATCGCACTGCCGGCGAACTCCAGGGCATGGCCGTTACCGCCGGCGGTGCCGATCTTGCCGATCACCGCGAGGACGATGTCCTTGGCAGTCACGCCGAAGGGCAACTGCCCCTCCACGCGGACCTGCATGTTCTTCATCTTCTTGGCCACCAGACATTGGGTGGCGAGCACATGCTCGACCTCGGAGGTGCCGATGCCGTGGGCCAAAGCGCCGAAAGCGCCGTGGGTCGAGGTGTGCGAATCGCCGCAGACCACGGTCATGCCCGGCAAGGTCGCGCCCTGCTCCGGACCGACCACATGGACGATGCCCTGACGCACGTCGTTCATCTTGAACTCGAGGATGCCGAACTCGTCGCAGTTTTCGTCGAGGGTCTGCACCTGAATGCGCGAGACTTCATCGGCGATGGACTCCAGACCGCCCTGCCGCTCGGCCTTGGTGGTCGGCACATTGTGATCCGGGGTGGCGATGTTGGCGTCGATGCGCCACGGCTTGCGCCCAGCCAGACGCAGCCCTTCGAAGGCCTGCGGCGAGGTCACCTCGTGGAGGATATGGCGGTCGATGTAGATCAGCGACGAACCATCGTCACGGCGCTTCACCTCATGCATTTCCCAGAGCTTGTCGTAGAGCGTTTTGCCGGCCATCAGCGATTCCCTCATCAGCGTGTTTCTATTCAAGGACGAATAGCCCTGTATTTATAGGGTGATCCTATGGCTTTGGATTGAATTACTCAAATTCATATTTTTCATCCAAAGTATTCCTATCAGGAATAGCAATAGGTTATAAACCTCAGACTGCACGCGCGGGCTCACAGCGCTGCCCTTGCAGCGTAGGCCTACCGTCTGGAGCTTTTGCCATGGAACTCGCCACCCTCAATGCCTTTATCGCCATCGCCGAGCTTGGCAGCTTCTCCGAGGCCGCCGAACGCCTGTACCTGACCCAGCCGGCCGTGAGCAAACGCATCGCCAGCCTGGAACAGCAATTGAATGTGCGCCTGTTCGACCGCTTGGGTCGCGAGGTCAGTCTGACCGAGGCCGGCCGCGCCCTGTTGCCACGCGCCTACCAGATTCTCAATGTGCTGGACGATACCCGCCGCGCCCTGAACAACCTCAGCGGCGAGGTCAGCGGCCGACTGACGTTGGCCACCAGCCACCACATCGGCCTGCATCGCCTGCCGCCATTGCTGCGCGCCTTCACCCGCGCGTACCCGCAGGTGGCCCTGGACATCCAGTTTCTCGACTCCGAAGTGGCCTACGAAGAAGTCCTCCACGGGCGCGCCGAGCTGGCGGTGATCACCCTGGCCCCGGAGACCCGCGAGCCGGTGCATGCGGTAGCGGTATGGGACGACCCGCTGGATTTCGTTGCCGCGCCCGAACACCCGCTGGCACGCAGTGGCGTAATCAGTCTGGCCGACGTAGCCCGCCACCCGGCAGTATTTCCGGGCGGCAATACCTTTACCCACCACATCGTACGGCGCCTGTTCGAAGCCCAGGAGCTGACGCCGAATATCGCCATGAGCACCAACTACCTGGAAACCATCAAGATGATGGTGTCGATCGGCCTGGCCTGGAGCGTACTGCCACGTACCATGCTCGACGAGCAGGTCGCCCGCCTGCCGCTGCCCGGCATTCAGTTGTCGCGCCAGCTCGGCTATATCTCGCACACCGAGCGCACCCTATCGAATGCCGCACGGGCTTTTATGCAGTTGCTCGATGCGCAGCGCGACGGTCTTGCACTGGCGCCTGCGCAAAGGCTAACGTGAGGCGTATAACGGTGACGAAGGGCCCTTTGCCTGACCCTGTACCGCAGTGCATCTCACGCCCAGCACAGCTCACCCCATAACCAAAAGGCTGCCAATGGCCAACGCCAGTGACAACCGGCCACCGCTGCCGCACATTCCTGCCCTGGATCCGGCCGTATTCGAGAACACCTGGAACGACGCCCCGCGCCTGCTGGCGGCGCTCAACGGCGCGCAACTGGGCGCCTGGTACTGGGAGGTGTCAAGCGGCCAGGTCAGTTGGTCGCGTGGCGCCCAGGCATTGTTCGGTCTGGACCCGACCCGCCCCTTGCGCACCCGGATCGACTACATCGAACTGATCCCGGAAGAAGACCGCAGCGCGGTACTGCAGATGTTCCAGGCCGTGCTCGACGGCGTACCAAGCAGCCACGCCCTGCAGCATCGCATCCGCTGGCCGGACGGCAGCCTGCGCTGGCTGGAAATCAGCGGCAGCCTGCAGACCGACGACAGCGGCAAGCAACAGATGTTCGGCGTCATCCGCGACATCACCGCACAGCAACAACGCGCCCAGGCACTGCTCAACTCGGAGCAGCGCTTCGCCAATCTGTTCCACCTCAGCCCGGACGTGATTCTACTGGTGCGTTTCGCCGACAGCATGATCACCGAGGCCAATCAGCATTTCGCCAGCACCTTCGGCTGGCCGACCGACGAGATCATTGGCCGCTCGACCCTCGACCTGAATCTCTGGGTGCATGACCAGCAGCGCGACTATCTACGCCGTGCTGCGCCGAACAGCCGCGAACCGGTCATCCAGGAAGTACAGATGCGCGCCCGCGACGGGCGCATTCTCGATGGCGTGATGTCCAGCCAATACATCGAACTGGACGGGCAAGCCTTTCTACTCTGCACCTTTCTCGACACGAGCGAACGCCAGCGGGTCGAAGCCGCACTGCGCAACAGCGAGGAAAAATTCTCCCAGGCGTTCTGTCACACGCCTGACGCGGTGGTGATCACCGATATGGAAACCGGGCGTTTCGTCGAGGTCAACCCGGCTTTCGAGCGGCAATTCGGCTGGAAAAGTAACGAAACCCTGGGGCTCACCTCGCTGGAACTGGGCATCTGGGCCGACCCCAATGATCGCCAGCGGATGCTTGAGGCGTCGCGCCAAGGCAGCCTGGACGAATTGGAAGTGCGCCTGTACAGCCGCGATGGCAGCGTCAGCGACAACCTGTTGTTCGGCGGACAAATCGAGCTGGACGGACGCACCTGCCTGGTGTTGACGGTGCGCGACATCACCCAGCAGCGTGTTCAGGAGCAGGCCCTGAAAAACAGCCAGGAACGCCTGACCCTGGCCCTGGAGTCGGCCGACCTGGGCACCTGGGACTGGCACATCCCGAGCAACATGCTGTTTGCCTCGGCCCGCGCCGCAACGCTGCACGGTGTGAGCCAGGCGCCTTTTCATGGTGATTTTCGCGAGTTCTTCAGCCATGTGCCGCTGGACGACCGGCGCACCATGCGCCAGACCTACCAGGACCTGACGCAAGGTACTGAGCAGGACTACCAGGTCACCTACCGGGCAATCTACAGCAACAAGGAAGTGCACTACCTGGAGAGTACCGCCAAGCTCTATCGCGACGAACAAGGCCAGCCCTTGCGCATGGCCGGCATCCTCATCGACATCAGCGAACGGGTACAGCGCGAACAACGCCTGTCCGCTTCGGAAGAGAAATTCGCCACCCTGTTCCAGGCCAGCCCCGACCCTATCTGTGTGTCGCGTATCCGCGACGGCGTATTCGTCGAAATCAACGACAGCTTCAGCCAGGTCTTCGGCTGGACGCCGCAGGAGATCGTCGGGCGCAGCGGCCCGGAGGCCAACTTTTGGGCCGACAGCGACGAACGCCTGCACCTGTACAACAAGCTCACCGCGCAGCAGGGCCTGAACAACGAGCAAGCCCGCTACCGCACCAAGGCTGGCGATGAACTGACCTGCGTGGTGTCCAGCCGGTTCATCCGGGTCGACCGCCAACTGTGCATCCTCAGCACCCTGCGCGACGTCGGCGAGCGCCTGCAAGCCGAGGCCGCACTCAAGGCCAGCCAGGAAAAATTCGCCAAGGCCTTTCACTCCAGTCCCGACGCCATCACCATCACCGAACGCGATACGGCCCGCTATATCGAGGTCAACGAAGGCTTCTACCGCCTCACCGGCTACCACGCCGAGGAGGTCATCGGTCACTCGGCCCTGGAATTGAATATCTGGGCCGACCCCAGACAGCGCCAGGAGATGCTCGAAATGCTCCAGCGCGACGGCCGGGTGACGCACCGGGAGATGCTCGGCAAGCACCGTGACGGCAGTGTCAAGACGGTGGAGGTGTCGGTCGAGCCGATCGACCTGGACGGTCTCGATTGCCTGCTGCTGACCGCCCGCGACATCAGCTTGTTGAAGGAAGCCCAGGCGCAGATCCAGCACTTGGCCTACCACGACTCGCTGACCAACCTGCCCAACCGCGCCCTCCTGATGGACCGCCTGACCCAGCAGATCGCCCTGCTCAAGCGTCACGACCTGCGCGGCGCCCTGCTGTTTCTCGATCTCGACCACTTCAAGCACATCAACGACTCGCTCGGCCACCCGGTCGGCGATACCGTGCTCAAACTGGTTACCGCCCGCCTGGAAGCCAGCATACGCTTGGAAGACACAGTCGCCCGCCTCGGCGGCGACGAGTTCGTCATCCTGCTCTCCGGCCTTGAAGGCAATCGCTCGGCCGTCACCCGCCAGGCCCGCATTGTCGCGGAAAAACTGCGCAAGTTGCTGGCCGAGCCCATGCTCATCGACGGCCATCGCCTGCAGGTCACACCGAGCATCGGCATCGCCCTGATCCCCGACCACGGCGCCACCCCGGCCGACCTGCTGAAACGCGCCGACATCGCCCTTTATCGCGCCAAGGACTCCGGGCGCAATACCGTCCAGCTGTTCCGCCGGACCATGCAGGAAGCCGCCAGCGAGCGTTTACGCCTGGAAAATGACCTGCACCTGGCTCTGGCGCGCGGTGAGTTCGAGCTGTACTTCCAGGCCCAGGCGGATGCCCGCTCCGGCCAGATCATTGGCGCCGAGGTACTCCTGCGCTGGCTCCATCCAACCCTTGGCCCACAGTCGCCAGCACTGTTCATCCACGTATTGGAAGAAAGCGGATTGATCCTCGAAGTCGGCGGTTGGGTGCTCGCCGAAGCCTGCCATGCCTGCGCGCAACTGCTTGAAGAAGGGCTGATCGATGCGGAGAACTTCAGCCTGTGCGTCAACATCAGCCCGCGCCAGTTCCGCCACAACGACTTTGTCGAGCGCGTGGAAAGCAGCCTACGCAACAGCACCTTGCCCAATCCCATGCTCAAGCTGGAAATCACCGAAGGCATCGTCATCCAGAACATCGAGGACACCATCTCCAAGATGAATCGCCTGAAGAAGCTCGGCGTCAGCTTCGCCATGGACGATTTCGGCACCGGCTACTCCTCGCTGACCTACCTCAAACGCCTGCCGGTGGACCTGCTGAAAATCGACCAATCCTTCGTCCGCGACGCCCCCAATGATACCAACGACGCGGAAATCATCCGCGCCATCGTCGCCATGGCGCGCAGCCTAGGCCTGGAGATCATTGCCGAAGGTGTCGAACAACAGCAGCAGCTGGATTTTCTCACGCAACAGGGCTGCCACCTGTACCAGGGCTACCTGTTCAGCAAACCGCTGCCATTGCCCGAGTTCCGCGCACTGTTGGCACACACCCGCCAGCGTCTGGCGACGCCCTGAAGGGCCACGCAGCGAAACACCCGTGCCACGCAGCCAGCCGCAGCCAGACCATCCCGGAGACCCGCCCCATGCGTAAAGTCATGCTGATCACCGGCGCCAGCCGCGGCATCGGCGCCGCCACCGCCAGGCTGGCAGCAGCCCAGGGCTATGCCCTATGCCTCAATTACCGCCAGCACAACCAAGCCGCCGAGGCTCTGGCTGAACAAATCGTCGCGGCCGGCGGACAGGCCATCGCCGTGCAGGCCGACGTAGCCGATGAAGCCCAGGTACTGCGACTGTTCACCCGCATCGACCAGCACTTCGGCCGCCTCGACGTGCTGGTCAACAACGCCGGCATACTGGAACAGCAGATGCGCCTGGAACAGATGGACCTCGGCCGCTGGCAGCGGGTCTTCGCCGTCAACGTATTCGGCAGCTTTCTCTGCGCCCGTGAGGCGGTGAAACGCATGTCGACCCGCCATGGCGGCAGCGGTGGCGCCATCGTCAATCTGTCGTCGGCGGCAGCCCGCCTCGGCGCGCCCGGCGAATACATCGACTATGCCGCCGCCAAAGGCGCCATCGACAGCCTGACCCTGGGCCTGGCCAAGGAAGTCGCCGCCGAAGGTATTCGCGTCAACGCCGTGCGCCCAGGGGTGATCGACACCGAGATCCACGCCAGCGGCGGCGAACCGGCACGGGTCGCCCGGGTCAGCCAGAGCGTACCCATGGGCCGTGGCGGTCTGGCCGAGGAAGTCGCCCAGGCGATTCTCTGGCTGGCCAGCGAACAGGCGTCCTACACCAGCGGCGCCCTGCTGGATGTCAGCGGCGGCCGCTGAGTAGTGCCATGCGCACTACCGTAGTCGGATAAGCCGCGGCTCACTCCAGGGAAGCGCGCGGCGCCCGAAGAACCCCGAAAAAGACGCCGCGCGAGCCGAAGAACGCCAGCAGGCACAGCGCAACGATGGGTTATGCCGCGCACAAACCGCAGCCCTGACCGAATAGCGGCTCAGCGGCTACCCCACCCGACAAAAGCCGGTTGTTGCCGGTTGGTCAGCGGGACAATCAATCCCGAGCAACGCATCGATACGCTGGCAATCGTTCTCCCGGCGCAGCGAATTGAACAACGCGAACGCCTCGGGATAGCTGCGGGTGAGCATCGCCAGCCATTGCTTCAAGCGTCCCGGGGCATAGCGTGGGGACATCTTGCGCCGCGCCTGCCGCCAGAAATCGGCGAGCAAGGGCTGCATTGCGGCCCAGTCCATTTCGACCACGGCCTGCCCGGCCCGCGCCGCGGCAATCTGCCGGGCCAGGTCCGGCCGCGCCACCAGGCCGCGGCCAAGCATGATGTCCTCGACGCCGCTGATTTCGCGACAACGGCGCCAGTCGTCCAACGTCCACACCTCACCATTAGCGAACACCGGCACCTTGACCACCTCCTGCACCCGCGCCACCCACTCCCAATGGGCCGGCGGCTTGTAGCCCTCGACCTTGGTGCGCGCATGCACCACCAGCTGCGACGCCCCGCCTTCGGCCAGTGCTTCGGCACATTCCAGGGCGTAGTCCTTATGGTCGAAACCCAGGCGCATCTTGGCCGTTACCGGTATCCCGGCCGGCACCGTGCGACGCACCTCGCGGACGATGGCATGGAGCAGTTCCGGCTCTTTCAATAACACCGCGCCGCCACGGGACTTGTTCACGGTTTTCGCCGGGCAGCCGAAGTTGAGGTCGATCACCGGCGCACCGAGGCCGCAGGCAAAGGCCGCGTTATCTGCCAGGCACTGCGGATCGGAGCCGAGAAACTGCACGCGCAATGGCGTACCGGCCGCCGTTTGCGCAGCGCTGAACAGTTCCGGCGCCAGCTTCTGATAGGTCGAGGCGGGCTGCACTCGCTCGGTGACGCGGATAAACTCGGTCACGCACCAGTCGATGCCACCGACCCGGGTCAGCACATCGCGGAGGATCTCATCGACCAATCCTTCCATCGGTGCAAGGGCGATCTGCATAGAAAAAATCTCGAAAAAACGCCGCGTAGTGTACCCAGCGAATTGCCCTGAATGAAATGCCCGCCAAGGCAGGCGTACACCAACGAAATGGAACGCCGCCGGCTTCAGGGAGTCCATTACCGAGACACTACAACGCCACGGAGGACGAACATGCGCATCCTTATACTGCTCGCCAGCCTGTACTTCAGCCTCGGTCTGAGCCAAGCAGAGTCACGGCAAACCGGCGAACCCGCACTGCGACCCGCCCCCGAAGACACGGCCCAGCTGGTTATCAGCCGCGACCGCAAGGTGCCCAACACTTGCGCTGTCGAGTTACTCGTGGAGCAGAAGCCGGTGGCACAACTGCCAGCCGGCAAGTCGGTGAGCCTGGATGTGCCGGCCGGCACGCTCTATCTCAGGGCACGCCTGAAATCAGCTGACAACTGCGATGCAGCTGGCCTGGCCAGCGGCCAGTCGGTTCTACTCAAGGCAGGAGAGACCAAGCAGTACCTGGTAATGCTCGACAACAATGCATTGTTCCTCGCCCCGCAACTGCAATAACCGCGCGAGTCAAAGCTCCAGCGGAAAGGGCAACTGCAAAGCGCGGCCGTAGCCTTCGACGAATTCGACCGGCATGCGCTTGGGTTTGCCACTGGACAGTTCGATACAGACGAACGTGGTCTTGGCTCGCAACAGGGTGATGCCATCCGCTGGACGGACCAGCTGAAAGCGCCGATCCATCTTCAAGCGCTGATCCGATTCGACAATCCAGGTGGCCATCTGCAGCTCCTGGTCTTCATAGGCGCTAGCCAGGTAGTCGATCTCATGGCGCAACACCGCCATGGCCCGGTCGAGCCGGCGGTATTCGGCCAGATCGAGGCCCAGGTATTGCGAGTGGCGCCAGGCGCAGCGCTCCAGCCAGCTGACATAGACCGCATTATTGGCATGCCCGAGGCCGTCGATATCGTCGGCAACCACGCCGATGTCGAGCACAAATGGATTAGCCAGGTCCCAACTCATCGCGGCTGCTCCAGATTGGAGCTCAACTTGTTGCTCAACGCGCTCGCAAGTCTGATTACAGGCT